>JANPPJ010000082.1:0-8046 GCA_031428455.1 Hyphomicrobiales bacterium | reverse complement strand
GCGGGCATCCGCGTGAAGATGATCACCGGGGATCACGCAGCCACGGCGAGCGCCATCGCACGACAGCTCGGTCTCGACAGCCACGACGCTGTGATTACCGGCGAGGCGTTGGAAGGTCTGGACGATGCGGCGTTTAGCAATGCTGCGCGTGACATGACGGTCTTCGCCCGCACTAGCCCGGAGCAGAAGCTGCGCATAGTCGAAGCCTTGCAGGCGCAAGGCGCCGTGGTTGCCATGACAGGTGACGGCGTCAACGACGCTCCCGCCCTGAAGCGGGCGAATGTCGGCATCGCTATGGGGCAAAAAGGCACGGAGGCAGCAAAGGAAGCCGCCGAGATGGTGCTGGCCGACGACAATTTTGCATCGATTGTTGCGGCGGTGCGCGAGGGGCGCACCGTCTATGACAATATCAAGAAGGTGATCGGCTGGACACTGCCGACCAACGGCGGTGAGGCGTTGGCCTTCATTGCGGCTATTCTGTTTGGCCTGACCTTGCCGATGACGCCGGCTCAGATTCTCTGGGTCAATATGGTCACGGCGGTCGCTCTCGGGCTGACGCTCGCCTTCGAACCGACGGAACCCGGCGCCATGCAGCGCCCACCCCGCGCCCCGGACGAGCCGATCCTGTCCGGACTCTTGATTTGGCGAGTCGCGGTCGTGTCGTTGCTGTTTGTCGTCGGCGCATTCGGTATGTTCTTTTGGGCCGAGGCGCGTGGGCTACCGATCGAGGAGGCGCGCACGATCGTCGTCAACACCCTCGTGGTCATGGAAATATTTTACCTGTTCAGCGTGCGGTATCTGTATCAGACATCCTTCAGCTGGACCGGGCTCTTTGGCACGCCGGCGGTGCTTATCGGTGTCGGCGCGATCATCGCGGCGCAACTTCTGTTCACCTACGCACCGTTCATGCAGTTGATATTCGCAACGCGCGCTATCTCGCTGCTGGATGGGATGGCTATTCTTGGCATTGGCGTTGTCCTTTTCTTCGTTCTCGAATTTGAGAAGTTCGTTCGCCGGCGCTTCCATTTGTGGGCGGACTGACAGGTAACGTCAGCAGCCAGCAGCTCTACGGCTTTGGAGAGCGAGACCGGCGACCAGTATCGCTAGTAGAAGTTCCGGCGTCCGCGCCGGCTGCTTCTGCCGCCGCGACCTTGCGCTTGACTGCGATAAAGCTGTCGGGGCTGACGGAGATGGAATCGATGCCGCATTCGACCAGGAATTCGGCGAACTCCGGGTGATCGCTCGGCGCCTGACCACACAATCCAATCTTGGCGCCGGCTTCGCGCGCCTCGCGGATCACGCTGCTGATCATCCACTTCACGGCCTCGTCCTGTTCGTCGAACAGCTCCGCAAGTTCTTCGGAATCGCGATCAACGCCGAGCGTGAGCTGAGTGAGATCATTGCTGCCGATGGAGAACCCGTCGAACCGTTCGGCGAACCGCTGCGCCAGAATGACGTTCGAGGGGATTTCGCACATGACGTAGATTTCAAGATCGTTCTCGCCGCGCCGCAGGCCGTTATCGGCCATAACCTCAAGGACACGGTCCGCCTCCTTTATCGAGCGGCAGAACGGGATCATCACGATGACATTTCGGAAGCCCATCTCTTCACGCAAGCGGCGGATCGCCCTGCACTCCAACGCGAACCCGTCGCGATAACGTGGCGAATAATACCGCGACGCGCCGCGAAACCCGATCATCGGGTTTTCTTCCTTCGGCTCGAAGGCGGCGCCGCCAATGAGGTTGGCGTATTCGTTGGTTTTAAAATCGCTCATGCGAATAATGACGGGTTTAGGATGCTGAGCGGCTGCAATGCGGGCGAGGCCGCGCGACAGACGATCAACAAAATATTCCGTCTTGTCCGTGTAGCCCTGGGTGAGATGGGCGATTGTTTGCTTGGCGTCCTGATCTTCGAGCGTGTCGAAATGCACCAGCGCCATGGGATGAACCTTGATGTGGTTGCTAACCACAAACTCCATGCGCGCAAGCCCGACCCCGTCCGCCGCTATTCGCCACCAACGGAACGCTGCGGCCGGATTTCCAAGGTTGAGCATAATCTGTGTGCGTGTCGGGGGCAGATTGCTGAAGTCCAGCTCCTCCACCGCGAACTCCGCGAAACCTTCGTAGACGAAGCCCTGATCGCCCTCGGCGCAGGACACCGTGACCTCCTGTCCATCGGACAGGAGATGCGTCGCGTCGCCCGTTCCCACAATGGCCGGCAGGCCGAGCTCGCGGCTGACGATGGCCGCGTGTGACGTGCGTCCCCCGCGGTCAGTGACAATCGCGGCCGCCCGCTTCATGATTGGCACCCAGTCGGGGTCTGTATTCTGCGTCACAAGAACAGATCCATCGACGAAGCGATCAATGTCGCGGGCGCTCTCGATGAGGCATACAGGGCCGGTGACGATCGCTTCGCCGATACTGAGGCCGGTAACCAGTTTGCGGCCCTTCGATTTGATCCGGTAGGACTTGTACTCGCCCACTTCCTTGCGTGATTGCACCGTTTCAGGCCGTGCCTGAACGATGAACAGATCGCCGTTCTCGCCGTCCTTTGCCCATTCGATATCCATGGGGCAACCGTAGTGCTCTTCGATCACGCAGCCCCAGCGGCCCAGCGTCAGGATATCCTGGTCCGTTAGGACGAATGCAGCGCGCTCCGCCTTGGACGTCGGCACGATGCGCGTCGGCCGGTCGCCTTCGCGCGCGTAGATCATCTTTTGCGTCTTTCCGCCCAGCCGCTTTTCGACGATTGGCGTCAGCGACGGCTGTGACAGAAGGGGTTTGAACACCTGATATTCATCGGGATCGACCGTGCCTTGAACGACTGTCTCCCCCAGCCCCCAGGCCGCATCGATCACTACAATCTTGTCGAAGCCCGTTTCGGTGTCGATTGTGAACATGACCCCGGCGCTGCCGACGTCCGAGCGCACCATGATTTGCACACCGACCGAAAGCGCAACCTTCAGGTGATCAAAACCTTTGGTCTGTCGGTAGCTGATGGCGCGATCTGTAAACAGCGACGCAAAACAACGGCGGCAAGCGTCGAGCAAGGCAGCTTCGCCGCGGATATTAAGAAAAGTCTCCTGCTGCCCGGCAAAGCTTGCGTCGGGAAGATCCTCAGCGGTTGCGCTTGAGCGCACGGCCACGGCGCCGTCTGTTTTGCCGACGCGGCGACAAAGCTCCCGGTAGGCTTCGCTAATGGCGGAGGCGGTTTCGCTCGGCCAATCTGCGCGAAGGATTGCGCGTCGGATCGTCTGCCCAACCTCTGGCAAAGGGGATCGGCCCGCCTGCAGGTCTTGCAATTGGGCGACGATCAAATTCCTGAGTTGGTTGGAGTCAATGAATCGCCAGAATGCCTGCGCCGCAGTCGCAAAGCCCGGAGGAACTGCAACTCCGCGCGCGGCGAGATGGCGCACCATTTCACCCAGTGACGAATTTTTGCCGCCCACAAGCGCGACATCAGCGCGCCCGAGCTCATCGAACCAGATGACCTCGTCTGCTCGTGTGGACATCGCTTCCTCCATGGCGCGTGCGGTCGCCGCCGTTTTGACGGAAAGCAAATCGAGGAAAGCTATTTATAAGCGTGTCCGCGTTCGCTGAAATCGACAGCAAATTGTACTCGCCACCATTTGTCGGCGCCTTGACCTGGGTCACTTATCGCGAATGGCGCGAGGACAATTCAAACAACCCTCTCCTATATGATTGCGAGCACGCAGCTCTGGCGTGGCCCCATAGCATCCGAATCGATATGGCGCGTCGTCGACCACGCGGGCGCAATGGTGGTATTGTATGGGCGGTCGTCTCTGCGTCCGCCGATGACAACACGTTCCTGCTTATCTTCAATGCTTGCCTCACTCACGATTGTGACCAGGCGCCGCCTTAATGCGCGATTGCACTGCTGATGAGTCTTGCGTAAATTCCGCGATTGCGCGCAAGGAAGTGTCTCCAGCTGACGGTGACCACATGCCTCGTCATTACATCGACGGCAGTCATTTTCGCCCCCTGATCGGTTCCTTAAATAGTTCTGCTTAAGTTTAGGTGGAAATAACGTCGTTTTCGTGAGCAAGCATAGATCAGCGGCGGAAAAGCCCATACCGTCAACGGAAAGATCAACTTCTGGCTTGCGCAAATTGTTCGTAAGCTCTTAAAGCGTCAGCGCCCTAGACCGCCGCCGGACCGCCGCCCATATAAAGAACGAGCGCAACAGTCTCGGCTATCTCTTCCCGGGATGCGCCATGTTGATGCGCCATCTTGGTGTGGTACGCGACACAGCCGTCGCAATGAACCGCAATGCCTATTGCAAGCGCCATCAACTCCTTGGTTTTTGTATCCAACGCATGTGTAGCCGTAGCAGCGCTGGAGAGGGCGCCGAACGCCTTCATCGCATCGGGTGTTCCCTAGCGTATGAGCCCAACTCCGTTCATGACATCATCGGCAATTTGTTTGAAATCCTTTTGCATGGCGATCTCCTATCCTTGCTTAACCTTCTTCGAATCTCCGCAGTCGATGTGCAGCGGAATTATGTCCGCGCCCTGCACGAGCTATCGTGCAGTTGCGTGACGCCCCGTGCCCTATATGCGCTCTATTATTATAGCCCTCTCGCCCACTCATCCCAATCGTGCCATGGCCGATCGGGAAGGCCAAGGCTTGTGTCCAATGATTTCTGGACCACGCGCGAGAGTTTGAGTGGATCGTCAATCTCGTCTTTCTGCAAGAGGTGATTCTCAAGTAATTTGCGTAGATGCTCCTCCGTTAGCAGGACGGTCACGGACTTATTTTCGAACGGCATGGGCCCCTCCAATTCGCAACGGCTGACCTCTGTTAAGTTTTCCGGAGCAGAGGAGCCGCTGGTTACAATAAATGACATGGCCTGGTCGAAAGTCCATTCTGTGAATGTGACCTCGTTGCGAAATCGTTCAAGAGACATCCGCTCCTCATCAAAGCCACACATGTCTAACGCATCAGGATTCCAAGCAAGCGCCAATCGCTACGTAACTTCCCACACCGTCGCCGTCGCGAGCGCCCCGAACGTCTGTGTGGCGCCGGCTCACTCCGCTCGGTCGATGAACTGCAGTGGGCTAATGGGACGCACCGTGCTTGCTTGCGGGCCCTTCTCGCTCTCACCGTATCGCACGGCCAACTGCTCGGGACTGCCTTCCTTGAGCTCGCCGAACTCTCCTGCAAGGACGCTGTTCTTGTGGGAATGGGAAAAGGCGAAAGTGGTGCACCTAAGGGCGATCTCACCAGCCGACGTTCTTCACCGCCGTATGCGATATGTCTGTGCCGCAAGAAGGCCCTGTATTCTCACCCGAGACGGAGGATGATCCGTTTCTTCGAAATCTGGAGCCATCCCTATGCTCGAATCCCGAGGTCGATGTCAGACCCAGTTGATCCCACGATCTGCCGTCCAGTGAGTGTGACCGGTCCGGCGTAACTCCCCTATCAGATTGGGTCGGACCCCGCAGGTCGAGTCAGTTCTT
The DNA here is from genome assembly GCA_031428455.1 of Hyphomicrobiales bacterium. Classification (GTDB taxonomy): domain Bacteria; phylum Pseudomonadota; class Alphaproteobacteria; order Rhizobiales; family Beijerinckiaceae; genus Terripilifer. Next base: position 2,567 of record JANPPJ010000082.1, on the reverse strand, counting down.
GCCTAGGCAGAACGGTTTGTTACTCTCGCCGGCTTCGAAGATTGGGAAGCGCGCTTCACGGCATCCGCGCGCAGCTTTTCCCTACGCGAACTTGGACAAGCCAACTTCGTCCGCGTCACGTAGTCGAGACCGTGCGGGCGCCGGCCCGCGTCTCCGAGGCTCCGTGCAACAAGATATCTCACCGTCAAAGATGACGGAATCGGCATGCCGGAAGGTGAGGAACCCAAGCCGGGTCTTGGCACTGGGATCGTTGAGGCGCTTGCTGGGCAGCTGGAAGCGATTGTCACCATTGCCGATGCAAAGCCCGGTGTATGCGTATCTATTTCCCACGATGGAGAAAACGCGGAGCTGACCGCTGCATAAAGCAGGAGGCAATATCTGCGAAAAGGAGGGAACATTTCCACGTGTTCGCACGTTCGTGCGAACCGCACTTGGAAAATCATGGCGGATCCCACATCCATTATTCTCGTGGTTGAAGACCATCCGGTTATCAGGATGGGCGCTTTGGCGCTGGTAATTGAAGCTGGATTTGAAGCTCTTCAGGCCAGCAGCGCCGATGAAGCCATCAGGATTCTCGAAAGCCGTTCCGATATCAACCTAGTGTTCACGGATGTGGAAATGCCCGGCACGATGGATGGGATCAAGCTTGCCCACTACATCCATAACCGCTGGCCACCGGTGAAGCTGATTGTGGCTTCGGGCAAAACGATTGTCGATGAGAGTCATCTTCCAACGGGAGCGCGGTTTTTTCCTAAGCCGTATCGGGACAATACGATTGTCGAATCCCTGATCTCCATGCTCAATGAGACGCTCGCCTGATTTGGTTTAGAATTTTTCAGTTATGCAACAAGGCCGATTGTTCGGCGCTGTTGCAGGGCCTTTCGCGGAATTGTTGCCGCAGCAGCCCAGATGATCAGCTCTGTGCTGGTCTGTTATAATTAAGAGAACATTGCGCTTGTTCGTCATGGCCCCGCTCTCTCACCCGTTGAGCACGTGTAATCTACTGCCCTTGTTGCACTGTCTGCATGATCCCGCGAGCCCTCTCGACAAGGGCAGATGGGAGGCCGCTCATAGCCGAGACCAACTTTTGCAAGTCTTCCCCCGACATGGGGTCGATCTCAATATTTCGCTTCCTCGTCTCTTCGGTGAAAGATTTGCTTTTGATCATCTGATCAAACGCGTTCCGCAAGGTGGCGAGCCGATCTTGAGGAACGGAAGGTGGCGTGGCAATGGACCGTCCAACGGCAGAGCCACCGACGAAGAAACGTATGACCTCTCGGTCTTCAGCATTTCGAGCCAGTTCCACCACCGACGGAAGGCTTGGAAACTCTGGGTGTCTACCGGGACCATACTGAACCAATACGCGTATCCTGCCGTTGTTTAACCAGTCCGCGAGTTCGCTCTTGAGTAATGCCGCCGGTGCTACGCCGGCATGAATCTCTCCGGATTCGACGGCCAGGCGAACCTTGGCTCCTCCTTCATATCCAGTAATCACTCTGAACTTTGTTCCCGTGAATAGATTTAGCAATTTAGGGGGGAAAGCCTGCGTACTCATCGGCGTATCCGCTCCCGACAGGAGTTCAAATGTCTTAACATCCTCGATGGTTTTTGCGGGGTGGGTGTGCCAGACGTAGTGAATAGGCACATTGGAGTTGAGCCTGCCGATCCATCCAAATTCCGCCGACTTAAATCTGGCCGCGGGGTTTCCCAAGATTTCCTCGGTGGGAGCGTTTTGCGGAGGCATTCCCAAGGTGAGCCCGTCCCTGGAAGCTGCGGTGAACAATGACTGCGCCATGATAAAGCCACCGGCCCCCGGGCGGTTTTGCGCGACCACGTTTGGCTCGCCGGGAATGTGCTCCCCTATGAAGCGGACAAATAGACGTGAATACAAGTCATATCCGCCACCAGGCGGCGTCCCAATCAACACTGAAATTGTCTTGTCCTTGAAGAATGATCCGCTCGTTTGAGAGTGAACGGCATTTTGAGCCTGCAGCAGAAACAGAGTAGATAAACAAGCCAAGGGGACAACTTTCATTTTCACATCTCCGCTGCGGCAGTGAACTCACACGCCAATCCCCGCGCCGTGAGGCCAAATGGCTATCGTGGCGCATTCCTACGTCGTTCTGCAGCTGGCCTCATAGGTGTAGTCTTGCCAGGTGCCAAAGGGTGAGAGACGCTTGCCAGTGTAGAAGCTCTCATCTGCAACGGCCTTCGAAATGTCTCCCGAGCCGCTAATTAATTCGGCAAACACACGGGCGGTTACGCGCATGAGGTCTCCTCCCGAGTGTCTTGATCAGTCAGGCGCCGACGCCTGCGACGCTTGGGGCCAAGCATGATCCCGGGAACATCTGGAGTCTAGCGAATATTGGTGCGAATGACCCGGCCTTCCGATGACCCGCATCGACGGCGAGACAACGGCGAGCGCCCAGACAAGGCATTCCTCTCCTTAGGCGTCCATTCCACTTGGTTACCCGGCCGCGATGGACAAGTAGCGAGGATGAAGCCTAAGCTTATGGGTGACCGGCCTAACATGGGAGAGAGTATACTTTGACTCCCTGAAAATCCAG
>JANPPJ010000081.1:0-24095 GCA_031428455.1 Hyphomicrobiales bacterium | reverse complement strand
TGACGCCGCTTCTGGCCACGGCCTCCAATTGGGAGGAAGAACTCGGCGTTGAGGACCAGCAGCGCATCGCCTTCGCGCGCGCGTTGCTTCAAAGGCCGCGCTGGATTCTCATGCACGAAGCGACGAGCGCGATGTCGAGCGTGGCGGAGCAGGGGTTGCTCGACCTGCTTCGGCGTGAGCTTCCTGGTAGCGCCATGATCGTAATCACCCATCGGGGCGTCGACCGGCAATTTGACCGGCGAATCGTCATACGCAGCGCGTAATAGCGAACGGCTCGACTACGCGCCAAGCCCGACCTGATGCGCTTGGGGTTTTAACGGAGTTCACGCCCATCTGCAGAGCGCCGCAAACACTATTGAGGCGAAAGACCTGGGGCTGCGTGCATTTTCAGGGCGGCTCAAATCAAGTAAATATAATTCACTGGCTCGGCCATGATACACTTTTATCAAGGTGCCAGTCACGCCCGATCAAGCGCTACATTGTCGAACGGACGTTTGACTGAGGCCGGAGTTTGAACGCTATGCCAGCACTGCCGCTGCATTCGTTCGCCGCCCATGCCTACACCCTCCCCACAAGCGCGGGAGCCTCTGCATGACCTTGCAACATGGGCCAATCACTCCAACCAGCGTCGCACACTAAGGTTGGATGCGTCGACTGGCGTTTGGGGCGATTCAGGCCCGCTATCATTCTTTTCAGGCCCTCAGTCCTTGCGCGACAAGCCAATGAATTTTGCGATCTCTGCGACCTGCTTTTCCTGCGCGATGATGTCGGCGGCAAATTCGTCCGCGCCGCCGGGGTTGGGAACCTGGCCGCTGGAGCGCAGACGCTCTGCAATGTCAGGCTGGCGGGCAACTTCAGCTACTTCGTCGCCGATGCGTTTACGCAATTGCGGGCTCAGGCTGCGTGGGCCAAATATGCCCACAAGACCTTGCAACAGCAGCGAGGGCACGCCCTGCTCCAGCACCGTCGGCACGTCCGCAATCAGCGGCACGCGCTCCCGGCTGGTGACGGCGATGAAGCGGGCGCCATTAGCCTGCACGACTGGCTGCATGACGGTGAGCGCGGACATCATCACCTGCATGCGGCCTGTCGCCATTTCAGCGGCCCCCTGAGTGATATTGTTGAACGGCACCTTCGTGATTTTCAGATCGAGCGCCTTGGTGAAGCCGTCCCACACTAGCTCAGTGATGCCGGGCACGGTGACGACATTCAGCTCGTTTGGTCGCTTGCGCGCAAGCTCAATGAACTCCGGCAGAGTATTCACGCCCAACGACGACGCGACGCCCACCGCCAGAATGGTGTTGGAGAAGCGGGCGATGGGCAGCAGGTCGCGCTCGCGCACATAACCCAGTTTCTCGTGCCGAAACGGGTGTGGCGTGAAATTGCCGGTTGGCGTGAAAAGGAATTGATGGTCGTCGTTGTCGATCGCCACCGCGCGAACCGCGATGAGGCTATCGCCACCAGGGCGGTTTTCAACGATGACGCTCGTGCCCCATTTGCGCGATAGGCTCTCGGCGGCAAGGCGGGCGCCAATGTCCGCTCCGGCGCCGGGCGCAAACGGCACGATCAGCCTCACCGGCTTGGTGGGCCATACCTGCGTACTCTGCGCCTGCGCGCCATTTGCGAACGCCAGAAGGCCGACAAATCCAGCCAATGCCGCTGACAATCGGAAAAATTTCATGATTCACCCTCGTAGCGGGAACGCCTCAACCCTGGAACGGCCCCTGTTGTCGAGGTTATCGCCACAATATCGGCTTGGCGCGTGCTAGCAAGTCGCGGCTTGATCGGCTTTGCATACAGCGGCCCAGCAACGGCCCGGCAATCGCACGGGAAAATCTTTGTTCTTTGTTGACGGACGGTATTGTCGTGCGGTCGCCACCGCTCGACGATGATCTTGGCCTTCTTGATCGCCGCAACCCGACAATCGGCGCCGACTACCGATTCCTGTGGGCTCTGGTGGACGCAACTCTCGCGCATCGCCACGCTGGCGCGTGTGCCGAGCTGATTTTGTCATGACCCGTTAATGACTCCAATTTCAGTCTATCGCCCTCGCGCACATCAACACGTTCGATCCAAGCTAGTTGATTTACGCCACGCTTTAGTTGGTAGTAGAAACAGGGACCGAAACGCCCGTTCGAGCTTCGCTCCGGCGGTTGTTGCTGCGATCATTTTGCGTGCGCAGACGTTGTGGGGTCCACTAACGTCGAAGTTCCTAGCCCTTTCGCAGGCTGGGCGATGGGAGCCGCTGAGCGCCTTTGCGGTCGCTTCTACCCCATCGCCGCATTCGGCTGCGCTGCCGCGCCCCTCAGCGCGAGCCACCCGAACAGTCAATCATGTGCCCGGTAATGAACGACGCGTCCTGTGAAGCGAGGAAGGCGATGGCCGCGGCGATCTCCTCGGGCGTTCCGTCCCGTTCGAGCATGTTCTGCTGAAGGCGGCGCGCCTCCTTCACACGCTCCGGCGTTCCGGGGATAGCGTGTGCTTCTTCGCCGGGGCGCAGGGTCAGGCGCGAAGTCTTGCGGTCCTGGATTATCGTCGTGCCAGGACTTACGCCGTTCACGCGGATGCCGCGACCGCCGTATTCGGCGGCGAGCGTCGAGGTCAGCGCCTCCACGCCCCCTTTGCTGACCGCGTACGGAACTCGAAAGAGCCCGCCCTTCGTCACGGACGATCCGAGGTTCACGATCGAGCCAGAGCCTTGCAGGAGCATGTGCGGCAGGACAGCGTTGCAGCACCACAGCGTCGTGTGGAGCGATCGCTCCAGCTCCAGCATGATCTGCGGAACGGTGTACTCATGAAACGGCTGCCACCAGATGGTCCCGCCGACGCAATTTACCAGCACGTCGATGCGGCCAAACGCGTCAATCGTCTCGCGCATCAGCCGTTGCGCTTCTTCCGGTATACTGACGTCTGCAATGACGGTCCGTGCTGCCACGCCGCTCGCCGCGACGAGCGCCGTCGTCTCCACCGCCGTGGCTTCGATCCGCTCGGCGATCACTATCGTTCCGCCTTCTGCGGCGAGTCGCAGCGCGCTGGCGCGGCCGATCCCCTGGCCGGCGCCGGTGACTATGCAGACATGACCCTCAAAGCGGCTGAGCCGCGCGGGCGCTGGCTGCTGGCTCACCATTTGGCGACGGTTTCCTGGAGAAGCTTTTCAAACGGCGTCGCGGGATCGACGATGTCGTCGAAAGCCCGCGCGTTGCGATGGTCGCTTGGCGCTGAACCGCGGGGCGCGCTGCCGTCTTGCACCGTCCGCACCGCTTCCAGAAGCAGTCGGCGCATGGTGATGATGGCCTTGTCAGACGTTCCAAGGAACTCCTTGGAGCGGTCAACGATCGGCCCCATGCACTCCTGCAAGGCCATGTCCTGCGTATTGATGCCGGAGATGCCGCTGAAGTTACCCTGTTTCTGAAGCGCTCGATCCACGAGGTAGTTGTTGCCCGCTCTCTTCTTCAATTTGAACGTGCCGGGGATGTAATCTCCCGGCGCGCGGCCGAAGAAGGCTTCTTCCTCCTGGACAAAGTCGTGCGTCAGCGGAAACTCGTCAGCGTAGGAATACATGATGTTGTACACATGGCAGTGCTCATCATCGACGGGTACCCAGATATGCCCGTCTATTGTGGGCATCTCCTGCTTCTCGCCGTAGCCTGCGACGACGCTAGGGCGCATTTGCTGGGCGGGCATCATGTATTGGTAGATGCGGATGTACCTTTGGTCCTGCGCGATCTGTCGCGTCGAGACGTAATAATATCCATACTCGGTCGGCTCCACATCGAGGCGCGGCGCCTTGTCGAGGGCGGACAGCCGCGTAACCGCGTTACGGTCGTCACTGTGAAGGAACCCCACGTGGGCGGTGTCGAGCCCGCCTTCCAGCCCCTGCAGATAGCTGCTGTGCTGAAATGTCTTCGAAACGTGTCTGTGTGTAGCGGGCGCGCGCAGCCATTCATAGGCTGGCGGCTCTGGCTTCGTGTCCTTGGGGCCAAGATAGGCCCAGACCAGCCCTCCCGCCTCGTGCGTCGGATACGCTGTCAGCTTCACACGGTCCTGCAGCGGCGTTCCCGCTGGCTCGGAGGGCATGTCCGTGCAGTCGCCGTGGCGATCGAACTTCCATCCGTGATAGACGCAACGAATCCCGCACTCCTCGTTCCTGCCGAAGAATAGCGGCGCCCGCCTGTGCGGGCAAAAAGCGTCCACGAGTCCAACGGCGCCTGTGCTGTCCCTGAAAGCGATAAGGTCCTCTCCCATAAGCCGCACGCGCACGGGGGCGCCGTCCGGCTCCGGCAACTCCGACGACAGGAGCGCCGGGTGCCAGTATCGACGCAGCATCTCGCCGCCGGGCGTTCCCGGCCCAACCCTCGTCAGTTTTTCGTTGTCCTCGGGACGCAACATCTTCTCGTAATCCTTGGCTGAGACTTAAGGAGGAGGAATTTTTGCGATTTCGGCGACGGTCTTCCATTTTGCCATCTCGGCCTTGGTGAAACTGCGCAGCGCCTCTCCGCGAACGCCGGGCCAAGGCTCGAATCCCATGGGGGCGAATTTTTTACGCGTCTCCTCGGTCAGTACGGATTCGTCCATCCAAGCGGTAAGCTTGTCCACCACGTCCTTGGGCGCGTTCTTCGGAAGCCACATGCCGAACCAGGAGAAAAGATCGAAATCGTGCAGGCCAGCTTCTTTTGCCGAGGGCACGCCCGGCGCCACCGCGGAGGGCTTGGCCACAGTCATTGCGAGGAGCTTGCCCTTGCGGAACGTCAGGTCGGTGACGAAGAAATCGACTTCGCCCGATGCAAGCGCCAAGTGCGAGTCCGCTATCGACTTGTATGCCACGCCCTGCGCCTCGACGCCCATCAACTTCTTGTAGAGCTCCGCAGAGGCGAGCGAGATGCTGTTTGGGAAGGCGTACTTCGCACGTCCTTCCTTCGCCTTTAAGACCGTGGTCAGTTCGGCAAGCGAGTTGATCGGCGAGCCCTCCGCCACAGCGAAGGCAAACGGCGTAGTCACCAGCGAGGTGACCGGCGTGAAGTCCTCCAGCGGGTTGAAGGGAAGCTCCTTGAAGATGGCGCTGTTGATTGCCCAGCTCGAGTTGCCGGGCGTAATGAAGATTGTGTAGCCGTCCGGCTGCGACCGCGCGACGCGCTGGGCCGCGATGTTGGTGAGGGCCCCCGGCCGGTTGTCGACGACGACTGCGCGCCCCGACTTCTTGCGCAATTCTTCCGCAAAATGGCGCGCGATGGCGTCCGGCCCGCTGCCCGTGGAATAGCCAACCACTACGGTGATCGTGCGGCTGGGATAAGCGTCCTGCGCCTGCGCTGAAGCGCACAGCACGAAGCTCGCCAGCAACAAAGCAAGTTTTTTGCGTACCAAGAACACGCGCATGATAACCCTCCCAAAAAGTATCTTTGGGACGAAGCGTATTCATCGAAGCACAGTGGGTCAATGCGGCCTTCATAGGCAGCGAAATGCTGAAAGATGAAATCATGAAACTTTACGAGACACCGCAGTCGTAGTCGATTTGGCGCGCCAGACGCCGAAACCCGGCGCAGGACTCCAGTTCGCGGGAATGGTTGTAGTTGCGTGTCAGGCTCTGCGTTTTCAAGGCATCGGTGAAATAGGTGTGGCTCTTACTGTAATGTCAGGGCGTTTGGGGAGTGCACACTGGATCGCCACGGTGCGCAGTTGCTGACTTGCTTGCATCATCCCTTCCTTTCGTCGTTGCGCTTTTTGGCTTCCGACAGCTTACCACCGCTTGCGCGGCATTCCCTGTAAGCCCTTGCGCCTTCGATCCTGGCCAACGCCTACAGGTTCGATGGGGAAGAGATCGGTAACGGATGTGTAATCCATGTATCCCATGCGGGCGAGGGGACGGATCTTGAGGATATCGATGCGTCCTTCAGCAGTGATGTATTCGTCTTTGATGTGGACGCCGACCACACGCCCGACAACGACGGTATCGCACGTCCCGGGGTGACGACCGGGCAAGGTCAGCGACGTGTAATACTTGCATTCGAGGTGCACCGGCGAGGCAGCCACGCGCGGCGGCTTTACGAGTCTGGAGGGAATCAACTCAAGCCCCGCTAATTGCGCTTCATCGACGCCCGCTTCCACCGGCTGCGCAGTGACGTTGATCGCTTCGCGCAAATCATACGTCGCCATGTTTGTGACGAACTCGCCCGTATCCATGCAATTGGCCGCGCTGTGCTTGTGGCGGTCCGATGATGACGAGAAGAGGATATATGGCGGGTCGTAGCCGATATTCTGGAACTGGCTGTAAGGCGCGAGGTTCACGCGCCCCTGAAGGTCCAGCGTGGTAATCCATCCGATCGGGCGCGGGACAATGATGGATTTGAACGGGTTGTAGGGCAGGCCGTGATCATCGAGTTCAGGCTGATAAAACATCCATAGGCTCCGTGGGCCGATTACTTCGAGAGATCCATCATCTTCTGAATGACGGGCCGTGGCGTGCGATAAATCTCGGCCACCATGTCCTGGACCCGGGCGCCAGAGACGGGGTTGACTTCCAAGCCCATCTTTTTCGCCTCGGCCCGGTAATCCGGATCGCGCATCGTGGCGTCGAAAGCTTCGCGCAGCGCCGCAACGGTTGGGGCGGGGACCTGCTGCGGAGCAAAGAACGGCCGCCCCATAACCTGTCGCGCGACAAATGTGGCGATCATCTGCCTTTGCTCCTCGTTCGTTGCAAAATCAGATAGTAGCGGCACGTCCGGGAGATCCGCATGCTTTGCGAGCGCAACCTGGAACAACGGCCTGACCAGCTTCTTTTCGATCCAGTGCGGGTGCGTCGCCCTGAAGCTTCCCCAGGAAAGCCCGCATCGACCCTGCGCCTCGCCGCTTTCCATCGCCTTGTTCATCTGCGCGCCGCCCGGATAGCCGAGCACAACCTTGAAGCGCGTTCCAAACAGGCCGTTGAGCAGCTTGGGCAATTGGGTCGCGTCGTCCGTTGCGACCGTCGTCGCGATGATGAGTTCCTTCTTCTTGAGGTCGTCGAAGGACGAGACGCCGGACGTGTGCCATGCGGCGCACAAGCTGACCTCGTCGTTGGCGCTGCCGATCCATGAGAGAGCGGTCGCGTCGAACGTGGCGCCCGGTTGCCTCATAAGAGGCGCGAAGATCGTGCCTCTGCCGATGGTCGCGATCGCGGTTCCGTCGCGAGGCGCCAGTTCCGCCATGAAGTTTGCGGCGCGCAAGCTGCCGCCGCCCTCCATGTTCTTTGGAATGATGGCAGGCTCACCCGGCAAGTGTTTCGTCATATGCCGCGCCACCGCCCGGGCATAGAGATCGTAGCCGCCGCCGACGCTGTTGCCGATGTAGAGCGAGATTGTCTTGCCGGCGAAATCAGCTGCAGGCGTCTGCGCCATGCTGGCGGTGGCGGACAATGCACAGAACGCAAATGCGAGAAGCAATCGTTTGTTCATACGTTCCTCCCGTCGCTTGTTTTATAAAGGCACCGATTTTTCGGTCGCGATTATGGTTTGCTGGTTGCAATACTTGCCTTGTCGACAACCGCCCTTGGCGTCTTGAATAGCTCCTGCAATTCGGTTTCCACCTCCTCGCCCGACATGGGCATGAAGACGAGGCCGATTTTTGCGCCATCGGCCAGAAGAGCCGGATCCTTCATCGCCTCCATGAGCGCCTTTCGCAATGCGGCCACGCGCTCGGGCGGCACGCCGGGGGGCGCTGCGAGCGGGCGCGTGATCTCGGCAGGGCCGAACACCAGCTTCGCCATCTGAATGTCTTCCTCGCTCTTCAGCAGCGAGTACAGGTTCGTCGCTTCCCCGAACAACTCGAGGTTCCGACCGTAGCTTGTCTGCACGATGATGTTGAGATCCCCTGACTTCAAGTCGTTCCAGTAGGAGCCCCGCACACTGGTCTCGAACATGCCGCACGTCGCGTGCGCTTCACCCGATTGCATGGCGAAGTTGATTTCTTTCGTGCCTTTGTAGCCAGGAACCACACGAAGATTGGCGCCCAGTACGTTCTTCATGAACAGTGGCCATCGCGTCAGAGGCGCGTCCGCGCCGTCGGAGCCAAAGATCACAGTTCTCTTCGCGGCGATAAGATCCGGCAAACTACTTATTCCCTGACCGGCTCCCTTCCACACCGCGCAGGACTGTACGTCCCGATGCAGGTTGCCGATCCAATTAAACTTCGGGGTGTCGAAGTTTGCGTTCGGATCGCGATACAGCGGCAGCATCGCCACCGTTGAGGAAAAGACGCCGAGCACAGTCCCGTCCTTTGGCGCGATGTTGTAGAGATTGTTCGCCGCCAGCAGGCTGCCGGCTCCTGGCATGTTTTGTACGGAGACTGTGGGTTGCCCCGGAATGTAGGCGCCGAGCCGGGCCGCGACGAGCCGGGTCGTGGTGTCGTAACCGCCACCGGGCCCGTAGCCGACCCAGATGACGAGCCTCTTGCCATTGTAAAAATCGCTGACGGGAGTGGCGTTGACGAGTGGCGCTGACGTCACCAACACAATAGAAGCCACAAATACGATTGCTAAGCGAACAGATGGTGCACTCATCGTTTCCTCCCCCGCGTGTTCGGCTTGACGCCAATTCTTAAGCGAGAGCTTACCTCAACGAGCGCCTGTGTGAACACCCGCTTAATCGCTCACACCGCGATCGCGCCCAGCGTGTAGTCCCGCTTGAGAGCCATGTTCCTCGAAGTTGGGTGACGCGAGGCGGTCTTCAGCCAAAGCGGCAGAGTGTGTGACACATGTCACTGCAAGCATCACCCCGCAAAGTGCAGTTCGCATCATCATGAGTGTGAGCCCTTGCAGACGAGGGCCGGGGCTGGATGCAGCAGGAACACGGAATCGCCCGGTCCGCCGAGCAGCATGTCGTTCAGATCAGGCCCCGTTACATCGTCGATAACTTTGAGCTTGCCGGGGTTGGAGAGTCGCAAGGCGCCGCCGTTTGACGTGATCACAAGCTCCGAAGCGCCATCGGTGTCGGGGCGACAATTCCAACCACCTGGCGTTGGCGTACAAAGCCCGCCCGCGCGCCAGATTTGCAGCTTGCCCCGAACCCAGACATGCATCCCGAATATTGTTTCTGCTGAATTGTAGGGGGAAACACCCACGTACAGCCAGAGACGACGAACATGCTGACCTGGTTTGTCGTGCAGATGGGCAGCATCATACGTGCGCGAATAGCAGCCCATCGGTCTGTCACTGGCCAGCGCCACGCTGGCGGGAGCTATCGTACCGGCGGCGAGCATACCCATAAGGATTGCGGTTGTGGCCAAACGCTTTCTCCGGTCAGGAGGGGCCGTTCCAGCTCCTGCCTGTTAGTTGATACTGCGCAACGCGATGTTTCTTGTCAAAATCATAAGCTCAGCATGGGCGCCTGATGGGCTCAAAACATTTGTCTAAAAACTTGCTCGCTCTGTTCGCCCGCGCGTTCTACCGGGCGGCGCGCATGTCCTTTACTCGCTGGGCGGCGTCAGTCCATGCGGGGTGCTGGGTAAAGCGTTTGCGCATGTAGGTTGCAAGATCGACGATGTCGTCGTCCTTCAAGCTCTGCGCGAAGCGGGGCATCGTCTTTTCTGGCGAGCCTGTGGGCGGTTGAACGCCATTCATCACGATGCTGATGAGATTGCCGGGGTGGGGGGCGTTCATGGCGGCGCCCAGCGCCAGCGGCGTGGTCTGGCCGCCGCGCTTGTGGCAATTGGCGCAGGCGCGGGCGAACGTCGCCTCGCCGCGGCTTTCGCTTTCATTCAGCGTTCCAGCTGGCGCGATGCCTGAAAACTCGCGGTCGCGTGCGAATTGCATGATCTTCGCGCGCTCGCCTGCATCGCGCTTTGGCTGCGTCTCGATGAGATATTCCACCATGGCGTCCACCATGGATTCATCAATCCTGGCGAGATGATTGACGACTGCGGTCATGGGGCCTGCAGCGACGCCATGGTTCGCATCCCACCCGTCAATGAGATAATTTGTGAGGCTTTCTTTGGTCCATGTTGCAGGGGCCCTGGCGTGGGCGCCGATGCCGGGCGCATGCCATCCATCGGTTTCTCCGCCCGACAGCCGGGAGTGGGCTTTCACAGCGCCCAGCGCGTTACGCGGCGAATGGCAGGCGCCGCAATGGCCCAGCCCTTCGACATAGTAAGCGCCTTCATTCCACTTCGCGCTCCTGGTGGGATCAGGCTTGTAAGGCCCGCTTTCCAGAAAGAGCATGCTCCACGCCGCAAGCAGCGGGCGGACGTTGAAGGGAAAGCTCAACTCGTTTGTCCTGGCCTGCGCGCGCACTGGCTGGCGCGTGCTGAAATAGGCGTAGAGCGCTTTCAGATCGGCGTCGTTGACCTTGGCGTAGTGGTCGAATGGAAACGCGGGGTAGAGCATGCCGCCGCGTCGATCCACGCCCTCGCGCATGGCGCGGATGAAAGCGTCTTCGCCCCAAAGCCCAATGCCGGTTTCTACCTCGGGCGTGATGTTGGTCGAGTAGATGACGCCAAAGGGCGTGCGCATTCCATATCCGCCAGTGTAAGGCGCTGCGCCGGGGCGAGTATGGCAGGCTGCGCAGGCGCCAAGGGCGGCGAGCTTTTCGCCGCGCTCCACGAGGTCTGCCGCAAACACGGGGCGCGGAAAGGCGGCGCGCGCGGGTAGCTCTGCGTGCCGCATTGCGTAGGTGAAAAAGCCTGCGGCGAGCAGTGTCAGCGCCGCAGCGAAGAATAGGAGTCGACGCATGAACCTGATCGGCGATTTGTCATTGCGGTCCGGCGCGCGGTGATAGCGCGCCGGAAGTGTGAGTTATCAGGCTGACAGCCCGGCGCGCACCCGCTCCGGCGTCAGCGGCAGGCGGCGGAAGCGCACGCCCGTGGCGTCGTGCACGGCATTGGCGAGCGCGGCGCCCGTCGGGCCTTGCGAGGCTTCGCCCGTGCCAAGGAAAGGCGCGCCGGGGCGATTGATCAGCACCACCTCGACGGGTGGCACTTCGCTGAACGTGAGAATGGGATAGCTCGCCCAATCCTCTGAGGTGACGCGCGTGTCGTCGAACTTCACCTCTTCCTTCAGCGTCCAGCTGAGCGACTGGATGAGGCCGCCCTCGATCTGGTTGATCACGCCGTCCGGGTTGACAATATGGCCGCTGTCGGCGGACGCCACCGCGCGCAGCACGCGAATGCGTCCGTTGCGACGGTTGACTTCAACTTCCAGCGCCACGGCGCAATAACCGGCGGTGTTCTTGTAGCGCGCAAAGCCTATGCCGCGGCCACGGCCGTCACGCTTCTGCCACCTGGACCAGCCGAAGGCATCAGCGGCCTTCTGCACAGCGTCGCGGGCGCGCTCGTCCTTCAGGAAGCGAAGGCGATATTCAACCGGGTCTACATTGGCTGCACGCGCCAACTCGTCGATGAAGGACTCAATGGCGAACACGTTGCCGTAAGCGCCCAGACCGCGCGTTGAGGAGACGCGCAACGGCATGTCGGTAATGAAATGCGTGAGCACGTTCTGGCCAAGGAAGTCGTAGAGCGCAATGCCGTTACGGTCCGCCGCGTAGTTGGGCGCGCCATTGTTGTTCGGCGTGGGCATTGCGAAGGGTTTTTCCAGATAACGCGCAGATAGCAGGTTTCCGGGTTGTCCACCCGGGCGCGTGCCATGGGGCGTCGAGTAAATGTCGAGATCCCAGTCAAGCACGTTGCCGTCCTTGTCGAGACCGGCCTTCGCTTTCAGCACCATCGCAGAACCGTAGGGCTCCCAGCGATGTTCGCCTTCGCGCGTATACTGCACGCGCACCGGGCGACCCGGAATGGCTTGCGCGAGGAGAGCGGCGTCCGCAGCTGCGTCATCGGCCATGTTATGGCCATAGCAACCAGAGCCCTGCACATGCTGGCAGCGAACTTTCCCCGCTTCCACGCCGAGCATGGCAGCGATGGCTTGCCGCGTCTCAAACACTGACTGGCTGTGCGTGTGGATGCTGGTGACGCCATCCGCAGTTAGGGTCGCGATGGCGCAGGACGTGCCGATGGATGCGTGCATGTGGTAGGGGCGGTAATACGTCGCCTCGACGGTTTTCGCCGCCCACCCGGGGCTTTTTCATCGTTTCGATCTTGCGGGCAGGCTTTGCGTTGAGCAGCCAATCCTGCATGCCATCAGTGCCGGGGAGGGCCTTCTCGACGTCCCATTTTGCTGCGTCGTAGAGCGCTTTGGCAGCGGCGACAGACTGTTCGTCGCGCTGCGCGATGACAGCCAGAAACGAACCGTTGCGCACCACCTTCACGACGCCCGGCATCTTTTCGATTTGCGCGGTGTCAACGGAAGCGAGTTTCGCCTTGTAGGTGGGCGGCCGCACGATCTGGCCATACAGCATGCCCTTGGGGCGCATTTCGTGGACGAAAGCCGGGCCGCCTGTCATCTTGGCGGGGATGTCGATGCGACCGACCGATTTACCAACGTACCGATGTTCGCTTGCAGGCTTGGGTTTGACTTGACCTGTCGCCTCGCGCTCCAGCGCCTTGCCGATTGATAAATCCCAATAGGTGATCGAGCCGCCGCCTGCGGCGGTGATTGTCCCGTCTTTCACGGTCATGCCATCAACAGGCTTGCCGAGCTTTTCAGCTGCAAGGTCGAGCATGATCTTGCGCGCTTCCGCCGACGCCTGACGCACGGCTGGGCCGCATTGCGGCATCGAGAATGAGCCTGCCGTTGTGCCCTCATTGGGCGACTGCAGCGTATCGCCCGAGATCAGCAAGATGCGCCCAAAGTCGACGTCGAGTTCATCGGCGCAGATCTGTGCGGCGGCGGTGAGAATGCCTTGGCCCAACTCAACCTTGCCGATGAGCAACGTCACGGTCTTGTCCGAGCCGATGCGGATCCAGGCGCTGATATTGCGATTTGTTTGAAGGCTGCCCGGCAGGCGGACTTTCTCGGCTTCCGGCGATTGCGCGGACGACTCGAGCGGAATAGCGAAAGCCAAAGCCACATACCCGACGCCCTTGAGGAGGCCGCGGCGATTGACGTTCATGCGATCGTCCATGGTCAACCCTCCTTCGCGGCGCGCAGCACGGCGCGGACAATTCGATTGTGAGCGCCACAGCGGCACAGATTGCCGTTCAGCGCGGTGCGGACTTCGGAATCGGAAGGATTGGGGTTGCGGTCGAGCAGGGCTTGGGCCTGGATAATCATGCCGGAAGCGCAGAAGCCGCATTGCGCCGCTTGTTCGTCGATGAAGGCCTGCTGCAATTTGCTCGGCTTGCCGTTAAGCGTGAGCCCTTCGAGAGTTGTTACGGACCGGCCCGAGACGGCGGAAATCTGGGTCGCGCATGAGCGCACGGGTTCGCCGTCAACAAGCACGGCGCAGGCGCCGCACTGGGATTTGCCGCACCCGAATTTGGCCCCGTTCATGGCGAGGTCGTCAGACAACACTGCAAGCAGTGGAGCAGCGGGGGGCGCATCGACCCGTACCTGTTTGTCGTTCAATTTGAACGTGATCATGTGTCCTCCGTCGCGGGCTCATTCTTTGCCGGGAGCTTGTCGGATGGTCTAGCCTCCGTAGCGGAACATCGCAAGTCAAAGATCAAGACTGTGCTTGAGCATAATGGTTAAGTCCAAGATCAGGCGCAAAAGGGCCCCAATTTGCCATTAGTGGGCCAGGTTCCGGTCCATTCACCGCCAGAGCCGAAACTATGCTGCGATCCATTTGCGCGATTATCTTTCTCGCCACTGCAACGGCGGCAGGGGCAGCGCAGGAATTGACCGGCGCGCCAGAGTATCCGGCGGCGTTTGAGACAAAGGCGGCGCCAGCGGCTGATCGCGGAACGCGCGCCAAAGCGGGAACAGCAAAAGCTCGCCGCGAACGGGACCGTTCTTCTCGCAGCGCAATGACGCAGCCAGCCCCGCAGCTCGCCGCGCTGGTGGCGCATCATGCAGGCGTGAACGGCGTCCCGCCGGACCTTGCGCATCGCATCATCATGCGTGAGAGCCGCTACAATCCGGCGGCGCGCAATCGCGCTTATTGGGGCCTCATGCAAATCAGTCACGCAACTGCGCGAGGCATCGGCTATCGTGGCCCTGCGCAGGGCTTGCTCGATCCCAACACCAACCTGCGTTACGGCATGGCCTATCTGGGCAACGCGTATCGCGTGGCGGGGGGCGATCACAACCGCGCCGTGCGCCTGTATTCCTCGGGCTATTACTTCGAGGCGAAGCGCAAGGGCATGCTGGGACAGATGCGACAGGCCGGCGATGCGTCGGTGCTGGCGACGAACTGAACCTGGATAAAACGATGTCGCGTGAAGTGCTGGTCGTCCTGCCCCATTCACTGGGGCGCCAAGAAGCCCGCCGACGCGTCGTCCACGCCATTGAGCGGGCGCAGGCGAGCATCGGGCAGGGGCTCGTGAATACGGACGTGCAGTGGCCACGAGAGGATCACGGCGCTGTCACGGTGCGAGCCATGGGGCAGACGGTCTCCGCTGAGATCGATGTTGAAGACACTCAGGTGCGCGTTCGCGTTCTGCTGCCATGGTTGCTTGGGCGGTTTGCGGAAAAGATCACTGAGCGAATCGAACAGGCCGGAACGACGCTTCGAATCGTGCATGACCACAAAGCTGGGCCCGGCGCCAAGGCGTGATGCAAGGCGCCTCGGGCGTTTGAGTTCAATGCGCGGGATCCGGCGCAGCATTGCCGCGCAGTGTAAAAAAGCGCACGCGCACAAACCTCAAAGCATGACTATAGAGGCTTCGACGCGATAGACCTTTACGCCTTTACGAAGCGTCCGCCGCTGCCCTAACAGCATAGCCTTGCGAAGCGGAATTGATAAATTATTCATTATGTTAGGACGACATTCGGGCATGTGCTTTGCCGGATGTTCACCATGAATCCATGCCCTTCGCCCAAAATTCTGATCGTCGAAGATCTCCTCTCGCTCGCCGAGAGTTACGCGGCCTGCCTGCGCGTCATCACGACGTCGGTCGAGATCGTCGGCGACGGCGAATCTGCACTTGCTGCGCTCCACCGCGTTCAGCCCGATGTCATTCTTCTGGACGTGAACCTGCCCGATATGAGCGGCATCGATCTGCTGCGGCGCTTCCGTCAGGCGGGGATAGATAGCGACGTCATTGTTATGACGGGCGAGGGCTCCATACGCCTTGCTGTCGAGGCGATGCGATCGGGCGCGCGTGATTTTCTGGTCAAGCCATTTGGCATCGAACGCTTGCGCCAATCGGTTGCGCACGCACTGGAGGAGCGGGGCCGCGCAGAGACGGATAAAGCGACAGAAATCCGCGCCACGCCCGCCCCCCGTCAGCCGACTGACAAGGGCTTCATGGGCTTCATCGGCCGCTCGCCGTGCATGCAAGAGGTTTACCGATTGCTTGAGGCCGCAGCGCCCAGCAGCGCCACGGTGTTCATCACCGGCGAGAGCGGCACGGGCAAGGAGCTTTGCGCCGAAGCGCTGCATCGCTTGAGCAAGCGCAGCGCAGGGCCGTTCGTCGTCATCAACTGCGCAGCGATTCCGCGCGATCTACTGGAGAGCGAGATATTCGGACATGTGAAAGGCGCTTTCACTGGCGCCATCGCTGATCGCAAGGGCGCTGCGATGCTCGCCAATGGCGGCACGCTATTTCTGGATGAAATCTGCGAGATGGATGTGAGCCTGCAGTCGAAGCTTCTGCGCTTCCTGCAGGACCGGCAGGTGCGCCGCGTTGGCGAAGACACGCCACGAACGGCGGATGTGCGCATTGTCTGCGCGACGAACCGGGATCCCCATGTTGAAGTGGTGGCAGGCCGGTTTCGCGAAGACTTGCTCTATCGCCTGTATGTTGTGCCCGTTGACTTGCCGCCCCTGAGAGCGCGTGAGCGCGACATCATTCTCGTCGCGCGCGACTTTCTGGACCGGTTTGCTCGCGAGGATGGAAAAGCGCTGCGCGTGTTTTCTCGCGACGCAGAGGATGCGCTCGTCGCTTACGCATGGCCCGGCAATGTTCGGCAGTTGCAGAACGTGGTTCGCTCCGTCGTCGTGCTGAATGACGGGGATGTGGTGACGCGCGACATGCTGCCAGCGCAAGTGCGGGCGAACGTGCAAAGCCTGTCGGCGGTCCGCCAAGCGACCGCGCCGCACGACGCGCCAGCGCCAGAGTTGCAGCGGCATGCCGGGATCCCCCAGGCAGTTCCTCAACCTTGCATCAGGCCGCTGGAGACGGTCATCCGCGAAGCAATCGAGTTCGCAATCGCAAGGTCCGGCGGCAGCATCCCCAAGGCGGCGGCTGCGCTGACTGTCAGTCCATCCACGCTGTATCGCCGCATTCAAAGCTGGGAAGCAGATGCGACGATAGGCTTTTCGTCGTAAATCTCCGCTCTTTTGCGGCTTGCGCTCGTCATAACGCCGGATTTGCGTCGCGCGGGAGCCTGTCGGGCTCTATATGATGCGCCAGACCGGAGGGTTTGGCCGCAATGGCTATGGATGGCGTACAGAGCACAGCGGCGGGTGGTCAAAAACTGGACGCCGCCCTCAACAGCGTTGATCAGGTTCTCCTTGCGCTGCAGGACGCCTGCGCGCCTGTGCAACCCATCGGCGTGGACGTTGCGCGCGCCGTTGGTCTGATTGCAGCGCAGGACTATGTCGCGCACCAGCCCATTCCGCTGCAGGACGAAGCGTTGGTTGAGGGGCGCGCAGTCGCAAGCGTCGATTTGATCGGCGCGTCCTCGTTGTCGCCCGCGTTTGCGATGAATGAGCCGCCCGCCGTTCGTGTAGGCGATCCCGTGCCGGGCGGCTGCGACTGCGTCATTGATGATTCGCTGGTCGTGGGCGCGCAGGGAATTTTCGAAATACAGGGCGCTGCTGCACCGGGCGATGGCGTTCGCCGAGCGGGCGAAGACGTTGGCGCGGGCGCTGCTTTGCTTCGCGCGGGAGAGCGTATAACGCTCTGGCATATGCATATTCTTGAAGCCGCCGGGTGTAGCGCGCTTGAGGTTCGTCGCCCCCGAGTCCGCGTCGTCGCTGCATCTCGATCAGGCGACGGGGCTACGGGCAGGCTGATCGCGACGCTGGCGCGCAGCGAGGGCATGGACGTCGAAGTCAGCACTGCAGACGAGTCTTTCGCGACTGCGCTGCACGGAGATTGGGACGCGGCGCTGGTGTTGGGTGGTTGCGGTGTGAGCGTTGATGATCGCGCCGTTGAAGCATTGCGCAACTGCGGGCGCGTCATCGCACATGGGTTCGCGCTTGATCCCGGGCGGATGGGCGCTGCCGCCGTGGTGAGCGGCAGGCCGGTCATCTGCCTTCCGGGTCGCTTTGAGTCCGCGCTTGCGCTTTACCTTGCGCTGGCGCGTCCTTTGTTGCGCTATTTGTCCATCGCGGAGCCTTTGGCCTCTGCCGCGCAGGCGCCTTTGGCGCGAAAGATCGCGTCCAGCGTTGGCGTTGCGCAGGTTTGTTTGCTGGCTTCTGCTGATGGCGCATGGGCGCCGCTCGCTGTCGGCGATGTCACGCTGGCCGGTTTGCTGCGCGCTGAGGCTTACATGATCATCACGCAAGGGAGCGAAGGCTTCGCTGAGGGCGCAATCGTGAGGCCGCTTATGATACCGGGCCGGAGCGCCTGCGCATGAGCGACAAGATCAAAAGCTATATGGGCCAGGACCAGTTTCTTGACGTCCTCTCCCGCGAAGAGGCGCTTGCGCGCTTCGAGGGCGCGCTATTTCCGCTAGCGCTCCGTTATGAGGAGCGCGCGCTCGCGGACGCGCCGGGGCTGGCGCTGGCTCAGGATGTGCGTGCGCCCGTCGATGCGCCGCCGTTTGATCGCTCGAACGTTGACGGGTTCGCCGTCCGGTCCGCCGATCTCGCAAAGGCCGGGCCTGCCTCGCCGGTCATTTTGCGCCTGAATGGCGAAACAGTGCATTGCGGGGATGAACCGCGCCTGCAGGTGACGCCGGGCACTGCAACGCCTGTCGCCACGGGCGCGCCGATGCCCCGCGGCGCCGATGCGATGCTGATGATCGAGCACAGTCACCCCGTCGGCGACCACTCCATTGAAGTGCTGCGCGCCGTGTCGCCGGGCAATTTCGTCTCCTTTGCAGGGTCGGATATTGCGCGCGGAGAGACGCTGTTGCGCGCGGGCTGCGTCATCGGCTCGCGAGAAATCGGCATGCTCGCCGCCTGCGGTGTGGCGAGCATGCTCGTGGCGGCGAAGCCCCGCGTGGCGATCCTGTCCACGGGCGATGAACTCGTTCAGCCCGGCGGGACTTTGCGGCCCGCAGCGATCTTCGACACCAATGGGCCCATCGTTGCAGCGGCTGTAAGCGAGAACGGCGGCGAAGCGCATTTTCTTGGCGCGATAGCCGACGATGAAGACGCGCTCTGGGCCGCCATGTCAAAAGCCTTCGCGCAAAGCGACATGCTGATTCTTTCGGGCGGCACATCGAAAGGCGCGGGCGACCTTACGCACAAGCTGGTGAACCGCCTCGGCAAGCCCGGCATCGTCGCTCACGGCGTTGCTTTGAAGCCCGGCAAGCCGCTCTGTCTTGCGGTGTGCGACGGCAAGCCCGTAGTAATTTTGCCGGGGTTTCCGACCTCTGCCATGTTCACGTTTCACGACATGATCGCGCCGGTGCTGCGCAAGATGGCTGGGCTGCCCGCTCGCGTGGACGCAAGCATTGAGGCTGTGGCGCCGTCGCGGATCGCGTCCGAGCTTGGGCGGCGCGAATATGTGATGGTGTCGCTCGTGGAAGGCGCAGACGGCCTCACCGCCTATCCAGCCGGCAAGGGCTCGGGCGCCATAACATCGTTCGCGCAGGCGGATGGATTTCTCACCATCGACGCGCTGTCTGACCACATGCCCGCTGGCGCCCGCGCGCAGGTGACGTTGTTTACGCCCCATGTGCGCGCGCCGGACCTTGTGGTTATTGGAAGCCATTGCGTCGGGCTCGATGCGGCGGCGACGCCGTTGGCTCGCAGCGGGCTTTCGGTGCGCATGATTTCGGTTGGCAGCATGGGCGGCGTGGCTGCGGCGCGCCGTGGCGAGTGCGATCTGGCTCCGCTGCATCTGCTGGATGAAAAAACCGAAACATGGAACACGCCGTTCCTTGGCGAGGGCATGCAACTTGTGCCCGGCTGGCGGCGCATGCAGGGCGTTGTCTACCGGCGCGGCGACGCGCGCTTTGAGGGGCGCGATGCGCAGGCCGCTGCGACGTCGGCGCTGGCTGATGCAGATTGCATCATGGTCAACCGCAATCTGGGCGCTGGAACGCGCATCCTGATCGACCGCTTGCTGAAAGGCGCGCGGCCCGAGGGCTATTTCAATCAACCCCGCTCGCACAATGCAGTGGCTGCAGCGGTGGCGCAGGGCAGGGCGGACTGGGGCCTCGCCATCAAGCAGGCGGCGGAGGCTTATGACCTCGGGTTCATTCCGCTGGCGCAGGAGCACTATGATTTTGCGCTCGTGAGCGCGCGTGCGCAAAGGCCTGGCGTGCAGGCGTTTCTCGACTCGCTTGGCTCCGACGCGACGAAGGCGGCGCTGCGCGACCTGGGGTTTGAGCCAGCGGCTTAGTGGCGGCGGCGGTGTTGCTCTTTGCTTGTCGTGGGTGGTCTGCCTTCGCAGACCATGACGACTGCACGATCAGCGGGAACCTCTATACTTGAGGCGCTGAGGTCTCCACCGCGTCATGGTCTGCGAAGGCATACCATCCACGACAGGCCACAAGCGCGCACTCAAACACCGCCCAGCAACCGCTCGGCTTCCGCAATGTCTTCCGGCGTATTTGCGTTGAAGAACGGATCGAGGGGCTCGGCCGGCCAGTCCGCACGCGCCATCTTGTAGCGCGCGGTCCATCGGTCGATCTTGCGCATGTTTTCTTCCACCAGCGCGCGGCGCAGGTCTTCGCGCAAGGCAACGCGCCAGATCGCGATGACGGGATGGGCCTGATCGCCGGAACAGGCGACGCAGATGTCGGCGTCGGATGCCTCACGAACTGATTCAAGTTTTGCAACGAGGTCGTTGGGAAGAAACGGACAATCGGCAGCGACGCTTAGTATGAAAGCCGCCTCTGGCGCCTGTTGCGCCGCCCAGTCCATACCGGCGAGAACGCCTGCGAGCGGGCCCGCAAAGCCTTCAATCGAGTCAGCGACGACGGGCAAATTCCATTGCGCGAAGCGTGCGGGATCACCGTTGGCGTTGAGCGCAATGGCAGCGCATTGGGGCGTCACGCAGTCTATGACGCGGTCGAGGATTGTCTTGCCTGAAATGGTCCTCAGCGGCTTGTCGCCGCCGCCCATGCGCCGCGCGAGTCCGCCGGCAAGGATGACGCAGGCGGGTGCGGTCATGGGAGAGCGCCAAAATCGCATGACCCCTCATCCGACCTCCGCTGCGCGGAGGCCACCTTCTCCCGCAAGGGGAGAAGGGAGACGACCTCGCAGCCGAGTATCCTTCTCCCCTTGCGGGAGAAGGTGGGCCGCCGAAGGCGGGTCGGATGAGGGGTTGCGCTCATGCCGGATAACTTTCTACTCGATCACGATCTTCGGCGCAGGCTTTGACGCCACGCCACTTTCCAGCGTCGCCCACACCTTGCGCGCAATTGCGAGATACGCCTGCGAATGAGGACTATTCGGCGCTGTGGCGACCACGGGGCGGCCCTCATCGGACGTCTCGCGGATTTCCATGTGGAGCGGAATTTCACCAAGGAACGGCACGCCTGTCTTTTCCGCCTCCGCGCGGGCGCCGCCGTGACCAAAGATCGGCGAGATGTGCCCGCAATTGGGGCAGCAGAAGTTGGCCATGTTCTCGACCACGCCGAGCACAGGCACGTTGACCTTGCGGAACATCGCCACGCCGCGCCGCGCATCGAGCAGCGCGAGATCTTGCGGCGTTGATACGATGACGGCGCCCGCCAGCGGCGTTTGCTGCGCCATGGTGAGTTGCGCGTCACCCGTGCCGGGCGGCCTGTCAACAAACAGCACAACGAGATCGCCCCACGCCACTTCGCGCAGCAACTGCGTGAGCGCGCTCATCACCATCGGGCCGCGCCAGATCATGGCGGTTTCTTCATCGACGAGGAAGCCGATGGACATGACCTTTACGCCATACCGCTCAAGCGGCTCCATCTTCCGCTCGGGCGTCACGTTCGGCTTGCCGCGCAGGCCAAAAAGCTTGGGCTGCGAGGGGCCGTAAATGTCCGCGTCAAGCATGCCGACCTTGAGGCCGAGCGCCGCCAGACCAAGCGCCAGATTGCAGGACGTGGTGGATTTGCCGACGCCGCCCTTGCCGGACGCGACCGCGATGATGTGCTTTACGCCGGGAATGCCGGCAAGTTTGGACGTTGCGGCGGGCGGATTTTTTGGGCCGCTGCGCATGGGCGTTGGGCCGGATGCGGCAGTCGGCGCCGACCCCGCCGCCTTGTCTGCCGTGAGCCCAACAAGCGCGCCGGTGACGCCGGGGATTCGCCGGACGATCTGCTCGGCGCTGGAGCGCACGCCTTCCAGCGTGTTCACTTCTGACGGATCGACCGTGATCGCGAAGATCACCTTGCCGTCGTTGATGACAACATCGGTGAGGCGGCCTGATGCAGGCAGGCTCTTGCCGTCTGGCAATTTCACGGCGTCGAGCGCGCGCAGAATGTCGTCGCGGGTCACAGGCACGAATGGGTTCTCCAGAGTGGTGGCCTAGTTGAGGCTGTCCTTGCCGTCTGTTAGCCGCGCCTTCAAGTAGTCTTCTGTCGTCATGACCGGTGGCCGCTGCGGCGCGCCGTGGGGATCGAAGCCTTCGTTGACGACAGTTTCCACACGGCAATCCTCGCACATGCGGATGACGTCGAGCCTGTTTGCGTTGGCGCCGGTGAACATCCAGTGCCGCCCTTCAAGTTTGGCGGCGACGCGCTCGATGGCGCTCTTGGTGCCGAACAGCTTGCCGCATTTCAGGCACGGGTAGGGCTCCTCTTCCTTGACCGTGCGATGGCCTTCGCTCCACGCGTTGAAGTCGACGCGAGGCTCCAGCGTGATGACTTTTTCGGGGCAGGTTGCCTGGCAGAGACCGCACTGCACGCACATGCTTTCGGAGAAGCGCAGCATCGGCTTATCTGCATTGTCAGCGAGTGCGCCGGTGGGACATGCGGCGACGCAGGCGTGGCAGAGCGTGCAGCCGTCTACGTTCACGTTGACGCCGCCAAACGGCGCGCCTTTCTCAAGCGCGATGACTGGAACGGGCGCGGGCGCCGCCTGATGCAACTCGCGGAAGATTGTTTCCAGCACGCCGCGCTTGGCTCCGCGCGCCACCATGCCCGCAGGCTTTGCTGACTCAACGCCAACCGGCGCCGCAATAAGCTGCGCGCGCAGATCGTCGGGGTCGTCGGACTGGATCACGGATACGACGCTGGCGCCATACCCGAGGCCGGAGATGATCGTCTCGCAGGTTTCGACCACGCGCAGCGCGCTGTCGATGTCGTGCTTGGGTTTGTTGCGCGCCAGCAGCCGCGCGCCTGCTCCGCCATAGGCAAACACTGACGCAATGGTTTCTGGCCCCAATTGCGTGATCTCGTTGACGCGCACGGGCAACACGTTCGCAGGAAGGCCATCGCCAGAGCGGGCGAGGGCGTCGATCAGCGGTTCGCCGTGGTCACCGTCATGGAACAGGATGACGCCGTGTTCGCCGCCCGCCTTGCGGTACGTCTGGAGCAGGATTTGCAGCTTGCGGATCAGCGTGTCTGCGGCGGGCAGGGCGTAGCTGGCGGCTCCGGTTGGGCACGCCGCAGCGCAAGCCCCGCAGCCCGCGCAAATTTCGGCGTCGATGGCGACATGATCGCCCGCAGGCGTGATCGCGCCGGTTGGGCACAGATCAAGGCAGCGCGTGCAGCCCGTCACCTTGGAACGCGAATGGGCGCAAAGGTCCGCCTTGAAGTCCACATATCGCGGCTTGTCGAACGTGCCAACGAGATCGCCCGCCTCGTTGATTGCACGCTCCACTGCAACAGGATCGCGCGGATCAGGACGCAGATAACCGGCGCGCAAATCATGCGCGGGAAAAAGCGGCGTCCCGCCGGTCAAGTCCAGCACCACGTCGCATTTCGACACCGCGCCATCGCGGGCCGGGCCAAAGCGCAGCGCCGCGCGCGAGGAGGGCGCAGGCAGCGCCAGTTCATCGACGGTGAGTTCGAAACGACCGAGGCTGCCGGTCGCGGCGCGAACCACGCCGGAGAAGATGGGAAACTCGAAATCGCGCGGCGGCGGGACATCCTGCGGGCGCGCCAGGATCACCGTGACGTCGAGTTGGCCAGCCAGGCGGCGGGCGGCTTCGATCGCCTGTTCATCGTGGCCATAGATAAGCGCGACGCCCTTGCTCTCAATCGAGACGAGCCGGACGGGCGGCATTGGTTCCGCCGCTGCTGCGATCAGCGCGGCCATTTTCGGCGCGGCATTGGCTCCGTCGGCAGACCAGCCTGCGGTTTCACGGATGTTTACGAAGCTGACGTCGGCCGCATCGCCCGCGTCTTCAAGCGCTTCGCGGAAGAGGGGCGCCTGCAAGGTGCAGGCAATGGTTATCGCGCCAGACTTGGCAAGCGCGGGGCGCACGCGGTCAAGCTCCGCGCCGCAAAGCTGGCTGCCAGCGATGACTTTGCCGCCGCAGGCTTTGCCAATGGCGTCGAAATCGACATCCATGGAGCGCTCGCAGTCGCAAACGAAGATCGTGCGGCTGTCGCCGGCCATTGTGTTCCCTCCGGCGCGCGTGTGCGTCGCCTGCTCCCATACGTCGAAAGGCCGAGGTGGCTTGGCCTTGCGTCAGAACTTCCTAGATAGGAAACGAAACAAGAATGCAAACCCCGGCGGAAGCGTGTAGCAGGGCCTCATGATGGATAAAACCGGTCTCGACCTCCCTCCTGGCTACAATCTCGTCTCGCTGCGCGAGAGCGGGGACGCCTTTACTCACGCCTGCGCCATCGCGGCGAAGGAAGGGGCGGGGACGTTCGTACACGTGCGCAGATACGATCTCGTGGAATTTGCCGTCGTGCTGGAGCCGGACGAGCCACTGCGCTCGGCGCGGCGGGCGTTTTTCGCCGGGATGCACGCGGTCGCCGAATCCATCGCCGCCCATTGCCCGCCCGAGCGCGACGTCGCCTTTGTCTGGCCTGACACGATCATTTTCGATCACGGGCTGGTCGGCGGCGCGCGCCT
>JANPPJ010000080.1:0-6533 GCA_031428455.1 Hyphomicrobiales bacterium | reverse complement strand
CATGAACGCCGCGCGCAGTGTCCGGGTGCGGTCAGCGGGCAGTCCGGGCGGGGCCGCGATGGGTCGGCCGAGCACGTGGCTGCCAAAGACCAGATCGAAGACCTGTCGCATCTCGTCAGTCTTGGCGTAATCGTAGATATGCGTAACGCCTTCCAGTTCAGGATGCTTGTCAATGGCGAGCTGAACGATTGGAACGAGACGCTTGTCGCGGTAATCGGCAGTATGCTGGGCCTTAAGCGACGATAGCGCGAAGCCGCATCCGCCTTCTAATTCGCCTCGCGGCATCACGAGCCGTGTATCGAGCGCGCCGTTGTAGCCCTGAATCAGCTTAATTTTCAGGCCGAGGAGATTCTTCAGCGCGGCCGCGTGCTGCGAATTGATGGCCGCTGGTCCGCTGCCGCCAAAAATAACCTCCCTGTCTCGCATGTCCTCCAGTTTCGTGAAGCCCGAAGTATGCCAGACCGCACAGGTGCCAATCGTCTCGTCCAGATTGCCAATCCAACTGAACTTTGCCGGATCGAACAGCGTCTTGTTGCCGGTGTAGAGGGGCTCCAGCGCGGCTGCTGTTGCAATGATGCCCAGAGCCGTTCCGTCCTTGGGTGCGACGGAGTAGACGTAGCCGGCAGCCTTCATGCTGCCCGCGCCCGGCATGTTCTGCGGAATGATTGTTGGAGCGCCAGCGATATGCCGACCCATGTGCCGGGCCATAAGCCGCCCGTAGGCGTCATATCCGGCGCCCGGTCCGTAGCCGATCAGCAGATTGATGGTCTTGCCTTCATAGAAGGACTGTGGCGCAGCTCCCCCGCTCATCGCGCCAAGGGCAAGCGGCGCCCCAAGGATTGCAGCGAATGCAATGCGACTTGCCTTCATGGACGTCCTCCCGCAGCAAACCGGCTTTCCTCCGGACGTTAGTTGTGAGTGTGCCTGACGCCGCAGAATGCGCAAGGCTCTTGCGGGCGTCTCGGATGTCTTCCACCATATTAGCAAGTCAGTAACGTGCCAGTTCACGATAGGTGACACTGCACCGCCAATGGCGACGTAGCTGGTCACCTAATCGTTTCTCTCCGGCTGCTGCTCAATCGTCATTCTCTTTTGCCGCGCGAACTCGTTCAAGCGCCGAACCATTTCGAGGAACTCCGGCGATTGGGCGTCTTCGTTCTTGACGTTGACGTCGGCCACGGTCTTGTCGCGCCACTCGTCCTTGCGGCGGTTCTTGAGCCAGAATATGGCCGCAGTGGTGTCAGGTGGGACATGCACACGGGTCTTGGCGCGGATAATATCGCCTCCGCTTTGGAATATCTTCTCGGTGTCGAATGAGTAGCCGACGGCCTTGTGATAGAGGGCGCGCTCGACGCGGTCGTCGACTGCCGCCTTACCTGCCTTTAAGGCATGACAAAATTCCGGGTGCGCCGCAGACCAGCGGTATACAGTCCTATCGCTGACGCCGATGATGTCGGCGATGTCAACGTCCGTAGCGCCAAGCGCGCAGAGTTTCGCCGCTGTTACGGCGTACTCTGGCTTGTAGTCTGACGGACGGCCTCTGCCTCTCTTGGCCTCGACTTCTGGCTCGTGTTTGGGCTTCTGGAGCTTTCTAGCCATCGGTCTTATCCCCCTCGTCATTGATGATCATTGCGGCAACCTAGGGCCACGTGCCCGCTTCCATAGCACCATCGTGGTGCGCCCCTTTGCACCATCGTGGTGCAACGGGCACCTTCCCGCCCCCGGGTGTTTCAGCAGTCAACTGGTGCCGTCGGAGGGTAGTGGCGTTCCGCCGGGCGGTGATGTGACGACGCACGGTTTGGATGCCCCATCCACCGGTGCGGGGGACGGCATTATTCGGCTTGATTTTTTCCTCGCCGTGAACCGCGTTGGCGTAGGCGCAAAAACACGAGGTCGTTCGCGGTGCAGCTTTTCAGAGGCCGCCTGTCGCAGAAAGGCAGAGGCCGTAGTGTAGGAGAGGGCGGCAGCCTCGTCGATAGCATGGGCGAGTTGAACAGGCATTCGTGCCGCTACCAGCTTCGTGTTTTGACGAGTCAACATAGTTGGCCAACCTCCACGGAGCCCCAGATGCTTATACAGTCGCGGTCATCGAGCCGCCACTGGTGGCGTAATTGGTTCCACAATTAGCTGCCGCAGGGTGGGGCAGTCGGTCTAAAAAACCCTTGTCCATTCAATGATCCAAATGCAGCCCCACCGCCGCGCAAGCCATTGAAGTAAAGAGCTATCGAAAGTCCCTCCACTCCTGCCACCTTGCGGAGAAAAAGCAGCCCGCGACGGGAACGCCGCCTGAACAAAAGTGGCTACCGCGTCCCGGCGAAAAGTGGCTACCGGCTTTGCAGTCGCGCTGTAAAGTCCTTGATTTGATGGTGCCCAGGGGCGGGATCGAACCACCGACACTGCGATTTTCAGTCGCATGCTCTACCAACTGAGCTACCTGGGCGACCGGGGGCGTCAACGACGCCTCACGGTGAGCGGCTTATAGAAAGGGGACGCAGGCTTGTCCAGCCCCAACTTGTCGGTTGGTTTGCTGCGGCGCGTGGTTAAACAGGCGTTTGCGCGTTCGCGGCCGGATGACCGCCACACCCCAGTAATCGACTTCACGGCGCGGTCGCATTGGGGCTAGGATGGCGCGTCAAAGAAAACAAAACGAGGGTTGGAAATGCTGCCTGACGACATTCATCCTGTATCCCGTTGCCGAGTGCCGCCGCCAAAGCGCGAGGATTTCGATGACGCCGGCAAGGCGGTCTTCGACACCTACGTGGACCCGAAGGGCGGGTCGATTCGTGGTCTGCAGGGACCGGGCGGCATCCAGCTGCACTCGCCCAAGCTGGCGCAAATGAACCGCCCTGTGAACAAATACCTGCGGTTTGAATGCGGCCTCACCCCGCGTGAGCGCGAGGTCGCCATCCTCATCACGGCGCGCGAGTGCGACAGCCAGTTCGAGTGGGCCGCCCACGAGCCTGAAGGGCGCACCTGCGGCGTGCCGGAGGAGACCATCCTGGCGATCAAGCACAAGCGCCAGCTGGATGGCGTCCCGGAGGAGGACGCGGTCCTCGTGCAGCTTGGGCGTGAGACGTTTGGCGACCGCAAGGTGTCGGCTGCAACCTACAAGCGGGCGATGGACCGTTTTGGCGCCAAAAAGCTTGTTGATATCGTCGCGCTCATGGGCAAGTACTCGGCGACAGCCGCCATGTTGTGCGTTTTTGACATGCAGCTTGATGAGGGTGAAACCGCGCTTTTGCCTCTCTGAGAAACCGTCGCGCGCGCAGCTTAGTGCGCGTGTAACGCTAAAATTCCATGACGGCGCGGCGATGCAGGGTTAGACAACGGAATGGTCAAATTCCTACTCGCACTCGTCGGCGCCGGCATGGGTTTCGTCATCTTGCGCATGGTGCTGGTGAGGGTTGGCCTCGCCAAGCCAACTGCGAAGGCGCCGGGCAAGGGCGAGAAGATGAGCCAGCTGCGGCGGGAGCTGGATTTTCTGCTGTGGGTGCCGCCAGCCTTGCTCGTGCTTGGCGCTATCTACGCTTTGGCGTCCATGATGATGCGCAACTGAAGCTGACCGCGCTCGCGTTTACTTCAGCAGGTGGTTGATGACCTCATCAGTCGTGCGGACGTCGCCAAAGCTCTGGTAGAATGACGTCAGTCCGGCAATGTGATCTTCGGCGTAACGCGCGCCATTTGCGTCGCTGACCATCACCGCCTTGTAGTCCAGCATCATGGCGTCGCGCGCTGCGCTTTCGCAGCACATGTTTGTCGCTGTCCCTGCGATAATCAGCGAGTCGACGCCGCGGGGCTTGAGTTCGTCCTCGATATTGGACGCGCCAGCGATGAACGGGCTGAACCTGTTTTTCCAGACGATGGAATCGCCGTCGCGAATGTTCAGATCTTTGTGAAACGCATGCCCGACATGCTCGGGCGAAAGCTGGTCGCGGTGGTTGGCGGCTTTCTCAGGCGTGAAGAAGTGCTTGTGGTACAATCGCCAATGGCTCTGGCCCTGTTCGCCTGCCGTCATGCCGACCCAGATCACCACGCCGCCCTTGTCGCGCAGCGTGCGAGCGAGGCGATTGATGTTCGGGATGATGCTGACCACTGACTCGATTTCGCCGACGTAAAAGTTTTGCATGTCGATCACGAGCAGCGCCGTGCGCTTTGCATCGAAGCGATCAAAGACGGGCAGGCGGCCGCGTTTGGCGAGCACGCGCTCGATCACATAGTCGGGAAAGCCGTAGGGATTGCTCATGATGCAGCCTTGTTCCACGGAGGCCATGCTATTGCGCCCGGGCCTGCGATTGCAAAGCGCCCATGCTGGCGTAAATGATGAGCTATGCAGCCTCTTTCATACAAGCTTGGGCAGGCCCGCAAGGACGATGCGCAGCGCGCCGCCCTGCGGCAGATCAAGCATTGGACGCGCGCGCGTTTTTCCCTCAGCGAGAACGATCTGACGATTGTGACGGAAGAGGAGGTTCGCCTGCCGGGTGTGCCGCCACGGCAGACCTTGATCGTTTTTCAGTGCGCGGACGGAGTAAAGCGCCATTGGCGCGTCTTCAAACCGGCGGTAGACGTGAGCGAGGACGACTTGCCGCCGGGCTGGATGAAAGACGCGCTGATTACGCCCGAGGGATTTCAGTGCTCGTGCTGCTGAACCCCTCGTCGCCGCCTGTCAGTCCTTCTTGTCCTTGAACCAGGCCTCAACGTCGCCGGTCAGCTTGATGAGGAGCGGGTTGCCATAACGGTCCATCGCCTTGCCGGCAGGCACGCGCACCCAGCGTTCGCTGATGCAATATTCCTCAACATTGGTCTTCTCTACGCCTTTGAACCGGATGCCAATTTCACGGGAGAGAACCTCCTCGTTGTAGAATGGGCTGTCGGGATCGGTTGACAGGTGATCGGGCGGAGATTCTGTGTACTCGGTCACGGTTTTGGCTCCTGCGCATGCGCGTTGCGGCCCTCATAGCATGGGAGCGCTGGCGCACAAGTCCGGGCCGGGGCGCCCGCCCCCTTCCGCCGCGTGCGGCTTTCCCGTAAAACCACAGCACAAGAAACCGGAGCGAAACCCCGCATGTCTCTTCCCCGCTACAAATCGGTCACCCGCACCCAGGTCGCCAACACGGCCCTCAAGGACGGACTGGTAAAGCCCAACGGCTTCGAGTTCGATTGGGTGGAGGTCGATCCCCTGATCGCCGCGTTCCGTCGTATGGTGCGCGGCTATGAGTTTGACATCTGCGAACTCGCCATCACTACCTACATGTGCGCCAAATCTTACGGGAAAAAGTTCACGGCCATCCCGATCTTCATCGTGAGGCAGTTTCATCACGGCGCGATTCTCGTGAACAAGAACGCGGGCATAACCTCGCCCAAAGACCTTGAAGGCAAGCGCGTCGGGGTGAACCGTGGCTACACGGTGACGACGGGCGTGTGGGCGCGCGGCATCCTGCAGGATGAGTACGGCGTCGATCTGTCGAAGGTGACGTGGGTGCTGTCAGGCGACGAGCATGTCGCCGAATACACGGCGCCGGGCAATGTCGTGCCGATTGAGGCCGGCAAGAAGATGGAAGACATGCTGATCTCCGGCGAGCTTGTCGCCGCCATTGGCGTGTCGGTCGATCATCCCGATGTCGTGCCGCTGATTCCCAACGCGGAAGAGACTGGCTTCGCCGCATTGCAGCGCAACGGGCATTATCCGATCAATCATCTCGTGGTGATCCGCGACGAATTGATCGACGCCAATCCCGGCCTTGCGACAGAGGTGTTCAACTGCTTTGCGAAGGCCAAGCAGATGTATGTCGAACAGCTGAAGGCCGGCGGTGTGGAGTTGAAGGGCGACGCCAGGATGCACAAGCGCGTCATGGACATCACCGGCGGCGATCCCATGCCCTACGGCATCGAGCCCAATCGCGCCGTGATCGAGAACCTCATCAGCCACGCCAAGAAGCAGGGCATCATTGCCGGAGATGAGCGGATCGAAGATCTGTTCGTGAACGAAACGCTTGGCCTCACTGGCTGAATGAGCACGGCGGCGCCATGTGCGCCGCCGTCTTCGCACGCGATAATGCGCGGGGGCTTATGACTGAATACGTTTCCACCTATCGCCTGACCCATGAAGCGACAATGAAGATGCTCGCTGCGGGCGTGGCCAAAGCTGACGAACTGGGCGTGAAAGTTGCGCTCGCTGTGTGCAATCAATCGTGCGAGACCATCGGCTATCTGGTGATGGACGGCGCGCGGCATTTTGCAGGACGCACGACCACGAAGAAGGCAAAGACAGCTGCCTCGCAGCGCCTTGCCACAGGCTATGCCGAAGAGCATCGCGTGCTGTCGATGCAGATCCGCATGGATGGCGAGTTCACCAACGTGCGCGGGGGTTTTCCGGTCGTCATCAACGGTGAGACGATTGGCGGCGTGGGGGCAGGCGGCGCGCATCAGGATGAGGATGTCGCCGTTGCGAAGGCGATGATTGCTGCGCTGGGGTGGCGGAGCAGGGGTAACCCCTCATCCGACCCTTGCTGCGCAAGGGCCACCTTCTCCCGCAA
>JANPPJ010000079.1:0-4044 GCA_031428455.1 Hyphomicrobiales bacterium | reverse complement strand
GCAAGAGGTCCAGTTCATCCACCAGCCCCGATTCTTTCAACATTTTCAGCGTGCGGTAAACGGTAACGCGGTTCAGCTTCGGATCGCTCTCGCGAGCCCTTGTGTAAAGGGTTTCCGCGTCCAGATGCTGTCCGCTCTTATCGATCAGGTCGAGCAAAACCTGGCGTTGCCGGGTAAGGCGAACACCACGTTCTTTGAGCGAGCGTGTCATTTCCATGGAGCTTCCTCTATTCTCACATTATGGATGTTATCGCCGCTTTGCGTGAAAGGATTCTCGCGTTCGCGGCATCTCGTTATGGGAGGCAACTCGCCGAAGACGTCGCACAGGAGGTTCTGCTCGTGCTCCACGAAAAATACGCTCACGTTACCGAAATCACCGAACTCGTGCCGCTGGCGATGCAAATCGCCCGCTTCAAGCTCGTCGCCCACGCCCGTAAATCGGCGCGCCGGGGCGAGAACCGCAGCATCGACGTCACTGAAGAACCGATCCCCGATCACCACGTCAACATCATTCTCGAGACCGAGCAGCGCGAATTGATCGACCAGCTCCACGCCTGCCTCCCTAAACTCGGTGAGCGCTGCCGCGAGATCTTCCGCCTCAAACTCGATGGCCTAAGCTTTTCCGAAATCCAGATCGCCCTCGGTGCCGCCAGCATCAACACGGTATACACCTGGGAAGCCCGCTGCCGCGCAGACCTCAAACTCCTCATGTCGCAAACCAGGAGGCCACAATAATGGACGACCGTTTCGATGACGAAATGCACGCTCTGCTCAGCGCCTATGCCGCTGGCACACTAACGCCCGAGGAGCAAAAGCGTCTCTTCGAAAAGTCATTGAGCAATCAGAAACTCTTCGACGCTCTTGCCGACGAAGAAGCGATGCGGGCGGCCCTCGATAGCCCGCTCGTCAAACAATCGCTCACCCGCGTTCTGGAGCAAAGGGACGAGGAGCGCAAACGTCCCCCCATCACCAAATTGCTCTGGGCCGCCGTCGCCTCCTGTCTCTTAGTCGGAATCGTCTCTGTTACTCTTTGGCCAACCAAGCCAGTGCTCCAGATTGCTATGGTACAAAAACCGGTCATGATCGCCGCAAACATACCAGTGCCCAAGCCAGCCCAAAAGCAAAGTTCTGCCACCCCGCAACCCATTCGCGAGAGACTCGCCGACAAAGCACCAGCCGCGCCGGCAATCGCGTTTGAACTCGAAGCCAAGAAAGAAGCCCCAGCGGAAAATGACTCTGTCAAATCGCGCGCAGATGCCGCCCCGCCTGCGCCGAAACCATCCATCGCGGTCAGCGCAGATTCAACTCGGCTCGAAACTGCCATGAGCAGCCAACCAGGAGGATTCAACATCGCCGCAGGCCAACTCGGAGCCGCGGCAAATTCAATAGCCAAATCCGCAACCCCCATTGCTGCAATCGAACGCAATAATCTGGCCGTCAACGCAACCGCCGCAAGCCATGTTTACGCCTTCCTGATCGATGGCGACACCATCAGGACACTAAGCCCCACCGGCGAAGCAAATCGCCTCTTCCCGCTCGGCGTCCACTCCGCCCAAGCCGAAGTCTGGCTGCTCGTTACACCCACACCAGACCCCGTCCTCGAACGTGCCCTCACTGGCGTCCTGCCCCTCCCAACCCGCAATTGGATCAAGCTTAAAACGAACCCTTAATCGGCAGGGGTCCATCCAGATACTGCTTCAGCCAATCCACATAACGGCGAGACACATCGCGCTGATGCACCGGGTCCGTCGGGCTATGCCCATACACTGGATAACCAATGAACTTAGTCGGCACGCCGTTATCCACAAGAGCATGATACAAGCGGAACGATTGCGTGATCGGCACCCTAAAATCACCAGTGTCTGACAGGATCAACGTTGGTGCCGTGATCTTCGCCGCGTACGTCATTGGCGATTGCAGCCGCATCTCCTCCATCCGCTTCGGGTCCGAATACGGCGACCCGCCAAACGCTTCTCCACGCCGCACATTCGCATCGCCAAGATTGTATTGGTCCATCCAGTCCGTTACCGGAGCACCGGCCACCCCGGCCCGCCATACCTTGGGATAATTGCCCAACAGCCACGTAGTCATATAGCCGCCATAGCTCCATCCCGTCGTAGCAATCCGGCTCTCATCCACCCATCCCCGCTTCTTCAACATCTCCAGACCCGCCATCACGTCTTTACCCGGCCCCGCCCCGGCGTCATTCCAGATCGCCGCCTGATATGCGTTCCCCAAATTGTCGCTGCCGCGGTAATTCGGTTCAAACACAACCCAGCCCTGCGCGGCAAACAACTGGGCATAATGCGAGAAAGCCACCTTCGAAGCGGAGCGCGGCCCACCGTGTATGTAAAGCACCAATGGATACTTCTTACCACTTACAAAGTCCGGCGGATAAGTCACCACGCCATCGTTCCTGAATTGATCCGGCCCCTCCCAACTTACCGCTTCGTTCCGTCCCAGTTCCAGCTCGGCGATGCCCTTGTTGAACTCCGTCAATCGCACCGGCTTTGCCGCCGCACTCTCCAGATAATACAGCTCGGTGGGCCAATTCGGTTCGCTGCCGGTAAACGCAATCCCGCCCTTGGCATTCACCGAAGCATCCAGCCAAAACCCGGTCGTCGCAACAACACGTCCGGTGTCGATCCGCCGCGCCGCGGCACTCAGCGGCTGCACCCACAATCCAACACCCGTCCCGTCGTTCGCGCTCACCAGCAGCGATTC
This sequence comes from Hyphomicrobiales bacterium, assembly GCA_031428455.1. Classification (GTDB taxonomy): domain Bacteria; phylum Pseudomonadota; class Alphaproteobacteria; order Rhizobiales; family Beijerinckiaceae; genus Terripilifer. Next base: position 1,320 of record JANPPJ010000079.1, on the reverse strand, counting down.
CGAATCCGGCATCCAGATCGCCCGCATCACATTGCGGTCGATCTCGCGAGTCACGCTTTTCCCTTCGCCGCCCTCGATGGACGTCACCTGAATTTCATTTACATTCCTGGTGTTTCCATCCTTCGGATACCAATAAGAAACCTTCTTCCCGTCGGGTGAAATCAGGGCCTGCGCCTCATATTTGGCGCGCCCCGTGAGCGCACGCATTTGCCCGCTCGCGACATCCAGCACTTGCACGCTCGCTTGCGCGAAGTCGCCCGAATAGGGCGAAGTCACCTTCACGATCGTCACGCTCTTTCCGTCTGGCGTCCACGACAAAGGCGCTGCCGGCGGCGAGGGCGGAAAGCTGATCGGCAAAGTCCAGGTTCCGCTCGTCAATCGCCGCGCCTTGCCACCTAGCGCAGGGATTAACCACAAATGCGAAGGCACAGGCTGCACCGTCGTCAAATAGTCGTTATTCGCAATTTCAAAACTCTTGTTGTGCCGCTCCACACCCGTCGCCTTCGCCGCCTCATCAGAGCTCACATAGGCCACCTGCGTCCCGTCCGGCGAAAACGAATACTGCTGCAATCCCGAGGCGGCATGAGTCACCTGCGTCGCCTCGCCACCTGTCAACGGCAGCACGAACAATTGTGCCTTCCCCTCCACCGTCGCAAGAAAACCCAACCCGTCCCCACTCGGCGACCAGCGTGGCTGCGCCAACCCGCGCCGGTAAGCCTGACCCGCACCAGGCCGCCGCCGATCGCGGTAATGCTGCCGTCGGAGCCGAGCAATTCGGTCAATCCTGTAGTTTCTCCCTCGACCAGCCACACCGTCGGCTCACATCGAGTCAGCAGCCTGTCGGGCAATTGCAGAGATGACCTCAAAGGCGGCAAAGAGGGACCAAAGGCCTTCTCAAAGCGATCGAGGACCGCCAGCGGATTGCTCCAAATCTCGAACACATTTAGCGGCGCAGCGGGCAGCTGGGTGATTGCAACGTCAGTCACGGTAACGCTCCCCGCTTGTGTCGTAGAAGTGCGGAGCGACGACCCTGACCCGCGCGCTCTGACCCCTTGTGGGAGAGCTTGCGAGCAATTCCTCGCCGTGGCGAGCGAAGCCGCCATTGAGCTGACCAAGGGCGATCGAGCCGCCGTCCAGCACGCGCAGTCCTGATGCGGTAACGTGACCTTCGGCAGACTGGCCTTGGGCTGAAACGAGCATTGAGCCTTCCGGGATTGTCCCGGCGATGGCTTCCAGCCCGACCAGCTGTTTGCGCCCAGACTGGGTCAGTGCAGGGCGCCTCAGCCCTTGCGCGCCGACGAAGGTACCGGCCTTGTTGAG
>JANPPJ010000078.1:0-7643 GCA_031428455.1 Hyphomicrobiales bacterium | reverse complement strand
CGCCGTCGATCTGGAAACGGGCCAGACGCGCATGATCGAGGCGCTCACCATCGACGCGCTCTCGACCATCAGGCTGCTGGAATCGATCGAGGCGATGTATCCGATGCTCGCGCTCATCCACGTCTTTCTCGACAACGCGCGTTATCATCACGCCAAACTCGTGCGCGCGTGGCTCGAACGTCCTGGATGCCGGATCAAATTGATCTTCGTCCCGCCCTACTGTCCGCATTTGAATCCGATCGAACGGTTATGGGGCGTCATGCACAAGCACGTCACGCACAACAAATGCTACGCCACTTGCGCCGACTTCGCCGACGCGACGCTCGGATTCCTGCGCGAAAAGGTCCCGCGAAATTGGGCCACGTTCCGCGACACTGTTTCGGACAATTTTCGCGTCATCATTCCCGCGGAGTTTCGGGTTATGAGATGAACTGGGTTATGAAAATCCTGGACGCCCAAGCCTTAGCCGTATAGTTTGACCATAATGAGTCCGTCAAACTCGGGACGGTTCAGATCTGCGAGAGGCGAGCATGCCCAAATCAGTTCAAAGATTCGATCTCGCCTTAACAGTTATCTCTTTTGCATTAAAGATTTCTGCCTGTCTTTTAGCTTCATCGGCTATTGCTCAAACTCAGCCTCTTCGCCCTGGTGAAGCTTTCGTTACGCGTTTCTCGGGAATTGCAAAAAACAGCGAGACTTCACCCCGGATCGACCCCAACGGTCCCGTGGGTGTGATCATCGGCTTGTCCTCGCCCCCGGAGCCGCCGAGTGGGCAGCACTGGATCTCGAAAACTATTCGCTCGGCTGTGAGGGCTGCGGATGTGGGGCAAGTGTTTGGCGTCGCTCTCGACGATCAGGCGCCGCCTAACGTATATCTCACAGCGTCAGCGGCCTTCGGGCTTCACCGGTCGCAAGATGCCTGGATGGAGGGTATGTGGGGGCGAGGGGGCGGGCCAGGCACTGTTTGGCGGCTAGAAGCTGCAAACGGATACCGAGCGACCCCAATTGCGAGCATTACAGCAGGCGGCCAGCCAAATTCAGGCGCATCTCTCGGAAACATTGCCTACGATCGCATCCATCGACAACTCTTCGTCTCTGACATGGAAAGCGGCCTCATTGTTCGTCTTGCAAGAGACGGCCGTCAGTTGAGCGCCTTCGATCATGGCCGCGATGGGAGACGAGCCTTTCTTCAGGTAGAAACCAACCAACGGGCGGCACTACCCTTGATCATGCTTGATCCTTCTCGTGGTGCCCGAATCGACAATTGTGAGGGCCGATTTGATCAGACGCCGGCCTGTTGGAACTTTGCCCCTTCAGGGCGACGCGTGTGGGGCGTTGGCGTTCGGCGCGATCCCATGGGCGTTGGCGCGAGGGTGTATTATGGCGTTTGGTCCAGCCCTGCATTCAATGATGCGTCGTGGGTTGAAATGTCTGAAGACGACAAACGCAATTCTGTGTGGTCCGTGCGCCTCCTTCCGAACGGCGATTTCGATCCGTCAGACGTAAGGCGTGAATTTATCATGCCAGACTTTTTCGTTTCGCCAGCTGATGTCGATCGCGCCGGCTACAGTCAGCCGATCAGCGATATCACCTTCTCTGAATGTGGTGAGCGGCCCGTAATGCTAGTGTCAGAACGAGGTGGCATCCGAAACCTTGGTCTTGGTGTTGAGAACTCTTTTGCCACGCCCGGCGAAGCTCGGACGATCCGGTATGAATTGGATCAAGTGGGCGCTTGGCGGCCCGTTGGTCGTTACGATGTTGGCAATGATGACCGAAGATCAGTTGGACCTCCGAGCCTATCTGCGAATTGTGCGGGCGGAGCCGCGTTTGGGCCGGACATCCCGGATCCGCTCTCGCCCACGGCTCAAGAACAGCGGCCCGATGCTTATGTTTGGATAACAGGCGACAACCTGTGCACGCCTAATGCGCCGTGCCGCATTCAATCCGCCTCTCCCCAGCAAGCGTCTGCAAAGGGGGGGGCGGAATTTGAGGCCGATCCATCTCACGTTCACGGGGTTCAGGGAAACAGGGCGGATCTGATCGTAGAAGTTACGCCCCCGCCGTCGAGTGAACAGAGCGTCCAAAACACTAGCTCGGGGCTAGAGAATGCTTATCTAATCGATTTGGACAGCATTCTTGATGAAAGGGGGGGCCTCAACGAAACCGAACTGATGCGAAACGATGCAACGCTTACGGGGGATATCGCTGTCTATCAGGTATGCCGGCCGCCTCCGCCTCAGCGAGCTGTCGCACCTGGAGTTCCCTGGATTAGCCCTAATTACTTAATCCCGCTTCCGCCCCCCGGATTTGTCGTGCCCGGACACGCGCCCGATTTGAGCCATGGGCAGTGGGCATCGCATGGCGTTGCAAGCAGCCACTATAGGTTTGGATCTCATAATCCCGTATATAGTCACCAAAGGTGGCGTTCCCATCAGCCTAATTGGAGCCATGGCAGGACTCAATCTCACAATTCTTCTTGGAGCCACAATCGGATTGGCTCCCATAACCGCTGGATCAGCGGCGGTCACGATGAGCGCCGAAGCCACGCGCAATACAGATCGCACTCAACGAAGCAGAGCCATAATCCGCGGATAAGCCAAGGCCATTCAAACACAGTGAGTTCGGGACACGATCGGCGCATCAGCTGGCACTCGACGCAGCGCAGTCAGGGCCATAACCCAGCTATCAGCCAAGGGCACACGCGAGAGCGTAGCCAAGGACATGATCAAGCGATCAGCTTGGGCCACACAACCGAAAAAAGTCAGGGCCATAACCTAGCTATCAGCCAAGGGCACACGCGAGAGCGTAGCCAAGGACATGACCCTGTCCGCAGCATCGGTCCGACGCATATTCCAGCTTTGAGTCGGGGGCCTGTCCACAATGCGGTGATCAGCCGCCACCCAATTCATAACCCTGCGGTAAGCTCGCGCCCGGTCCATAGCGTTGCCATAAGTCGCGCACCGGGTCACCAAAGGGCGATTAGCCGTCAGCCAACCCATAATTCTTCTATCAGCAACCGACCAATCCACAATGTGGCTATGAGTAGGGCGCCAAAACATAATCAAATTCTTAGTAGGGGGCCAGGTCACAATCCGGTCGCGAGCCGGGGGCCGGTGCACAATTCAAGGGCCAGCACAGGTCCAATACATAATCCTGTACTCAGCCGTGGCCCGACCCATAGCGTCAACGCGAGCCGCGGCCCAAGCCACAGGGTCTCATTAAGCAGAGGACAAGGACGAGTAGATAGGCCGGTGATCAGACAGCCTGATCGTCCACGCGTCCAGCCTCCGCGGGTTCAGCCTCCCCGCGTTCAACAACCGCGGGTTCAGCAACCGCGTCTTCAGCAGCCTCAGGTGCAGCAGAAGCGGGTAGCGCCGGACAGAAAACCGCAGCCGCGCGACCGTCGAAATTCTGAGCCTACTCGGTAAGGAGCTGACCATGATCGGCGGGCCTGCGAATTGTCTCTCGGGAGTTCTCGTTCTCTGCGCGTGTCTTTTGAATGGCGCCGCCATAACGACGTCAAAAGCAGATGAGCTGCGCACCCGTCACCGCGTGGAGTTATCGACGAATGAGGGCTACGTTGAAGCGCTCAGAAAACGCCTTATGCTGCCGCTATCGGATACGCGTGCGATGTTCTCCACGATCTTATTGAGCCTTCCAGATCACGTGACCGTTTATCCGACAGAGAATTACTATTACTTCAACTTCATGGCGAATGGTGTTCGTTATGCCGGAAACATAAGACTAGACGCTTCGACACGTGATCAGGGCAAAGTTCACTTCGCGTACTTTCCCGATCTCCAGGAATGGAGTGGAAGCGAACAAGTGAATTATATGGTCTTTGACCAGAGCCATGGCGTAGACGTCAAGCGCCTCGGGGATCTTTTGTACCTAATAACGGACGGAAGTCGTGAGGTGCGTTTCCAGCTTAACGATCTACGAAGTGTTAAACCGCCCGAAGGAATAGTGCTTCCAGAAGAGCGTTACATCGGCCCTATTTTTGACGAGTCTGCGGTCCGGTTCTTCCTCTTGTTCAATGCTGAAAGAAAAGTCTTCCATTACGTCCTCGATGAAACCGAAGGCGTCGATGATCAATTCGAGCCGTCAGTTCATACGGATCGAATACTTATTGGGCGTCGAACTGGTTTTGCGTATTATAGCGATCATCGTGCTGCACGAAAAATACTCATTGGCGTTCATGAATCAAATGCGCGGGTGAATAATTATTTTGATGGCCCATTCGACCAATTACCAGACAACTTCATTGAGGGTGAAAGCCTCCGGAGTGCAATTTTGGAAGTGGAGCCGTCGCTTGCTGGGCAAATAGATCGCTACGGCGCAGCAGCCGACGGATCAAGCCGGTACATGATAGCGCCCTATCGACATTACACATATGAAGATGAACTTCTTTACTTTCATAATTGTGCAACTTGGCCAAAGCTGAAAGCAGAAGTTTACCCCGCCTGCTTCGTTTATATAGAGACGCCACCGGCTACAGCTCAAAAAAAGACGGCGAAAAAAACGCCACGGCCCGCTAAAAAAAAATGAGAGACTGCCTCTGGCGCTGTCACATTATCGAACCTGGATGCAGGACGCGACGGTCCCGGAGTTTCTCACGCGGCGACGACTGCCTCATGCCACGTGCCCATCGCAGCCGCGCGAAACGCGCGGTGCGTGGAGGCTGAGGTCAAATGACGCTGGACGTTGAAGGTGTTGTAGATTGCGGCGTGGGAGGAGAGAAATCTTTGAGCTGATCCGGCGCTCTTGAAACCCTGCATCTTGTACTCTCGTCATCGGGTTGGCTGATGCGAGTTTTCCGCCCGGTTGTTGCACCATCGACCGGTGCGACGACGGCGCGCTATTCCAAGTTCTCGCGCCGCCGCGCCATAGGAACGCAGGTCATCGGTGACGAAAGTCGTCGGTAAAAATCCATGTTTCCTGAGGAGCGTGCGCATCAATTTTAGCGCTGCGTGCTTGTTTCTCTTCGACTGGACGAGCACATCCAGAACCTCGCCTTCGGCGTCGACAGCGCGCCATAAATAGATCATGCGTCCGTCGATCTTGAGATATACCTCATCCAGATGCTAGGTTTTGTGGGGCTTCGGTCGGCGCTTGCGTAAAGCTGCCGCGATCAACGACGGTGGGATAGTGCTGCAAGACTATTTTCGAGATCTGCCAGCGAAACATTGGTTCTGAATAAACTCGCGGTCATATGGGAAATGCAGGAACCATTCCCTCCGATGCAGGTTGCCCCGCTGGGAGCAACAGCTGGAGATACACATGTCTATGAAGTACATGGCCGCCGCATTACTGGCCTCAAGTCTGCTATCCGCCCCGGCTCTCGCACAGTCGGCTCAGCAGCCAGCCGGTTCGAACGCCGCCGCCGCCCAGACTGTGACGCAGCAGTTGGGGACTTGGCGTATCTCGAAGTTGATCGGCCTGAACGTCTACAACAACAACAACGAGAAGATCGGCGACATCAACGAACTCATCACCGAGGCTTCCGGCAAGATCGATGTCGTTGTGATCGGCGTCGGCGGTTTCTTAGGAATCGGCGAGCGCAATGTCGCCGTCCCGTTGAACCAGATCAAATTCGTCATGGAGCCGCGCTCATCCAACACCGCATCCACCTCCACGACACGGACGGACACAACCGGAGGCTCGCCCGTCGCAACCACCACTACCACGACGACCATGACTGGCAATCGCGACTATCCCGATCATGCCGTGATGAACATGACCAAGGACCAGCTCGCGGCTCTGCCGGCGTTCAAATATCTGAGCGACGCGAGCAGCACCACTACACGAACCGCGCCGGCTCCGGCTCGCTAAGGCGCCCTCCTGCCACAACTCGCCGGCCATGCCAGCCCCTGATGGCCGATCACGGCATCATCTGGTTGTTGTTGGAGCTTTGGCGTGTTGCGGACGGAGCCCCGGGGGCGCAGGGTCCGATAACTTCCGTTGTTAGGAGGCCCCCACTGTCGGCTTAGACCTTGCCGAACGATGGCAGTCGCACAACGTTAGTAGATTGACCGTCGACGAGGAGTGAGATCATGTCAGACAAAATCCCCCACAATGCGTTTGTTGTTGTGGCTGACGGCACGGGAGCGCGCTTCTTCCGCAATTCCGGTCAGGAACACAATGTAACTTTGACGGCCGACGGCGAGCTTCACCCGGTGCATCTGGGGAATGAGGGGCCTTCGGGCCAGCGGCCTCCGGAGTCAAAGGGGCAGGAGATTGACGAGGCCACGTTTGCCAAACAGTTGGCGCATGATCTGTATCGTCGTGCCCACGACGGCGACTTCACATCGCTTGTTCTCATTGCTGACCCGGAGACTTTGGGCCAGCTTCGCCCGCTCCTGCACAAGGAAGTTCAGAGCCGACTGGTATTGGAGCACGGCAAGACGCTGACGAAAGCATCAATCGAGAATATCCAAAAATCGTTGAAGTGAGTGCCGACGGGCGGTCGACTAGCCGTTCGTTTTGGATCAACTGCGCCGAACATTCGGCATTCGGCTTTTTGGATGATTCAAGACTTTAGCAAGGTCGGCGCCTAGCATTGACACAATAGGTGACTCACGACTTCCAGAGCATGGCAACTGGGGAGCCCGCGCTTGACTAGTCGTGTTCCTCTTGCCCGTCCGGTTGCTGCTATTTCGGGGTGCCTCGGAATTGGCCGTCTTGTATTCAACTTTTCGACTTGAGATTTTCGCATCCGGTCTCCGGCTGAAACTGTTCCAATTGAACTTCCGACGGTTCGCCCTCATTTTCAAAAACCCCGGAGCGAGACCCTTTAACTCGGCTGCCTAAACCCATCATCAAGCCGGGTCACTTCTCGGTGGAAATCCCGGGTCAGTTCTCAGTGGAAATCAACAACGACAGCCCAAGATGAAGAAAATGAGGTACATGAGGCTACACCAGTTTGTGACTGCGTCCGGCAGTCGGACGGTGTGGGCGGAGCCGGCAACAATGAACGCGCATGTCATGCGGATTCTGTTGATTTGTGTAGCGACGGCGTTTGGGTTCTATCTCTGCTACCGCTTGGCCTTCCCCTTCATGTCGTCCCTAACCGCGGCGTTGGTCTTGAGCATCATGCTGTTGCCAATGCACCGAAAGCTTGAGGGTCTAGCAAGACATGCCAACCTGGCTGCATCGATCTCGGGCAACGGCGGCGCTTTAGGCGTTTCGTTTTTTTGGATGGAATTGAGAGGGCAATCGCAGGTCGCTGGAAGCTAGATGTCTTTGCGGTGCAGCGCTTTTTCGCAAGGAGTCCGCCGCACATGCGCGCGACCAAAACGAAACGAAATGCGATTTTTATTCTGTCGCTAGGAAAGGCTCGCGCTGGCAGCCCCCCCTCATTGCGTTTCCGCCCGGAAGGACCCGCGCGATTGCGCTTGACTTCCTTTAGATGCGCCGGTGACCGTGCAGGCGACTTGCTCACCCGCATCCAACATCACGCATGATTGCGCGGCCGTGAATCAAAACGCCCGCAGCGGTTAACTGCGGGCGCATTTCTAAATCTATAATATTGGAACTCTATGCTCCTAGTTGAATCCTGTCAACAGCCAAACACACGCGTCAACGCATTCATCGATGGCTTTCGTCGCAGCGCCGAAGGGGGCGAAGATCGCGGCTGTCCTGAT
>JANPPJ010000077.1:0-16093 GCA_031428455.1 Hyphomicrobiales bacterium | reverse complement strand
TAAAGCTAGAGCTTAATTCGGGAGCAACAGTCGCGTTCAATCCAGGTGTGTATGTTGTGCGGGGCGAATTCATCGTGAACAGCGGCTCCACAGCTTCAGGCAAGGGCGTGACATTTTTCCTCAAAGGAGCGAACGCGCCGCGATTTCTGATAAACTCCGGAAGTCAGGTGACCCTAACAGCTCCAACCATTGGCGCTTTTGCAGGGATCCTCTTTTACCAGTCTCGGGGCGTACTGGACGATTTCCCTTCTGAAATAAATTCCAACTCCAACCTGTCGATAAAAGGCGCGATCTATCTGCCTAAATCGACCTTGCGCTATAATTCAATTTCAGCTGGGAATAATGTCGGGTTCTCGTCTATCGTGGTCAATAAACTAGCTTTGAATTCCAGGTCCATTCTCAACATAAATTCAGATACGTCACTGAATCGAGCGCCACCTCAAATACAGCTGGTTCGATAGCTTTTGACCAGCTCCTCTTAGAAATAGCATCTCAGTGAAATCGAAGACACGTCCTCAATGTTATCCGGGGTTAAAAATGAGCAGAAAATCAAACGTTCGCGTTCAATTGCACAAGCCCACGCCTGAGGCTGCGAACATCAGCCGGTTAGTTAAACCACTGTTATCGATTTATGCCCGCATGCATGGCGGTACCTTCATGCTGATAGACGGCAGTAATGAAGCGAGAAGTGCGGTTGAAGAAGTCCCTGAAATTTATTGCATTTTTTCCGAAGAGGCGGCATCTGCTGCTGCGGGATATGCGACGAAACTGTTAGAAAATTTCGGATTACGATGCAGCGTATTTGTGAAGATCCACCCTGAATTACTGAACCACCTTGCAACGCGAGGTACCTTTAGTTACGAGCGTCGATCTAGCGACCGCCAGACTTCAGCGCGTTAACAATGCCGCTGATTACACGTCGATCATCGACGCGCGGCTTTCCGCGCGTATCCTTCGGCAAGTCTGGCGCAATCTTCTCAAGTTGCCCGTCCGTTAGCCAGAACAGGTCCCGATTCATTTTTGCTTCCTTTCGGAAGCTGTGAATCACAACACGCTGATCACGCCAATTGGTTTATGGGTCTGGGCCCTGGTATCTCTACAAACTCTCCGTTGAGCATGTTTCGGCGTGCGCTTAGCTCAGGCTTTAGCTGTCCAGCCCGGCTATGCGCCATCCACATCCAACGGCGTGTTCGTCGCGGCCATTCCCTTTGTCGAAGGGGAAACTTCGTTCCCCAACCTGTGCGCCCTAACCGCTTATACCGAAACAGCGGACCGCAGCACGCGCGGCATGCTCGATGAAGACGATTTCGATCAAATCGTTTGAGGAAGTTCTCACAACAGCGCGCAACTGCCGCTTGAAGCTGGCTCGCTGTCGCTTTCTTCTTGGCCTGTCAACATCCTGGTAAAACAATAGCGCGCAATGGATGGGTCAGGCCCGCTTCGCGCGTACGCCCATGCGTTCCAGACGCGGCAAAACTTCTGACGCGAAGAACGGCAGCTCTTTCTGGTAATTCACAAATGAAATGCCGATGCCGCTCAGGCCGGCCGTGCAAAGCCTAGCGAGCGTATTCGCCACATGGTCTGGATCGCCCACGATCGGCAATCCGCCCATGCCGTTCGCGTAGGCGGCACGCTGCGCGTCGTACTTTTCCTGCCCAACGCTTTCGGGCGAAATTTTCTTCAACGCGAGTATCTCGCGCACGGCGTTCCAGTCGGCGCGCTCGACTGTTGCGTAACGATGATAATCCTCCGCTTCTTTCGTCGTTGGCCGGCAGGTGACGACGCCAATGGTATAGATGCCGATTTCACGACCATAGCCGCGCGCCTGCTCTTTCAGGCTTCGCACCTTCTGCGCAGTCTCTTCACTGTCTGTGCGCGAAGCGGATGTAAAGAATGCATCGCAATTTTTGAGCGCAAACGCCTGTCCGTTGGCAGATGCACCCGCATTCATGATGAGCGGACGGCTTGCGCCATAGGGCTTGGGCTTCATGCGTACGCCCTTGAGTTTGAAATACTCGCCCTCAAAATCCCAGTTTTCACTCCCACCCCATGCGCGCTTCACAACGTCGATCCATTCGTGCGCGTATTCGTATCGGCGGTCGTGATCGCGCTGCTGCACGCCGAACATATCGAACTCGCCTTCATTCCAGCCGCAAACGATGTTTAGGCCGAAGCGCCCCCGCCCGATGTGATCGGCCGTGACGAATTCCTTCGCGGCAATCAGCGGATGAAAGAGCGGCGCGTGAACCGTTCCGAAGACCGTGATGCGTTTGGTCGAGGCCAGAATTCCGCAGGCCCAAGTGACAGTTTCAAGCGTGGAGCCCTGATAATCCGTGTCGCCGCCATAGCCCTTCCATCGCCCGATGGGGAGCATAAAATCAATGCCCGTCTCGTCCGCCATTTTCGCGAGTTCAAGCGTATCTTCCCATTCGGCAGTCCAGCGTTCTTCGGCCAGCGTGACGCAGCGCCCCGACGAGCAATTTGCACCGAAAAGACCGATCTTCAACGCATTCAGATTATACATTCCCAGACGGTCGGCGCTGACAAAATCATTCATTCAATTTTTCCTCACAACCCGTTCTCGCAATTCGTTCGCGCCGCTTGTCCTCAATCCCCTGATTACTTCGGCATTTCAATTAATTCGGCTACGCGATCGACAATGTCCTTTGGGGTGTCATCCATCTCCTTGATCAGCGCCTCCATCTCGACGCCGGTGAACAGGTCGATGTCCAGGTCCAGTCTTTGCGCGTCCTTGAGGAAAGCGGGATCCTTCATCGTCGTCTCAAACGCTACTCTTACTGCGTTGACCCGGTCGCGAGGAACTTCAGCGGCCATCACGAACGGATAGGCCATGCTGAACTTGCGTACGAAAAAGCGCAACATCGCCTTGTCGCGTTCATTGCTTGCAAGCTCAATGGCCGTTGGAACGTCCGGCAATTGCCGCATGCGGTGGGTGCCAAATTGCACGAGAACCCGAACCTTGCGTTCCGCAAACCATTCAGGACGAGCCGATATTAGATTGGGAAGGGCTGCCATATTACCATGCAGTTCGCCCTGTTCGGTTGCGGTGAAAATTTCCGGCTGTCCCTTGTATCCCGGGATGATGTCCAGCTTGGCGCCCATCAGCCGGTTCAAGATCAACGGCAACGTGTAATTGTCGCCGCCAACAGCGGTGGCGCCGAGAATGACCTTGTTGGTTTTGAGATCGTCGAACGTCTTGGCCGGCGCCGTGTGCCACACCCAGAGAACCTGGGGCTGTTGCAATGGCGAGCCAATCCATTGAAGCTTACTGACATCGAAAAGAACTTTTCCCCCGCCCTTTGACAGCATTTTCAACGGTCGTTCGAGCGCGATATTGGGATTGGCCATGCCCATCACCAAGCCTGTTTTGGGCGCAGCGTTGGTCAGATAATTCATCATGGTCAGGCTGGAGGCGCCAGCCATGTTCGTGACGACGATACTGGGCGCCCCGGGAATATGCTTGCTCATATGGGTGGCGACCGTGCGCGACACCAGATCAAAGGCGCCGCCTGCGCCCGCGCCCACGATATGGGTGATCTGCTTGCCCTTGTAAAACTCGGCGATCGGATCAGCTTTGGCGCCCGCGAAGAAGATCGATGGAACGCTCAACGCCGCGGCGCTTAAAAACGCCCTGATTATCATGCTGTTCATGACGCGCTCCCCCTGGTGGATCGGCACTTTCAGCGCCGTCTCTCTTGATTTTGGACCGTAATTGACGCGCCTTTGCCTACCTTCAGCTGCCCCGTTCCGATGCAAAAATTCGACCTGGTTCGCGCGAGCCTTAGTTGCTATTCAAAGCGTCCAGGATTTCGTCCAGGGCCTGAATATGTTCACTTACCAAACGTGATGTCTCGCTACTGTTTCGGGCCAGGGCTGCGTTCATGATGCCGCGATGTCTATTTTCTACATCTTGAACGCTTTTCTTGATGACTTTCTGAGGCGCTAAACGTTGGTACCGCATGAAGTGCTCGAACAGCTGGCGTCGGAAGCGGAGAAGCCGTGGTGATGTACATGCAGAAACTAGCGCTTCATGAAACGCGGAGTGCCTATGCGCCCATTCTGACGGAAAAGCCGGGGTCAAGGTGCTAGCTAAAAACATGTGGTGAAAGGCGCCTACAAGAGATGCTTCCCACTCGTCGCCTCCATTTTCCATGGAATTTGTGACTGCCATGACCTCGATGCTTCTACGAAGCGTCGTCAAATCGATATAGTCTTGTGCTGAAACGGTCGACACGCTGAAACCGCGCGTGTCTTCTACAACCAGCCCTTCCTCTGTCAACCGAGAGAGAGCTTCTCTGAGCGGGCTGCTCCCAGTGAGGTAGCGCCTTTTCAGGTCTTCAAACCGAAGCTTTGAGCCCGGCGCAAGAACCAGATCAAGGATATCTCGCCGAAGGGACGCTAACGAAGTCTCCGCAACTGATTGAGAAGTCCCAGCGTCCTCGTCGATACGCTGACCGTGATGAAAATGTGGTCGAGAAGGCATTGTTGACGACTTTCTGTTCCTGACTGCAAGCCAAAGGCATGTAACTGTCGTGGAGAGCTTTGCGATAACAGCGGAACGAGCCTGACACCCGCAACTCCTATGACCTACTCTGCCTGAAGCTGCCAATTTTAACTATTATCGGCCAAAGCTAGTGCGTACATCCACAACAGCGACGAGTCCTTTTTCGACTTGCTGAACGGCCTCAGCCAGCGCTGCGCGTAGTTTCCCTGGTTCATGAATTGGGCCTGCTGCCCATGCGCCGAACCCCCGCGCAATCGCGGCATGGTCTATTTCCGGTGCATCCATTCTTTGTCCAATCCCCGCATTCTCAACAGGTCGCCCACGATCAATTGCGACTTCAACTTGATGTTTCTCATCGTTGCCCCAGGTCGTATTATTGTTGATGATCAGGAGCATGGGCGCTGCGTTGTTCACAGCGCTCCAAATGGCGCCTGCGGACATGATGAAATCGCCGTCTCCCATGATCGCTACACAAAACCGTCCTGAATCCCGACACGCAATGGCTGCACCTGCAGCAGCGCCAGGACCATAGCCCACGCCGCCGCCACCATTTGTTCCCAAATAAGAACCCGCGCCGGGAAATTGCCAGACCCCATCGGGAAAGCTGGCCTGATTGCGCATAGCAAGGATCCAGTTCTTCTCCTTCACAGCCTCCCATACCTCTGCGACCATCCTGGACGGATGGATCTGAGCTTCGCGCGAATGTTCCTCAACGGCATTTACCTGCCAGGCTCGCGTCACTGAGTGTCGTTTAGCTACTATGACCGTCTTACGAGCAACAGATTCAAGGAATGCTGTATCGTCTTTCGCCATCTCACGAATTAAGTTTAGAAGGCAAGTCATGCCGAAGACAGGTTCACACTGAAGCTGCAAATCAATCGGCGCCTGCTTGCCGCTTATATACGACCAGGACTGAGGAAAGACGTCGTGCAGCGACATGTTGATCACCGTTCGACCGTCCCGAACCGCTCCTGAACCAAGTCTTTCTTTTACATGCGTATAGCCATCGAGTAAGCTGGCGACATCCCTGCAATCGAGTGCAAGGATCACATCGGCCTCATTTAAAATACTTTTATCCCCGCTTACGTTCTGATTGTGCCCTGTTGGGAAAGCAACGAATCCATTGTCATCGATGTATGTCGCCCCAAGCATTTCGACGAGCTCTATCAACGGGGCAGCGGCATCCGCGGATAGCCCAACTCGACCGCCGACAATAAGCGGTAACTTCGCTCCCATCAGGGCTGCCGCAGCTTTTTTTAGAATGTCCATATTGGGGCCGATTGGCGGAGCCGGCTTGTAGTAGTCCAGGTTTGGCAATTGCCAAGTTTCTTCAATCAACTGCTCCTGTATGCCGCAATCCAGCGTCACGTATACCGGCCCGCGTGGAGCGGACATGGCATATCGGTAGGCCTTCGCAATAGCGTCCAGGTGCCATTGTGCGGTGGTCGGTTCTTCCGTCCATTTCGTGTAATGCTTGACCAGATCAGATTGCGTTGATGCGCAGTGAATCCAATCGATCCACCTCCTGTCGGCAGCATCAAGGGGGCCTGAGCCTCCAAGTATCAGGACCGGCGCGCCATCAGCAAAGGCATTATAAACTCCCATGGATCCATTCATCAAACCAACTAGATCGTGCAAGATACAAACGCCTATCCGTCCTGAGGCCTTTGCGTATCCGTGCGCCATGGAAACTGCGATTTGTTCATGAACGCAAAGCACGATCTTAGGCTTCGTGTTGCGTCCGAAGTTCACGAGGGAGTCGTGTAAACCGCGATAGCTGGATCCAGGCACGAGAAATACATAGTCGACATTGAGTTTATACAAAACTTCTACCATAGCGTCGGAAACATACTCAATCATCCTGTCGCTTGTCTGAACCGCGCTCGGGTGAACGCCAGCGAGATTGGACTGGTCCTGCATGTTTCTCTCCCCAATGATAATCAACTGTTATTCCAACACGAGCAGCGGCTTTAATCTTTCCCTGACGGATATTGGAGTTGCATAGATTTCCTGAATTGTTGTCCCTATTTTTTCGAATGACACAGGATCAATCGGCAAATCCATCTTCGCTGCCGCTGCCTGAAACACCTTATCGTCAAGCATCTCGATGAAGGCCTTTCGCAAAAGTGCGACGCGTTCCTCCGGGACTTCTGCTGCGACATAAAACGCTACGCCGATCTGATCAGGTCCTTCCAGCAACTTAACGGCCAATCGGTCATCGTCAGATTTCACTAGATCAATAAGCGATGGAACGTCCGGCATTCCTGGAGCTTTGGGCCCGGTCCGGAACAAAAACGTTAGCTTCCCGTCTCGGATCCAATCCGGTCTAACCGATGTCCAACCTGACCAATAATTAAATCTGCCATCCACCTCATTGCGTTCCAGCGCCATATTCATTTCTCCGGCGCTTTTATAACCAGTGACAAGCTTGAATTTCGTTCCGATGAGCATGTTGGCCATAGCTGGAATTTGGTAATTTCCAGCTCCGATCCCACTTGCAGCTAGTGTAGCTTCAATCATCTTAGCATCTGCCAAATTTTTGACTTTAGACGACGACCACACGGCAACTACACCGGGACGAGACGCCAAAGACCCCAGCCATTTCAGCTTCGCAGGTTCGAAGCCGGCAGGCCGAATCATGGGTACGAGAATCGTCTGGCTCATGATTTGAGCGATGACTGTTCCATCTTTCGGCGCAACTTTTGTTACATATTCAACAGAGGTAACGCCTCCTGCACCCGGCATCGTTGTGAAAATTGCGGCTGGCAATCCAGGTATATGGCGCGGAAAGTGATCAGAAAAAAGCCGTCCGTAAAGTGCGACTGACCCCCCGACCCCAGTCGGCACAATCACCCGTACAGCTTTGCCGCTATAAAAGTTCTCGGCAATACTTGGAGTTTGAGCGCTGACTGGCTGAGCGCATGCGAATATCGAGGCGCAAGCTAGGCCTCGCAAGGCGGACCATTCGATCATGTTTTATGACTCCTGATGAGAAGCGCCGTTGCTACAGTCATAATTCTGCATCCACCACTTGCGAACTTGATCGTGTGTGGTGAAGGCAACACCTTCAAATTGCTTCGCGTACGCGATGAAGTCGTCGAAAGTCTTTGACCGTGAAGGCCGGCCGGTAATGAAGTCGTGCACAGTGAGCGGCATGAGGACTGGGTGCGTTGCTCCGCGCTCATACAGCGCATCGAACTGGTCCTTCATTATCTGGAACACGGTTTCAGGCGGATTCCACTCCCATGTATTGTTTTGATTAATAGCTCGCGTGACTGCGCTTTTTGTATATGAAGAGTCGCTGTAAATAGAGAAAGGCACTTCAAGAAACGATTTTCCATGACCTTCGATCAGATATGGCAGGTCAGCATTCCAAATGCTGGCGTCCCATTCAAAGTCGAAGTTCTGCAGGAGAATATCCATGGTGTGGTGGCTGGCAGCACACGTTCTCCAGCCACGTAGTGGTGCGCCCATCTTGTCTTCAAATACGCGCACGGTCTTCGAGATGACATTAAGTTCCTGCTCAGGGGTCAGATCACTCAATGCTTCGTGTGCATATCCATGCCCGGCAATGGAATGCCCGATTTTCATGACTTCGCGTGTTATTGCGGGATATTTCTCACAGGTAGCGCCACAAATGATCCATGTGCCGAGAACCTCATGCTTGCTCATGATTTCGAGCAGTCGCCACGCACCTCGCCGCCCCCCATATTGTCGCTCGTTGTAGTCGCGGGGGTCGGGTTGACCATCGGGGAAGGACACGCTGTTCTCTTCAGACTGATGGTGAACACTGATGATGATCGGGAGTCGCACGCCCTGGGGCCATGCGCCTTGCTTTGGGAGAGAGACTTCTTTCCACATTCAAACCTCCACTGTGATCTTCGAAGCTGTTTCCGCGAATGTGTTCGCAAGACCGCCGCATGTCGTGAAACAGACGTCATTCACAGATCTGACACGTTCGATGAAGTTCTTTAGTGTTCTGAGCGTTACAGGACGACCAGATGCCCATGTCTGTAAGCTAAGAATCATGAACCGTTGCGCCGAGGCACTCTCCTCATAGAGTACATCGAACTCCTTCGCCCAAACGTCGGCTAACGCCGGCGCACCGCCTCTAACCGGGTTTGGCCAAGCCACATAAGCCTTGTCCGCGGTGCTAGTTGTAAATGGGATCTCTATTAGCTTGCCGCCCTCACATTGGTAGAAATAAGGGACATCATCGTTCAGCATACTGCTGTCCCACGTGAATCCCTCACAAGATAGTATGTCAAAGGTCTGTGTGCTCATTCGATAATCTGGACATCTCCACCCGTCAATTTTCACGCCACAAACTTCAAATAACGCCTTTTTCGATTTTAGGATGGCTGCCCGTTCACGCTCTCGGCTGGCAGTTCGGATCTTTTCAAAATTGTATCCCATCCCAGCAATCTCGTGGCCGGACGACACAGCAGCCCTGACAACATCTGGGTACCGTTCGGCAGTGACGCCGGACACAAAGAAGGTCGCTTTTACGTTGCTGCTGTCGAGCAATTCCAAAATGTTCCACATTCCGAAACGTGCGCCGTATTCGGTCTGGCCGAAGGCATTTGCATTGAAGCGATCACCCGGTCGGGAAGGTGCTCCCTCACCAGATTGATGCTCAAACGAAAGGATCACAGGCAGCCTGCCTGATGACCACCGCGCATCGGGGGATGGCTGTACTTCCTTTGCCATGTGGCTGCCTCTTCATCGTCATTAGGACGCAATAGCTATAATATGTCGCTTCGTCGATGTCGATAAAGAATTTCGTTATTTTAGCTCAAAATGAGGATGTCCCCTTTGTCCAAAGTGAGAATGTCCCCTTGTTGCGTGTGATTCGACGCGGCATTGATGGACATGGGACTACTGACGATCAGCGTTCGGAGCGCGAACGGGCGGGCGTCGTGCGTTCGACAGTCGCGGGCCAGCTGCGTCGGCGCGAGGGCGCGGAACGTCTGGGATTTGCGTGCGGGAGATGAAGCGGCTGGTGCGGGTTTATGCGAGCGCAGTCCAGAGGTCTGCGCCAGAACCGCGCGGTTCCTTGGTGTTTCAGCCCCGCGTCCGCGCATGAAGAATGTTCGACGGGATCGAACTGGCGGTCCAATCTCGTTCAAACCTTCGGCAACCACGCCTTCAAACGCGCAAGCCCTTCGCGCACATCGCCCTCGGCGCCAGCAAATGAGAAGCGGAGATGACGCGCGCCGCGTTGCCGATCAAAATCGACGCCCGGCGTTGCCGCCACTCCCGCTTCATGGAGCATACGCTTGCAGAACTGCATCGAGTCATTCGTCAGCCGACTGACGTCTGCATACACATAGAACGCACCGTCGGCCGGGAAATAGTCGCCAAGGCCAATGCGGGGCAATTCTTCCGCAAGCATGGCGCGGCTACGCGCGTAACCCGCCTTCACGATCTCGAGTTCTTCAACAGCATCGAAGGCAGCTTCAGCGGCCACCTGACTGATCGTGGGCGCGGAAATTGCGAAACTCTGGGCAAGACGCTCGACCGTCGGCACTAGAGAATGCGGCAGCACCAGCCAGCCGATGCGCCAGCCCGTCATGCAGTAATATTTGGAGAACGAGT
The DNA here is from genome assembly GCA_031428455.1 of Hyphomicrobiales bacterium. Taxonomy (GTDB): domain Bacteria; phylum Pseudomonadota; class Alphaproteobacteria; order Rhizobiales; family Beijerinckiaceae; genus Terripilifer. The sequence goes on along the minus strand of JANPPJ010000077.1, from coordinate 5,970 downwards.
TGACGATGACCGCCTCATTGCTGAACGCCAGCGCCGTTTGGGCGGGCCTGTCATAAGTGAGGCCGTGGTAGATCTCGTCAGAGATGAACCGCAGGCGCAGGCGTGCGCACAGGGTAGCAACCGCCCGCAGTGCAGCGTCCGGCATCATTGTGCCGGTGGGATTGGCGGGGCTCATCAACAACACGCCATTCAGCGGCGTCTGCGCGTGGGCGGCCTCGATGGCCTGTGCGGTCACGACATGGCGGTCTTCCGCCCGCGTCTCGATGACGACAGGCTCGACGCCCAGCGCCTCGAGAATGTTGCGATAGGCCGGATACCCCGGCGCGGCGATGGCGACGCGGTCACCGGGCTCGAACAGCGCGATGAAAGCGAGAATAAAGCCCCCCGACGATCCAGTCGTCACCGCGACCTGCTCGGCATCAACCGACACGCCGTAGGCCTGCCGATAATGAAGCGCGATCCGCTCGCGCAGGCGGGGCAGGCCAAGGGTCTGGGTGTAACCAATGCGGCCTCCGTCGAGCAGGCGGCGCGCCGCTTCAAGCGCGCTGCGCGGGGCCGGAGCGCCAGGCTCGCCAGCTTCAAGCCGCACGATGCTGCGCCCGGTTGCCGCCAGCGTTGCGGCCTCCTTGAAGGTCTCCATTGCGAGGAACGGGGCGACGGCGCTGCGCAGGCTCGGCGTCACGCTCGCGCCTTTGTCATGAAGAGCCTGTTCGCTCCGCCGTTCTGTCGCCATAATGCCAATCTTTCCATGACTGGACCGCCGCCGAGCCCGGAGGCGCGCAACGAGCGCATGATGCAGGAAGCCGAAACGTCCGACCACTTCGACAACGCCTGCCGTATCAGGCGGCGAAAGGCTGCGCCAGCTTTCCCGATCTGGCGCCGCGCGGCGGCAGTCATGGCGTCGCTTGTCATCGTCGCGCAGGCCGCTCCTGCCGCAGCGCAGACCTCGCAACGTTTGCCGATCATCCGCGACGCTGAAACCGAGCAATTGTTGCGCGACTATACGGCGCCGATTTTCAAGGCCGCCGGCATCCGCACGGGCGCGGCGAAGGTGATCATCGTCAGTGATCGATCATTCAACGCATTCGTGGCCAATGGGCAGAAGATTTTCGTCAACGTCGGCTCCATCATGGATGCGAAGACTCCCAATGAGCTTATTGGCGTCCTCGCCCACGAATCCGGGCATATCGCGGGCGGTCATCTCGCACGCCTGCGCATGGAACTCGCCAACGCAACGATTTTCGCGGTTGCAGGCATGTTGATGGGCGGCGCAGCGGTGGCGGCGTCTTCGCGCAGCCGCAACGTAGGCAGCAATTCCGCCGGCGTCGCTGGCGCGATTCTCGGGCCCCAGGAGATGGCGCGGCGTGCGCTGCTGTCCTACCAGCGCGGCGAGGAACAAGCCGCTGATATCGCCGCAGTCAATTATCTCAACGCGACGGGCCAGTCCGCCCGGGGGCTGCTGGCGACGCTTGAACGCTTCCAGAACGATTCACTGTTCAAGACATCGTCCATCGACCCTTATCTCCTCTCCCACCCCCTGCCCCGTGAGCGCATTTCCAATCTGGAGCAACTTGCCAGGAAGAGCGCCCATTGGGACCGGACGGACGCGCCCGCGCTGCAACTGCGACACGACATGGTGCGCGCCAAGCTTTTTGGCTTCACCACCAATTCGGGAGAAGCGGCAAGGCGCTATCCGTTGTCGGACACCTCAATGCCGGCCCGGTACGCGCGGGCCATCGCGGCCTATCGATTCGGACGCCTTGACGATGGCCTGTCGCAAATCGGCTCGCTGATCGCGGCCCAGCCCAACAATCCCTGGTTTCACGAAGTGCGCGGACAGGCGCTGCTGGAGGCAGGCCGTCCCGATCAGGCGGTGGAGCCGCTGCGCCGCGCTTCCTCTCTGGCGCCAGGCGGTACGCCGATACAGGTCATGCTCGGCCATGCGTTGCTTTCGTCGAACAATCCAAAAAATGTTGATCAGGCGATCACGATCCTGACGCGCGTGACCCAGCGAGAGGCGGATTACGCCGAGGCTTTCCAGTTTCTGGCGATGGCGTACGAGAAGAAGGGAAATCAGCCGCAGGCGATGATTTCCGCCGCGCAGGGCCTCATGCTCATGGGCCGGTTTGTGGAAGCGCGCACGCAGGCCGACCGCGTGAAAAAGCTCGTGCCGGAAAACTCGCCGATCTGGCTGAAGGCTGATGACATCATGACCTACCGCCCATCCCGATGAAGCGGTTCACGCCAACGTGCGGCCTGCCTATTCGACGGCGGGCCCGGCAAACGATATACCGCCCGCAGTGTGGAGATCCCTGATGAACCTGTTCTCACTTCGCGGCCTAAGCAATTTCGCCGCTGTCTTCCTTCTGTCGATCTGCGGTCTGGGGATGATCGCGCCCGCAAGCGCTCAAATGTCCGGCCAGCAGCGAAGCGAGATCGAAACCGTTATCCGCGAATACCTGCTCAAGAACCCGGAAGTGCTGCGCGATGCACTGGTCGAGCTTGATCGGAGGGCCAAGACGGAAGAGGACGCCCAGCGCCGTCAGGCTGTGGATCGGCTTGGCGATCAGATCTTCAACTCGAAGCATCAGGTCGTCATCGGCAACCCTAAGGGCGCCATCTCGCTCGTTGAATTTTACGATTACAATTGCGGCTTCTGCAAAAGGGCGCTCGCCGACCTGTCCGCCCTCATCAAGATCAATCCGGACTTGCGGGTCATCCTGAGGGATTTTCCGGTTCTCTCGCAGGGATCCATCGAGGCTGCACAGATCGCCGCTGCAGCAAAAAATCAGCTGACGCCAGAGCGCTTCTGGGGCTTCCACCAGAAGCTCATGAGCAGTCGTGGGCAGATCGGCAAGGCGCAGGCGCTTGCCGTCGCAAAGGAGTTCAACGTCGACATGGCTCGCCTGACGCGCGACAGCGAGGACGCAAGCGTGAAGGCGGGCATTCAGGAGACGATGCAATTGGCCGAGCAACTCGGCATCAACGGCACGCCGTCTTACGTGATCGGCAAGGATATTGTCGTTGGCGCCGTCGGGCTGGAAGCATTGCAGGGCCGCATCATGAACATCCGCAAGTGCGGAAAGGGTACCTGCGACTGACGGCGACTTCATGCTTTGTTCCACAGTGAATGTGGACGGACGCGAACCGCCGCGCGCTATTTGCTTTGCAGCGGGGCCGCAGCGGGATAAGAACGCCGCCCGGCAGGCTTGAAAACCCGCCCCTCACTCCAACCGGTGCTGATGAACCACATCCACGTCATAAACGGTCCGAACCTCAACCTGCTGGGAACGCGGGAACCCGAGGTTTATGGCCGTGAAACACTGGGCGACATCGAACTGCGCCTGAGCCAAGCAGCTGCGACAGCCGGTGTCTCCATCCAGTTCAGGCAATCCAACCACGAGGGCGATCTGGTGGACTGGATACAGGAGGCTGGCGGCGCGGGGGCTGGGGTCATCTTGAACGCGGGCGCTTATACGCACACATCCGTTGCATTGCGGGACGCCATTTCGGGCTCAGGGGCCCACGTTATCGAAGTTCATCTTTCGAATGTTCACGCCCGTGAAAATTTTCGCCACAGATCACTCATTGCGCCCGTCGCGCGGGGCGTGATCCTCGGTTTTGGTTCGGTATCCTATGACCTTGCCCTTCAAGGGCTGCTGGCGTTCGCTGGCAAACAGAAGAGCTGATACGCAGATGGCCAAGAAAGCGAAGTCCGCCCCGGCGAAAGCCGCCCCCGCCCAAAAAACGCCCGCGAAGGCTGCTGTCAAAGCTGCCTTTGCTCCTACGGGCGAGCAGATTGACGTGGCCACAGTCGAGGCGCTTGGCGAGGTGCTCGCGCGTCTTGACCTGGCCGAAGTTGAAGTCGAGCGTGGCGATCTGCGCATCCGGGTGACGCGCTTCCTTGCGGCTTCGCAGACCGTGATCTCCGCTCCCCAGTCCCACGGCGTGATTGCGCCGCCGCCCCACGCTTCGCAAGCGCCGACCGCTGCTGCGCCTGTCGCCGCTACCCCCGCCGAAGCCGCCGCCGATCACCCCGGCGCCGTGAAGTCGCCGATGGTGGGCACCGCCTATCGCCGCCCCAGCCCGGACGCCAAGGCATTCATCGAGGTGGGCAGCCAGGTGAAGTCCGGCGAGAAGATTTTGCTTATTGAGGCCATGAAGACGTTCAACGAAATCGCCGCGCCGCGTTCCGGCACCATCACGGCGATTCTGGTCGACGACGGGCAGCCCGTCGAATACGGCCAGACCCTCGTCGTGATCGAATGATGCACGCTGATGTTTGACAAGATCCTCATTGCCAATCGCGGAGAAATTGCGCTGCGCGTGCTGCGCGCCGCCAAGGAGCTCGGCATCGCAACCGTTGCGGTCTATTCGACGGCGGACCGCGACGCGATGCACGTCAAGCTGGCGGACGAATCGGTGTGCATCGGCCCGCCGCCCGCCCGCGAGAGCTATCTCAACGTCCCCGCCCTGCTCGCCGCTTGCGAGATTACGGGCGCCGACGCCATTCATCCGGGCTACGGCTTCCTGTCCGAGAACGCGCGTTTCGCCGACATCTGCGAACATCATGGCCTGACGTTCATCGGCCCCAAAGCGGAGCATATCCGCATCATGGGCGACAAGATCGAGGCCAAGAAGACCGCGCGCGGCCTTGGCATTCCGTGCGTGCCCGGCTCGGACGGCGGCATCACTGATGACGTCGAGGCGCTGGCTGTCGCCGACGAGATTGGCTACCCCGTGCTGGTTAAGGCTGCCGCTGGCGGGGGCGGACGCGGCATGAAGGTGGCGCGCACGCGCGAAGACCTGTCAGACGCGCTGTCCACCGCGCGCACCGAGGCCAAGGCCGCGTTTGGCGACGACGCTGTTTACCTCGAAAAGTATCTTGAGAAGCCCCGCCACATCGAAATTCAGGTGTTCGGCGACGGCAAGGGCAATGCGATCCATCTGGGCGAGCGCGATTGCTCGCTGCAGCGCCGCCATCAGAAGGTGTGGGAGGAAGGCCCCTCGCCCGCCCTCAACGACCAGCAGCGCGCGGAGATCGGCAAGGTGTGCGCCGACGCCATGAGCGGCCTGAAATATCTGGGCGCCGGGACGATTGAATTCCTCTACGAGGACGGCAATTTCTACTTCATCGAGATGAACACGCGTATTCAGGTCGAGCATCCGGTGACGGAAATGATCACCGGACTTGATCTCGTGATCGAGCAGATTCGCGTTGCGTCCGGCTCGCCGCTGTCGCTGACGCAGGACGAGATCAAGCTCGGCGGGCACGCCATCGAATGCCGCATCAATGCGGAGCATCCCGCGACCTTTCGCCCCTCGCCGGGCAAGATCGCCTATTATCACCCGCCCGGCGGCCTTGGCATCCGCGTCGATTCGGCCGTCTATCAGGGCTACACGATCCCGCCCAATTACGACTCGCTGGTGGGCAAGCTCATCGTCCACGGCCGCACGCGCAACGAAGCGCTCATGCGCCTGCGCCGCGCACTCGATGAATTCATCGTCGACGGCATCGATACAACGCTGCCGCTGTTCCGCACGCTGGTGCGCAACGCGGACATCCAGAACGGCGCCTATGACATCCACTGGCTGGAGAAGTTTTTGGCCGCCGGGGGGATGGGCGAGGGTTGAGGCCTGACGGGGCGTTTGACTCCTCCCACCCGCCGCGCTCCCCTGCCCGCATGAAGGCCCGCTCCGTTCCCGTCCGCTCGCCGATGATCACGCCGCAGGTGATGCTGCGCGCCTACGCGGCCGGCATCTTTCCGATGGCCGAGAGCGCCGACGATCCGGGCCTGTTCTGGGTCGAGCCGGAGTTGCGCGGCGTCATCCCGCTGGAACGCTTCCACCTGCCCACGCGGCTGGCCCGCACCGTGCGCGCCGACCGCTTCGAGATCAGAATCGACAGCGAGTTCGACCATGTGATCGCAGCCTGCGCCGAGGCGAAGCCCGATCGCCCGGAGACCTGGA
>JANPPJ010000076.1:0-74730 GCA_031428455.1 Hyphomicrobiales bacterium | reverse complement strand
CTAGCCTGACACTTAATGCCGAGCGAGCAGCGTCGTCATGCAGCGAATTTACACAGCCATTTCCGGCGCCGAGCGAGGCGCCATCATTGCGCTGGCCGTTGGCGCAGTGTTCGTGCTTGCGTTCATCCGCCTGGCGGCTTTTGTCGCTGGCGAAACGCCTGGCGAGTTTGACGTTCACATCATCACCGCCTTGCGCAACGCGAATGATCTTTCAGACCCCCTGGGCCCCGGCTGGCTGGAGGAGGCCATGCGCGATCTGACAGCGCTGGGCGGCACGACTGTGCTTGTCATGGTCTCCACGGCCGTGTTTGGCTATCTTGTGATGACTGGAAAATCTCAGTCCGCCTATGTGCTGGCGGCCTCCATTGTCGGCGCCATGCTGTTGAGTCAGGCGTTGAAGCTTGGCGTCGGCAGGCCGCGTCCTGATCTCGTGCCACATGGCGCGCGCGTCTATACGCTCAGCTTTCCCTCAGGCCACGCCATGATGTCTGCCGCAGTTTATCTTACGCTGGCGGCGTTGCTCTCGCGCACTCAGGAGAAGATACGAGTAAAGATATTTCTCATCACAGTCGCTGCTCTGGTCGCCATCCTCGTGGGAGCAAGCCGCGTCTACCTTGGCGTCCACTGGCCGACCGACGTGATCGCGGGCTGGGCTGGCGGGGCTGCATGGGCCATCTTCTGCTGGCTGATCATGTACTGGCTTCAGGGTCGCGGGCAGGTCGAAGCGGAAGGCGCTGACTCCAGCACGGAAAAGCGTTCCACGCACTGATGAAATGCAGCACAGTTCAGGCGTCGAATCCTATTTCTGAAACGTCGACTTGAGCGTGTGAAACTTGCGCTAGTGAGCGAAAAGCTCAAATTTTCATAATTCTTTATCCAAATTGAAGCATCATTGTCGCAGACACGAAACGCCAACGCGATCTGGGAGTTGGCAGTTTATGCAAATCGCTCACGCACCTCGCCCCCTGATCTTGATTGTGGAAGACGATCCGCTTATCCGCTGGTCCGGAGCGGCGACGCTTGAGGACGCTGGTTTCGAAGTTCTCGAAGCTGCGAACGCTGACGACGCCTTGGCGCTTCTCGAATTGCATGGTTCGATCAGTGTGCTTTTTACCGATATTGACATGCCCGGCGAGTTGGACGGGCTTGATCTCGCGCACATCGCGGCCCACCGCTGGCCGTGCCTCCACATCATCGTCGCGTCCGGGCGCAAAGAGCCGCTGATGCCGGACAATGGGCGGTTTGTCGCCAAGCCCTACATGCCCGAACAGATCGTGCGCGACATCGACGAGCTGCTTGCCGCCTGATGTTGCAGGCGGGTGCAAGCGTCGCTTGCGCTCCAGTATTCCCCCGTTATGTTCGCATTCAAACGGAGGACATCATGGCGGAACTCGTACTCGGCATTGGCAGTTCGCACTCCCCATTGCTCAACAGCCCGGCTGAGGACTATCCCAAACACGCCGAGATCGACGCGAGTGGCCGCAAGCTGATCGACAAGACGGGTGCGCCGCGCACGTATGGCGAGTTGCTTGAGCTCGCAGATCCTTCCCTCAAAGATCAAATCAAGCCGCAGATCCTGGCAGAACGCGCAGCCCGCTGCACGGCCAACATTGCGCGGCTTGAAACGGAGATTGGGGCTGCAAAGCTCGACGCGCTCATCGTCATCGGCGATGATCAATACGAGCAGTTCTTTGACGACAACATGCCCGCGATCCTGATCTACGCGGGGGAGACGATCACCAATAATCCGCTCAGCATGCCAGACGAAGCGCCGCAATGGTGGCGCCGCGCGCGATCACAATATCATGTCAGCGATGCGCCCCGTGAATATCCGGTCGCCGCTGATCTGGCCCGCCGGATCGTTGAAGGCCTGATGGAGAATGATTTCGACATCAGCTATTCAAAGAAGCTGTCAAAAGCCCACGGCGAGGGTCACGCGTTTGGCTTTGTGCACCAGCGCCTGATGCGCGACGATGCGATCGTCCCAATCGTGCCCATCGCGCTCAACACCTATTTCGCTCCCAATCAGCCGCGCCCCAAGCGTTGCTACAATCTGGGCCGAGCCATCGCCAATGTAGTGCGCACTTATGACGGCGCTGGCCGCGTCGGCATTCTTGGGTCCGGCGGATTGAGCCATTTCACCGTCGATGAAGAATTTGATCGCTATCTGCTCGACGCCTTTCGCACGAAAGACGCGGAAGCGCTTCGCTCGCTGTCGCCCGCAAGGCTGAACTCTGGCACATCAGAGGTGCGAAACTGGATCACGGTTGCCGGGGCCTGCGAGCACCTGGAGACGAAATGGCAAGACTACGTCCCCTGTTATCGCTCGGCTGCAGGTACGGGCTGTGGCATGGGCTTCGCCGTGTGGGGATAAGGACCGCTGGCAAAGGGCTTGGCGAGCGGCACGGTGTGCAGCATAATTAGCCAGTACTGCGCGGGAATTGCGCCGGGAGGAAATCATGAACGTCAATCTCGCCGTCGCCGACTGGACAAAGGCTGCGCTTGCTGACGCGCCCTTCGAGGTCAAGCGCCTCGGTCGTCACCTCGGCGCGCAGATCACGGGCCTTGATTTGGAAAAGGGCCTCGATGACAAGACCTTCCGCGCATTGGAAGCCGCCCTTATCCAGAACAAGGTCATCTTTCTACGCGACCAGCATCTCACCACGGCGCAGCATGTCGAGATCAGCCGCTGGTTTGGCGAACTGGAGGTTCACCCGTTCCGTCCCGAGGGCGAGTTTCCCGAAATCATGGTGCTCGACAACCACAAGGATAATCCTGTGTTGTCGACGGACGTCTGGCACTCGGACACTACATTCCGCGTCAAGCCGACGAAGTACACGATCCTGCGCTGCCAGATCATGCCGCCGCTGGGCGGCGATACATTGTGGTGTGACATGGAGGCCGCCTACAACGGCCTCAGCGAAAAGTTTCGCGCAATGATTGGCTCGCTTAAGGCGCGCCACGACTTCAAGAACTTTCGCGCGCTCTTCACGCGCTCGGAGGCTGACCAGAAGAAGCTGCAGCGCATGGAGGAACTCTATCCCAACCCACTGCATCCGGTTGTGCGCACGCACCCTGTAACGGGGCGCAAATGCATCTATGTGAACCCACAATTCACGCTAAACATCGACGACATAAACGAGGACGAGAGCAAGGCCATCCTCGACGTGCTTTTTGCGCAGGTGAACGTGCCCGAATATCAGTTTAGGTTTCGATGGACGCCCGGCGCCGTGATCTTCTGGGACAACCAGTCGACGCAGCATTACGCGGCCAACGATTATTATCCGGAACGCCGCCGCATGGAGCGCACGGCGGTGTGCGGCGACGCGCCCTTCTGACAGGTTGCGTCACGCGGTAACTAGCGGCCCATCGCTTCCGCCGCTTTGGTCAGAACCTGCGGGGGAAACGCAGCAAACTTCCTGAGCGCCACCTCGATCTCGTCTCCGGTCACAGGATCGATATCGAGCCCGATCTTCTCGGATTCTGCCAAAAACTCCTTGTCCTTCATAGTCGTCATGAAGGCTTCGCGCATCGCCTTCAAGCGTTCGGCAGGCACGTTCGGCGGAAAGGCGAATGGCCGCGAGAGCAATTGCTGGTGAAAGTGGATCTCCAGAATTTGTCGTTCTTCGTCGGTCTTGGCGAAATCAAAAACGCTTGGAATGTCGCCGAATTGCCTGCTCTTCTGTGCGCCCATCTGAATGACGAGTTTGATTTGCCCGCTCTCCACTTCCTTGCGCCATTGCGTCATGATTGAAGAGCCAAAAAGCCCGCAGGAGCCATTCACCTCGCCACGGTTCATCGCAAGATTGACGTCGCGCGTGCCTGGATATCCCGAGACAACCTTCATCCTGGCTGCGCCAAGCACGTTCTTCAGGATCATCGGATGTTGGAACGTGATCGCCGCTGCTGCGCCGCCGCCGAAGATCGTTTCCTTTTCCATCACCTCTTTCCAGGAGGAAGCCGCGCCCGCTCCCTGCCACACGCCGCAGTAAGCGACCTCCTGCGCCATGGAGCCAATCCAGCCAAATTTAGACGCATCAAAGCGCGCCGCCTTGTTGCCGAGCAACGGATCGAGCGCCGCAGACGAGGCAAAAATAGTGAAAACCGTGCCGTCCTGCGCCGCCTGATTATAAGTGTGGTTAGCGGCCGTGAGCGACCCCGCGCCCGGCATGTTGGACGCGACAACATTGGGATTGCCGGGAATGAACCTGCCGATGGAGCGCGCAAGCGTGCGGGCATTGGCGTCATAACCGCCGCCCGGCGGAAACCCGATAAGAATGGTGATGGTGCGACCCTTGTAGAATTCCGCCACAGTGTCCGCAGCGGCGTGATGGGCATTCAAACTCGCAAGCACGAAGGCGCCGACGGCAAGAGCAAGCTTCTGCATGTTCCCCTCCAGTTTTGTTGTCAGTTTTAGTTTTCCAGAAGATGTCCGCAGTTTGATTCGCGCGCCCAGAATTCCCATCCGCGCTTGAGGGCCGGAGAGTCGGGATCGAGATCCATCCGCGCTTGTGTTTCACCCGGCGAGATGACGCGATAATCACCCATCTGCATGGCCTGCAATTGCACGCGTGCATTGCGCGGAATGTAAACGGCGAGTCGCACCAGATCATAGATCGAGCGGCCCGTACTTACGAAACCATGCGCCGCCATCAGCGCCATGCGGTTTGAACTCAGCGCCTCGGCAAGATCGCGGCCATGATCCATGTTCAGGACCAGCAGGCTTGTCGCATTGCCGAACTTTTTTGAGATGTCCCACACGGGAATGTCCTGCCCCATGTCGCCGCACGCGTGGATGACAGGGCGCAGGCGCGTCGTTTTCGAAATGGAGAACGGCAGCAGGTCGTCCGCGTGAGAATGAAGAACGGCTTTCACGTCGGGGCGCTTTTCATAAATCGCGCCGTGGATGAACCGTTCAAGATAAAGCGGGCGCTTCTCTGAAGCCGGAGGATTGCCCTCCAGATCGAACTCTATGATATCCTCAATATCAACAATGCCGGGGCTCAGTGACCGCGCGAGCAGATATCTGTTGGGGTCGTGCGGATGCCGCATGCTGACGTGGCCGTAGGCGTCGAGCACGCGATTAGCGGCCAGAATGCGGTTCGCGATGACCACGTCGCGCTTTGCGCGATCAAGCCGGTCCATGACTGTCTCCCCTGGCTCTTGTACGCACAGAATGAAGCAAGCGGCGCCCGCTCGCAACAGGGCGAAAAGGAAACGCTTGTCGCCGCCTCTCCCGTTGGGGCAATGTATGCCAAACAAAACTGGAGGAAGACGCTATGACGGGCTCAAACTACAGCATTTTGCTGCTCAAGCCGCAGGAAATTCGCGACGTGATCGGCATGGACACGGCGATCGATCTTGTCGAGCAGGGTTATGCTGAGGCGTCGCAGTTTCCCATTATCAACGCGCCCCGTCGCCGCGTTCATTCGCGCGCCAACGTACGCATCTCGAACTTCCCGGGCGGCATCGACGGTCTGGGCGTCATCGGCTCCATGAGCCGCGGTGAGCGCGTGGTCCACGATCATTCCGCCAACGATCAGGAATACCCGTATCGCGAACACCCGGTCTATCTGATGTGGGACGCGACCACTGCGGAACTCAAGAGCATCATGATTGGCGAGATCACGGAAAAGCGCATCGGCTTTTCCTCGTTGATGGCGTTGCGCACAGCCGCGACAAGCGGCGTCGGCTTCCGCCATCTGGCGCGCAAGGACTCAAAAGTCTGCGGCGTGTTCGGCTCCAGCGGGCAGGCGTTACACAAAATTCTGGCGCTGCAGAATGAACGCAAGATCGAGACATACAAGATTTACAGCCGCAGCCCGGAAAACCGCGAAGCCTTCTGCAAGCGCATGCGCGAACTCGTTGACGCGGAATTTGTGCCTGTGAGCGAAACGGAGCAGGTCGTTCGCAGATCAGATGTCGTCATCTGCGCAACCAGCTCAAACGTGCCGGTGTTCGATGGAAACTGGCTTGAGCCCGGCCAGCATGTGGTGACGGTGGTCGGCTCCAACAGTGCGCTCGTGAAAGGCGGCTGGCTGCAAAGCGGACGCCGCGAGAACGACGACGAAACTGTTCGCCGCGCCGATTTCATCGTGACGAACTGGAAGGAATCCATCGAGTCCGAGCGGCAGGCGGGCGTGTGGGACCCGATCCAGCAAGGCATCATCGGCTGGGACAAAATTGTGGAGTTGGGCGATGTGGCCGCCGGCGCCCATCCTGGTCGCACCAGCGAAGAACAGATCACCTATCACGCCAACAACAACGGCACTGCGGCCGCCGATCTTGCGATCGCGCACTGGGTCTACGAAGAGTGCAAGAAGATGGGCCGTGGCCAGCCCATCCTTCTGCCGCGCCCCGGCGACGTATGAGCTAGATCGTATAAAAATCCATCATCGTCGAGATGTAGTCATTCTGCAGGCGGAAGGTCTTGTGCGCGATGAGCCAGCACTCATCTACGCGCGCAAGATCCTGCACGCGCACAAGTTCATGCTCGACCAGCGCAAAGGTTGTCGTGGTCGCACGCCTTTTTATGTTGAACGAATGGGTCGTTGCAACTGACGAGACGCGCAAGACGCCGGGCGCCGTCTCATTTGCGATGACGTTCGACACGATATGCGCAGTGCGCGGCAAGGGCGAAGAGGCTTGCGAGCGACCGCCTTCCACACGACCTACGCGCTCGGCAAGCTGCGCGCGCGTGCAGTGGATGAGCGACAACTGCGTTTCAGGGTCGCTGGTCAGCCGCCCATCGTCGGTCCATGCGGGAACCCAGAAGATGGCGTCATGAGCGTACATGGCAAGCCAGTCGTCAAAACGCTGCTCATCAAGCGCACGCGCTTCCTCATAAAGTACGCGCGCTGCAATGCTGGTGAAGTCTGCGCCGCTCATGAACGATCTCCCGAGCGAAGATCGCGCTCCAGCCCGTGGCGAAGCAGCGACCGCCATGTGCGATAGGTTTCATGAAACACAGTCTCGTCACCCATCTCGAACGCGCCAACGATGGACGTTGACGGATTCATGCCAAGCTCCGCGGCATGTTCATCGCCGCCACGACGCACTGCGGCCATGCCGCGTGCGTAGCCTTGATGAAAATCAATGGCGCCAGTCACATTGCCCGCCTGACAATCCTCATAAGCGTGCGTGTCATCAGGCGTCGCCAGACCGCTTGGATTAAAGAACTCTTCGTATTGCCGGATGCGCAAGGCCCGCGCCGCGCGGTCTTCGCCTTTGGGCGCAAGGCAGAATGTGGTCATCTCCGTCTTGCTGGCGCTGAGCGGGCGCCAGATGCGCATTTGCAGCGCAGCGTTTTCGGCAAATTGAACATTGGGAAAGACGCTGAGGTTGCGCGTGTAAAGCATCCACTTGGCGCGCGTTTCGCCAAGTCGTTCTTTAATTTCCGCCAGCCTGCGAAAAATCGGCCGCGCGTCGCTGGACGGCGTTTCGCCCCAGATCGCCGCGTGTCCGTTGGGAAAGCAGAACGCGCCGCGCGATATGCTTTTCTGGTTGAAGTTTTGATAGATCGACGTGTGCCCGCCCGCAGCCGCCTGCTTGCCCCGCTCGCCGAGAATTTGGATGTAGGAGGGATGGGTGGACGTGAAGTGATACGGGTCTGTGCCGTTCTCCAGCTGCAATTTCCAGTTGCCGTCATAGGTGTAGCGCACAACGCCGGGCACGACTTCAAGACCGTCAGGCGATTGATCGACGATGAGATCAAGCATCATGCGCACATCGCCCAGATGATCTTCGATGGCGGACGCGTCGTCGTGGTTCAGGTTGCCGAACAGGAAGCCGCGATAATCGCCAAGTCGAACCTGCGCGAGGCCATGGTCCTCGTTCTGAAACGCCGGCGTGTAAGCGCCCTGCTTTTCATCCTTCACATCCACGCACGCGCCAGACGAGTCATACACCCAGCCATGATACTGGCAGGTGTGCCGCCTGGCGCTGCCGGCCGCGCGGTGACACACCATCGCGCCGCGATGGCGGCAGGAGTTGATGAAACAGCGAATGTTCCCCGCTCCGTCCCGGCTCACGATCACCGGCTGGCGACCGATGTTGGTGGTGAAAAAATCGTGCAGGTCTGGAATTTGGCAGGCGAGGCCCAAAAAGACCCACGAGCTTTCGAAGATATGGCGCATCTCGAGGTCGAAGATCGCGTCCTCGCGCACGGCGGCGCGGCTGACGCGAAAGACGCCGTCCTGCGGCCTGTCGTCGATCAGCGCATCGATGTCCGATAGGCTTAACTGGCCCCTCTGCATGGCGTTTCCCTGCAATCAGCGTGTCTTCCCCATCTGTGGTGGCGTGACCGCTCGTCGTCAAGCGACCTGCCATTGGCAGGGCTTGCGCCCCTGATCGGGCGCTTCTTCTTGCCCATTTCACGGAAGTTTCTTGCTTTCCGGCGTTGAAAACGTCACAAATCGAGGCCATGTTGACGTAATCCGTGATCGTCCTCGAATGATCGGGATTTTTGGAGTAGGGACCACTGACAACGACGGTTTTATCAGAAGCGGCCGCAGCGCCGCTTCACACGGCGGGCTCCCTGCCCGGGACATTCGCCGATAACCTCGTGCGTGCTGTGTTGACGGCCCTCGACGACGCCAAGGCGGAAAACGTCGTCTCCATCCAACTGGCTGGCAAAACCACCATTGCGGACGCGATGATGATTGCCACGGGGCGGTCCAACACCCACGTCGGAGCCATCGCAGATCGCGTGCTGAAGGCCTGCAAGGCCTCTGGCGTCGCATCGCCGCGCATTGAAGGCCTGCCCAATTGCGATTGGGTGCTGGTCGATGCGGGCGACGTGATCATTCACGTCTTCCGTCCGGACGTGCGCGCCTTCTACAACCTCGAAAAGATGTGGGGCGGCGACCGTCCCTCCGAAGCCGCCGCGAGCGACCGCAGCGCTTTCTGACCGAACGGGCGTCGGCATCGTGAAGCGGATAGCGTGAAGCTCATACTTGGCGCTGTAGGACGTTTGAAGGCCGGCCCGGAGCGTGACCTCGCGTCGCGTTATCTGGAACGGGCGCGCGCGGCAGCGCGTCCGCTGGGGCTGTCGGGGCCTGACGTGCGTGAGTTTGAGGAAAGCCGGGCGCGGCGTCCCGAGGATCGCAAGATCGACGAAGCCAAGGCCCTCATTGCAATTCTGCCGCCCGCCGCTTTCATCGTGGTGCTCGACGAGCGCGGCGCATCGATTCCCAGCGAAAAGTTTGCCGGAACGCTCGCCAAGGCCCGCGACGAGGGCGCGCCAGCCTTTGCGCTGCTGATCGGCGGACCCGATGGTCTGGACGAAGACATTCGGAAACGCGCGCATCTCACCATGGCTTTTGGCGCGATGACATGGCCACACCAGCTTGTGCGCGTCATGGTGGCGGAACAAGTGTACCGGGCAATCACGATTCTTTCGGGACACCCCTACCATCGCGCCTGATTGCAGCCGCGATTTACGCGCCTATGCTTGCACCGAATCGAACGTCGGCCAGGAAATTTTGCGTCACGACAGGCGAGACCGGACACCAGCAAACGCCGCCGCCTTGTGCGGCGCGCTGGCTGTCGCCCTCGCATTGTCGGCAGCGTCCCTCCCCGCCGGGGCGCAGGACAGCAAGGTGGCTCCCGAGCTCACCGTCGATCCCCGCAATGAGATCATCGACCGCCGGCAAGGCGACTTGCGCTCGCTGGAAGAGGGAATTCGTCTTTCCGAGGGGCAGCGCCGAAAGATCGAGGCCGAGCTGGAACTTATCCGCACGGACCGCGTCCGGCTCACCTCGGCCATGCTGGAGACCACCGCGCGGGTGCAGGCGGGCGAAAACCGTGCCGCCGAAACCGAACGGAAGCTTGACGCGTCGCTGGCGGGCGAAAGCGCTCTCCGGCGGTCGCTGGAAAGCCGCCGCAACGTTATCGCCGAAATTCTCGCCGGCCTGCAGCGGATGGGTCGCCGCCCGCCTCCTGCCCTGCTGATCTCGCCCGATGATATCCTGCGGGCGATCCGCACCGCGATCATGCTGGGCAGCGTCGTCCCCGAACTGCGGTCGGAAACCGAAATTCTCGCCGCCGACCTCGCCGAACTGATGGCGCTGCGCAAGTCCGTAGCCGCCGAGCGCGACCGGCTCAGGGTCGAAGTGTCGCAGCTGGCCGAAGAGCGCGGTCGCCTGGTCGCTCTGGTCGAAGCGAGGCGGTCAGCCATCGGCGAAGCTGAAAAAGCGCTCGTCTCTGAGCGCGCGCGAACCGCCGCGCTTGGCAAACAGGCGCTTGATCTCAAGGATTTGATCGCGCGCATGGAGAACGAAGTGGCGAGCGCGCGGCGCGCTGCAGACGCCGCCCGCAAGGCCGATGAAGAGCGCCGCCAGAACGCTGGAAAGCCCGGCTCCGCGACGCCATTCGCCAACGCCGCGCGGCTTGCTCCAGCGATTGCTTTTGCTAGCGCCAGAGGGCTTTTACCGCTTCCGGTGGCTGGTGAAATCCGCAAGGCGTTCGGGGCCCCGGACGGGTTCGGCGGCGCCGAGCGCGGCATCTCTGTGGCCACCCGCGCCAACGCCGTTGTGGCCTCCCCGACGGACGGTTGGGTGGCCTTTTCGGGGCCTTACCGAACGTATGGGCAACTCTTGATCCTGAATGCGGGCGAAGGTTACTATATAGTTATGGCCGGTATGGCGCGGGTCGGGATCGAGGTCGGACAATTCGTGCTCGCAGGTGAACCCGTTGGTTCGATGGGCGACGCGACAGGAAGCACGGCGGCGGCAATCGCTATTGGCGCTAAACAACCCATTCTCTATGTTGAGTTTCGTAAGGATGGGGTGGCTATCGATCCCGGGCCCTGGTGGTCCAAAAGCGGCACTTGAACAAGAGCGGCAGTTGAAAAGGTTGTCGGATAATGCGCAAGGTTTCACTGTTATTGGCCGGAGCGGCGATGGGCGCCGCTGCGGCGACCCTCGCGACCAGCGGGCGGATTGGCACGGTCTCGCCCGCGTGGGCTTCCGCCGCAGACACCTATCGGAGCCTTAACCTTTTCGGCGACGTCTTCGAAAAGGTTCGCTCGGACTACGTTGAGAAACCGACGGACCAGAAGCTCGTCGAATCAGCCATCAACGGCATGCTGTCGAGCCTCGACCCTCATTCGAGCTACATGGACCCCAAGAGCTTCCGCGACATGCAGGTGCAGACGCGCGGCGAGTTCGGCGGCCTCGGCATCGAAGTTACCCAGGAAGACGGCATCGTGAAAGTCGTCACGCCCATCGACGAAACGCCGGCGTCCCGCGCGGGCATTCTTGCGGGCGACGTGATCTCGGCCATCGACAACGAGAGCACGCAGGGACTGACGCTCAGTCAGGCCGTGGACAAGATGCGCGGCGCCATTGGCTCGACTGTGAAGCTCAGCGTGCAGCGCGGTCCGAACAAGGAGCCCCGAGAGTTCTCCATCACGCGCGACCGCATCCAGATCCGCGCTGTCCGCAGCCGGATGGAAGGCGACGACATCGGCTATATCCGCATCACGCAGTTCAACGAACAGACGTTCGAGGGCGTGAAGGCGGCCATCGCGAAATTCCAGACCGAGATTCCGGCCGACAAGTTCCGCGGTTACATCGTCGACATGCGCAACAACCCCGGCGGCCTGCTCGACCAGTCCATCGCGGTATCGAACGCCTTTCTCGAGCGCGGCGAAATCGTCTCGACGCGTGGCCGCAACGCTGACGAGACCCAGCGCTACAACGCCCGCCCCGGCGACCTGTCAAAGGGCAAGCCCATCGTCGTGCTCATCAACGGCGGCTCGGCTTCGGCGTCCGAGATCGTCGCGGGCGCCTTGCAGGACCACAAGCGCGCGACCATCATCGGCACGCGTTCGTTCGGCAAGGGCTCGGTCCAGACGATTATCCCGCTCGGCCAGCAGAATGGCGCGCTGCGGCTGACCACGGCGCGGTACTACACGCCGTCGGGCCGTTCGATCCAGGCCAAGGGCATCGAGCCTGACATCCAGATCCTTCAGGACGTGCCAGACGAGTTGAAGGGGCGCGACAGCACCAAGGGCGAAGCCGCCCTTCGCGGCCATCTCAAGAACGGCGAGGACGAGCGCGGCGGATCACAGGCCTACGTCCCGCAGGACGTCACGAAGGACAAGCAGCTCATCGCAGCCGCAGAACTCCTGCGCGGCAAGGCGACCGCCGCACAGCTCATCGAGAACAACAAGGCGTCAATGGCGGAACCCGCGAAAGCCACCGCCAACTGATCGATCTTCACGAAATTGATGGAGGCCGGGCCCAGCGCCCGGCCTTTTCATTTGGCGCCTGAATATTTGTGCTCGACGGATTCAGCCCGCCGGCAGAGAATCGCGGCTCTGCAATGTGATTCGCGGCGGACCCATCATGCATCCCGACGAGCTGAACAAGCCATTGGGCTTTGACGTGGGCCCACCGGCGCCGCGCCGCGAAATCCCGTGGATGGCGCTGGCTGTCGTCGGACTAGGCGTTCTGGGCGCAGGCGTCTTCGCATTTGCGCGCCTGACCAGTCCTGTGCAGCCGGACCCGTTCGCAAGCATCGCCGCCAACGCGCCTGCAAAGCCTGCCCTCCCGCCACAGCACGTCCCGGGCGTATCCCGCGATGACGAGACGGCCAGCATTGCGTCAAAACCCGTGTCGAGCGGGAGCGACGTAGAGCAGTCGAGCGGCGTGCGCGTCTTCCGTCAAGGCGGCGGCGGCGTGCCCGGAGCATTGATCATCACCGTGCCTCAGGCGAACATCGGCCTGCCGCCGGCCCCCGACCGTCGCCTCGTCGAGGAAGGCCGCTCCGGCCCGCTGCCCAGGATCGGCGCGGACGGCTCGCGGCCGATGATTGTCTACGCACGCCCCCTCGTGGAATCTCCCAAATTGCCCCCCGGCGCGCCGCGCATCGCCCTCGTCATCGGCGGAATGGGCCTGAACGCCCAGACGACGGAATCCGCCATCGCAAGCCTTCCCCCGGCGGTCACGCTGGCCTTTGCGCCCTATGGACGAAGCCTTCCCGAACTTGCCGCCAAAGCCCGCGAAAAGGGCCACGAAACGATCCTTCAGGCGCCCATGGAAGGCTTTGGCGGCGTGCCCGAGGAGCCGGGCCCTCATGTGCTGCGCACGGGCGCCAGCGCGGGCGAGACGCTCAACCGGCTGCACTGGCACATGAGCCGCTTTCCCGGCTACGTCGGCGTCGCCGGGTATCTGGGCGCGCGATTCACGGCCGACGCGGACGCCTTTGGCCCTGTCCTGCGCGACATCTCAAAGCGCGGGTTGTTTTATTTCGACGACGCAAGCTCGCCGCGCAGCCTCTCCACGTCGCTGGCCGCAACCACTGGCGCCCCCCTCGTGCGCGCAGACGTAGCGCTCGACGGTAATCCCGCCGCCATTGACGCCGCCCTCGTGCAACTTGAAAAGATCGCGCGCGAGCGTGGGTTCGCGGTTGGATTTGGCGCGGGCCTGCCCCTCGTGATCGACAAAGCCGGGCGGTTTGCGCAGCGCCTGGAAGCGCGGGGCATTATGCTGACCCCCGTCAGCACGCTGGCGCGCACGCCCGATCAGGCGAACGCCCGCAGCGATCGCTGACCTCTGGAGACCGCCATGAACGACAAGCCCTACAGGCCCTGCGTGGGCGTCATGCTCGTCAATCGCGAG
Organism: Hyphomicrobiales bacterium; assembly: GCA_031428455.1. Taxonomy (GTDB): domain Bacteria; phylum Pseudomonadota; class Alphaproteobacteria; order Rhizobiales; family Beijerinckiaceae; genus Terripilifer. The sequence continues at coordinate 61,105 of JANPPJ010000076.1, read as the reverse complement.
GGCCTCGTCTTTGTCGGCAGGCGACATCCCCGCGACAAGGTTGAGCACGATTCAACGCAGTTCGAATGGCAAATGCCTCAGGGCGGCGTCGAGAAAAACGAGGATCTCTACGCGGCCGCGTTGCGCGAATTGCGCGAGGAGACGAACGTCTCCAGCGTTTCGCTCATCGCCGAGTTGCCCGAATTGTTGTCCTACGACCTGCCGGTCGAATTCGCATCCAAGGCGTGGAAGGGCCGGTATCGCGGCCAGACGCAGAAATGGTTTGCGCTGCGCTTTGAAGGCGACGACAACGAGATCAACGTGCTTGAACCAGACGGCGGCAAGCACAAGGCAGAATTCATCGTGTGGAAGTGGGAGCGCATCGAGCGGCTCGCCGAAAACGTGATCCCGTTCAAACGCCCGATCTACGAAAAGGTGGCGGAAGCTTTTGGACCGCTGATCAAGCCCTGACGCCTGCTCAATCTTCCAATCGCGCGAAATGGTCGGCGGATGCTAGGCCCGCGCGCCAGCGGGTGGCCAGTAGGCGACCTCCCAATCGACCCCAAGCTCCACGCGTAAACGATCCGCCAGCTGCGCGCCGCGCGCGGCAAAATCATCGCGCGCCTTCGGACTTTCAAAGCCGCCCTTGTTGCCGGGATCATCCATATCGAGGATGCCGTCGAAGACGCTCGCCCACGCGTCGAGGTCTGATTTCAGATCGTCGCTGATGGGCAGGCTGGCCGGATCAACATCTCCGAAATCGACGCCGCCGTTATGCCAGAGCGGATGGCAGAAATAATCGGCCATCAGCTTGATCTTGCGCTCAGGCGCAATCATTCGGCGGGTGAGCCCTGCGGCGCGTCTTCGCCGTCCACCTCTTCTGGGGGCTCGACAGTGACGCAGCGGCTTTTGACGTCCACATGGGGCGCGCACGCGCGGGTGAAGGGGACAAGCTGCGAGCCGCCGCCTTCAAGCGCAATGTCGAGAATATCGCCCGCGCCAAAATTCAGCACGTTGGAGATGACGCCAAACGGCGCCCCGTCTGCCCGCTGCGCGCGCATGCCGATGAGATCGGCGATGTAAAACTCTTCCTCGTCCGGCGGCGGCAGCGCCGCGCGGTCGATATATATTTCGATGTTCGTTAGCGCCTCTGCGGCGCTGCGGTCCCCAACGCCCTTGAGGCGCGCGACGATGATGTCGTCTTTCACCGGCCGCGCGCTCTCGATGCGAAAGCCGCGCGCGCCAGTCTGATCCGAAAGGCCCGCATAATCTGCGAGCGCCATCGGATCAGCCGTGTAGGACTTGATGCGGATTTCACCGCGCACGCCATGGGCCGCGCCGAAGCGGCCCACAAGAATGCGCGATGCGGAGTCCTGAGCGGAGTCCGGCATGGACGCTGCTTATTCCGAAGCCGGGGCGGCGGCGGCGGCAGCAGCGGCGGCAGCGGCAGCGGCTGCAGTAGCAGCGCGCTCTTGCGCCTTCTTCTTGGGCTGCGACTTCTCGGGGTTGTTGCGCGCTTCGCGCTTCATCACGCCCAGGCCGTCGAGCAGGCGCGCGACGCGATCGGTCGGCTGTGCGCCCTTGGCGATCCAGGCCAAAGCCTTTTCGCCATCGAGCACGAGACGCGTGGCGTCATCCTTCGGGCGCAGCGGATCGAACGTGCCGAGACGCTCGATGAAACGGCCATCGCGCGGCATGCGCGAGTCAGCAACAACGACGCGATAGAACGGGCGCTTCTTGGCGCCGCCGCGCGACAGGCGAATCTTGAGGGACATGCGTAGTTTCCTTTCCAGAGTTCAATTGCGCTGACGCTTTCGCGCGCGCTGTTCAGGCGTTCACTTCTTCTTTCCGAACGGGTTGAAGCCGCCAAGGCCCGGAAGGCCTGACGGTTTCCCGCCAAGACCGGGCATGCCCGGCTTGGCGAAAGGATTGCCGCCCATATTGCCGCCCATAAGGCCGGGCGGCGGCGACGCGGGCAGCTTTGGCATTGCGCTGCCGCCTGCGCCTTCCATCTGCTTCTGCATCTCTGCAATTTGCTCAGGGCTCGGCATGCCGCCGCCTAGGCCAAACGCCTGCGCCATGCGGCCCAAGGGTCCGCGCTTGTTGGCGCCGCCCATGGACTTCATCATGTCGGCCATCTGGCGATGCTGCTTGAGGAGCCGGTTGATATCCTCAACCTTCATGCCCGATCCCGCCGCGATGCGCTTCTTGCGCGAGGCCTTGAGGATATCGGGGTTGCGCCGCTCCTGCGGCGTCATGGACATGATCATCGCGCGCTGGCGCTTTATTGTCTTGTCGTTGACGCCGGACTTGGAGATCTGCTCTTTCATCTTGCCCATGCCGGGCAACATGCCCAGCACGCCGCCAAGCCCGCCGATCTTTTCCACCTGCGCAAGCTGCTCGGACAAATCGTCGAGATCGAACTTGCCCTTGCGCATGCGCTCGGCGATCGCCTGCGCCTTTTCGGCGTCGATGCTCTGCGCCGCCTTCTCGACCAGCGCAACGATGTCGCCCATGCCCAGAATGCGATTGGCCACGCGCACGGGGTGAAAGTCTTCGAGATCGTCGACCTTTTCGCCGGTGCCGATGAGCTTGATCGGCTTGCCAGTGACCGCGCGCATCGACAATGCAGCGCCGCCGCGGCCGTCGCCATCGGTGCGGGTGAGGACGATGCCGGTGATGCCGATACGCTCGTCAAAATTCTTGGCGAGGTTGACCGCGTCCTGGCCGGTGAGGCTGTCCGCCACGAGCAGGATTTCATGCGGGCGCACGGCGGCCTTGATTTCCGCCATCTCCGCCATCAGCGGCTCGTCGATATGCGTGCGGCCCGCCGTGTCGAGCAGCACCACGTCATAGCCCTGCAGGCGCGCGGCCTGTTCGGCGCGCTGGGCGATCTGCACCGGCGTCTGGCCCGCGATGATGGGCAGCGTGTCGATGCCGATCTGACGGCCGAGCACCGCCAGCTGTTCCTGCGCGGCGGGGCGCTTCACGTCCAGCGAGGCCATGAGCACCTTGCGCTTCATCCGGTCGGAGAGGCGCTTGGCGATCTTGGCGCTGGTTGTCGTCTTGCCGGCGCCCTGCAGGCCCACCATCATGATGGCGACGGGCGCAGCGGCGTCGAGATTGATCGGATCGACGTCGGAGCCCAGCGTCTCCACCAGCACGTCGTTGACGATCTTCACGACCATCTGGCCGGGCGTGACGGACTTGACCACATTGGCGCCGACAGCCCTGGCGCGCACCTTGTCCGTGAACGAACGCACCACATCGAGCGCGACGTCGGCCTCCAGCAGCGCCCGGCGCACTTCGCGCATGGCCGCGTTGACGTCCTCCTCGGAGAGGGCGCCGCGCCGCGTCAGCTTGTCGAATATGCCGGAGAGCTTTTCGGAAAGGCTCTCGAACATGCGTTCATCCTTGGTTGCGGGGTCCGCCCCAGCCGCCCCAAAGCCAAACGTGCAAAGCACGAGAGCGCCCGGGGGCGCATCGCGCTGCCGGGCGTTGACCTCCGGCCTCAGGGGACCGGTGGGCTTGCTTGAAGAACGTCTCTGACGAGAGTTTCGAGCGGTTTCTTACGAGGCGGGGGGCGGGAAGTCAATGAAAGGGGCACGATGCGCGCAGCTGTGGCGCCCCTGTGCAGCCGACCTGTGCTATCTACGCGCCGAGTCTACCAATAACCACTTACCCCGAGCGTCCGCATGTCACGATACATGGCTATGGTCACCCCAGCCGACTGCCCCCACGCCATCGTGCGTCCCAAATCAGCTTCCGACTGGAATGGCGGCGCGTTGACGATTTCCGGCAAGGCCTTCCCCCGCAAGATCGCCCGCAGCGCCCGTTTGCGCACGCAGGTGCAGGAGGGCGACGAAATCTGGATTTGCACCGACGACACCGGCCCCGGCATCGTGGCGTTCGGCCGCGCGCAGGCCGTCGAGGCCTCGTCCGGCAGCCTCGCCATAACTCTTCGCGATGTCGTGCTCCTGACCCCGCCCTGTGCGCTGTCGGACTTTCCAAAAGCGGGCTCCGGGTCCGCCATCATCACGCAAATGCAGGGCTATGGTCACCCGGACATCTATCTGCTCGACGAGCCGGTATATGACGAACTGCAAACTGTGCTGGACGGGCGCACGAGCAAGAAGCGGTAAGGCGCAGACGTGGCGCTCAGGAAAACCCCGTCGCCTTCGCCAGCACGGCGTCAGCCTCCGCTCCCGCTCCGCCGCGCCAGGCGACGATCTGGTCGGGGCGGATGAGCGCGAGATCAGCCTCATAGAGATCGCGCACGTCGTCTTCGGCCACATCCACGACCTTGAGATCGACGCCCCGCGCTGCGGCGGCGCGCTCAAAGCCCGACGCGTCAGGCGCGCGCGAGCCCAGCCGCAGCAGCGTCCACTCGAAGTTAAACCCGTCATAAAGCGATGCGCCGTCGCCCAGCCAAACATGAGGCGCCCGCCCGCCGGGGCAGGCGCTAGGATGATAGATGTTGGGCCCATCGGGCGGCGGCGCCGTTCCATCCGCCACAATCACCGGCGATCCGTCATAACGGGCGCCCAGCGTGAAGCCGGGAATGTTGAATTCCGCCCGCGCGTGGGCGTTGTAATGTTCGCCCGCATGGGCCCGCGCGGCGGCGCCGTCCAGCGTGTCGTCCTCGATATGTGCAACGGGGCGGAAGTTGCCGAGCGAATCCGCCAGCGCCCGCGCATAGCCGGTGTTGCGCCGCGCCACCATCCAGCGCTCGTGGTGATAGCTCTCGAGGAGCCCCGCGCTGGCGGCGCCGCGCACGGCCATGGCCAGTTTCCAGCCCAGATTGACCGCATCCTCGATGGCCGTGTTGTAACCCATGCCGCCAGCGGGCGTGAACAGATGCGCCGCGTCGCCGCCCAGAAACACGTTGCCCTGCTGCATGCGATCAGCGACCAGCGCGTGGCCCGCCGTCCAGCTGTTCATCTCCAGCGCTTCGCCTTCGACGTTGCAGCCTGTCGCAACGCGAAAAATATCCGCCGCCTGCGCCTTCGTGATGCTGTCCTCGGTCTCATCAGCCCGCAATTGCGTGTGGAACGCGAACTCGCCGCGCCCGTCAACAGCGGCCATATACGCGCGCCGCTCGGGGTTGAACGCCACATACATCCACGCCGCGCCATGAGGGCAAACCTTGTAGAAATCCGGCGCGCTCATGTAGATCGCGAACATGCGCCCACCCATGAAATCGCGCTGGATGGCGGCGTCGCCCACCCAGCCGAACCCGAGCTTGCGCCGTATCTGCGAGCGCGCTCCGTCCGCGCCAACCAGATAACGCGCGCGAATGGAAAACGCGCCGTCCGCGTCTTCTGCCTGCGCCTCCACATGTGTTCCATGATCTTCAAACGCGATCAGCCGCGTGCGGAAGCGAATGTCGTTCGTCGTCCATTTCACCGCATGTTTCAGCAGCACCGGCTCGACGTATTTCTGTGACACGCGATGCGGCAATTCAGCGGCGCTCCACGATCCCGATAACCCGCGAATGATCTGCCGCGCGTCCTTGGATGCAGGCAGACTGAATCGCGCCAGCTCGTGCTTTGCAAAACGCGTAAAATAGGCGATGTCGGTGGGATAATCGGCAGGCAGGCCCAGCGCGCGAATCTCGTCAGCAAATCCAAGGCGCCGGTAATGCTCCATGGTGCGCGCCTGCGTCGCGTTCGCCTGCGGATTGTAGGCGGTGCCGCCCTTCGCATCGATGACGAGTGTGCGCACGCCGCGCGGCCCCAGTTCATTGGCCAGCATGAGCCCGCAGGGGCCCGCGCCAACGATCAACACGTCGGTTTCAATGGAACGCGTCATGATGTTCTCCGCCCTTGCGCCTAGCGCACCGCGCGGCGAAGGTCAAAGGTCACGCATTCCGCCAGAGCGCTCAGCGCCAGAACCGCGGCGCCTTGCGAAAAGCCTTCCACGCCACGCCAAGATGCGCATCTGCGTCCGCCGCGCCCCGCGCCGTCCAGCCATCAACCACGCCTGCAGCCCGCGCGCCTGCTATTCCGGCGATTTTTTGGAGGTCCGCCACGGTGGCGCGCGCGACGATTGCGTCGTTATAGGCGCCCAGCGCGTCCTGCAGGTCGCCTATGGCGCGCTGAAACTTCTTGGAGCCGCGGCTCTTGCCAAACAGGCTGGTGAAAAAGTCGAACGCGTAGCGAAGGTTCTTCAACGCGATACGCGTTTCATGTCGCGCGTCCGGCGGCAACTCGACAAGATTCTTGCCTTGCTTGCGCGCACGCTTGTCGAGCCGATCGAGAGCGCGTGTGGCGAAATCGACCGCGCGTCTTGCAGACTCCTCGGCTCCGCCCGTGCGCCATTCGCGCCGCGAGATCATCGACTGCAATTCGAGTACAAAGCGCGACGTCTCGGGCGCATGCAGCAGCGCGCGCACGTTTGCGTACGCTGCGGCGCGCTTCTTGTTCGACGCGTTCACAAGCGGCTTGAAATCGATGCTTCCCTGCAGCGCCCGCGCCGGCCCGCTGTCGACCAGATCACGCAGCACGTCTTGCTCGCGCGCCTCGCCCATCGCGCTGGCGATCTCCTTGGCCTTTGTGCGAAAGCGCGAAAAGTCTTCGTGCGAAAATGTCTTGGCGAAGATGCCAAGCGCCGAGCGAAGGCGCCGCAACGCAACGCGCATCTGGTGCACCACTTCGGGGCGATCGGGCGAAAAGGCCGGCCAGTTGCTGACAAATTGCTTGAGACTGGCGTCAAGAATAGCAGCGATGGCGTCGTCCACCGATGCGTCGGGCGAAAGCGCCGGCGCGCTGGCTCGCACTTCGGACGGCGATGCGCCAGTTGCGAGCCAATGCCCGCGCAAGCCTTTGGGCGCGGCGGTGACGCGAAAGCCATACTCCATGAAGCGACCAGCGAAATCATACAGCGCCGCAGGGTCGCCCTGCTTCAGCTCAAGCTCAAGTTCAGAGATGACGTCCTTGCGCTCACCAGCGTGGATGCGGCCAGTATCCAGCGCGGCTTCAATCAACGCGCCCTGATGCTCGACGATGGCGACGCGGCGAGCGAACGTGGTCTGTGACCGGGGCTCCAGCGGGGCGTCGCCAATCGTACGCGCAATGAGAGCATCAGCTTCGGCGCCCAGCAGGTCAGGCTGGGGCGCGTCCGCTTCAATGGCGGCCTCCACTTCGCCGCGCGCGAAAACGCCTTCCGAGCCCTTTGGCGGCCATTTGAACGTCAGCACACGACGGCGCCCGATGCTGCGCACGCGCAGCGACATTCCCGCGTCAAGGAGCGCGTTGTCCGCCGTGTCAAAATACGTGGTGCGAAACGTGCGGTTGCGTGAAAACGTGACGCCCGCAAAAAGTGCAAGGTCTGCAGCATCCCGCAAGATCGACGGCTTTGCTTCGAGCTTGATCTCTATTTCCCGTGACGATTCCGCAGGCCTGGAAGAGCTCTGCTCATCATCATTCCCCATAGACATAATCATCTCGCCCTGCTTGAGCCATCACGCATGTAGTTCGCGAACTGTCGGCGCCCCGGCGCTTGCCTCAACCTGATCGTCGCGCCACTATGCACCCGGAAAAAGACCGGGAGGAAATCGATGCAAAGACGCTTGCGCGCCGCACTTGCTTCAATCGCCATCATAGCTGCGACGCCCGCTTTCGCCAACGACGTTGAAAATTTCTACAAGGGACGGAACGTCAGCTTCCTGGTGGGCGTGAGCCAGGGCGGCGGCTATGACACCGATCTGCGCCTCGTCGCCCGGCACATCACCAAACATATACCCGGCCGCCCGAACGCCGTGCCGCAAAACATGACCGGCGCGACTGGCCTTGTCATGACCAATTACATGTACCGCGTCGCGCCACGCGACGGGTCCGTCGTGGCGCTCATTCAAAACGGCCTCCCGACCTTTCAAGCGGTGGGCCGTGACGGCGTGCAGTTCGATGCGCGCGAGTTTCAGTGGATTGGCTCAGTTGCGCCCACTGTGGAGGCGATGATCACCACAAAGGCCAGCGGCGTGCGCACGGTCGAGGACGCCAGAAAGCGCGAAGTGATCGCCGGGTCCAACGGCGCCTCGGGCATCACTTACATGTACCCGCTGATGATGAACGACATGTTGGGCACGAAATTCAAGATGGTTACCGGCTACCCCGGCTCGGGCCAGCTCAACCTCGCGTTTGAGCGCGGCGAAGTGGATGCGCGCAACAATTCGTGGACCAGCATCAAGTCCACAAAGCCGGACTGGATCAAGGACGGGCTCATTCATGTGCTGGTTTATTCCGGCCCCAAGCAGGACGATCTTCCCGGCGTGCCGCATTTTGAGGACCTGATCGCAGACCCTGCGGACAAGGCGGTCGCCCGCGTGGTGACGGCGGGCAACAAACTGGGGCGCCCCTTTACAGTCGCGCCCGGCGTTCCGGCAGATCGCGTGGAGGCTTTGCGCGCCGCATTCCTGGCCATGCTGAAAGACCCGGAATTCCAGAAGGACGCCGACACGCTGCGCATTGAAGTTCAACCTGTCTCGCATCAGGAGCTGAAGAAAGTGATCGACGACCTGTTCGCCACGCCAGATCACCTGAAAGAGCGCGCGCGCAAATACTTTAACTGACGCCAAACCCGCCGCGCCGATTCTTTGCGCCCGCGCGCGCCGCGTGCGATAGAGCCCAACCAGCGGGCGCAGCGCCCGTGCATAAACAATTCCCGGAGCACGACATGGACGACAGGGCCCCCAACACCGTGAAGAAGCCGGTTCAGGATCTTCGCGAATGGCTCGCGCGGGTTGAGGAGATTGGCGAACTCGTCCGCATCGACAAGCCCGTCGAGCGCGACGAGGAAATGAGCGCCATTTCCTATCTCCTCGCCAAGCAGAAATCGTCCCCCGCCGTCCTGTTCAACAAGACGGTCGGCTTCGAGAACAACAAGATCGGCGCGCGCCACCTGTGGTCGCCCTTTGGACCCAGCATTCGCCGTATCGCCATCTCGCTGGAAGAGCATCCCGATACGCCAACGGTCGAACTCATCCGCCGCACCAAGGACAAGCTGAAACAGCGCACCCCACCGCGCGAAGTGCAAGCATCCGAAGCGCCCGTCTACGAGAACTCGCTCTACGGCGATGACATCAATCTCGATCTTCTGCCGATCCCCAAGCATTGGCCGCGCGATGGCGGTCGCTATGCGGGCACGGCTGACGCGGTCATCACGAAAGACCCCGAGACGGGGTACTTCAACGTCGGCACCTACCGCATGATGCAGCAGGACAAGAACCATACGGGCCTTTACCTGTCGCCCGGCAAGGACGCGCGCCTGCACATCCAGAAGGCGTGGGATCGTGGCGAGTCGCTGGAAGTGGCGGCTGCATGGGGCATCGACCCGCTGTTCATGCTGGTGGGCTCGCAAAGCTTCCCCAAGACCGTGTCGGAGTATGAATACGCCGGCGGCATCAAGGGCCAGCCGATCCCCGTCGTGAAGGGCAAGACGACAAGCCTGATGATTCCGGCCAACGCGGAGATCGTCGTCGAAGGCGTGATCCGCCCCAACGCGCTGCGCGCCGAAGGCCCGTTCGGCGAATTCACCGGTTATTACGGCAAGCCCGAAGCAGCCTGCCCGCTGGTCGAGATCACGGCGATCCATTATCGCACGAGCCCGATCCTCACCAACGCGCTGATGGCGGACTATCCCTCCTGCGAACAGAGCGGCTTTTTCGCCATTTTGCGCGGCGCGAAAATCTGGGACGATCTGGACAAGCTCGGCATCGTCGGCGTCCAGGGCGTCTATTCGCATCCCGCCGCCGCTGGCGGTTTCGGCATGACGATCATCTCGCTGCAGCAGCGTTACGCTGGCCACGCAGCGCAGGTGCTGGCGCTCGCGGCGCAGGTGCCCGGCGGCGCCTATTACACCAAGTTCGTCATCGCCGTGGATGAGGACGTTGATCCCACAGACATCGATCAGGTGTTGTGGGCCATGGGCAGCCGCTGCAACCCCATCGACGACATGGACATTCTGCGCAACACGTGGAGCACGCCGCTTGACCCGTGCCAGAATCCGCCCGAGAAGCGGCCGTACGGCTCGAAGGTTCTCATCAACGCGTGCAAGGACCACCGCTATCTGCCGGTGTTTTCCGCCCGCACCACGCTGCGCAAATCAGTCTATGACAAGGTTGCTGCGCGCTGGGAGGAGTTGGGCCTGCCCGGCAAGGCGCCACAAGTGCGCGCCTACGAAACGGAAGAGAAGTTCACGTATCAGGAAGAAGGCCAGCATACGAAGTAATGCCCCCTCCCTCTTTCCTCTCCCCGTATACGGGGAGAGGATGCCCGAAGGGCAGGTGAGGGGCGGCGCCAAGGTTACCCTATGCTTTCTCTAGCGTCATGCGCGGGCTTGACCCGCGCATCCAGAAACGCCGCAAACAACAGCGCCTGGATGGCCGGATCAAGTCCGGCCATGACGTCCTGATGAATGGAAGCAAACCTACATCCCCTCCAGCTTCGGCATAACTTCGCTGCGGAACAACTCCAGCGAACGCATCGCGTCGCCAAGGCTCATCGTGCCGAAGAACAGATACGCCACCAGATAATTGATCCCCAGCGCGCCAACCTGCCGCTCGATCTGCGCCAGCACAGTCTTTGGGCTTCCGGCAATCAGCGTGCCTTCGCGCATGGCGTCATCAAAGCTGGCGGCGGCGGGAATGTTGAGCCGCTTTGCAAGATCGCTTGAAGCGTTGCGCCGCTGCAGGAACGTGAGATTCGCATGATGATAGGCCGCGGCGGGTTCTGCGATGGCGCGCGCCTCTTCGTCCGTCTCCGCCACCACGATCTGGCGCCCAACGCCAATCGCCGCGCCGCCTGCAAACTCCGCCTTGGGATGGGCCGGCGCGCCGCGTTTGGCGAGGGCTGCGCGATACACGTCGATGTTCGTCCTGGCCCGCGCCATGGGGCCATTGGTGACGAAGTGCAGGCCATGCTCGCCCGCCCATTGCGAGCCTGTTTCGTTGGATGATGCGTACCACATGGCGGGCGTTGGCTGCTGCAAGGGCCGCAGCGGCATGGGCACATCCTTGAACTGGTACAACTCGCTCTCGAACGTGAACGGATCGCTCGTCAATGCGGCTGTGAGGCAGGCGTAAGCCTCCTTGAAAATATCGCGAGAATCCTCGTGCTTTATCTTGTGATAACCAAGCTCGAACGGCGAAACCCCGCGCCCCACGCCCACTTCAAGCCGCCCCTTGCTCAAGTGGTCGAGCATGCAGATTTCTTCCGTCAGTCGCAGCGGCGAATACAGCGGCAGCAGATAGACCATGGGCCCCAGCCGCATCCGCTTTGTCGCCCGCGCGACGGCGCCCAGATAGACGCCGGGAACGGGCACCATATTGAGCGGCGAGGCGTGATGCTCTGCCACATGCAGGCACCACAGGCCCGCCTCATCCGCCGCCTGCGCAAATTCAAGCCGCTCGTCCAGCGTCGTCGCATAGGGGCGATCCGAAAGCTCGACGTGATCGAAAAGACCGACCTTCATGTTTCCTCTGCCCCGTAGTCTTGTTTGCAGTTATCGTGCGAACCTTATACCCAGCAACGCAATGGGAGAAGCGCGCGGTGCACGCGCCATGCCGAAAAACCCGGGAGGGCAAAATGAAACTGCCGCTCAGCATCGCTTTCGCTGAAAACCCGCGCACGCGCCCCATGCTCGACGGCCGCGTGACGGCCGAAGGGCTGGACCTCAAGCCCAGCGTGGTTGGGCCCTCAGAATTGTTCTGGCGGCAATTGCGCTATGCCGATTTTGACGTTGCGGAAATGTCGTTCTCATCGCTCATCATCGCCATGTCGAAGGGCGATGATCGCTTTCTTGCGCTGCCGATTTTCACCACGCGGCGCTTTTTCCACGCGCATATTCTGGTGCGCAAGGATTCGCGGATTGAGAAGCCCGAAGACCTGAAAGGCAAGCGCGTCGGCGTGACCGAATATCAACAGACCGGCGCTCTGTGGACGCGCGGCGCGCTTGAGCATGAATGGGGCGTCCGCTCGCAGGACATGGAATTTTTTATGGAACGCACGCCCGAACTCAGCCACGGGGGCGCCACCGGATTCAAGCCGCCTGCAGGCGTCACGGTGCATCAGATACCATCGGAGAAAAGCGTCGCGTCGATGATGCTGTCGGGCGAATTGCAGGCCTGCATTCATTATCGCGGCCACGGCTCCATCGTGAACCGCTCGAACGTCAACCTGCTCGCTCACCCGGACATTCGCACGCTGTTTCCCGATGTGCGGGCCGAAGGCATTCGCTACCTGCACAAGACGGGAATATTCCCAATCAACCACGGCATGGTGATCCGCCGAAAGATCGTTGAGCGCGATCCGTGGGTCGTCATCAATCTCGTGAAGGCGTTCGACCGCGCCAACGACATTGCCGACGCGGAACGCATGGAGCATCTTGAGTATTACTTTGACACCGGCGCATTGTCGGCGGATGCGCGCGATGCGCTGCGCAAGCCCGTTGTGCGCCATGGGGTCCTCGCCAATCGAAAGACGCTGGAGACTGCGGCGCAGATGTCAGTGGAACAAGGCCTGACCGCGCGCCTCATGAAGCTTGAAGAGATTTTCGCACAAGAGGCGCTGGAGTTGTGATTGTGACGATTGCCTACGGCAAGGGTTCGGCAAGAGGCAAATTACCCGCCGCGTCATCCTCGCGAAGGCGAGGATCCACGATAGGCCACAGGCGCAGCATTTGCCTGTCGTGGATGGTCTGCCTTCGCAGACCATGACGCCTCGATCATTGTTGTGGCAGTTCTAGAATAACTTCAGGCAATCACCAACGCCGCTCTACTTCGCCTAGTCCTTCACTTCGTGCTTCATGATGAGCGGCACCTGCGCCAGCGCAAACGCAATCGTCACCGGCATGATGCCGAACGCCTTGAAGCTCACCCAGAAGTCGGTCGTCTGCGTGCGCCAGACGATTTCGTTCAGCGCTGCAAGCACGAAAAAGAAAATGCCCCAGCGCAGTGTCAACTTGCGCCAGCCCTCTTCAGTAAGCCGCATTACGCTGTCGAGCACGATGGGCAACAGCAACTTGCCGAAGGCCAGCGCGCCCAGCAGCACGGCGCCGAAGATGGAATTCACGATTGTAGGTTTCAGCTTGATGAAAAGGTCATCCTGAAACAGGAACGTCAACGCGCCGAAGAAAACGACAGCGACGCACGTCACCACGGGCATGACGGGCAGATGCTTCGTCATCACCCACGACACGATGAGCGCCAGCACGACGCAGACCATCAGCACGCCGGTGGCCGGAAAAATTCCGAACTTCCAGTTGGTGATGAAGAACGCGACGAGCGGCCCCATTTCGAGAATGAGTTTAAGAGTGGGGTTCTGCGGTGCAGAGTTCTGGTCAGGTGTTGTCATTGGGTGAGACTATTCTTCAATGCCAGCTATGGCGCGTGCAAAATCGCGCGCCTCGAATGGTTCGAGGTCGTCTGCGGTTTCACCCACGCCGATGAAATGAACGGGGAGTTTGAACTTCTCTGCAATGGCGACAAGAATGCCGCCGCGCGCCGTGCCATCGAGCTTTGTCATCACGAGGCCGGTGACGCCCGCCACGCGCCCGAAAATCTCAACTTGTGACAGCGCGTTTTGCCCGACGGTTGCGTCGATCACGAGCAGGCTGGCGTGCGGCGCGTCGGGGTCGATCTTGCGCATGACGCGGATGATTTTTTCCAGCTCATCCATCAATTCCTTGCGGTTTTGCAACCGGCCCGCCGTGTCCATGATGAGCACGTCGGCGCCTGCTTCCCTCGCGTCGCGGATCGCGTCATAGGCCAGCCCGGCGGCGTCGGCGCCCTGCTGGCGCGAGATCACCGTGGCGCCAAAACGCGATCCCCATATCTGCAATTGCTCGATGGCCGCGGCGCGAAACGTGTCTCCCGCCGCCAGCATCACTTTCTTCCCCTCAGCGGAAAACTTCGCCGCCAGCTTGCCTATCGTCGTCGTCTTGCCTGAACCGTTCACGCCCACAACGAGGATCACATAGGGCTTCTTCGCAGCGTCAATGGTTAAAGGCTGCGCCACCGGCGCCAGCACCTTCTCGACCTCGCTGGCGAGGATCGCGCGCACTTCTGTGGGATCAATCGATTTGTCGTAGCGCCCATGGCCCACCGCCTGCGCGATGCGCGACGCCGTTGCGACGCCAAGGTCGGCGCGGATCAGCACGTCCTCAAGATCTTCCAGCGTGCCAGCATCGAGCTTGCGCTTGGTGAAAATGTCCGAGATGCCAACGCCAATGGACGTCGACGAGCGGGCGAGCCCCTGCTTCAGCCGCGACCACCAGGAGGTCTTTTCCGCAGGTGGGGGAGCGGGCGCCGGCGCAGCGGGCGCAAGAACAGGAGCAATCTCGGCGATCACAGGCTCCGGCGCCAATTCCGGCGCCAAAGTCAGGGGTTCGGCGGCCGTTTCGATAGGAGCGGGTTCAGCGACAGGCTGCTCCGGCGCCAGCGGTTCGGGCGCGGTTGGGCTGGCAGGCGCATCGGCCTTGCGGCCGAACAAGCGTCCGAAAAACCCCGTTTTGCCCTCGTTCTCCGACATCAGATTTCCCGAACTTTCCCCAACGCAGCTTGACGCCCGGCGCGGGCGCATCGATAGCCTGTTCTCCATGACCCCGGAAGAGCTACTTGCAAGCCTGCTCCACCGCGACGGGCTTATGCTCGTCGTCAACAAGCCCGCGGGCATCCCGGTGCATCGGGGGCCGAAGGGCGGCGATAATCTCGAAGCCTATTTCGACGCGCTGCGATTTGGCCTGCCCCGAAATCCCGCGCTGGCGCACCGGCTGGATCGCGACACGTCCGGCTGCCTTGTGCTTGGCCGCCACCGCAAGGCGCTGGAGCGCCTCGGTCTCTGCTTCAAGCAGGGGAAAGTGGCGAAAACATATTGGGCCATCGTCGAGGGCGGCCCCACGGACGAGGAAGGCCTGATCGACCTGCCGCTCGGTCGGCTGGATTCGACCCGGGGCTGGTGGATGAAGGTGGACCCCCTCGGCCAACCATCCCAGACGCGCTGGCGCGTGCTGGGCAAGGGCGAGGTCGACGGCAAGCCCGTCGCATGGCTCGCCCTGTCGCCGCTCACGGGGCGCACACACCAATTGCGCGTCCACAGCGCCGCTCTGGGATGGCCCATCGTCGGCGATCCCATTTACGGCTCCGGCCGCGCGGGGTCTGAGCCAGCGCTGCAATTGCATGCGCGCGAAGTCATCGTGCCGATCCAGAAAAACAAGGAGCCGGTTCGCGTCACTGCGCCGGCTCCCGATCACATGCTGCACAGGCTGAAGGCTTGCGGCTGGGCGGGCGAAGACCCGCCTGCCCCGCAAGGGCTTACTGAACCTTGATGTTGCCCTTCTTGATGGCGCTTTCCCAGCGGTCAAACTCCGACTTGGTGAGCGCCGCCAGACCAGCAGGCGTATCCTGCCCGTTGCTCGGCAGTTCCGACGCCAGATCCTGAATGCGCTTGCGCACGCCTTCGTCCTTGTAGGCGGCGGCCATCGTCTCGACGAGCTTCTTGACGATGGGATCGGGCGTGCCGGCAATGGCGTACATCGCCGTCGCCGCCTGAACTTCAAAGCCGGGCAGACCCGCCTCTGCTGTGGTCGGCACATTGGGCAGACCGGGGAAGCGCGACTTCTGCGCAATGGCGAGCACGTTTACTGTGCCCGCCGTCGCCTGCCCCATCATGTTGAGGCCCTGATCGCACATCATGTCGAGCGTGCCCGCGACCAGATCATTCAGCGCCGGGCCCGTGCCGCGATACGGCACATGGGTGATCTGCGCGCCTGTCTGCTGACCGAAGAGGACGCAGGCAAGATGCGTCGCCGAACCCGCGCCCGCCGAGCCGTAATTGATCTTCGTCGGATTGGCCCTGGCGTATTCGATGAACGACTTCAGGTCTTTGGCCGGAAAATCCTTGCGCACCACCACGTAATGCGCCGCATAAGCCAGCGTGCCGATGGGAGTGAAGTTCTTGATCGGGTCGTAGGTGGCGCTGGGATACAGCACCGGGCCCGACACGTGCGGCGCCACGTTATGCACGAACAGCGTGTAGCCATCGGGCTTGGAGCGTGCTGCGCGCAACGCGCCAGTCGTGCCACCGGCGCCCGCCGCATTTTCAACCACGAATTGCTGACCCAGCGTGCGGGCGAAATATTCGCCATAAATTCGCGCGGCGACATCAGTTGGCCCGCCTGCTGCAAACGGGACGATCACCGTAACAGAACGGTTGGGATAATCCTGCGCAAACGCGCCCGTCGCGCCGAGAGCCAGAGCAGCACCGGCAATCACACTTTTCAAATTCATCAAAATCCCTCCCGTTCCCCCAGAGTCCCCACCCCGTTGCGCCCAACATATAGCGCGGATTTGATCGTTCGCGGAGGCGATATGGACGAAAGTCGAAGCGGGCTAGAACAGCCGCTCCCCATCGTGGCCGCAAATGGTGGTGCGGACCATCTGGCCAGGCTCTGCGCAAGCCAGTTTCACGGGCGTGAAATCCTCCGCCCGACCAACGCCGCCCCGCTCGGCCAGAAGCGTCAGCGTGCGCCCGATCTGCGCGTCGAGATGCTGGCGCAACCGCTGCCCGCCCTTCTCGCGCAACGCTGCAGCGCGCGCCTTTACGACATCGCGCGGCAGCTGCGGCATGCGGGCGGCAGGCGTGCCGGTGCGCGGCGAGAAAGGGAACACATGCAGGTGCGTCAGCCCGCAGTCATCCGCCAGCGCCAGCGTGCGCGCGAACATGTCGTCAGTCTCGGTGGGAAAGCCTGCGATGAGGTCCGCGCCAAACACGATTTCTGGCCGCGCCCCGCGCAACCGCGCGCAGATGGCGACGGCGTCGTCGCGCGAGTGACGGCGCTTCATGCGTTTGAGGATCATGTTGTCGCCCGCCTGCAAGGACAGATGCAGATGCGGCATCAGGCGCGCCTCAATGGCGAAAGCCTCGATGAGATCCTCATCCGCCTCGATGCAATCGATTGACGACAGGCGAAGCCGCTCCAGCTCCGGCACAAGCTTGAGGATCTGCTTCACAAGACGACCCAGCGACGGCTCGCCCGGCAGATCGTGCCCCCATGACGTCAGATCGACGCCCGTCAGCACAGCCTCGCGGTAGCCGTTGGCCACCAGCTTGCGAATTTGCGCAACGACGTCGCCTGCAGGCGCCGAGCGGGAGGCCCCCCGCCCAAACGGAATGATGCAGAACGTGCAGCGATGATCGCAGCCGTTCTGCACTTCAACGAACGCGCGCGTATGCCCTTCAATGGAATCGACAGCCCCGGCGACAAAATGATGTGCTGTCTCCGGCAAGGCGAAGATGTCGTTCACGACCGCAGCGCCATCGCGTGCGAATACCTCCCACGCTGCAGGTTTCGCCTTGTCGGCATTGCCCATGACGGCGCTCACTTCCGGCATGGCTGCGAAGGCATGCGGATCGATCTGCGCCGCGCATCCTGTCACGACGATGCGGGCATCAGGATACTCGCGTCGCGCCCGTCGAATCGCCTGACGCGCCTGCCGTACAGCTTCCTGCGTCACGGCGCAGGTGTTGAACACGATGGTTTGCCCGGGCTGGGACTGCTCTGCAGCGCGCCGGACTGCTTCCGACTCTACCGCATTCAGGCGACAGCCAAAGGTCACAACCTCAACAGCTCGCGGCGGATCGCCAGACGACTTCACGCCGTTGCGCCCTCAAACAACGAAGCCGAAAAATGGCCCTCAAATTCCAGAGCCACATCACCGGTCATCAAAACGTGGGAGTCGCTTTCGCGCCACTCGATGAACAGCGTGCCGCCGGGCAAATCAATGTCGGCGGCGCGGCCTGTGCGGCCCGTGCGCACGGCTGCGACAAGCGTCGCGCAGGCTGCCGAGCCACAGGCCTGGGTAATCCCCGCCCCGCGCTCCCAGACGCGCAGCAGGATGCGCGCCCGCGCGTCCGAAGCGTCCAGCACCTGCGCGATGGAAATATTCGCCCGCTCGGGAAACATCGCGTTGTGTTCCAGCGCCGGGCCAACTTGGGGAAGATCGACAGCGATGGCGTCGCCCACGAAAAACACCGCGTGCGGATTGCCCATGTTGACGGCGCAGAAAGGCCCCGGAGCGCCCGGCTCAAGCAAGTCCACGGCGCTGGTGTCATCGACCTCGCGCCCGAGCGGAATTTCGCGCCAGCCAAGACGCGGGGCGCCCATGTCGACGGTGAATCTGTGCGGGCCCGCGGCGCGGCAGTCCAGCAACCCGGCCTGCGTTTCCAGCACCACGCGCTCGCGCCCGTCGGCGCGGGTCAACGCCCAGGCGACGCAGCGGGTGCCATTGCCGCACGCGCCTGACAGGGATCCGTCATTGTTGAAAATGGTCATGAAGGCGTCGGTTCCCGCCGTGTGCGGATCGGTCAGGACCATCAACTGGTCATAGGCGAGACCTTCGCCTTGGGCGATGGCGCGGGCCTCGGAGGGCGAGACGCGCAGCGCGCAGCCACGCAGATCAAGCACGATGATCTCGTTGCCGATGCCGTTCATCTTCAGGAACGCCCGTCCCGCCAGCCCGCTCATGACTACAAAATCCTTTGACCTGCGCGCCATCATATAGCCGAGAACGACCGCGCGCGCCAAAATCCGCCGCCCGGTATGGCGCCCATCATCTTTACGTGATGCAATGCGCTGCCTTCACGACGGCGCCTTTTTGGTGGAATGGAACTTGATTGGTTGCGCGTGGCGATTCGCGAGCGCAAACGGAGACGATGATGACGACCGCAACAGTTCCGGCCTTGCTTCAATCCCTTTCGCGACTTGGCCGATGCTGGTCAGTGGCGGCCCTGATTTGCCTGGCTCCGGCGGCGTCCCTGCCCGCAATCGCCCAAACCGCCGCCCCAGCGCCAGCGGCGACAACCACCAATCTCGTCGACGTCGCCCCGCGCCCTGCGCTCGCCTTCGATGGCCAGTCCAATTGGGATGACGCCTACACCTCCATCATCAATGGTTTTCAGCGCCTGAAGGCCGAGGTCGAACGGGCGGGCCTGAAGCCTGTGGGTCGCCCAATCGCCGTTTTTCTGTTCACCGACGACGCCGGGTTCCGCTTCCGGGCCATGATCCCGCTTGCTGACGTCCCCGCCAATCCAGCCCTTGGGGCGGAGTTCTTGCTTGGCAAAACGCCATCGGGGCGTTCAGCGAAATTTGAGCATCGCGGCGCTTATGACGAAATCGATTCGACCTACGAAGCCATCACAGCGTGGCTCGACGACCGAAACCTCCTTGCCGAGGATTTTTTCGCCGAAGAATGGGTGAACGAAGGTTCGAGCGCCGGGGATGTTGAAACCGCAGTGGATGTCTACGTCTTCGTGAAGCCTAAATAAGGCTCAAAGCTCCAGCGTCTGTCCCGGCCTGATCGCCGCGAACCGGTCGTGCGTCAGGCCCTCCCGGTCAAGCGCCGCGCGCAGCTTCTGCGGCGGCTCCTCGATGGGCTCATCGGTCAGCTGAAACGTGCCCCAGTGATGAGCCATGGCGCGCTCGGCGCCGACCATCTGCATGATCTGCAGGGATTCGTCGGGGTCGACGTGTTGATCGCGCATGAACCAGCGCGGCGCATACGCGCCAATCGGCAGGATCGCCAGTCGAAAGCGCCCGTACTTGTCCTTCATCTGCTTGAAGAATGCGCCGTCGCCGAAGCCCGTATCGCCCACGTGATAGATGTTGCCCGACGGCGTCTCGATGACGAACGCGGTCCACAGCGCCATGCGGCGGTCCAGCACGCCACGCGCCGACCAGTGATAGCAAGGCACGAAATTCACGAAGACGCCGCGCCCCACCTCGATCCGCGCGCCCCAGTCATGCGCTTCCGCGCGAATGGCGGCGTCATGATCACTCATGACGGCATCATTGCCGAGCGGCGTGATGAAGCGTTTTGCCTTGCCTCGCGCCAGCGTCGACAGCGTCGCCACATCAAGGTGGTCGTAATGGTTATGCGTCACCAGCACGGCGTCGAGCGAGGGCAGATCCTCAAGTGACATCCCCGGATCGTTGACGCGCTTGGGGCCGGCAAACGTGACAGGGCTCGCGCGATCCGCCCACACCGGATCGATCAGCAGATTGACGCCGTGGGTCTGGATGAGAACGCTCGCGTGCCCGACATACGACACGCGCAGCGCGCCGCCTTCCACGCGCGGCGGCGGAACGTCGCGATGGACTGAGGAAAACGACGTCGGCCATGCCGCGCGATTGCCGCCGAACTGCCACGACAGCAGGTCCATGCGAGACTTGTCTCTGGTGTTGTCGCCAAGATGAAAGCGCAGCCCGTCAAAATGGGCGCTTTCGGGCCCCTCGTAATAAGGGTTTCGCTGCGCGCGGTAACCGGCGACGCCCAGCGCGGCGGCAGGCAGGCCGATCAGGGATCCGAAGAGGGCACGGCGACGATTCATAGGTCGCAGATGTGGTCGTGCGCCCGCCTCGTCAAGTCCGTACTATGCAGGAGGGCGGCGCGAGTCTACGCAACCGTATAGTGAGGCAGGCTAAAAAATGGCGTGGATTTATCTTTTACTGGCAGGCTTGTTTGAAATCGTCTGGGCCATTGGGCTCAAGTACACGGAGGGCTTTACGCGATTGTGGCCCACCGTGGTGACGATTGCTGCGATGGTTGTCAGCATGGGTTTGCTGGGCATAGCCGCCAGGGACCTGCCCATTGGAACTGCCTATGCGGTATGGACGGGAATTGGCGCAGTTGGCGCCGCCATCCTCGGCATTGTCCTTTTTGCAGAGCCTGCAACTGCGCTGCGCATCGCATCCATCGGATTGATCGTTGCTGGCGTGATCGGCCTCAAGCTCGCGACGTTGACCTAGCGCAACGCAGCTTCAATGGCGGGCATCAGCCTGTCGCGCAGACTCTGTTCGCTTATCGGGCCGACGAACTTGTAGGCGATCGTGCCGTCACCCTTGACGACAAAGGTTTCCGGCACGCCGTAAACGCCCCATTCCACCCCGGCGCGCCCACTGCGATCCATGCCGATCAGCGCATAAGGATTGCCCAGTCCCTTCAGGAAGCGCAGCGACTGGTCGGGATCGTCCTTGTACGCAAGACCGGCAATGCGAACGCCCCTTGATTTCAGGCGTTCATCGGCCGCGAGTTTGATCAGGAAGGGATGCTCGTCACGGCACGGGCCGCACCAGCTGGCAAAAATGTTGACGATGGTGACGGACCCCTTGCGCAAATCTGCGCCGGTGAGCGCGGGCACTCCGGCGCCCGGCAATTCCGGCAGCGCGACCTGCGGCGCAGCGCGCCCGATGAGGGCGGACGGAAGCCGTTGATTGTCCGCGCCCAGCCGGGTGTAGAACAAGAGCGCCAGCGCAAGGAACGCGGCGAGAGGGATCAACGCAAAAAGTAGTTTGCGTCGCGGGCTGCGCTCGCCCTGGGCGGCGTCGCTCATGATCCGGCGTCCTCGTCGCGCCTGGGCAGTTTGGCGAGTGCCTCACGCAGTCTTTTATAGTCGAGCAGCGTCCATGCAATCAGCCCGCCGATGACAAGCACGGTGACGCCGTAGGAGGCCAGAATGAAGGGAAAGTGCGGATCGCTCACAGGCGCACGCTCATGATGGTTGCCGCACGATGGTGGCGCGCGGCGTGCGGTGCGCGCTTTCGTCCGTCGCCAAAATCGCCATGCGGCGCAGGCGCCGGCGCAGGATTTCGTTGCGCGTGCCCATCAGATGCAGCGTGATGAAGAGCAGTGTCATGCCCAGCGCCATGACCAGCAGCGGCCACAACATCGTGGGATGAATCGTCGGCCCCGAAAGGCGGAACACGGACGCAGGCTGATGCAGCGTATTCCACCAGTCCACCGAGAACTTGATGATAGGCAGGTTGATCACGCCGACCAGCGTAAGGATGGCGGCCGCACGTCCCGCTTTCGCGGGTTCCTCGACGGTGCGCCAGAGCGCAATCAGCCCGAGATAAATCAGAAACAGCACAAGCACGGACGTGAGCCGCGCGTCCCACACCCACCAGGCGCCCCACATGGGCTTGCCCCACAGCGAACCGGTGACCAGACACACAAATGTGAAGGCGGCGCCCAGCGGCGCAGCAGCCTTCTGCGCCGCGTCGGCCAGCGGATGGCGCCAGACCAGGGTGCCAAGCGCGGACAGCGCCATGGTCGCGTAGCAGAACATCGCGAGCCATGCCGCAGGCACGTGGATGTACATGATCCGCACCGTGTAGCCCTGCTGATAGTCTGCAGGCGACATGAAAAACGTCTTGTACAGCCCAACGCCAATAAGAATTGCGGCCAGTCCCGCCGTCCAGGGGATGACGGCGGCGGCGAAGCGCAGGAAGTTGGCCGGGTTCGCATAGCGAAGCATTGCACCGATTTAGTGCAAATTGCCCGCAAGAGGAAGCGCCGCCGACACCGCCATTGGCCGCAGGGCTGATTTTCCGCTCAAGCCTCGGATTTTGGCGGCCGGGCGAGCAGGGACACCACCGCCTCTTCCGCTGTCAGGCGGCCTTCAAGCATCGCAGCGACCGCTTCGGCAATCGGCATTTCCACGCTGCGTTCGCGCGCCATCTCGACCAGCGCCGAGGCCGTGAATGCCCCCTCCGCCAGCTTGGCGGGCGCGGGCTGCCCCTGCCCCAGCGCGTGCCCCAGCGCGAAATTGCGCGATTGCAGTGACCCGCAGGTGAGCACCAGATCACCCAGCCCGGACAGGCCCATGAGGGTTTCATCACGCCCGCCCCATTCACGCGCGAAACGGCGCAATTCGGCGAACCCGCGCGCGACCAGCGCAGCCTGCGCGCTGGCGCCAAGGCCGATGCCCGCCGCCACGCCGCACGCGATGGCCAGCACGTTCTTGGCCGCCCCGCCAATCTCGACGCCGCGCAGATCAGTCGAGTGATAAAGCCGGAACGTGGCCGTCGCGAGCGCCGCGCCCAGAGACTGAGCCAGCGCCTCGTCTTGCGCAGCGATGGTGACGGCGGTGGGCAATCCACGCGCCACATCGTCGGCGAACGAAGGGCCGGAGAGGCTCGCCACAGGATGAGCGCCCGCCGCCTCACGCACAGCATCGCTCAGGAACGCATGGGTGCCGCGCTCCACGCCCTTGGCGCAAATCACCAGCGGAACGCCCGGCGACACAACACGCGCCAGATTGGCGGCGACGGCGCGCGTCGATTGCGCGGGCGCGACAAGCAAAATGGCGTCGACCGAGGCCAGCGCAGACAAATCGGAGGTCGGCGTCACGCCCGCCTCCAGCACAACGCCCGGCAGGCGTTTGGCGTTCGTCCGCGTTGAGCCCATAACCGCCGCTTGCGCCGGATCACGCATCCAGAGGACGACGTCACGGCCCGCGCGCGCAGCTACGTTGGCCAGCGCAGTGCCCCAGGCGCCTGCGCCAACGACGCCAATTCGCGCAAAAACCTGTTCAGTCATTCGCAGCTCCCTGACGCGGCTTCGGGCCGCCCAGCGGGGCCTCGCCGCGCCACACGAGATTCTCCGGGCGCGCCCACAAACCTTCGAAATCGCGCAGGAAGCGCGCGACTGCATCCTGCGCTTCGATCACGACAATATCGTTCTCTTGCCGCTGCAGGCCCGAGACCGAGAAATTGGCGGAGCCCGTGCGCAACAGGCGACGGTCCACCTGAAACGCCTTGAGGTGCATGATATGATCGCCGCGTTTGACGCGCACCGCAATGCCAGGCGTGCGCGCCAGCGCCATCAAGCGTTCGGCTGCGCGCCCCGCCTGGGGCGGTTGATCGGGATCGAGATAGAGCCGCACCCGCACGCCCCGTTTGGCCGCCGCCGTCAGCGCATCCGTGACGGCGCCATTGGTGAGCACATAGGCCGCCATGTCGATGCTTTCGCGCGCGCGGGCAATGAGGTCCGTATCGACCTGCTGCAGATTGTCCTTGGGACCATAAAACATGCGCACGCCGGCGATGATCCGCTCGCCATCCAGCGGGCCTTTCGCCTGCGTCGGCACGAAGCCAACGAAGGCCGCCACGAGCAAAGCCCGCAACAAAGCCCGCAGCGCCGTGGCGCGAAGCTTTGAGGCGACGCGCGAAAGCGCGCTCACGCCTTGCCATGATGCGCGCGGTCCGGGTTCTGGTCGAGCGGCCAGCGCGGGCGGGGCGCAAAGTCAAACCCGTCCGTCAGGCCCAGCAACTGACGCTCTATGCCCGTCCACGCGATCATCGCGCCATTGTCCGTACACAGCGCAGGCGGCGGCGTGATCAGCTTGAGGCCTGCTCCGGACGCAAAGCGCGACAGGCCGCGCCGAATGGCGTCGTTGGCGGCGACCCCGCCCGCCACCACTAATGCAGTGGGATAACCGACCTTCTCGCGAAACACGCGCAGGCCAGCGCGGCAACGATCTTCGATCACATCGACGATAGCGGCCTGAAACGACGCGCACAGATCGTCAACGTCCGTGTTGGTCAGCGGCGAGACGCGCTCGGCCGCCAGCCGCACCGCGGTCTTGAGCCCCGAGAGCGAAAAGTCGGGCGCGGGACGGCCATGCATGGGGCGCGGCAGGGCGAACCTTGCCCCGTCCCCCTGATGCGCGCGCTGCTCCACCTGCGGCCCGCCCGGGTAGGGCAGCCCAAGCAGTTTCGCGACCTTGTCGAAGGCCTCGCCAACCGCGTCGTCCACCGTTGACCCAATGCGCAGGTAATCGTTGACGCCGCGCACCGCGACCAGCTGCGTATGCCCGCCCGAAACCAGCAACAGCAGATACGGAAATTCGATATTGTCGGTCATCCGCGCCGTAAGCGCGTGCGCCTCAAGATGATTGACCGCCACGAACGGCTTCCTGGCAATAAGCGCCAGAGTCTTGCCCGCCGTCAGCCCCACCATGACGCCGCCGATCAGCCCCGGCCCCGCCGCCGCGGCGATCCCGTCAAGGTCGGCAAGCCGGACATTGGCCTTCTGCAAGGCGGCGCGCACCAGGCCGTCCAGCCGCTCCACATGGGCACGCGCGGCAATTTCCGGCACGACGCCGCCATAGGGCGCGTGCTCGCTGATCTGGCTGTAAATTTCGTTTGACAGGATGTCGCCGCCGCCGCCCGGCCGCAGGGCCACGACGGCCGCCGCCGTTTCATCGCAGGTGGTCTCGATTCCCAGAACGCGCATAGGCCGCTTGTAGTCTTTCTCTCAAGGGCGCGAAACCCTATAGTCCGCGCACATGATTGAGGACGCCCCGGGGGGGGGGAAGATGGCTGAATACTGGTTGAGAATTGGCACGCGCGGCAGCCCGTTGGCGCTGGCGCAGACACGCCAGACCCGCAAATTGCTGGCCGCTGCGCACGGGATCGACGAGGAGGCCATCGAGATCGTGGTGATTCGCACCACGGGCGATATGATTCAAGACCGCGCCCTCTCGGAGGCTGGCGGCAAGGGCCTTTTCACCAAGGAGCTGGACGCGGCGATGCTGGAGAACCGCATCGACATCGCTGTGCATTCCTCCAAGGATTTGCCGACGCTCATGCCCGACGGCATCGTAGTGGCAGGCTATTTGCCCCGTGAAGACGTGCGCGATGTGCTGATCGCAGCTGGTCCCCGCTCCATCGCAGAGCTGCCGCGCGGCGCCAACGTCGGCACGGCGTCGCTGCGGCGCGGCGCGCAGGTGAAGCGCCTGCGCCCGGACGTTACGATCTCGCTGCTGCGCGGCAATGTTGAAACCCGGCTGCGAAAGGTGGAGGCGGGCGAGTTTGACGCCAGCCTGCTGGCGCTCGCTGGTCTCAAGCGCCTCGGCCTTGCTGATCGGGCGGCGGCCATCCTCAACGAGGATGATTTTCTCCCGGCCGTCGGCCAGGGCGCCGTTGGCGTCACCGCGCGCCCCGGCGATGCGCGCTCGCTTGACGCGCTCGCCCCCATCCTCGACGCGGACACGGCTGATTGCGTGACGGCGGAGCGCGCCTTCCTGCGCGTGCTGGAAGGCTCCTGCCGCACGCCCATCGCCGGCCTTGCCCGCGTCAGCGGCGACAAGCTGACCTTCAAGGGCATGATCCTGAAACCAGATGGCTCGGACTGGCGCGAGATTGCGGACGCTGCGCCGAGATCCCAATGCCACCAAATGGGCGAACGCGCCGGTCAGGCCCTGAAAGACATCACGCCGCCGGGGTTTCTGCCTGTTGAATCCGCGCACAGCTGATGCGCGTCTTCGTGCTCCGGCCCGATGACGGCGCCAGGCGCACGGCGGCGCGCCTCAGAGCCCTCGGCCACGAGGCGATCTCGTCGCCGGTGATGGAGACCGTGGCGACTAACGCGCCACGGCCTGCGGGCGCTTTCGACGCAGTGATGGCAACGAGCTCACAGGCGTTCAGTTTTCTGAACTCTGGCGCGGTCGCATCTTTTGCGCACCTGCCGATCATGTGTGTTGGCGCCCGCACGGCGCAGGCCGCGCGGGACGCGGGCTTTGGCCACATCATGTTCGAAGCCCCGGACGCCACAACGCTCGCACAACACATAGCGCGCGATAACGAGGCGCGGAGCCTGCTCTATCTCGCAGGGCATGATCGAAAGTCCGATCTCGAGGAAACACTCGCCGCGGCCGATATCTCCGTCACGCCGTGGGTCGTGTACGAAGCGCGCCCGCTGGCGGCGCTGCGCGACGAAGCGATTGCGAACCTTCGCGCGGGCAAGCTGGATGCAGCGCTGCACTTCTCACGTCGCAGCGCTACTATCTTCTGCCAGCGGATGGCTGACGCCGGGCTCGAAGACGAAGCCCGCGCGCTTTTGCACGTGGCGATTTCTGCGGACGCAGCGCAGGGACTGGCGCAAATCGCGCCGCCGCGTGTGCGCGTCGCCGTAGCGCCGGACGAGGACCGCATGCTTGAAGAGCTTGGTTGAGGCGGACTGTTCGCGACGTCTGATTTGAGCTAAAAGCCTGCGTGTCAGCGCCAACGGACGGCGCGACCCAAAGGCGAAAACAAGATGACCTCGCGTCGTCACAAGGAGGGAACATGTCGAAAAGCAGCTTCATGGCGACAAAGCGCACATGGCTCGCCTGTCTCACGGGGCTGGCGCTTGGATCGCTTGCCGCAGCCCCCGCGCAATCGGACGAAGCGGCTTTCTACAAGGGCAAAACCGTTCGCGTGATCGTCGGCTTTAGCCCCGGCGGCGGCTATGACGCCTACGCCCGCATGATGGCGCCGTACATGGCCCAGCGCCTTGGCGCGAACGTTGTCGTCGAAAACATGCCCGGCGCTGGCAGCATGACCGCCATGAACACGCTTTTCGCGGCGGAACCTGACGGCTTGCGCCTGATGCTCGCCAACGGCACGGCTGCAGGCCTTTCGCAAATCATGGACTCGCCCGCCGCGCGCTTTGATCTGGCGAGCTACAGCCACCTTGGCACCGTCAGCGCCTCGCCATGGGTGTGGCTCGTCCACAAGGACACGAAGGAAAAGACCCCGGCAGATTTCATCAAGTCGGGCCGACTGCTCAACTGGTCGGCGACAGGCCCCATCGACGGCCTGTCGGACGGCGCGCAGATCACCTGCGCTATCGCTAAGCTCAATTGCAGGATCGTCATGGGCTACAAGGGCTCCAACGACGCGGGTCTCGCCATCACGCGCAAGGAAATGGACGCGGTGTTCGTGTCCGACACATCCGCGAACAATTACGTGCGCTCGAACGATCTGCACGCCGTCGCAAACATGTCGCGCACGCGCTCGCGCTTTTTCCCGGACCTGCCGACCATCTATGACGCTTTGAAAATGACGCCCGAAGATGAATGGCTGATGGACTTCCACGGCACGGCGCAGGATCTCGGCCGCATCATGATCGGACCGCCCAAGATGGCGCCCGAGCGTCTGGCCTACCTGCGCGCCATGATCACGGACACGCTGGCTGATCCGAAACTCCGGGCGGAAGGCGAAAAGACGCAGCGCTACATCGACTATATCGACGCTGAAAAGACGATGCAGAACGTCAAGCGCGCCATCTCGGACATTACGCCGGCGCAGAAAAAGCGCGTGCAGACGATCCTCTCGACGCAATAGGCTCGCACTCTCTTCTCCCCGCACCCGGGGAGAAGAATTCTTGCAGCTGAAAACAATGCTAAACCTCGCCCATGAATGCGGGGACAGAATCAGGCGACTTGTTTGATCCGGCGGCGGACGCCGTCGCCGATGTGCTCGTGCCTGTCGCCGTCGACACCGCGTATTCATATCGCATCCCCAAGGGCCTTGTGCTGGCGCCCGGTGACTTTGTGGAAGTTCCCCTTGGCAATCGCGAGGCGACGGGCGTTGTGTGGGGCGTGCGCAACGCGCCAGGCGGCAACCTCAAAAGCATCATCGCCAAGCGCGACTTGCCCACACTGCGCCAACCGCTGCGCGACTTTGTCGACTGGGTTGCGCGCTGGACGTTAAGTCCGCGCGGCATGGTGCTGCGCATGGGAACGCGCGCGCCAGAAAGTGCAGGCCCCGAGCCTGTGCGCGTGGGCGTGCGCCTTGCCGCGACGCCGCCCCATAACATGCGCATGACCCCGGCCCGCGCCCGCGCGCTGAAGGCTGCGGAGGGCGGATTGTGCTTTTCAAAATCGGCCCTCGCGCAAAGCGCCGCGTGTACAGCAAGCGTCATCGACGGGCTCGTGGATGAAGGCGCGCTTGAGGCCGTCACCCTGCCGCCCGAAGCTGTCGCGCTGGCGCCGGACCTTGGCTTCATCACGCCCGTTTTCGAGCCCGATCAGGCGATGGCCGCACAGCAATTGCGCGGCGCCGTAACGGGCGGCGTTTACTCCTGCACGCTGCTGGAAGGCGTCACGGGTTCGGGCAAGACGGAAGTCTATTTTGAGGCTGTCGCCGCCGCTATTGAGAGCGGCAGGCAGGCCTTGATCCTGATGCCGGAAATTGCTCTGACAGGCCAGTTTCTTGATCGTTTCGCCAAGCGCTTTGGCGTGCGCCCGGCCGAGTGGCATTCCGGCGTCTCATCCCGCAAGCGCGCGCGCATCTGGGCAGGCGTGGCGAGCGGCGACGTGAAGGTTGTGGCAGGCGCACGCTCGGCTTTGTTTCTGCCGTTCGCGCAGCCCGGCGTCATCATCGTCGATGAAGAACACGAAGGCGCCTACAAGCAGGAAGACGGCGTCTCCTACAACGCGCGCGACATGGCGGTGGTGCGCGCGCGACTGGAAAACTGCGCCTGCGTTCTGGCCTCCGCCACGCCCTCCATTGAAACGCGCGTCAACGCAGAGCAGGGCCGCTATCGCAGGCTTCTTTTGTCCAACCGCTACGGCGGTCGCACGCTGCCCCACCTACATTCCATTGACATGAAGGTCGCTGGCCCGGCGCGCGGCAAATGGATATCCCCGCGCCTTGCAGGCGTTATCGAGCAAACGCTGGAGCGAGGCGAACAGGCGCTGCTGTATCTGAATCGTCGCGGCTATGCGCCGCTCACATTGTGCAAATCCTGCGGGCATCGTTTTCAATGCCCGCAATGCACGGCGTGGCTGGTGGAGCATCGCTTCCGCCGCGCGCTTGTGTGCCACCAGTGCGGCCATGTGGAGCGCAGGCCCGACGCATGTCCTGAATGCGACGCGACAGACTCGCTGATCGCGTGCGGCCCCGGCGTCGAGCGTCTTGCGGACGAAGCCAAAGAGCGCTTCCCCGACAAGCGGATTCTTGTTCTCTCGTCAGATTTTCCCGGTGGAACCGAGCGGCTAAAGCAAGAGCTTGAAGAGGTCGCGCGCGGCGCGTTTGATATTGTCATCGGCACACAACTGGTGGCCAAGGGGCACAACTTTCCCCAGCTCACGCTGGTGGGCGTGATCGACGGCGATCTTGGCCTCGCGAGCGGCGATCCGCGCGCCGCCGAGCGCACGTTCCAGACCCTGCAACAGGTGACGGGACGCGCCGGACGCGGCGACCGGCCCGGCGTCGGCCTCGTGCAGACATTCCAGCCCGAACACCCGGTCATCCGCGCGCTGATTTCCGGCGACAGCGAGCGCTTTTACGCGGAGGAGACGGACCAGCGCCTGCGCGCGGGCCTGCCCCCGTTCGGCCGCCTCGCCGCGCTGATCGTGTCGGGCAAGGATCGCGCCTCAGCCGAAACTCACGCCCGCGCCATCGTGCGCGCCGCACATGCCCTGCCAGAGAACGACCGCTGGCGCCTCACAAGGCCGGGCTCGCTGCCGCAGGACGGCGATCTGGTTATTCTTGGCCCGGCCGAGGCTCCCATAGCCGTGGTGCGCACGCGTCATCGCTTCCGCCTGCTCGTGCGGGCGCCCAGAAGCACTGACCTGCAAGGTTTTCTGCGCGCTGCGCTCGCGACCGCCCCACCCGAACGCGGCGGCGTGCGGGTCGATGTGGACGTTGATCCTATGAGCTTTCTGTAAAGACGATGAGCTTTTGTTGAAGATCAGCGCTTAGCCGTCCGTCCGCTCACGTCCGACGGGCGCTGCAGCGCCCGGCTCAGGCGGTGTAGGAAACAATACCGGTGCGGCCTGGATGACGTAGCGCTGGCGCTCATCGCGCAGCTCGCAATGATTCCATGTCTCGTTGATCTCGGCGAGTTCGCGCTCCAGTTCGACGCGAGAGGCGCTCATGGCCAGCACCTGAACGTCGGGGCGCACCTGAACCAGCGCCCACATGCGCCGTGGCGGCCGGGCTGCCTGCTGTCGCTTTTCGGGCTTCGCGGAAGGGATCGGCGCAGCGGCGACCTTGCGGCCTGGAAATAGCAGCGACAACGCTGCTGCACCCAGGAAGAACACGCCAGCCTTGCGGCGCATCTCCTTGCGAGCGGGCGCGTCGGCGTCAGCGTCTTTGCGACCTGGTTCCCTGCGATCAGGCTGCGCGCCCATGACCATCCCCGGTTGAGCCCATATTGCGGTATCTTAGGCAGGATATGAGGATTCGCGCCAGCGCTTGGGAACTAATATTTGCCGAACGCGTTCTGATGCCCTTTTTAAGTGCGCGGAGATGTCGCGGGGCGTTATTTCGGCGCTGCGCACGGCGCATACTCGCATTTGCGAAATGGAAGGGCCCAACGCGACCTGCGCCGGTTGCGCCACGCGGGGCCATATGTTAGTGCCCACCTGCCTTTAGAGGCGGGGGCGCGCACTCTGCGCTTACCCGTGACTGCAACTCCCTTCAGCCCGTGCGGCGGTGGCGCAAGCCAGTGTCGTGACTTGCGCGGGCCGTGTCGTTTCCTGAAAGCCACCCAGAGGCTGACCTTGGCGCAAGTGGACAACATCGTTACCGGCATGGCGGGGCGTTACGCCTCGGCTCTGTTCGATCTCGCGCAGGAGCAGAATGCGATCGATTCTGTCGCGTCCGACCTGAAGGCTTTTGACGCGATGATCGCGGCGAGCGCGGATCTTGAGCGCCTCGTGCGCAGCCCGGTTTTCACCGCCGAAGAGCAGACCCGCGCGCTCGGCGCCGTTCTTGAAAAGGCCGGCATCACCGGTCTGTCCGCCAACTTCCTCAAGCTGGTCGCCACCAAGCGCCGCCTGTTCGCCGTCAGCGACATGATCCGCGATTACGGCAAGCTGCTCGACGCCGCCAAGGGCGTTAAGCGCGCCGAAGTCACCGTCGCCGAGCCCCTCGGGGACGCGCATCTCAACTTGCTCAAGGACGCGCTGCGCCAGGTATCGGGCGGCGACTCCGTCGAACTGTCCGTCAAGATCGACCCGTCGATCATTGGTGGTCTTGTCGTCAGGCTCGGGTCTCGCATGGTCGACGGCTCGCTCCGCACCAAGCTCAACACCATTCGCAAACGTATGAAAGAGGTCGGCTGATGGATATCCGCGCCGCAGAAATTTCGGCGATTCTCAAAAACGAGATCGCCAATTTCGGCAATGAGGCTGAAGTCACCGAAGTAGGACAGGTTCTGTCCGTCGGAGACGGCATCGCCCGCGTCTATGGCCTCGACAACGTCCAGGCGGGCGAGATGGTCGAGTTCGAGAACGGCGTCCGCGGCATGGCGCTGAACCTCGAGACCGACAACGTCGGCATCGTTATTTTCGGCTCCGACCGCGACATCAAGGAAAGCCAGACCGTCAAGCGCACCGGCGCCATCGTGGACGTGCCGGTCGGCAAGGGTCTGCTGGGCCGCGTCGTCGACGCGCTGGGCAATCCGATTGACGGCAAGGGCCCGATTGTCGCCGAGAAGCGCTCGCGCGTCGACGTGAAGGCCCCCGGCATCATTCCCCGCAAGTCTGTGCATGAGCCCATGGCCACCGGCCTCAAGTCGGTCGATGCGCTGATCCCGATCGGCCGCGGCCAGCGCGAGCTCATCATCGGCGATCGCCAGACAGGCAAGACCGCCATCGCGCTCGACACGATCCTTAACCAGAAGTCTTTGAACGGCGCGGGCGCCCCCGAGAGTCAAAAGCTCTACTGCGTGTACGTCGCCATCGGCCAGAAACGCTCCACCGTCGCCCAGTTCGTGAAGGTTCTCGAAGAGCAGGGCGCGATGGAATATTCCATCATCGTCGCCGCCACCGCGTCCGACCCCGCCCCGATGCAGTTCCTGGCGCCCTTCTCCGGCTGCGCCATGGGCGAGTACTTCCGCGACAACGGCATGCACGCGGTCATCATCTACGACGATCTGTCGAAGCAGGCCGTCGCTTACCGCCAGATGTCGCTGCTGCTGCGCCGCCCGCCGGGCCGCGAAGCTTATCCCGGCGACGTGTTCTATCTGCACTCTCGCCTGCTCGAGCGCGCCGCCAAGCTGAACGATGACAACGGCGCTGGCTCGCTGACCGCCCTTCCCATCATCGAGACGCAGGCCAACGACGTGTCGGCCTACATCCCGACCAACGTGAACTCGATCACGGATGGCCAGAAATTCCTGGAGACGGATCAGTTCTACCAGGGCATCCGCCCCGCAGTGAACGTCGGCCTCTCCGTGTCGCGCGTGGGTTCTTCCGCGCAGACCAAGGCCACCAAGAAAGTCGCCGGCAAGATCAAGGGCGAACTCGCGCAATATCGCGAAATGGCCGCTTTCGCGCAGTTCGGCTCCGATCTTGACGCCGTGACCCAGCGCCTGCTTAACCGCGGCGCGCGCCTGACCGAACTCCTGAAGCAGGCGCAGTTCTCGCCCCTGAAGATGGAAGAACAGGTCGCCGTAATCTACGCAGGCGTCAACGGCTACCTCGACGCTCTGCCGGTCAACCGCGTGCGCGCTTACGAGGTCGCCCTTCTGTCGCTGCTGCGCACCAAGCACAGTGACCTGTTGAATTCGATCCGCGACTCCAGGGATCTGTCGTCCGCTGACGAAGCGACGCTGAAGGGCCTTGTCGTCGAGTTCACCAGGAACTTCGCCTGATCGCAGACGCCTCGCCGCTCCCTTCGCGGGGATCGACGGACTGAACCGAATCTGACAAACGACCGATTGTGGCGCCAGCGGCGATCGGGAGCAGAGAGACCACGATGCCCTCGTTGAAGGACCTGCGAAACCGGATCTCCTCCGTCAAAGCGACGCAGAAGATCACCAAGGCGATGCAGATGGTCGCCGCCGCAAAATTGCGCCGCGCCCAGGTCGCCGCCGAAGCCGCCCGTCCCTATGCCGAGCGCATGGAGAAGGTGCTTGCGAACGTCGCCGCTGGCGTCAGCGGCGATGGTCCCGTGCTGCTGACCGGCAACGGACGCGACGACGTGCATCTTCTCGTGGTGTGCACGGCCGAGCGCGGCCTGTGCGGCGCGTTCAACTCTTCAATCGTCCGCCTGGCGCGCGAGCGCATCAACTCGCTGCTCGCCCAGGGCAAGACGGTCAAGATCCTCTGCGTCGGCAAGAAGGGCTACGATCAGCTTCGTCGCCAGTACGAAAAGCACATCGTCGAACTGATCGAGTTGCGCTCCGTGCGTCAGGTCGGTTTCATCAACGCTGACGCCATCGCCAAGAAGATCATTGCGATGTTCGCCGCCGGCGAATTCGATGTGGCGACGGTGTTCTTCTCCAGATTCCGCTCGGTGATCCTGCAGATCCCGACTGCGCAGCAAATCATTCCCGCGCAGGTCGCGGGCGGCGAAGGCGCCGCCGCTGGCTCGCTTTCAACCTACGAATACGAGCCAGATGAGGGTGACATTCTCGCCACTCTTTTGCCGCGCATCATTGCGGTGCAGGTCTTCCGCGCGCTGCTCGAAAACGCTGCGTCCGAACAGGGCGCGCGCATGTCTTCCATGGACAACGCCACGCGCAATGCAGGCGAGATGATCAAGAAACAAACGATCATCTACAACCGTTCGCGCCAGGCGATGATCACCAAGGAACTCATCGAAATCATCTCGGGCGCCGAAGCGCTCTGACCGGATCAGGAGTGAAGACGAACCATGGCAACCACTAACAAGCCCACAGGCCGCATCACGCAGGTCATCGGCGCCGTCGTGGACGTGAAATTCGACGGCCGTCTGCCAGAAATTCTCAACGCGCTGGAGACGACGAACCAGGGCAATCGCCTTGTGCTCGAAGTCGCCCAGCATCTGGGTGAAAACTCAGTGCGCTGCATCTCCATGGACACGTCCGAAGGCCTTGTGCGCGGACAGCCCGTGACCGACACCGGCGCGCCGATCATGGTGCCCGTTGGCCCCGGCACGCTCGGTCGCATCATCAACGTCATCGGCGAGCCCGTGGACGAAGCAGGCCCGATAAATTCCAGCGGCTTGCGCGCCATTCACCAGCCCGCGCCCAGCTACGCCGAGCAGTCGACGGAAGCCCAAATCCTCGAGACGGGCATCAAGGTGGTCGATCTTCTCGCGCCCTACGCCAAGGGCGGCAAGATCGGCCTGTTCGGCGGCGCAGGCGTTGGCAAGACCGTGCTCATCATGGAGCTGATCAACAACATCGCGAAAGCTCACGGCGGCTATTCGGTGTTCGCTGGCGTCGGCGAGCGCACCCGCGAAGGCAATGATCTCTACCACGAGATGATCGAAGGCGGCGTCAACCAGAAGGGCGGCGGCGAAGGCTCCAAGTGCGCTCTCGTGTACGGCCAGATGAACGAGTCCCCGGGCGCCCGCGCCCGCGTCGCGCTCACCGGCCTCACCATCGCCGAAGACTTCCGCGACAAGGGCCAGGACGTGCTGTTCTTCGTGGACAACATCTTCCGCTTCACGCAGGCCGGCTCCGAAGTGTCCGCGCTTCTAGGCCGCATTCCCTCCGCCGTGGGCTATCAGCCGACGCTGGCCACCGACATGGGCCAATTGCAGGAGCGCATCACCACCACCAACAAGGGTTCGATCACCTCGGTGCAGGCCATTTACGTGCCTGCCGATGACTTGACCGACCCTGCGCCCGCCACCTCGTTCGCGCATCTTGACGCGACGACCGTGCTGTCGCGCTCGATTGCTGAAAAGGGTATCTATCCGGCGGTGGACCCGCTCGACTCGACGTCCCGCATGCTGTCGCCGCTGGTTGTGGGCGAGGAGCACTACAACATCGCCCGCCAGGTGCAGCAGACGCTGCAGCGCTACAAGGCCCTGCAGGACATCATCGCGATTCTTGGCATGGATGAATTGTCGGAAGACGACAAGATCACCGTCGCCCGCGCCCGCAAGATCGAGCGCTTCCTGTCGCAGCCCTTCCACGTGGCCGAAGTGTGCACGGGTTCGCCCGGCAAGCTGGTCTCGCTCGCCGACACGATCAAGGGCTTCAAGGGCCTTGTCGAAGGCAAGTACGACCATCTCCCCGAAGCCTCCTTTTACATGGTCGGCACCATCGAGGATGCCATCGAAAAGGCCCAGCGCCTCGCCGCTGACGCCGCCTAAGACACATCGACTTGACCCCGCCGCTGTGCGGCGGGGCGATCAGGGTCCGGAGATCAGACAATGGCGTCCTTCCACTTCGAGCTCGTCTCGCCCGAGCGCCTGCTTTTTGCAGGCGAGGTCGAAGCGGTCATCGTGCCCGGCTCCGAGGGCGAGTTCACGGTCATGCGCGATCATGCGCCCTTCATGTCGACCATGAAGCCGGGCATTGTTGAAGTCATCGAGAACCCATCCACGAAGCTGCGCCTGTTCGTGCGCGGCGGCTTCGCCGATGTCTCGACCGGTGGGCTCACCATCCTCGCCGAGCAGGCGATTCCTGTTGAAGAGCTCAACGTCGAGCGCATCGACGCCGAGATCAAGTTTGCCGAAGAAGACCTCGCCGACGCGTCAACTGAAGATGCGCGCCGCATGGCTGGCGAGAAGATCGCTCAATTGCGGGAAACCAAGGCCGCTCTCGGGCTGTAAGTTTGTCCCGTATCAAGTCATCGCTTGAAAGGCCCCAACGCGGGGCCTTTTTGCTGCTTGTGCGCTCCCAGGCTCCGGGTTAATGCGGCGACAGAGAGCGCGCCATGATCCTTGAGCCCAAAGCCGATTACGCCAGCCTCACCAGCAACTTCGTCTGGCGGATACCGGAGCGTTTCAACATCGCCTTCGCGTGCTGCGACGTATGGGCCGCGCGCGAGCCGGATCGCCCAGCCATCCTTGACGCGACCAGCGGCGGCTGCGTGGTCACCACATTCGCGCAATTGCAGGATCGGGCCAACCGCCTCGCCAACGCGCTAGCCTTGCGGGGCGTGGGCCGGGGCGACCGTATCGCGGTCCTGCTGCCCCAGTCAGTGGATGTCGTCGCCAGCCATCTGGCGAGTTACAAGCTTGCCGCCATCGCGCTGCCGCTGGCGTCGCTCTTTGGCGTGGATGCGCTGGCCTACAGGCTGGCAGATTCTGGCGCGCGCGCGCTCATCACGGACGCCAGCGGCGCGCAGAAACTCAAGACCATCCGCCATGCGCTGCCAGCTCTGGAGCTGGTTATCTCGACGCAAGGGGCCTATGGCGACGCCCTCGATTTTGAGCAGATGGTCGCGCAGGCCTCTCCGCATTTCGCGACCGCCGACACGGCGCGCGATGATCCCGCGCTGATGATCTATACGTCGGGCACCACCGGCCTTGCGAAAGGCGCGCTGCACGCTCATCGGGTGCTGCCCGGCCATTTGCCCGGCGTGCAATGGCCCCATGATTTCTTTCCCCAGCCCGGCGACCTGATGTGGACGCCAGCGGACTGGGCGTGGGCCGGTGGCCTGCTCAATGTCCTGCTGCCCTCGCTGTTCTTTGGCGTGCCAGTTGTGGCGCACCGCGCCCAGCGTTTTGACCCCGAACAGGCGTTTGCATTGATGGAGCGAATGAAAATTCGCAACGCGTTCATTCCGCCGACCGCACTGCGCATGGTGCGCTCGGTGGAGCGGCCCGCGCATCGCTACAAGCTCGCCCTGCGCACCATGGCGTCGGGGGGCGAATCCCTTGGCGCGGAAGTCTACGAATGGGGCCAGCGCGAACTGGGGCTGACGATCAACGAGTTCTACGGCCAGACCGAATGCAATCTGGTGCTCGCCTCCTGCGCCATGAATGGCGTCAGCCGCGCTGGCGCCATCGGCAAAGCCGTGCCCGGCCATGTCGCCGACATCATCCGCGAAGACGGCAGCATCTGCGATGCACACGAACAGGGCCAGGTCGCCGTGCTGCGCCCTGATCCCGTGATGTTTCTCGAATACTGGAACAGGCCGGAAGCGACGGCGGCAAAATTCATCGGCGACTGGATGACGACCGGCGATCAGGGCTATCGCGATGAAGACGGCTACGTCTTCTTTGTCGGCCGGGATGACGATGTCATCAACTCATCGGGGTATCGGATCGGGCCGGGTGAGATTGAGGATTGCCTGCTGCGCCATCCGGCAGTCGCCATCAGCGCGGCAGTGGGCGCTCCCGATGAAATTCGCGGCGAGATCGTGCGCGCATTCATCGTTCTGCGCCCCGGCTTTGCGGCCAGCGATGCGC
The DNA here is from genome assembly GCA_031428455.1 of Hyphomicrobiales bacterium. Classification (GTDB taxonomy): domain Bacteria; phylum Pseudomonadota; class Alphaproteobacteria; order Rhizobiales; family Beijerinckiaceae; genus Terripilifer. The sequence continues at coordinate 23,440 of JANPPJ010000076.1, read as the reverse complement.
TTGCCGTCGACATTCAGTCCTTCGTGCGCACGCGGCTCTCCGCGCACGAATATCCGCGCCGCATCGACTTTGTGACCGAATTGCCCATCACAACGAGCGGCAAGATCATCCGCCGCCTGCTGCGCGAACGTCCCTGACGCATCAGGACGAATGGCGCCCCGTCAGCGTGAGGAACGCGCTCTTGACGATGCGCCGAAGATTGCGCTTGGCCTGCTCCAGTTGCACGGCGCGCTGGAAAAGGCCCATGTCCCCACTGCCGATGAAAAGATCGACAATCTCGCGCCGATCAACCCAGAGATGATCGATCATCGGATGATCTGGCATCGCACACGAATCTGCGAGATTGATCGAAGAATCCTGCGCAAGGTTGTTCGCCATCCACAGGGTCAGCTGCGCACCCGGCGAGCAAAACGCATACGCTTCATCAAAAGCGATCTTCCAGAAATACGCCTGATCGCGCGACAGCAGCACGAGTCCCATGGCGACGGGCTGCCCATCGACGAGCATCGTCTCAACACGGCAGCGCGACAGCCCCGCCATGCGACGCAGCGCCGTGCGCGTAAACGTGGCCAGAACCGGATTGCACACCAGCGCGGTGCCGCGCTCGCCCTTCCAGCCCATGGCCTCAAGGGTGAGAAAGTTTTCAACGGCGTTGCGCACGTCGGGAATCGACGTCGCGGACTTGAATGAAACTTTGCCTTTTTCCTGAAGGCGGCGCATCAGGCGCCCAAGCTCCTTGCGCCTCTTGCCGGTCACCTCACTCATGACGCCCTGCTCATTGCGGGACATTGCCGCGCGGTAGCGGCGGTCAAATTCCTGCACGGGCAGGTGATTGCGAACGGAATGGGCGAGCAAGGCGCGACACGTGGCGCTGCGCGCATCCAGCTGCGCATGAAAAAATCCTGCGGCGTTCTTTGGTTGCGCGCGCAACCACACCAGCAGCGCATCAAGCGCCTCTTGCGCACGGCCCCGGCGCAGCAATGGCCCGCCAAACGCCACGAACGGAGATTTCCAGGACTGGGCGCCGCTTGTGTCCAGCACGAAGAGACCAATCAGGCGATGATCGCTGGACGCCTCACGAATTGCGAGAAATCGCGGCCGCCGCTCCTGCGGTGCGTGCTGGGCCAGCGATAGCGCGAAGGCCGGCTCGAAAAATGGATTTGGATCGAGGCTGAAACGGCTAAGTTCTTCCCATTCAGGTGACAGCGACTCAGCTTCCCACCAGTCCAAAACGCGCGCCAGTGCAGCGGGCGAAGGCCCGGAGCGGCCTGCGCGGCCAGATGTTTTGACAAGAGTGTCCGACTCGACCACCGCAAACTCCGCAACTCAACGCCACGAGCGCCAATCTAAAAGCATGCTCGCAGAGACATTTGTGCGGGACAGAGGTTCAGAAATGGCGCCGTACATTCTCGCTTATTTGAGCCTCGCAGTTAACGAGGCGTTCACCACCAACGATGGGTTCCGCAGTTATCCGAGCAAGCCGCCCGGTTTGGCGACGAGCGGGTTGTCGCGGCGAGCTGCAACATCGGCCTGACCAACCACGGGTTCGCCGAGAAAAGCCGCCCACAGGCCCCGAACATGCTCGGGCTCAAGATCGCGCAGGATGAAGACGATGCGCGTCAACGGCTCCCCGTCCGGCCATGCATCAAGGCGCACAGGCGGATGAAACACATGCTGCACGCCGTGGATGACAACAGGCCGGGCGGGATCGTCGTTAAGTCCGATCAGGCCTTTGACGCGCAGCATGTTTGAGCCATGCACGTTGCGCAGCATATCGATGAAAAGATCGAACGTGCCGGGAGCCATGAAACGATCGCTCGTCAGACAGAACGAGCGAATGCGGGCGTCATGTCGATTGGGATCGTGCGCGTGAGCATGACGATGACCGTTGTCATGGCCATGATCGTGACCGTGGTGATGCGCGCCGTGATGATGCGCCGCTTGTTGCGCGCTCTTATCCGTCAGCGCTTCTGCGTTCAGCCAGCGCTCGACATCGGGAATCTTTCCCTCGAATCCAAATAGTCCCGCATCGAGCAGATTATCTGCGCGGGCGTCTGCAATGTCGATGATCCGCGCAGCTGGAGCAAGCGCGTGAAGTCGCTGGCGCAGAGCCTCAACTGCAATGATCTGTTCCGGCGTGTGCGCAAGATCAGCCTTCGTAAGAACGATGCGATCAGCAACCGCGACTTGCTTCACCGCCTCAACTTGCTCGTCCAAAGTCGCAGAGCCATTGATGGCGTCCACAACGGTCACAACGCCCTGCAGGCGAAAGCGCAACATCAGATAGGGATGGTGCATGATGGTATGCAGCACAGGCGCGGGATCGGCCAGGCCGGTCGTCTCCACAATCACGCGCGAGAAGGGCTTGATGCGCCCGTTGTCGCGCTTGCGCAGCGCGTCTTCCAGCGTCGTAATGAGATCGCCGCGGATGGTGCAGCACAAACAACCCGACGACATGAGCAACATGTCGCCTTCGACCTTCTCAACGAAAAGATGATCGAGTCCAACCTCGCCAAATTCGTTGATAAGGATCAGCGCATCCGACAGCATGGGATCGCTGAGCAGCCTGTTGAGAAGCGTCGTCTTTCCGGCGCCCAGAAAGCCGGTCAGCACAGTGAACGGAGTGGGAGGCGGCGGGCGCCTCTGTAGCACTGGGTCGCTCATCATTGCACGGCGGGAGGCGTTGCTGAGGCTTGCGGTTTGGGGGCAGGCCTCTGCGCAGGCGTCTGCGCAGACTTGGGCTTCGCTGTGGGCTTGGGCGCAGCCTTGTCGGCGGCTTTCGGCGCCGCTTTGGCGCCCTGCTTGGTTGCAGCAGGCTTGTTCGCAGCAGGATTATTCACGACAGGCTTGTTCGCAGCAGCTTTGTTCGCAGCAGCTTTGTTCGCAGCAGGATTGGCGGCTTGCTGCTTCTTGCTGGCGGCCTTCGGTTTGGCGACGGGCAGCGGCTTGTGCGGGTTGGCCTGCGTCGCGGGGTGCGTGCGGCGCGCGGCGGGCCTGGTCGCCTCCGCATCGGGCGCGTCGTCTGTCAGAGCCGCGCGGGCGGAACCGGCCCAGCCGGGCGCACGGCCGATATAGATCGGCACGGGCTCGAACACAGGACGCGGTCCCAGATCGCCAGTCGCAAGCGCCGCCAGCGCGGGACTTGTCGCCGAGCGCTGCTGCTGGAAAAACGCGGCGGGGCTGCCTTCGTCATAATTCGTGCCGGGGTTCTGCAGGCCGGCGACAGAAACGCCAAAGTCCTCGCCGATTGAATCGCGATTGCGGCCCGGCCCGCAAATTTGCGACCGCATATTCGGCGGCTCCGCGATGCCTGATGGCGGCAACTGCGCCAGCGTGGTGCGGCCAAACGTGCTGGCGGCGAAGCCCTGCTCAAAGAGCGACATGGCTTTCAGCGTGCGCGTCTTGGCGTTGGGCGAGCCCATCACGACGGTGATGATCCGTCGTCCGCCTCGGGTGGCGCTGGCGACGACGTTGAAGCCAGAGGCGCAGACGAAACCCGTCTTCATGCCGTCAGCGCCGGGGTATCGACCGAGCAGGCCGTTATGAGTTGGAATAATCTTCGCGCCGAGCTTCAGCGCGCCAATGCCGTAAAGCGGCTGATGCTGGGGAAAGTGTATCAGCAGCGCGCGGCCGAGCATGGCCATGTCCTGCGCCGAACTGATGTGGTCGTCGTGATGCAGACCGTGGGGATTGACGAAATTCGATTGCCTCATCCCCAGCGCCGCCGCCACCTGATTCATTTCTGCCGAAAACTTCTCGACTGAACCGGCCACGCCCTCGGCGATCGTCACGGAGACGTCGTTCGCCGATTTCACCATGATCATCCTGAGCGCGTTTTCCAGCGTCACTTCCGTCCCGGACTTGAAGCCCATCTTGGAGGGAGCCATGCGCGCAGCGCGATTGGAAACAACGAGCGGCGTTTGCAGCGAGACGCGTCCCTCATGCACGGCGCGCAACGCGACATACACCGTCATCAGCTTGGTCAACGAAGCAGGATACCACGGCCGCGTCGCCTCTTCCGCGTGAAGCACCGCTCCGGTTGCGGCATCCACCACGAGGGAGGGCGCGGCCTGAGCGCCGACCACCGATGCGACAAGCGCGGCGGCGCCTGCAACAACCGAGAGTGCGCCCGAGGTGGCGCGCGTTCTGAAAGGCTTCATCTGTGCTCCGCTTGGCCACAAAGGCTCGGCGCGTCCCGTAAAGGACTGGTCCTTCCTAACTCTTTTCATCGAATCGGCAAAGCCGGTGGAAGGCGTTTCAAGGTTGCCCGGCCATGCAACATGCACGACGCAAGCCAGTATCCCTGTAGCCATCGCGGACGGAGGCGGCGATTTGATGGCGCGGCAGGTCCGTGATCGGGGCCTTGCGCAGGCGATCCGCTTCTGGCGCTGCGGCGCCGAGTTATTCTCCGGGCGCCTTGGCTTGTATAGCGAGGGCGTGAACGTCGGCGGCAAGCTCCTCGGCGAGAATGGCGTTGACCATGCGGTGACGGTCAATCCGGCTCTTGCCCGCGAATGCATCTGACACCACGTCGACTGTGAAATGTGTTTCGCCCCGCGGCTCCACCCCGCCGGGGTGAAGGATATGGCCCGCATGTTTGGCGGAATCGTCGATCACGGCGAGCGACAGCGGCGCAAGGGCGCTCTCCAGCTTCATTCGCATCGTCTCTTTAACGCTCATGTGTCCAGTCCAAGGCTAGAGTGCGCGCGTAAACCTGTTGGGCCGTTAGATGCGCGTCCGAGGGTCGAACCGCAAGGCCTATGTTATGAGGCCCTCAAGCCCGAACTCTCCTGGCAATATCAGGTGCGAAACAGGATCGTGAAACAGTTGTGTCGCAGCTTGCCCGGCGTCGGAGGGCTGCCTAGAGTGGCGCTACATGAATTTGAATTCGTCCATCTTCGACCGCATACGCGTCAAAGCGCAGCCCGGGCAGGCGCCGCGCGAGCACGCCATTACCTGCGATCATCCCGGCTGCGCGCAGGCGGGTGGATACCGCGCGCCCAAGGGCCGGAACCACGAAGGCCAGTACTTCACGTTCTGCCTGGACCATGTGCGCCTCTACAACCAGTCCTACAATTATTTTAACGGTATGACCGACGACGCCGTCGCCCGGTACCAGAAGGACGCCACCATCGGGCATCGGCCCACATGGACCATGGGCGCCAAACGGTCCGAAGGCGGCGCGACGGCCGACACTGACCCGGAATATTTCGTCGATCGGTTTGGCGTAATGCGCGGACGGGCGGAGGCGGCCCGCAGAAAGGGCGCCCGGCCTGAACCGCAGGCGCCGCGCGTCGGCGTGGCCGCCGCCAAAGCGCTGGACACGCTGGGCCTCGACGACACAGCGACGCCGGAAGTGATCCGCGCGCGCTTCAAGGAATTGGTCAAGCGTCTTCATCCGGATGCGAACGGCGGAGACCGTTCGCGCGAGGAAAAATTGCGTGAGATCATCCAGGCCTATAAACATCTTCGGACGGCCCGGCTTGCCTGACCGGCGAGCGGCTTTTCCCTGGACCATCCGGCGGACTTAGGCCAAACAGGCGCAGCAATTGCCTGTCGCTCTTGAACGAGCGCGCAGGCGTGGAGGACGAATGACGACCGCAACGGCACAAGTCACTGGCATGCCCGACACAAAAGTTTCGGTGCGTCAGGTTTTCTGCATCGATTCCGATTTACAGGTTCCGGCCTATTCGCAAACGAGCCAACACGTTCCGGACCTCGACCCGGAATATCTGTTCGACCGGCCGACGACGCTGGCGATCCTCGCGGGCTTTGCACACAACCGCCGCGTGATCGTGACCGGCTATCACGGCACCGGCAAATCAACGCACATCGAGCAGGTCGCCGCCCGTCTCAACTGGCCTTGCGTGCGCATCAACCTCGACAGCCACGTCTCCCGCATCGATCTCGTCGGCAAGGACGCGATCGTGCTGAAGGACGGCAAGCAGGTGACCGAGTTCCGTGATGGCATCCTGCCGTGGGCTTATCAGAACAACATCGCGCTCGTGTTCGACGAATACGACGCAGGCCGCCCCGACGTGATGTTCGTCATTCAGCGCGTGCTTGAATCTTCCGGCCGCCTGACGCTTCTCGATCAGAGCCGCGTCATCAAGCCCCATCCCGCGTTCCGCCTCTTCGCCACCGCCAACACAGTGGGCCTCGGCGACACGTCCGGCCTCTATCACGGCACGCAGCAGATCAATCAGGCGCAGATGGATCGCTGGTCCATCGTCACCGTCCTGAACTATCTCGCCCATGACAAGGAAGTGGACATCGTCCTCGCCAAGGCGCCCCACTTCCAGAACAAGGAAGGCCGCGACACCATCAACAAGATGGTGCGTGTGGCGGACCTTACCCGCAACGCGTTCATGGCCGGCGATCTGTCGACCGTCATGAGCCCGCGCACGGTCATCACGTGGGCCGAAAACGCTGACATCTTCCAGGATGTGGGCTTCTCGTTCCGCCTGACCTTCCTCAACAAGTGCGACGAACTCGAGCGCTCGCTGGTCGCCGAGTTCTATCAACGCGCCTTCGGTCAGGAATTGCCCGAAAGCACGGTCAACGTGGCGCTCAGCTAGTTTCATGGGCAACGCCCCGAAGGCGCTTTTCTTCGACGTCTTCGGCACGCTCGTGGACTGGAGACAAGGGATCGCCCGCGAAAGCGAGGCGATCCTTTCTCCTCTTGGTCATGCGCTGGACTGGTTCGCCTTGGCCGACGACTGGCGCGCGCAATATCAGCCAACGCTGGAACAAGTGCGTTCGGGCAAGCGCGCCTACGACAAGCTCGATGCGCTTCACCGCGAAAATGTGCAGCCCGTTCTCGCCCGCTATGGCGTGGACGCCAGCGACGACATGCTGGATGCGCTGACCAACGCGTGGCGGCGGATTCCCGCCTGCCCCGATGTTCCGGCGGCGCTTGTCCGTCTGCGCGAACGCTTTCTGATGGCGCCGGTCTCCAACGGCAACATCTCGATGATGGCGATGCTCGCGCGCTTCAATGATTTTTACTGGGACGCGATCCTGGGCGCCGAACTGGCCGACGACTACAAACCCAATGCAGAGGTTTATCTCACAGCCTGCGCCGCGTTCGATCTCGCGCCCGGGCAATGCGTCATGGTCGCCGCTCATACGTATGATCTGAAAGCCGCCGCGTCGCTAGGCCTGCGCACGGCCCATGTGGCAAGGCCAAACGAATACGGCCCCGGCAAGGGCGAGGCTGCGCCGGGGATGGTTGTGGACTGGGCTGCGGCCGATCTTGCGGATCTTGCCGATCAATTGTGCCGATAGCCTGCGTCTCCAACCCTTGTGTTGACCCGTCCAAGGGGTATGTTGCAAAGCATGTCATCCATTCCCAGCAATCGTAAGCCCGGCGCCAAGGCCGAAGCTCCGCAAGAACCGTTCAAGCGCGCGGTCGCCAGCTGCATGCGCGCCATGGCGGGCGTGAAGGAACTCGAAGTCACCTACGCCCCCGAGCGCCCCGGCCTCACCGGCACGGGCGAAGGCGCAAAGGCGCGCCTGCCCGAGCCCGCCCGCAAACTCTCGCCCCAGGAAGCGGCCATCGTGCGCGGCCACGCGGACTCGCTGGCCCTCAAGCTCGCCTGCCACGACACCGGCGTACACCGTAAATTGATGCCGCAAAGTCAGGCCGCCCGCGCGGTGTTCGAGGCTGTCGAACAATCGCGCGTTGAATCCATCGGATCGCGCCGCATGGCGGGCGTCGCCAGCAATTTGTCGGCGATGCTGGAGGATCGCTATCACCGCGGCACGTACGCCGACATCAGCGACCGTGCAGACGCGCCCCTCGAAGACGCCGTCGCCATGATGGTGCGCGAACGCCTCACCGGCATCGCGCCGCCCAAGGCGGCCCAGCGCATCGTCGAACTCTGGCGCCCGATCATCGAGGATCGCGCCGGCGACGAACTCAACAAGCTCGGCGACTCCATCGAGGACCAGCGCGCCTTCGGTCGCGCTGTCCACAAGCTCCTGCAATCCCTCGACATGATGGACGAGGGCGCGATGGACCACGATGACACCGGCGACGAATCCGGCGATTCAGAGCCCGATTCCAAGCCCGAAAACAGCGAAGGCGAGGGCGAGCAGGACTCGACCGGCGACGCCGTCGAGATGGAAAAGGCCGAGGATTCGAGCGACGAACTCGACGAAGGCGAGATGGACGCCGACGATTCGCCCTCCGGCGACATGCCCGAAGATTCCGAAATGGGCGACGCCGATGAAGCCTCGGAAAGCAAGCGTCCGCAAACGCAAGGCGGCCACGAACATCGCGGCTCGGACTACAAGGCGTATTCCAACAAGTTCGATGAAACCGTGACGGCGGAAGAACTGTGCGAGCCCGAAGAGCTGGAGCGCCTGCGCGCCTATCTCGACAAGCAGCTCAGCAATATGTCGTCGATTGTCGCGCGCCTCGCCAACCGTCTCCAGCGCCGCCTGATGGCGCAGCAAAGCCGTTCGTGGGAGTTCGATCTCGAGGAGGGCGTGCTGGACCCTGCGCGGCTCGTGCGCATCATCATTGATCCGCAGCAGCCCCTGTCTTTCAAGCGCGAGAAGGACATGAACTTCCGCGACACCGTTGTGACGCTACTCATCGACAATTCAGGCTCCATGCGCGGCCGCCCCATCACCGTGGCCGCCACCTGCGCCGACATCCTCGCGCGCACGCTGGAGCGTTGCGGCGTGAAGGTCGAGATTCTCGGCTTCACCACGCGCGCCTGGAAGGGTGGCCAGTCTCGCGAGTCATGGTTGCAGAGCGGCAAGCCGCAGACTCCTGGTCGCCTCAACGACCTGCGCCACATCATCTACAAGAGCGCCGACGCGCCGTGGCGCCGTGCGCGCCGCAATCTTGGCCTGATGATGCGCGAAGGCCTCCTCAAGGAGAACATCGACGGCGAGGCGGTGGATTGGGCGCACAAGCGCCTGCTCGGTCGCACCGAGCAGCGGCGCATCCTGATGGTGATTTCCGACGGCGCGCCGGTGGACGATTCCACGCTCTCGGTGAACCCCGGCAATTACCTCGAGAAGCACCTGCGCGCCGTGATCGACGAGATCGAGAACCGTTCGCCCATCGAGTTGATCGCCATCGGCATCGGCCATGACGTGACGCGTTACTACAAGCGCGCCGTCACCATCGTGGACGCCGAGGAACTTGGCGGCGCCATGACGGAAAAGCTGGCCGAATTGTTCGACGAAAGCGCAACCCCCGTTGCGCCCCCGCAGCCCGTGCGCGGCCAGCGCCGCATGGCCACCGCAGGCGCGCGCTGAGGCGCAACGCAGCAGCTAAAGCAAAAACGCCGCCCCTGAGGGACGGCGCTTTTATGCGATCAGCGAAACAAGATCAGACTGGCTTTAGGCCGCCTGAGTCTCCTTCACCTTCTTGATGATATCGCGGCGCAGAACCTTCACGTTCTGCGACAGCTCGTCTTCACGAGCCTTGATCAGGAAGGCGTCGAGACCACCGCGATGCTCCACAGAGCGCAGCGCGTGGGCGCTGATGCGCATGCGCACGGAACGGCCAAGCGCATCCGAAATCAGCGTTACCGTGCACAGGTTCGGCAGGAACCGGGTGCGCGTCTTGTGGTTCGAATGGCTGACGAGGTTGCCTGACTGAACAGCCTTGCCGGTAAGCTCGCAACGGCGGGACATAATGCTTCCTTTTCGACCTCTTCGGCGCCCCTCGCGGAGCGACCCGAACAGCTCTCGTTTGAGAATTGGTTCTCGATGGGACACGAACTGGCGAAAGCACAAGCCATCGCCGCGCGTCGGACCGTCGAGCGGGATGCGGTTCTGTAGTGGAGAGGCCCGCCGCCGTCAAGTGAGATGGCGCGCGCCAAGCCCCTGATCCCGCGTCCCTAGATCTTCAATTTCTTGAAAATTGCCTCGGGGATCGACACAATCACCGCCATCACAAGCCGCCAGATGGGCTTGGCGTAAATCACATTCGCGCCCTTCTGGTATCCGGCGAAAATCCGCTCGGCCACCGCCTCGGGCGTGGCGGTGAGCGCCGGGGGCAGTTTCATGCCCTCGGTCATCCGCGTGGCGACGAACCCCGGCTTCACGGTCATCACATGCACGCCCTTCTTGGCGAGGCGGTTGCGCAGGCCCGACAGGAAGGCCGTGAACCCGGCCTTGGCAGAGCCATAGACGTAATTGGTGGCGCGGCCACGATCCCCGGCAACGGAGCTGACGCCGATGATGGCGCCCGACCCGCGCGCTTCAAACAGATTTGCGATCACTCCCAGAATGGTCGCGGGCCCCTCATAATTGGCGCGCATGACGCCGACAGCGGCCTCAAGGTCGCTCTCGTTGGCGCGCTGGTCGCCCAGCAGGCCGACAACGCAGACCGCCACGTAAGGCAGCTTCGGCAGGCCCGCCATGAACGCGTCGTGCGCATGGAAAGCCAGCGCATCAAACGCGTGCAGCGTAACGGCGACGCTGTAGCGCACTTCAAGATCGGCCTTGGCGCGCTCCAGTTCTTCTGGCCGACGCGCCGCAAGCTGCACGTCGAAACCTTCTTTGGCAAAACGATGCGCGATGGCGAGCCCCATGTCGGAGGCGCCGCCCAGTACAAGAATTGATCCCTTGCTCAAAGCCCGAACCTTTCAGATTGAATGGATGAAAAAGTTTGATCGAGTGCGCGCTCCGATCGCATGGAGCGAAAATCCGCCACGCGCGGATCGGACGCTTCGAACGTGGCCCGCGACATGCGCGCATCCTTGGCCAGATAAAAACGCCCGCCGTGGGCCAGCGTGATCGCATCCAGCCGCTCCAGCAGCGCAAGCGCCTTGGGTTGTGCAGGAAAATCGAGCGCCAGCGTGTAGCCTTCCATGGGAAACGAGAAACGGCTGTCCTGCGCGCCCATGCGCTTGAGCACCGCGAGAAACGAGCCCTGCCCCGAGGCCGAGATCGCGCCCAGCAATTCCTCAAGGCCCGCGCGCGAGGCAGCCAGCGGCAACACGCACTGAAACTGCGCGAAGCCGCGCTTGCCATAAATCCGGTTCCAGTGGTGGATGGAGTCGAGCGGATAAAAATAGCTATCCCAGTCCACAAGCGCCTCGCGCGATCCGCGCGAACCTTTCCACCAGTAGAGCGCGTTGAAGGCCCGCACGCTCCACGGATTGAGCGCGAAGGCAGGCGCATCAAAGGGCATTTTGATCATGCGCCGACGCGGCGTCGACAAAGGCGATGGGCGCTTGGCCACATCAAGCTCGTCAGCCAGAGCGTGTTCGCCCAGCAGTACGATGGAACGGCCAAGGCTGGCCCCCTTGGCGAGGCAATCGATCCACGCGACGGAATAGGTCGACTGCGCGTTCTCTTCAAACGCGCTCATGGCGGCGGCCAGATTGGGCGCCGGGATGCTGCGCTGGCGCATCCACGCGCTTTCAACACGCCGCAAGCGAATGGCGCAGCGCAGGATCACGCCAGTCAGCCCCATGCCGCCCATCGTCCAGGCGAACAGGTCGCTGTTGTCCGTGCGGGAACAACGGCGGACTGCGCCGTCGCGCCCCATCACATCAATCCATTCAACGAACTCGCCGAAAGAGCCATCCTTGTGATGATTCTTGCCATGCACATCAGCAGCAATGGCGCCGCCCAGCGTCACGAATTTTGTGCCCGGCGTGACGGTTACAAACCACCCGCGCGGCAGAAACACGCTGATGATTTCAGCCAGCGTAACGCCGGCTTCCGCAACCAGCACGCCACGTTCGTGATCGAAGGAAAGCATGTGGCGGAACGCCAGCATGCTGACCGTCGCCAGCGCATTCAGCGCGCTGTCGCCATACGCCCGCCCCATGCCGCGCGCAATGGCGGGAGCGTTGAGTTCAGTTCGCGCAAGCGCTGCAAGCAAATCCGCTTCAGTGCGGGGGCGAAGCACGGTGCAATCTACGCTGGGAAAGCGGCCCCATCCTGACAGGCGCATGGTCACCTCGCGCTATCGGTAGGCGTGAAAACAAAGCGACGGTCGAGTTCGTATTTGACGACATAACCGATGGCGAGGCCGATCACCGCGCCGACTTCGCGCATCATATCGCTGCGCCAGACATACCAGAAGCCCGCCTCAAATCCCCAGAAGATCAAGGTCGTCACAACGCCCATGGCCGTGTAGCGAGAGAACTGCTTGCCATGGGCGGCGACGCCGCTCGCTGCGTCATAGAATATCCATTTTTTGTCGAGCACATACTTCACGACAAGGCCAACGCCGGTGCCCACAAGAATCGCCGCCGCAAGTTCGCCCTGCACGTCCAGTAGCGCAAGGACAACGCGTTGCGCGCCAAGATTGGCGAGCGTCGCGATCACGGCAAAAGCTGTATAGCGGATAGCGATCTGGGCGCCCGTCATCGGTACGGCCTCACCACCATGTCGCCACCGCCAAAGCAGCAACGATGATCACGCCGCACCAGTGACTTACGCGGTCTCGCATTGCGAAGACGACCGGATCGTCATGCATCTCGCCGCGATGGGCGATCATCACGGCGCGGCTGATCCAGTAGAGCAGCACGGCGCAGACCGCCCACAAGACTTCCGGCGTTGCATAAAGCCCTGTGACAGTAGGTGCATTGAGATAGAGCGCAAGCACGAGCACAGCGACATATCCCGCTGCGACGCTCATCATTTCCACGACGGGCAGATCGGCGACTGCGTAGCCACGACCCATGACCTTGTCGCGGCCTGTTTGTATATTGTCGATAAGCTCCGCCTGTCGCTTGATCGCGGCCAGCGATAGAAAGATGAAAATCGCAAACGCCAGCAGCCAGACAGACAGCGTGATGTCCGTGGCCATGGCGCCTGCAACGATGCGCAACGTGTAAAGCGCCGCAAGGACGCAGACGTCGAGAATGGGCTCGCGCTTCAGTTGCAGCGAGTAAGCCGTCGTCAAAATCGTATATCCGCAGAGCGCGGCCACGAATGGCGCCCCCGCAAAAACCGCCAGTGCGAATCCGCCGCCAAGGCACGCGGCGGCCATCACGCCCGCATGGCCGAGCGGCACTGCGCCCGACGCCATGGGCCTGCGTCGCTTGCGCGGATGCGCGCGATCAGCCGCCAGATCGATCATGTCGTTCAGGAGATAAACGCTCGACGCCACCAGGCAGAAGGCGACAAAGGCGATGAGAGTGAGCGCCAGCGTAGACGTATCGAAGCGATGCGCCGCAATCATCGGCAGAAACACCAGCAGGTTCTTCACCCATTGATGCGGGCGCAGCGCCTTCAGGTAAGCTTTGGTCGCGCCCTTGCGCGCTGGCGTCGTCCCCCCGACGTATTCAAAACCGTACTCGCCAAATCGTGAGGCAAGCCACGCCGCGCGCGCAGAACCTGTGGGTGCGCCGCCCGCGGCCTCGTCAACAAAATCCAGCGCATCGGCAAAGCGGCGCGCCTGCTCATCGGGCGCATCAGTGACCAGCACGACGCGTCGCCCCGCAGCGCGCGCGCTCTTCATCGCCTCAACCACTGCGCCATCCATGGGCAGGTTGGCGAAATCAGCCGCGTCGGCTTTCTGCAGATAACCGGTCGACGTTGGCGCACCCGCCAGCAGCGTTCGCCAGCCGCCATCGCCCAGTGCGCGCCAAAATTCCTCGCGCGCCAGATCGGTCCGCAGCAATCCGGTTTCGAGAGCAACAATCAGCGGTTTGGCGGGAAACATCGAGGCCTTTGCAACAGTGTCTTTCAAATGAAACGATAGCATGTGAACGCGACCGCAGCGCTCTGGCAATCTACGACGCAAATCTGGCGCCCCGGTTAACGCGACGCCGCGCCATATTGGCGAGCCGGGCGCGCGCTTCATACATCGTTAATCAAGTCCGGTAATGATTGTGAAACTATTTGGACCCCGCTTGCGGGCGCGCAGTCGCGGACGCGCCCGCGAGAGCTGTTCCTCATTAGCGCCGGCTTCGATGGCGTCCGGCCATTAAAGCGTCGAAATCTGCGCTCACTGATGTTAACCTTGCACCTTCGCGCGGTGGATTCGGACCAGATCCTCATGAATTTCCCAAAAACCCGCCCATCGATCTGCTCCAGAACCAGCCTCTTGAATGGCGTACTGCGTCGATTGTCGCTTGCAAGTCTGCGAAGTCTGCGAAGTCTGCGAGCAAGCGTGCTCGCGTCAGGCGCCCTTGCGGCGGCAGCCATTTCGATTAGCCCAGCCACAGCGGCCGATTCACTGACAGTCGGCTACTCGATCCGTCTGTTGGGCCTGTCCATGGGCAGCGCCGGACTGAACGCGACGCTCACCCCATCAAGCTACGACATGGAATTGTCCGCCCAGCTTTCGGGCCTCGCCTCCGTCGTCTCGAAGGCGCAAGGCGGCGCACGGTCCAGCGGCTCCATCGAGCAGGGCCGCGTCCTGTCGCGCGCCTACGCAACGGCGTCGTCCAACAGCAAGGAAACCCGGACAGTCCGCATGGCCCTTAACTCGGGCGCAGTCCGCTCAGTCGAAGTCGTGCCCCCGCCTGATCCGCACGCGGACCGCGTGCCTGTCACGGACGCTCACAAGCGCGGCGTGGTCGACCCGCTCAGCGCCCTCGTCATGCCGGTCAGAGGTCCAGAGCTGATCGGCCCCGCATCCTGCGATCGCACGATCCCGATTTTCGACGGTTACGCCCGGTTCGACGTCACCCTGTCCTACGCGGGGACCCAGCAGGTTCGCTCCCCCGCCTATTCGGGGCCCGTGGCCGTCTGCAAGGCGCGTTACAAGGCGATTTCCGGCCACCGCGCCAATCGCAAGCAGACAAACTACATGGAAAACAATCGCCAGATTGAAGTCTGGCTGATGCCGGTGGAAGGCGCGCGCGTCGTCACCCCCTACAAGATCGCTGTGGCCACGCAGGTGGGTCAGCTTGTCATCGAAGCGACCAAGGTCTCGGTTGCGTCGGCTGGCGGCGGACCGAAGAGCGCTTCACGCTAAAATACGCCGGGGACGACTTCCCGGCCACACTGCGCATCGGTCTTGACTCTGCAAGCGATCTGAGTCCGTCAGCCGCACCTCTTTGTGGACCAGCTTGGCCTTCGCAAATCGAAGCTCATTCACAGCTCGTCACAAGCAGTAGTTTAACTTCGCATCCGCCGCGCTAGATATTGCGGTGAACAAAGCAGGACTCAGAGCGAGTCATCGATTCGCCCCCGGTATGTTCGCGACTCGTTCGTTGACTGCTCTTTTTCTGGCAAACTCTTGAATTAGACGCCTCCGCATTCGATTGTGATACACATCGGCCCGTCGCCGAGGAGCGAGCCGCCAAGATGATCCCATTTACGCCCGCCCCGACGGCGGGTCAGAGCCCGGCCTCGTCGCGGCGCGTGGGGGCAGTCCTTGGTCCCACCAACACCGGCAAGACGCACCTCGCCATAGAGCGTATGCTCGGTCATTCCAGCGGCGTCATCGGCCTGCCCCTGCGGCTGCTGGCGCGGGAAGTCTACAACAAGGTTGTGGCTCGGGTCGGCGTGGATCAGGTCGCGCTCGTCACCGGCGAGGAAAAGATCAAGCCCCGCCACGCGCGCTACTGGATCGCCACCGTCGAGGCCATGCCCCGCGATCTCGACGTGGCCTTTGTTGCGGTGGATGAAATCCAGCTTGCGGCAGACCTCGACCGGGGGCACACTTTCACCGACCGCCTGCTCAACCGGCGTGGCCGCGACGAAACCATGATGATTGGCGCGTCGACCATCGCGCCCGCGCTGGAACGACTTTTGCCGAACGTGACGTTTGTGTCGCGCCCGCGCCTGTCCAACCTGACGTTCGTGGGCGAGCACAAGCTGTCGCGCCTGCCGCGCCGCAGCGCCATCGTCGCCTTCTCGGCGGAAGAAGTTTACGCGATTGCTGAATTGATCCGCCGCCAGCGCGGCGGCGCCGCCGTGGTGCTGGGCGCCCTTTCGCCGCGCACGCGCAACGCGCAGGTTGCAATGTATCAGGCGGGCGAGGTGGATTTCATCGTCGCGACCGACGCCATCGGCATGGGGCTGAATCTCGATGTAGACCATGTGGCCTTCGCCAGCGACCGCAAGTTCGACGGCTGGCAGTATCGTCGCCTCAACCCCGCTGAATTTGCGCAAATCGCAGGCCGCGCGGGCCGCCACGCCAATGACGGCACGTTCGGCACCACGGGCAGATGCCCGCCCTTTGAGGAAGAGCTGGTCGAGGCGCTGGAAACGCACCGCTTCGACACGGTCTCGACCCTGCAATGGCGCAACGCCGATCTCGATTTCGCCACCATCGACAGCCTTCAGAATTCGCTGGAGCGTGAGCCTGGCCGGCCAGGACTGACCCGCGCGCCGCTCAACGAAGACGTCGTGGTGCTCGATATTCTTTCGCGTGACCCCCGCGTGAGGCGCATCGCGGCCACCAAAGCTGACGTTCAGCGGCTTTGGGAAGCCTGCCAGGTGCCCGATTATCGCAAGGTGTCACCTTCCGCCCACGCCGAACTCGTGGACACGCTCTACGGCTTTGTCGTGCGCGCCGGGCGGGTGCCAGATGACTGGTTTGCCACGCAATTACAGGCCTGCGACCGCACCAACGGCGACATCGACGCCCTGTCAGCGCGTATTGCGCAGGTTCGCACGTACAACTTCATAGCCAATCGTCCAGACTGGTTGAGTGATCCCGAGCATTGGCAGGGCGTCACGCGTCAGGTAGAGGACAACCTGTCCGACGCTCTGCACGAGAGATTGACCCACAGGTTCGTGGACAGAAGAACCAGCGTGCTCATGCGCCGATTAAGAGAGAATGCGATGCTCGAAGCGGAAATTACAGCGGCGGGAGACGTCCTCGTCGAAGGACAGCATATCGGTCTCCTGCACGGTTTCCGATTTACACCGGACCCTCAGGCTGAAGGCGAAGCGCAGCGCACGCTGAACGCCGCCGCGCTCAAGGCCCTGGCCAGCGAGCTTGAAGGCCGCGCCCAACGGGTGAGCGACGCGGTCGATCAGGCGTTCGTGCTGGCCCATGACGGCGTCATTCGCTGGCTTGGCGAGCCGGTGGGCAAACTCAGCACGGGCGATCACATCCTCAAGCCGCGCGTGCGTGTGCTGGCTGACGACCAGCTGGCCGCAGCCTCGCTGGAAATCGTGCAACGCCGCCTCAATCTGTGGATCGATCAGCACGTCAAGAAACTGCTGGGGCCGTTGCTTGATCTGGAAAACGGCGAAGGCCTTGAAGGCATCGCGCGCGGCGTGGCGTTTCAGGTTGGCGAATCTCTCGGCGTGCTCGAGCGCTCCAAGGTCGCCAACGACATCAAGTCGCTGGATCAGAACGCCCGCGGCGCACTGCGCAAGCTCGGCGTGCGCTTTGGCGCCCACCATATTTATGTTCAGCCATTGCTGAAGCCCGCGCCCCGGGCGCTGGCGGCGCAATTGTGGGCGCTCAAGCACGGCGGCCTCGAGGTTGTGAAGGGCTTCGACGAAGTGCCCCATCTGGCGGCGTCCGGCCGCACCTCGTTTGCAGCCGACAAGGAAACGCCCCGCGGGCTCTATCTGGCAGCGGGCTTCCGCGTCTGCGGCGAGCGCGTTGTTCGCGTCGATATTCTTGAGCGACTGGCCGATCTCATCCGCCCCGCCATCGCCTACCGCCCCGGCGTGATGCCCGGCGAGCCCCCGGCGGGCGCGGCGGACGGCGATGGTTTCGTCGTCACCGTAGCCATGACTTCGCTGGTCGGCTGTTCGGGCGAGGCGTTCGCCTCGATCCTCAAGTCACTCGGCTACGGATCGGAAAAGCGTAAGGGCCCGGCGATCACCGTGCCGCTGGTGGCGCCAGCTGCGACCACGCCCATCATCGCCACGCCTGCAGCGGCCGCGCAGACCGAGAGTGGCGAAGAGAAAACCTCAGAGACTGACGTCTCTGACGAAGCGAGCAGCGAGACGCAGGCTGTAGAAGCGGCCAGTGAAGACATAGCCGCTGAAGCGCCAGCGCCAACCCGGCAAGGAGCTGCGGACGAAGCCGCTGCGGACGAAGCCGCTGCTGAAGAAGCGCCTGCTGAAGCTCCCGTTGAGGCTGAGATCCAGGCTCAAGTTTCTGCCATAGAGGCCGAAGCAGCTACTGCCGAGCCGGAGGCTGCTGTCGCGGAGGCAGAAGCGCCTGCAGCCGAAGCCACCGCGAGTGATCAGGCTGTGAGCGAAGACGCTGGCGATACCAGCGCCGAAGCACTCGCCAGGGACGCCGCCCAAGCCGCGGGCGAGCCTGCGGCGGAAGACGAAAACCTGATCGAAGTCTGGCGCCCGCAACGCCACCAGCAACATCGCCGCCCACAGCAGAACCGCGACCAGCAACGTCGTGGCGGCGGTGGTGGACGCGACCGTGGTTCGTTCAACCGCAACCGCCCGCAGGTCGAAAGCGCGCCTGTCGAAAGCGTGCCTGTCGAGGGCGCGCCTGTCGAGGGCGCGCCAGCTCCCGCGACGCAGGATCGCCCGCAAGGACATCGCCCGCGCGGCGAGCGTCCCCGTTTTGATCGTAACCGTGGTGACCGCCCCCAAGGAGATCGTCCACCGAGTGATCGTCCGCAAGGCGAGCGTCCGCAAGGCGAGCGTCCTCAGGGGGATCGCCCTCAGGGGGATCGTCCACCGCGCCGGGATGACCGCAACAATGACAACCGCCGCAACGAAGGCGGCGGTCAGCGCCCCGGTGGCCCGCGTCCCCCGCGTCGCGACGACCGGCCCGGTCAGCGTTCCGGCGGACCAGGAGATCGGTCGGGCGATCGCCCCGGCGGCCAGCGCCAGTTTGCTTCGAGCGACGCCCCGCGCCGCGAAAAGCAGCCCGATCCAAATTCGCCCTTCGCAAAACTGCTGGCTCTCAAGCAGCAGCTTGAAGGGAAAGGCCCGGACGGCAAAGGCTCAGACAAGAAGAGCCGCGATTGAGCCGCGCGCCGTGCCCGCCTGACGACAGTGCTGGCGCGGTAAAGCAGCGTCTCGACAAATACCTCTGGTTCGCGCGCATGGCGCGAACGAGAGCCGCCGCAGCCGACCTCGTGACAGGCCGGCACGTGCGCCTGAATGGCCGCAAAATCGACCAGCCCTCGCGCGCAGTCGTCATCGGCGACGTGCTCACCGTTTCGCTCTCTCGCGACGTGCGCGTGCTGCGCGTGCTGGCGTTTGCGGAGCGTCGCGGCCCCTATGAAGACGCGCGCCAGCTTTACGACGATCTGAGCGAGAAGCCCGGCGCGCCGGACGAGGACGATCAGGAATAAAGATCGCTGCGGGACAGCGGCAGGCCTGATGGGCCCTTGTCCCGCCTGGAAGACAGCGTCTGGAAAATGCCGACCGCGCTGCGCTCGAAGGCCAGCGAGCAGCCCGCAAGATAGAGCAGCCAGAGCCGCGTCTTCGCCCAGCCCACTTCCGCCGCCGCAGCCTCGCGATTGGCGTAGAGGCGCTCGGTCCACAAGCGGCAGGTGCGTTGATAATGCTCGCGCCAGCCCTCAACGTCGTGCACCTCGAACCCATTACGCTCGAGCCCGTTGATCGACATGCCGACCGTATCCAGCTCGCCGCCCGGGAAGATGTAGGTCGTCAGCGCCTTGTATTCCGCGCGCTGCTTGCGGAATGTCTTCATGTTCTTCTTGGACGGACGCGCGATGGCGTGATGCAGGTAAAGCCCGCGCGACCGCAACAACTTGTGCATCTGCTTGAAATAAATGTCGTGATTGTCGATGCCCACAGCCTCGAACATGCCGATGGACGCGATCTTGTCGAAGCTCTCCGGCGTCTCCAGCGAGCGATAATCGCGCAACTCGACGGTGACGCGATCCTGCAGGCCGAGCGCTGCGATGCGCGCCTGCGCAAATGCAAATTGCTCTTTCGACAACGTCACGCCATGGGAGCGGGCGCCAAAGTGCTGCGCGGCGTGAATAACCAGCGCGCCCCAGCCGCAACCGATATCCAGAAAGCGATCGCCTTCGCTCACGCGCAGCTTGCGGCAGATCATGTCGAGTTTGGCGCGCTGGGCTTGCCCCACGTCGTCATGATCGGTCTCGAAATACGCGCAGGTGTAAACCATGCGCTCGTCGAGAAAGAGCGCGTAGAATGTGTTCGACAGATCGTAATGAAAGCCGATGAGCGCCTTGTCGTCGCGGCCCTTCTCGACAGACGCTTCGATGGGACCGGCGAACGCCTGACTGTCGCCACCCTTCACGGAGCCGAACGCAAACGGTAGCAGCGTGCGCGCCAGCAGCAACTTGTCGAGGCGCTTGAAAAGGCCTTTCGTGCGAATCTGCCCGCGCCGGTGCGCCACATCGATCAGCGTGCCGCCTTCAATCTCGATGCCGCCGTCGCCAAGCAATTCGATCAGCGTCGAGAAACGCGGTCGCCGCACAAGGCGCGTCAATGCGTGGGGCGTGTTGATCGCAAAGCCAAGATCGTCCGAGACCTGCGAGCCCAGCGGCAGGCGCTCGCCATTCCACAGGCGCACGCTCAGATTGGCGTCGAGCGTCTGCGCCAGATGCGCCACAAGACAGCGCGCCGCAGTGATCTGTCGATCAGCCTTGTCATTCATGCGCTGGAAGCTCCCCTAAAAACCCAAATCGGCACTTGACGTGATGGAAGCAAGATGAAGTCTATTATTTCAATTGGCGAGCCTTATATTGGGTAGCGTAAATGACTGTCGGCCTCTGGAGATAATGGGATGTCGTTGATTCCTAGTAGCAACTTTGTCCCGCCCTGGGGAACAAAGGGCAGTTTGAACAGAATCGGAGACAAGCTTAGGGCTGATTCGGATATTTCACAGGCAGAGGTTGCCTGCCTGGATTCGTGGCGGGCGGCCCACAAACATGTGATGAACGCGTTTCAGTCGATGTTACGAGGGAGGACGAGGGGAAAAAGTATTTCTGTCGCGCAAAGACACAAGCGCAGACTCACCATAGTAGACAAATTGATTAGAGAGCCAAGGATGCAGTTGGCGCGGATGGATGATGTTGCCGGAATCCGCCTCATATTTCCAGACATCGATAGCATGCATCAGTTTAGGGGCTCGTTTTTATCTTCAAAACATAAACACACTAGAAAGTCGACAAACAATAAATATGACTATGTTTTGTATCCAAAAGATACTGGTTATCGCGGGATACATGATATTTATATATATTATTCCGACTCTAAATCCTGCTCTGTTGCAAATGGACTTATGATTGAAGTCCAGTTCCGAACCAGCGCACAGCATGCGTGGGCGACTGCGAACGAAATTATAACAATGACTACTGATAACAGGACTAAATTTAACAGCGGCGATACTCGGTATCTTGAGTTCTTCAGGCTCTCTAGCGAGATAATCGCTAGGACCGCAGAACAAAAGAATAGCGTGTACCCTAAACTAACAAATCATCAACTGGTCAATGCTTTCCGAGAATTGGAGGGTGAGATTCATATTGCACGCTTTCTCGCTGGGCTCAGTGGAGCATATGTAAATTACTCACCGTCCGGGAGCCTAATTCTGCAGTTCAGATCAGATAGCAAGCTGCTGATCCATAACGTACCAAGGTTTGTTAGCGCGCATGAAGTTTATTTTAAGTTAGAAAAAGACAATCCTGAGGACGATATTGTTTTGGTGTCTGCTGAAACATTCGACCAGATGCGCAGCGCTTACCGCAATTATTTTTCTGATTCCGAGGAATTTCTCACTTACTTAAATCAAGGTATAGCTACTTTGGAGGCAGCAAATATTTGATCTGCAGTTTAAAAACGAGACCAATCAACGTCGCGAGGCTGTTATAACGCGCTCGGTCACAGGGCTCTGAAAGCTGAAATCAAAATTTACTTCAAAATCGGGGGCGCAAGGGCGTCCCCAATGCGAACTGGTGACAGCTAGCGCAGGCGTCGCTCAGATCGCTTTGTATGCGGCGACCTTGCTGGCGGTTCTTCGGTAACCGCCCGATTTCGACCGCCTTGCGTTTCGTTGTGGATGGTGTCCGGATTTTAAGGGACGTGGTTATTGACGTCGTTACCGACGTCAACAGGCTCAAGCCGCTATCTGTTGTGCAGCGCTCGCTTCGAGCGGCTTCCAGTTCCACGGCAGGAGTTCGTGCAGTTTGTTGTTCATATGGTCGTTGATGCGATCCAGTACGTCGGCCAGATAGGCTTGCGGATCAAGACCCGAGAGTTTGGCGGTTTCGATGATGGTCATGGCCTTGGCGAGTGTTTCGCCGCCAGCATCGCTGCCCGCGAAGAGCCAGTTCTTGCGTCCGATACCGATCGGACGCATGGCCCGTTCGGCGGCATTGTTGTCGATCGCGACGCAGCCGTCTTCGAGGAAGAGCGTAAAGGCGCTCCAGCGGGTCAGAATGTAGCGGAAGGCCTTCGCCAGGTCGCTCTTGCCCGAGATGCAGCCTAATTGCTGCTCGGCCCAGGAACGGAAGGCGTCGACCTTCGGTTTGCTATGCTCCCGCCGGACGCATAGGCGGTCCCCGGCGGAACGGCCATAGATGTGCTTCTCGATGTCGTACAATTCGCCGATCCGGTCGAGAGCCTCTTTGGCGATCTCGGACTTCGTGGTTTGCCAAAAGTCATGGAAGTCGCGTCTCAGGTGCGCCCAACACGCCGCTTCCCGAACCCGAACAGTCCCGTTCGCGTCTGGCTTGTAGAGCTCCCTGAACCCGGCGTAGGCGTCGGCCTGGAGGATCCCCCTGAAGTCCTTGAGATGCTTCTGTGGATGCTCGCCTTTCCGGTCCGGAGAGAAGTAATAGACCGCGCCAGGCGGCGCCAATCCATTCCAGGGGCGATCATCGCGGACATAGGTCCAGATGCGTCCCTCTTTCACGCCCTTCCCAAGCCCGGCGGAGCGCTTAGCACGATCAAGCACTCTAATCGGCGTATCGTCAGCATGAAGGCGATCAGTCGTCATGATCTGCTTGATGATCAGATTGGTCAGGGGGCCGAGCGTGCGCATGCTCCGACCGCACCAGTCGGCCAGGGTCGTGTCTGGAATGTCGGCGCCCATGCGCTCGAAGATCTCGTTCAGGCGGTACAAGGGAAGGTGGTCATCGTATTTGGAGACAAGGATGAAGGCGAGAAGACTGGGACCGGCCATGCTCCCAGGAATGGGGCGGCTCGGCGCAGGCGCCTGCACCATTTTCTCGCAGCACCGGCAAGACTTCTTCAGCCGCGCAACCTCGATCACTTTCAGTTTGGCCGTGACCATTTCGAGGATCTCGCTGACGTCCGCCCCGACCAACCGCAGTGCGCCACCGCATTCCAGGCACGCCTCGCCCGGATCCAGCTCCTTGCGCTCGCGTGGCGTCGCCTCGCAAACACGCGGCTTGCGGCGGGGGGCGCGCTGACCTGTTTGCGCATCGCTTGGCGGCAACGCGCAAACTTGCGCGCCCTCATCAGCCACAGCGTCACTTGTCTCAGCCTGCGCGATCTCCAGCCCTTCGAGAACAAGCTCCAGTTGCTCGATCTCACGCTCGATCTTTTCTGAACTGGCGCCGAACTTCTGCCTTTTCAACCGAGCGATCTGGATGCGCAG
>JANPPJ010000075.1:0-37828 GCA_031428455.1 Hyphomicrobiales bacterium | reverse complement strand
GCGTGCTTTTATGCGCGCGATTGGGCCAAACGGAAGCGAGTTGACCGGGTGTGTGGTCGGCTGGGACCTTCGGCCGAGCAGTCCAGCGATTGCTGCGGCGGTTTGCGCCGGGCTGGAAGCTGAAGGCGTGACGCCCGAAATCGCCGGTCCCTGCCCCACGCCGGCCATCGGCCTGCGGGCGATCGCCGCCGGCATCCCCGGCATCGTCGTCACCGGAAGCCACATCCCGTTTGAGCGAAACGGCGTGAAGTTTTTCACCCCGCGCGGCGAGATCACAAAGGCGGACGAGCGGGCCATCATGGGCTTCACCGCTCACGAACTTGTGATGGCTCCGCAGGAATTAGCAAGCGCTGTCGATCGCTTCACCGCGCTTCTTTCCGCGCCCTCGGATACGGCCATGACCGCTTACCGCGCCCGTTTCACGGACGCCTTCCCGGCCGATTGCCTGTCGGGCCTGCGCATTGGGGTCTACCAGCACAGCGCCGTGGGCCGGGATTTTCTCCTGACGTTGCTGGGAGACCTGGGCGCAGACGTGGTGGCGCTGGGGCGAAGCGACTCATTCGTGCCCATCGACACCGAGGTCGTTCTCCCCGAGGACGAGGCGAGGGCCGCCGCATGGGCGCGCGAGCATCGCCTCGACGCGGTCGTCTCAACCGATGGCGACGGGGACAGGCCGTGGGTGTGCGACGAGCGCGGCGCTTTCATGCGGGGCGACATTCTGGGCGTTCTGGCGGCCCGTCGCCTTGGCGCCAGACGCGTTGCGACCCCCGTCAGCTCGAACACGGCGCTCGAGAAATGCCGGTCCTTCGATGCGATCGCGCGTTGCCGCATCGGCTCGCCCTTCGTGATCGAGGCAATGGAGGCGCTCGCCAAAGACGACGGCGTTTGCGTTGTGGGCTTTGAAGCCAATGGCGGATTTCTCACGCAGACTTCGGCGCAGGTGAACGGGGTCACCCTCTCGCCTCTTCCCACACGCGACAGCACTTTGCCCATACTTCTCGCGCTGACGGCCGCCAAGGAGAGCGGCGCGCCGGTTTCCGCCCTTGTGGACTCGCTGCCGCCGCGACGCACTGCTTCGGGCAGCATAAAGGGAATCGCGACCCTCGACAGCTTCAGGTTCGTCGTTGCGATGCAAACCGACCCCAAGCGCTGCAACGACTTTCTCGCCTTTACCGGCTCGAACCTTGTGGCGCTGAACGGAACGGACGGCCTTCGCGCGACATTGGCCAGCGGAGACATCGTGCACCTGCGCCCCTCGGGCAATGCGCCCGAGTTCCGCTGTTATGTGGAAGCCGATACGCAGGCTAAAGCAGACGCGCTTCTAGGCGACGCGCTGGGCGCCATCGCCGCGCGCTTCCAAACGAGGATTTAGCCTGCGATCTCTAGCCGCCGGTTCGTGTGGCGCGCCACGCGGTGGGGCGTGCGCCGCGCATTTCATCGCCAGCCACTGTGCCGTAATAAGGCACGCCCTTCACCGTGAAGCTGATCTCATCGCCATGCAGCCTGCCGTCCTCAACGGTTGCGTCGCCGAGTTTGCCCGTGAATTTTTGAAACTTCTGGGTCACGACGAGTTCCGCGTCTCCCAGCTTCCAGACGCCATTGGCGCTGGCTGGCACGATGTATTTGAACATGCTGCACCACTCTTTGCAGTTGGGCCCCACATCAGCGGTCTCGTCATGGTCCCAGTCTGTGATCGTGTAGGTCACGGTCACTATGCGCGTTCCCGGACGCAGTTTGAGAAAATTGGGCACGAGCTGGTCCAGGTTCTGCGACAGGAGAAAGAGCGGCATTACCGTCGCCTGCGAGATATCGGCTGCGTACATGTCTCCTTCGACAAATTGCGCATGATCGGCGACGCCTGCTTCCTGCGCGCGCTTGCGGGCGTAGTCCACCATCTTCGGATTGAACTCAACGCCATGGCCGCGCGCGCCGCGCTTTGCCGCCGCAATCACCATGCGGCCGTCGCCTGAGCCAAGATCAATCACATAGTCGCTGGGTTTAAGACCCGCGAGATCGAGCGTCTTCTCTACCGACCTGTCTGGCGTTGGCACCCAGACAACGTCTTTTCCGGCTTGACCGGAATACGGCTCGAAGGGCTCATCCGTCTGCTGAGCCAACGCCGGGGCGTAGAGCGCACAAGCCAGCGCCATCGATGCGGCAAGACGGACCGCAGTTGCGCGGTTAGCGGAGCGTCGAATTATCATGGTCGTCTCCGTATGCAAGGCTAGATCGGCGTTGTGGTTCTAGCCAACGTTAGCCTCGCGCAAGCGTTCGGGAAACGCGCTGACCGTTCACAAATAAGTGCAAATTGCTTCCGCGCCCCTGACGGAGGCCTTTCTATTCCACCATGGCTTCGTCGCGCCGTCGGCGAACCGCGGGCGCAGCGACGACGACCAGCAGGAAGACTGCGACGAGAAGGAAGCCAATGCTTAGCGGAGAACTCAGAAAGATCGCAGGGTCGCCGCGCGAAAGAAGCAGCGCCCGACGCAAATTTTCTTCCATCATCGGCCCCAGCACAAAGCCAAGGATCAGCGGCGCAGGCTCACACCCAAGTTTCAGGCAGAGGTAACCAAACACCGTGAAGAACGCGAGCACCACGAGGTCTGCCGTGTTGGAGTTGATTGTGAACGTGCCGACGCAGCAAAACGCGACAATGGCGACGAACATCATGCGATAGGGAATGCGGACCAGCCGCACCCACAAGCCAACCAGCGGAAGATTCAGAATCACCAGCATCAGATTGGCTATCCACATGCTGGCGACGATGCCCCAGAACAACTCGGGCCGGTCCGTCATCACGCGCGGACCGGGGCTGACGCCATGCACCATCAACGCCGCGATCATCAAGGCCATGGTTGGATTGGACGGAATGCCCAGCGTCAACATGGGCACCATTGAGGTTTGCGCACCGGCATTGTTCGCCGCTTCCGGCGCTGCGACGCCGCGAATATCGCCGTGCCCGAAATTGCGTGGCGGGCGCGCCACCTTCTTTTCCAACGTGTAGGCGGCGAATGACGCTAGCAGCGCGCCACCCCCCGGCAAGACGCCCAGCACCGACCCTAGCGCAGTCCCGCGCAGCACAGAGGGAATGCAGGTCCGCACATCCGCCCAACTTGGTAGAACGCGGCCGATGCTTTGCGCGATGCCGGTTTTCACTTCTTTCTTTTCAAGGTTCACGGCGACTTCTGCGAGGCCGTAGATCGCCATCGACAGCGCGACGAACTCGACGCCGTCCGCCAGCCCCTGCAAGCCATAGGTGAAGCGGCGCACGCCTGAATTGATGTCCGAACCCGCCAGCCCGAAGATGAGGCCAAGAATGACCATGCCAATGGCCTTGACGATCGAGCCGTGCGCTAGAACGACAGCGGCCACAAGGCCGCACACCATCAAGGAAAAATATTCCGCAGGCCCAAACTGCAACGCGATTTGCGCCAGCGGCGGCGCGCCAACGGCAATCAGCAAGGCTGCGACGCAGCCTGCAAAGAACGACGCCAACGCCGCCACGCCCAACGCCGGGCCCGCCCGGCCCTGCCGCGCCAGTTGATGCCCATCAAGACTTGTGACGACCGATGAGGGTTCACCGGGAATATTGATGAGGATAGCCGTCGTGGAGCCACCGTACTGCGCGCCGTAATAGATGCCCGCCATCATGATGAGCGCGGAGATGGGGTCGAGCGTGAAAGAGATCGGCAACAACAGGGCGACCGTCGTCACCGGACCAATGCCGGGAAGGACGCCAACCATCGTGCCAAGCAATGTGCCGATGAGACAATAAACAAGGTTTTGCAGCGACGCTGCGACACCAAACCCCAGCCAGATATTGGAGAACACATCCATCTCGAAAGGCCCTTACGAACCGGGCCAGATCGGCAGCGGCAAACGCAATGCAAAAACAAAAATAAGAGAAACAAGCCCCGTCAGTACGAAACTCAAGGCGGCAGCTTCGCGCCACCGCGCATCAGGCGCGGCGAACGACGACAGGAATGTCGCGACTACGAGTGAAATCACCAGACCGAGAGGCTGGATGGCGAAAGCGAACACGAGCACACTGGCGACGAGCACCAGCAAGGGCCGCAGCTTGAACGGCTCGATGCTGTCGCCTTTCGCCACCAAAGCACGAACGACAAGCAGCACACCCAAAAAAGCGAGCGCCCAGCCGAGCAGGGCGGGAAAATAACCCGGCCCCATGCGGCCGCCGCGACCCATGGAATAGCCGTTCGCCGTCACGACCGTTATGGCGGCGAACGCCAGAAACATGACGCCAGCCCAGAAGTCTTTCGGTGCGCGAATAAGCATGTCAGCGAAGGACCGCGATCAATCGAGCTTGATTCAATCGAGCTTGATCTTGGCGTCCTCGATTACTTTCTTCCACTTGGCGTGTTCGGCGCGCACGAAAGCTGCGCCATCGACGGAGGATGTGCCGCGCGGTATGGCGCCAACCTTTGCAAACGCCTTGCCCAATTCCGGGTCCTTCAACGCCGTCGTGATCGCCGCATTCAACTTGGCCACAACATCGGGCGGCGTGCCCGCAGGCGCAAAGATGCCGAGCCACAGATCGACCTCGAAGCCGGCTAGGCCGGTTTCAACAATGGTCGGCAAATCAGGATAAACTGGATTGCGCTTGTCGCCGGTCGTGGCAATGGCGCGCACGCGGTTATCGATCGTAAACGGCAAGGCCCCGGCGATGCTGGAAAAGGCGAACTGCACCTTGTTGCTCATCAGGTCGGGATAAGACTGACCGATGCTCTTGTAGGGAATGTGCGTTGCATCAATGCCCGTGCGCAATTTCAAAAGCTCGCCAGCCAGATTGGGCGTCGTGCCGATTCCTGCGGAAGCGAAGTTGAGCTTGCCAGGATTGGCCTTTCCGTACCGAACGAGATCATCCATGGACTTCACCGGCAATTCCGGCGCGACCACGACCACCAGCGGCGAGGACGAAACGACGGACACCGTCGTGAGCTGCTTGAACAGGTCGTAGGGCATCGAGGGCTGAAGCGTCGGGTTGATGACGATCGCCGGGTCCATCAACACAATCGTGTAGCCGTCCGGAGCGGAGCGCGCGACCGCGTCGGTGCCCGTGATTCCACCTGCGCCCGGCCTGTTTTCGGCGATGACCTGCTGCCCAAGCGGCCCGGCCAGATTTTGCGCCAACGTGCGCCCCACATAATCAATAATGCCGCCGGGAGAATAGGGCAGCACGAGGCGAACCGGCTTGGCGGGATAGGCTTGCGCCCACGCTCCAGTTACGCCTGCGCAGGCTATGGCAAAGAGCGAGACCGCCACTTTCATTGAGCGCGCGATTGCTGTCGCTGTGCTTGAGCCATTCGCCTTCATGCCCATCTCCTGTCAACTTCAACTCAGCTTCAGCGTCGGTCACGCCCGGATTTAAGTCAAGCTATGTGAATGACCCGCTGTACACAGGGCCGCGCAAAGCCCGAGCAAAAGATGTTCCAACACTGTTCGGGAGGCGCTTCATGCGTGAGCGTGCTCTGTGCTATTGTGCTGTCGATTTCATCGCATCATGCGATCAGTTGTCGGGAAATTCGTAGCGTGCGCCAGAGATTACTCCTTTTGGTGATTGCCGCCTTGCTGCCGTTGTTGGTGGTGATCGGCACGCTGAGCTTCATGTCGGTGTCTGAAAAGCAGGCGGATTTGCGCGACACGGCGGTGGGACACGCGACGGATATCCTGCGCTCGGCGGATCGAGAATTAGCGGCGCAAAAGAATCTGGTTGCGGTGCTCGCACGCAGCCCGTCGCTGGAAGGCGCGACGCTTGACCTTGAGCGCTTTTACGAAGTCGCCCGTCGCTTTGTAGCGCAGGTCGATGGTTGGGATCGCATCATTCTTGCGCAAGCGGAACGCGGACAAATCCTCAATACCGGCCTCCCGTTTGGCGCGAGCCTGCCCGGCATCGTTGATTCACAGGGGTTCGATCAAGCGCTTAAAAGCGACGGCGTGATCGTAACCAATCTGACAGGGCCCGGCCCTTCATCTGCGCAGGGGTCGGCCGTGGTCGCTTTACGCCAGAGAATCAACCGCCCGGACGGGCGGACGATTGTTCTGAGCGTCACCGTTCGCGCTGAATTATTTGAGCGCGTAATCCGGCAGGCGCGCGTAGAACCTAACTGGCGACCCTTTCTGATCGACGGCGCAGATCGCATCATCTCCGCGCCTCGCGCTGTCAGCGCTATCGGGCACCGCGCCAGCCAGCCTGCAATCGATGCGCGCTTATCGGGCGCGAGCGGCGTTTACCCCGGCCGGGCCTGGAACGGCGAACCAGTGGTCACCGCTTTCATCAAATCGGCACAGACAAATTGGTCTGCCCATATCTCGATACCCGAAGCTGAATACAACGAGCCGCTGCGGCGCTCGATTGTGATCATTGCGGGGTTGACGCTGCTGGCGCTCCTGTTGTTTGGCGTATTTGCCTATGTGGCGCGGCGCGAACTGGTTGCTACACGCACCGAAACCGAGGCGCTGTCGCGCGCCGCGCGAATGGAGGCTCTCGGACGCATGACGGGCGGCGTCGCGCACGACTTCAACAACCTGCTGATGGTGGTGACAACCGCTGCTGAAATGCTCAGCAAACGAAACCTCGACAAAAGCTCGGAGCGCTTCCTCACCGCAATCAAGAGCGCAGCGGACCGCGGGGCCATGCTGACGCGGCAATTGACCATGTTTGCGCGTGGGCAAGGCGGCGAAGTTGCAACCGTCGACGTTGGCTTGCGCCTGGTCGGCATCAAATCAATGCTCCAGCAATCGGTCACCGATGAAATTCCCGTCGAATTTCAGCTCCCGAACGAGCCGCTGTTCATCAAGGTCGATCCGGTGCAGTTCGATCTTGCGCTGGTGAATATTGTCTCCAACGCGCGCGACGCGATGCCCACAGGCGGGGCGATAACAGTAAGTCTTCAGCCAGTGACCTATCCTGCCCCTGCGGGGCGCGGAATGCGGCTTTCCATTACCGACACAGGCTCAGGCATTTCATCCAAGGATTTGCCTCATGTTTTCGAACCCTTTTACACAACCAAGGAAGTCGGCAAGGGCAGCGGGCTTGGCCTCAGTCATGTCTATGGGTTTGCGCAGGCGCATGGCGGGACCGCCACGATCTCCAGCGAGCCGGGGCGCGGAGCAACCATCTCGCTGTTTTTCCCTGCGGTGGACGAGCCAGATTTGCCAGTTGGGGAACTTGCGCCAATCAACGCCGCCTGGCGGGGGGACGGTCTGGAAGCTATCGTGGTCGATGACAACGACGACGTGCGCATCCTGACAGGCGAAGTGCTCGAAGACATCGGCTTTCATGTTCGCTATGCGTCCAACGCCAGCGAAGCCATGGCGCGCTGTGAGGCGGGCTCGGACCTGCTTGTGTCCGACATCGTGATGCCAGGAGCCATGAACGGCGTGGGGCTGGCGCTCCTTGTGCGTCAGCGCTGGCCAGACATGCAAACGCTGCTCATGACCGGGTACAGCGAAGCGTCTTCGGAAGCGAGAAGCGCTGGCCTGCGCGTGATCCGCAAGCCTTTCACGCGGGCTATGCTGCTGGGCGCAATCAACACCGAACGGCTCGAAACAAGCCGTCGTTTTGGACGCACGCGGGCGTAATGTCGTTCAGGCGGCAAAGCGGGCGAGGGTGTCTTTCTCAAAATTGAAAACAGTTTGCATGCTCGGGCGTGCGGCAATGCGGTCGAAAAAGCTTTTGCAGTGTTCCCAACGGCCGATATCGTAAGCTAGCTGATCCGCCCGGCGCAGACACCAGAACAGATGCGCATCGGCGGTCGAGAATCGATCAAACAAAAACTCTCTTCCCGCAAGCATCTGGTCAGCGATCGCAAAATTTTCATCAAGGCCCGCCTGCGCGAGGCGCTTTACGCTGTCCTCGCTGCCGGGCGCATCGCAGGATTTGAACGGTGAATTGATGGCGCTCAGATAGTGATGAATGCCGGAAGCGCACCAGGACGCGATCGAGATCGCCTGCGCGAACATCCACGGATCATCCGGCATCAGGCGCGCTTGCGGAAATGCGCGCGCGATCCAGACGTGCATGGCCGGGTTTTCTGTTAACGGTTTTCCATCGACCACCAGAAGTGGAACCTTGTGTCGCGGATTGAGCCGCAGATAGCCTTCCGACATCTGCTCTTTCTTGCGAAAATTCAGCGCCTCAACGCGGAACTCGGCGCCAGCTTCGTTCAACGCGGCAAAGGGCACGAGCGCGCATGTGTTGGGCGCGTAGTAGAGAACAATATCCATGAGGCCTCCTCGATCATCTACCTTGCTGAACTTTGCGCAAGCCTAACAGTTTAACGCGGCGTGTGAAGGGCCTGGTTTCGGTCCAGGCCTCGACGTTTGCGCGCTGCCTCAAGCCTCGTCGTCGTCCCCGCCAGCGTCCAGCAGATGTCCCGTCAATTGCATGACGAAGAGGCTGACGGCGTATATCTCAAGTGAACGACGGCCCATCCATCGCAACGCTTGGGCTACAGGCGCAGGAGCCTGGAACGGCGCGTCAGCGCGCCGAAAAAATGCGAGCACAAGACCTAGCGCGGTTATCAACGCGCAAAGCGTTGCTGTTTGCACAGGTTCGAATTCAAAATCTCGGGTTTCCACAAGCAGATAGATTGCGACACAGAAGACGCCGACAAGATTGCGCTGCAGGCGCGCCTGCGGATTAGCCTTCACGATCGCCTCACGCGTAACAAGACCAAAGAGCGCCCACAGCCATCCCTCAGCACCGTATTCAAGGATCACCGCCGCCAGCGGAATCATCGCGGCGCAGAAAAGCGCGAGCGCTGGCGCTCCCGCTCGCCCTGTGAGGACATGCGTTTCGACCTTGGGCATCACGAAGCGGATGAGCGCGAAATTGAACAGGATGTTCAGCCTCACATCATCAAGGCCATCTGATACGTAGGCGTCCAGCGCCGTGAGGACAGCGCCAAGCACAAGCCATGTGAACGGGACGGAGCTTGTGCGCGCAAAGCCGATCAGGAAGAAAAAGATCGGCGCAGCCGCGCGGCCAAACACGCGCCACCATTCTTCATCGGGCGCAAAGAAAAGGCCTGTGTGATCGGCGAACACAAAGGCGAGGCCTGCGAACTTCAGAAGGTCTGTCGTTGTGATTGGCGCGGGTGGGCGCATTGTTTCAATAGCCATGTCTGTCCATCGCAGCGGCAGAGAGTGGTATCGGGTCGCAGGGATTGTGACAACGCGCATGGCTGTGCATCAGGTCAGCTTCGCCGTGCAGCGCCTGTCTCGCAACGTGGCCAACGCAATTGCGCCCGCCCCCTGAAACAAGAAGCCGGAGCTCAGTACATCCAGCGCGTATTCAGGCCAGCGCTCGCTCGCCATGCGGGTGAAATAGGTCGCAACGGCGAAGATGGTCGTCATGATCACCGCGTTGCGCGTGGATACCCATGTGGCGCGGACCAGCGGGTTTTGATCCTTGCGAAACCGCAAGAGCGCCAGCAGGATCATATAGCCAATGATGGTCGCACTGATGGCCGAAAAGCTGATCATGAACGGCTCAATGGGCCTAGGCAAGACAATCTTGTCCCACAGATCATAAAGCGTATGCAGCCCGGCAACGGCGAGAATTGCGGCTATGATCAACGCAGCAGTTTGTTCAGCGCGCACGCCCCGGCCAAAGATCACGGCGGCGAGCGCATAGATGACAACATCATAGCCCCAGTCGAGCGCATCCTTCAGCAATTGACGCGACCCAATAGACAGCGCCCAGAATGATTGCCCCGCAGCGAAGATGAGGATGCCCGCCGCAATCGCCCAGATCGTTCGCTTGTAGGCGACGACGGATCGGTCTAACTTTTGGGGTGCCAGCGTTTCGGTCATCCCTAGAGATCCGACCACCGCTCGAAGGTCGCCGCCTGCCCTACCCACGCCCCCTGCTCGTCCATCACATTCCAGATGATTGCGTTCTCAATCATGAAACGGCGCCCCGTGGAGGATATCCGCACGCCCGCATAATCGTCGATAAACCCCTTCCGGGCGGCGATTTCCAGAAGGCGTTCACGCTCTTCACGCAGCATGGCCTCAGCCGTGACGCGCGAGGGCATTTGAGTGAAGTCGTAGAAATTCATTTCCCACAGCGCAAGGGCGCAGGCGTTGCCATAGTTCAGGACCGGATCGTCCTGCACACCGTGCGAGAGCACCGCAAACGGGGCTTCGAACAGGCGCTGTGCCGTTTCAATAGTGTCGTCCCTCGGCTCGATGAGATCCCGCCCCACTACCTGCCGGAACGAGCGCGCCAGCCGAGCGGCGTGTCGCACGAGGCCAGCGTCGCGCCAGGGCGCCAAGGCGCTGCCTGCTTGCATGTCCTCGATTGCACTCACAAAATGGCTCACCATTTGGGGCGCGCTGTTTGCGCTCTGCGTTTTACCCGATAACGTCCATCAAGCCTAGCAAGCCCCTCGCAAGCGCTTAAAACGGTACTATGTTGAGCGCCAACGACGGGACGATTCCATGCGCTTTGACAATAGCTACGCCCGCCTGCCGGACCG
Organism: Hyphomicrobiales bacterium; assembly: GCA_031428455.1. Classification (GTDB taxonomy): domain Bacteria; phylum Pseudomonadota; class Alphaproteobacteria; order Rhizobiales; family Beijerinckiaceae; genus Terripilifer. The sequence continues at coordinate 27,323 of JANPPJ010000075.1, read as the reverse complement.
GTTTTACACCCGCACGCTGCCCGTGGCCGTGGCGGCGCCCCGCATGCTCAAGTTCAATCGGGCGCTGGCCGATGAACTGGGCCTCGATCTGCCAGGCGACGAGCAGACGCTCGCCAAGATATTCACCGGCAATCTCAACCCCGAGGGCGGCGAGCCCCTGGCGCTGGCCTATGCCGGTCATCAGTTCGGACATTTCAATCCGCAACTGGGCGATGGTCGCGCGGTGCTGATCGGCGAGATCGTTGCGCGCAACGGGCGTAGACTGGACATGCAGCTCAAGGGTTCAGGCCGTACGCCGTTCTCGCGCGGGGGTGATGGGCGCGCCGCGTTCGGGCCGGTCCTGCGCGAATATCTCATCAGCGAAGCGATGCATGCGCTTGGCGCGCCGACAACCCGCTCTCTGGCCGCTGCGGCCACAGGCGAGAAGGTCTATCGCGAGGCGGCGTTGCCCGGCGCCGTGCTCACCCGCATCGCGTCGAGCCATCTTCGCATTGGCACTTTTCAGTACTTTGCGGCACGCGGCGATGGCGAGGCTGTTCGGCTGCTGATCGACTACGCCATCAAGCGGCTTTATCCCCACCTTGAGGGCGCGGCGAACCCGGCGCTGGCGCTTATGGAGGCGGTCGTCGAAGCGCAAGCAAAACTAATCGCAAAATGGATGTCGGTTGGCTTCATTCATGGCGTGATGAACACCGACAACACGTCGATTTCTGGTGAAACGATTGATTACGGCCCGTGCGCATTTGTTGATGCTTACGACCACATGGCGGTGTTCAGTTCCATCGATGCGCAAGGGCGATATGCCTTTACGAACCAGCCGGCCATCGGGCAATGGAATCTGGCGCGCTTCGCCGAGACGCTGTTAAGCTCGATTGATGATGACAAGGATCGCGCTGTCTCGCAGGCCACGAAGCGGCTGGAGGCCTTCATGCCCGCGTTTCAGACGCACTGGACGCATCTGATGCGCCAGAAGCTTGGGCTCTTTGTTGAGGAAGCGGGCGACACGCAACTTGCGAACGACCTCTTCAATGTCATGCATGGCGCCCGCGCCGATTTCACGCTCACCTTCCGCACATTGGCCGCGCATCTGGACGCCGATACCTCAATCGCCGAAGATTCGCCGGAGATGAGCGCATGGCTCGCCGCGTGGCGCGCCCGTCAGGAGCGCGAACGTCAATCGCCTGAGGCGCGACGCGCATTGATGGAGAGCGTCAATCCCATCTTCACGCCGCGCAATCATCGCGTCGAGCAAGCTCTTGCTCTGGCGACGACGGGCGATTTCACCGCCTATGACCGGCTGCTTGCGGCGGTGTCACATCCTTTTGACGGGCGGGCGGACATGATCGATCTCGCGCAACCACCCAAACCCGGGGAACGCGTGTTGCAGACATTCTGCGGGACGTGATTCCGCGGCGCCCCGCCCACTGTTGATCACTTCGCCAGGGCGGCGCGCGTGCGGGCGATGAGGTCGGACGACAAGTTGTAATGCTGCGAGAGCATCATCTGCATCTGCGCCCCTGAGACAGGGTCGACGCTGGTGCCTGCCTTCGCCATCTCAGCGGCGCTTGCAATCGGCGCGCCACAGTGAAACAATTTTGGCATCGGAGCCCCGTAACAGGGCTGGCCGCTCATCCCGGGGAGGAACGCATGTCGCAAACAGCTGTCGCAGATCCGGAGGTTACGTCCTCGGACACCATTCGCACGACAGGCATTCTGCATTTCACCATCGGCGTGCGCGACCACATTTCGGCTGCGAAATTCTACTCGGAAGTTCTGGGCTGCAAGATCCTTCGCTCCAATGAGCGTTATTCATTCATGGAATGCGGTGGTTCCTACTTCGTGCTCGCCAAGATTCCGCATCACGTGAATCCAAATAACGCGGGCGAAGATGCGCATCATCATGCTTTCATGGTTGACGAACATGAGTTTGATCGCGCAATGGCCATTCTCAAGGCGCGCGGCGTCGAGATCGTGAAATACTCCGAGGAAGGGCACCGCACCTTTCCCGGACGGCATGTTTATTTTCACGATGCCGACGGCAATTGCATCGAGATCATCTACCTTTACAAATAAAACTGGGTGCTGACGCCATGAGTTTTTCGCATCCTTCGCTCGTGGGCCGCTGCGTCGTGGTAACCGGGGGCAGCCGTGGCCTTGGCCGCGCGATGACGCTGGCGCTCATGGACGCTGGCGCGCGCACCGCCATCGTCGCAACGGGGGACAGCGCGCCGCTGCGTGAAACGCTCGCGCAGGCTGCACAGCGAAATGGCGCACAGCCGCTTGTGGCGCTTGGTGATCTGAGACAGGCGACCGATTGCGCCCGCATCGCGCGCGAACTGGTCAAGGGGCTGGGGCGAGTCGATGCGCTGATCAACAACGCGGGCGTGCCGAATGTGGGCCCCGGCGCACCGTTCTGGAAGCTCGATTCGGACTATTGGCTGCGCATGTCGCACAGCAACACCGACGGGATTTTCTTTCTGACGAAAGAGCTGGCGCCAGCCATGATCCAGCGCGGCTTTGGCCGCATCGTGAACATCTCCACCGGCGAACGGACCATGGTGCGCAAGCACTTTTCGCCCTATGGCCCGTCCAAGGCCTTTGTTGAAGCAGCATCACGTATCTTCGCGCAGGATCTCGCCGGGACCGGCGTAACGGTGAACGTCCTGCTCCCCGGCGGGGCGATCGACACGATTGCCGACGTGACGGGGCAAAAAACGCAAGGCAAGACATTCCTTTCGCCCGACATCATGAACGGCGCCCTGTTATGGCTGGTCTCAGACCTGTCCAGCGAACACACGGGCGAGCGGTTCGCGTGCAACCTCTGGGACGACGCCGCGCCACTTGCGCAGCGCATCGTCAACGCACGCCAGTGCGGCGTTGACGCGCCAGCCATCATGTAATTGCGGACGCGCTGCTCCGGGCAGTGCGTCAAGTCGCATGAGGTGATTGATGAATCGCGATTCAGGCAATAATCTTGTTTCTCATCGTGCACGCCGCTTTGCGCGAGTGTGTGAGAGGCATGTTCATTGATTGGCACAAAAGTCTTCGGCGGCGCTCGCCGCGCGCTCGATTCGCCCCTGTACAGGAAGTACTGGACCGGCCATTCCATCGCCTCGGTGGGAAGGTGGATGTATCGCACTTCCGTTGGCTGGCTGGCCTGGGAGTTGACCCATTCCAGCGCCTGGCTCGGCGTGATCGCCTTTGCTGATTTGCTACCCACAGTTGTGCTCACGATTCTGGCGGGAGCCTTTGCGGACCGCTTCGGCTTCATGCGCATCATCAGGATCAGCCAGATCTGCGCGGCCTTGTTTACAGCCGTGCTGGCGACACTCGTCATCATGAAGCTCATCACCATCGAAATCCTTCTGGTGATCACGATGTTTCTCGGCGCGGCGGAATCGCTCGGCCAACCTGCGCGCATGTCTATCGTCAACGCGCTCGTGCCGAAGCGCGACCTCGCCTCGGCGATTGCGCTTGGCTCCGCGTCGTTCAATGCCTCGCGGATTGTGGGCCCCAGTATAGCCGGAGGGCTTATCCTGTGGTTTGGCAGCGGTCCGGTGCTGGCCCTGTGCGCACTGATATACGCCTTGTTCTATTTCGTGCTGCGCACCATCCACATTGACGACACGTCCACGACGCAACGTTCCTCCAAGGGACTTCTGCGGGACATCAAGGCGGGCGTCGTCTACGCCTGGGGCCATAAGGGCATCCGGTTCGTCATGACGCTTCTGGCTGCAACGAGCTTTCTGATCCGCCCCGTCGTTGATCTCATGCCTGCCGTGTCCGCGCAGCTGTTCTCGGGCGGGCCCACAGGGCTTGCGCTTCTTCTTGCCGCCATTGGCGTGGGCGCCGTGACGGCGAGCCTCTGGCTTGCACGCCGGGGCGACACGAGAGGCCTCACGTCCCTGCTTGTGCTGTCGACAAGCGCCAGCGGCATAGCGCTTGCCACCGCGATGCAGTTCACAAACATCTATGCAGGCGCTGCGGCTCTCACGATCATGGGCTTCTTCATGCTGATCGGAAATGTCGCCGCACAAAGCCTTGTGCAGAACAGCGTGGAGCAGGAGTATCGCGCCCGCGTCAGCAGCATTTTTATCATCTTCGCTTATGGCCTGCCTGCCGTCGGCGCCGTCATACAGGGTTGGATTGCGACGCATATAGGGTTGCACGTCGCCATTGGCTCGGGCGCCGCGCTCATGCTGGGCGCCTGGCTTTGGGCCCGTCCGCAAAGGCAGAGCATGTCGCGCTTGCTAAACGAGACCGGCTCGGGCGGCCGGGACAGGGGTTGAGGCTGCCGCGCGCAACCTTTATTGATTGGGTCCGGTCGCCAGCCGGCAAATCTGCAGACTTGAAAAATCCACAAGAGGGAACGCCATGAACGACAAGCCGATAGACGAAGTCACGAGTTCTGAGGGCGCCCGCGTTTTCCTCGATCCTTATCTGGACTGGGCGCAGAACCAGAACATTCCGATCCACCTCGATTTTGGCCACGACCTGCTGGCGCTGAAGACGGAGAGGTGGGGCCATTACGATGCGCGCGGCTGCTTTGCACACACGCATGGACGCGGCGACTTCTGCGCCAATTTCGTACTTGAAATCGAGCCCGGCAAGAAGACGAAGCCCGTAAAGCACCTGCACGAGGCCTTTTTCTACGCGCTGGCCGGCTATGGATCGACCACGGTCACGCTTCCGAGTGGTGAGAAGAACACCTTCGAGTGGGGCCCGAAGTCCCTGTTCGCCATACCGCTCAATTGCGAGTACCAGATTTTCAACTCGTCGGGCCGCGAGTTCGCGCGTCTTTCGTGCACGAACGATCTGCCGCTGGCGATCAATCATTATCACAATGAGGAGTTCATCTTTAACAACCCGTTCAAGTTTCCCGAGCGGATTGGCAAGGAGCAGCACTTCAACGGCGAAGGCGACCACAACACGTTCGAGCGCAAGAAGAACGCGGGTCAGATCAACGTCTGGGAAACGAATTTCGTGCCCGATCTGACGAGCTTCAAGCTCTATGATCTCAACACGCGCGGCAAGGGATCACGCAATGTGTTCTTCCAGCTCGCGGACGGCACGATGCATGCCCATACGTCAGAAATCCCCGTCGGTCGTTACAAGAAGGCCCATCGTCATGCGGCCGGAACGCACGTTCACGCTGTGGGCGGTGAAGGTTATTCGCTGCTTTGGTACGACGGCGATTCCGAGTTCGTGGAGCTGCCGTGGCGTCACGGCTTCATGTATACGCCGCCCTTCTGGATGTTTCACCAGCACTTCAACACCTGCGATATTCCGGCGCGCTATCTCGCCTGCTCCATCGGGAGCGCGCGCTATCCTTTCATCTCCCTGCGCCGCGTCAGCAACGAGGGCGGCGGCTCAACCTCCGTCAAGGAGGGCGGCCGACAGATCGAATACGAGGATCAGGATCACCGCATCCATCGCAAGTTCCTTGATGCGTTGAAAAAGTCAGGAAACGCCTCGCTGATGGGCGACATCTTCGATGAAGAGATGATCGCAAAAATTCCCGCTGATCAGCTCACGGGCGTCATCTCGACGCCAGAGCTGAAAGGCCCGGCGATCTGACGCGCGGCGCAGCCCGACTTTGGTGCGGGCTGCGCTTTCTTCGCTGGACTGTCACATTCTCCCGTCATAATTTGCCGATAGCACGGGGCATATTATGACTTTGAATTTCGAGATAACTCACCTTCGATCCGCTCCATTTCTGCTCGCCTCGATGCGCGGGCTTATCGTCACATTCTTATGCGCCTGCACGCTTTCCACGCCCGCTACGATTCACGCCGCACGCGCGCAAGGCGCAGGACCAAACGCTTTTGAATTTGTGGCCCTTGGCGACATGCCCTATCGGCCCGAAGACTACGACAAAGTGGATCGGCTGATCGACGCGATCAATGTGGTCAAACCCGCGTTCACGCTCCACGTCGGCGATATCATCTCCGGGCGCACGCTGTGCAGCGATGAAAATCTGGAGCGCTCCGCGCGCCAGCTGGCGCAACTTGACGCGCCGCTCATCTACACGCCGGGCGATAACGAATGGACCGATTGTCATCGACCCCTCGGAGGACGTTTCGATCCGCTGGACCGTCTCGCGAAAATCCGGCAACTCATGTTTCCGCAGCCCGGCCAAAGCCTCGGCAAGCAGACCATGGGCGTCGATGCTCAATCGCTCGCGATGCCGGATTTCAAGGGGTACCCCGAGAATGTAAGGTTCTCGAAAAACGGCGTGCATTTCGCCACTCTGCATGTCGTGGGATCGAACAACAATTTTGATCCTGACCGTGCGGGCGCGGTGGAGGAATTCAGGCTGCGCAACGCCGCCAACATGGCGTGGCTGGATCAAACCTTTCAGCGCGCCGCTGAGGCAAACGCCAAAGCGCTCGTCATCGGCTGGCAGGCAAACGTGCACCCGGCAAGGCCAAACGCACGGTCCGAGGCGGGCTTCTCCGACATGATACGCGGCATCGCGCAAGGCGCCGCAACTTTCAAGCGCCCCGTGCTCATCGTTTATGGAGATTATCATTTCTTCGATGTGCGGGCTTTTGAGGGCCTCGCGGGACACCCTGTGCCCGGCGTCATGAAACTCATGGTTTACGGCGATGTGCACGTTCACGCCGTGCGCGTCAGCGTCGACCCCGATTCAGCTGGTGTTTTCGGGTTCACGCCGCTCATCGTGCGCGAGAACGGGCTGCCCTGAGCGGACAGCCCGCGCAGGTATAGTCACTCGCCGGAGATGACGCGCGCGCGTTTGATCGCAGCAGACGGCGTCTTGTAGATTTGCGCTATCGTGGCCACCACTTCCTCGCCTGTTTGCGCGTTGACTTCCAACCTCTGCTTCCTGGCGTCAGAAAGAAACTCCGTGTCCTTCATCGTGGCGTTGAAAGCAGTGCGCAAACCAGCAAGTCTGTCGGCTGGAAGCGCTGACGGGGCCATGTAGGGTCGGCCCACTTCCGCGCCTGACATAAGCAGGTCAAAAGTTGCCTTGGTTTCGGGATCGGTGATCAGGGAGCCTGCGTAAAGCAGGTCTTTTGGCATGTCCGCCGTGAGGTTCTTCGAGAAGCGCACGAAGAGGTTGATCTTGTTATCGCGGAGCCAGTCGTCGGGCAGGCTCGTCCACGATCCGCAGTCTCCATCGAGTTCGCCTCGTTCAATGGCGATGCGCTTGTCCGCCGAGCCCGGGTAACCTTGCACTTGCCGGAGATTCACGCCGAAGACTTCATCCAGCATCCGGCCTTCGATATACGCCGACGTACCGACGCCGGTGGTGCCAAAGATTATCTGCCTGGCGCTCTTCACCTGATCGAACGTCTTCAGGTTTTTGGCGTGCCAGGTGAAGCATACGCGAAAGTCCTCGCTGATGTTGCCGATCCATGCGAAGCGACGAAAGTCGACGTTCACTTTCTCCGGGATCGTCAAAGACTGCGAAAGAAGTCCGGGATTGAACGTGGCGATGGTTGTGCCATCTGTCGACGCGCCCTGATCAAGATAGAGGACTGACTTGAGGCTCGCCGCGCCAGGCATATTCTGGACAATGTAGGTCGGGTTGCCCGGCGTGTGGCGGCCCATGTGGCGCACCAGCAAGCGCGCGTACTGGTCGTAGCCGCCGCCGCTGCTGAAGCCGACAATGACGCGAACGGTTTTGCCGCGATAAAACTCCGCAAGGCTCTGGGCGCTGACTGAAGAGGAAGCAAGTGTCGCGGCGACGGCGCTGAAACATGTCAAAGCAAGTGAGCGCAATCGCGGCATTGTCGTTCCTCCAGGCTCGCAGCTCGTTTCGGCTGCGTCGCGCGACTATGACATTCTTCGCCCTGCTGAAGCAAATGCAGGCGCCGCGCCGCTTACCTTGCGAAGCCGTACAGCGTCTGCACGCGCTTCCAGCGCGATGTATGCGGTGGCGTCACGCCCCATTGATCGAGACGACCCGCCGGCCACTTCCAGTGATCCGGACCGTGGAACTCATACGCTTCATCAATTTGCAAAACCTCCGCCGTATATTCCAGCGGACATTCCTCGGGCCCGGCAAAGTAACAGAAAGCGTTGTCGCCCGGGCCATGGCGGCCCGGCCCCCATTCAATGGGATAGCCCGCGTCATGCATGCGCCCGGCGCCGCGCAGTACGGATTCCAGATCGCTCATTTCGTAAGCGATGTGATTGAGTGTCTCCATGCCGTATTTGCAAAGCACGAGCGTGCAATGGTCAGGCGAGTCGGCATTGAAGAAATACTGTGTGCCCGCATGATCGACCAGACGCATGCCAAAGACGTCCGTGTAGAACGACACCATCTCATCAATCAGGGCTGTGTTGATGTTAACGTGCCCCACCTTGTAGGGCCGGTCGCGAACTTGCGCGTCATCAGCATGATTGCGCGCATCGCATGAAATTGAAAAGCGCCGCCCGGCGGGATCGCGCAGCGAGAACGCATAGCCGCCGTCGATCGTCTGACGTGGCTCTGGCCCCGTAACAGCGAAGCCCGCAGCTTGTGCGCGCGCATGCAGACCGTCCACCGCGCTTTTATCCCGCGCGCCGAGTGCAATCTCACGCACGCGTGCAGGACCGCTGCTTGGGTGAATGGCGAGGATGTGATGAGCGCCGCATGCGCCGCGCAGATAGATGGAGCCGTCTTCCCTGGCGACTTCCGTCAGGTTCCACACGTCGGTGTAAAACCTGGCGGCGCGCACAGGGTCTGCGTGCTCCATCTCGATCTTTCGCACGCCGGTTATGGCCAGTCTTTGTCCGCTCATTGCATGAATTCCCTATGCTGCGTTCTGACGGGCGTTTTTGTAGCTTTCAAGAAGGTTGATGGCGGCGACAGCATCCGCAGCGATTCCGAAGGTGTAATGGTCCGGTCGCACCAGCGCGGCGCACGCGCCATTGCGCTCAAACCAGGATTGCAGAACGCCCTCGCACTCGATCAGCGAGTTCTCTGTCAGTGAGCCGGCGCCAAACAGCACGGGCGTAACGCCCAGACGCGTTGCGCGCTGCGACAAATCAAATGCGGCGGGGTCAGTGACGCCAAACATCACAAGCCGCCAGCCCGAGCCGGCAATCTTGTCGAGCAACATTGGTCCCGATGCCGTTTCGACCCATGGCTGCGGAAACAACGCGCCTGCCGCCTCGCCGGACGGCGTATGCAAAAAGCCCTCGCGCAGTGGGGGAACAATCTCTTGCCGCGTCACCGTCAAGGCTTTGCCGCCGCCTTCAGCGCGCAGACGCGCATCGCGTGCACGAGCAAGGTCGATGTCGCGTTCCGAGATGTACTGTCCGATAGCCTTGATGCGTCCGGTAAGTTCGCGAACATGAGACGCGCGCTCCTGCTCATAGCTGTCGAGCACATGGTCGTCAGCCAGACCGTTCATTCGGTCTATCAACTTCCAGCACAGATTTACGGCGTCGCGAATGCCCTGACACATGCCCTGCCCTATGAAGGGCGGTTGCTGATGGGCCGAATCGCCAGCGATGAAAACGCGCCCGTTGCGCCAGCGTTGGGCGACGAGCGCGTGGAAGCGATAACTTGAAGCGCGCCACATGTCGCCGTCATTGCGGTTCAACCATGGCGCGAGAAGCGGCCAGACGTTGTCTTCGTTTTCCAGCGCCCTGGGATCCTCGCCAGGCAGGATGGTGATTTCCCAACGGCGCAAATTTTTCGGGCCAATCACATAAGTCGTTGGCCGCGTCGCATTGCAGTATTGGGCGGACGTGGGCGGCAGTTTTGCAAGCCCGTTCTCGTTCACCAGAACATCAACAACGAGCCACGGCTCATCAAAGCCAAGGTCGTCAAGCGCGAGACCCGCGGCGCGCCGCACGCCTGAGGAAGCGCCGTCGCAACCGATCAGATATGCGCCCGTAAAGCGTTCGATTTTGCCGTCTGCGTTACGCGTTTCTATTTTGACCGTTTCAGCGTCCTGCGTGAATCCAATGAAGTCCAGGCCGAGGCGAATATCAACGCACGGAAAGCTCGCCAGATTATTGCGTAATTCCGCTTCGACAGGCGGCTGGAGAAACACTTGCGATGGCACATAGCCCAACGGGTAAGGCGCGGGCGCCATGTCTATGCGGCGTATGAGTTCGCCATCAACGCCAAAGTGCTGCGACGCTGTGAACGGCTCCAGATAATGGGTAATCTTGTCGAGGGCGCCGATGTTATCGAACGCACGAAGAATTTCATGATCGAGTGCGATGGCGCGGGGCTTTGGAAAAACTTCTGGGGTCTTGTCAATGACAAGCGTGCGCACGCCCGCCCGGCCCATCAGGTTCGCGACCATGGCGCCGACGGGCCCAAAGCCGATCACTACAGCCTGATAGTGTCCTCTATCCGCCCGCTGATCCAAAGCGCGTTTCTCCTTGCAAGCTCTTCCCGATAGCATACCATCACCGTCCTTGACCTGCGACGCGGAAAGTTCAATTCCGGCACGGTCTGAGGGGAAATACTGGGGGGTTATTCATGAACGCCATGTCAAGACTTTCGCGCCGCGTGATTTTGGCGCTGTGCGCGGCTGGCGCAGGAGCGGCGGCTGCGCCCCTCACGGCATCCGCGCAGGCGTGGCCGCAGAAGCCTGTCACCCTCATCGTATCGCAGGCGGCGGGCGCCAGCCCGGACGTGATGGCGCGCATGGTGGCCGACCGATTGAGCCGTCGGCTGGGACAAGGCGTCGTGATCGAGAACAAGCCAGGCGGCGCTAACGTGATTGGAGCGACGGCTGCGGCGCGCGCCGCGCCGGATGGCTACACCTACTTCTTCGCCACGTCGGCGGCGTTGGTCGCCAATCCGTTTCTCATCGAGAAAATGACGTACGATCCGATCAAGGATTTCGCGCCCGTCACGCTCGTAACGCGCAGCCACCAGGTCATCGTCGCCCATCCCGATACGCCCTTGAAGACGTTGGCCGACCTGATTGCGTTCGACAAGAAAGAGCCGGGCAAATTATCAATCGCCGTCGACTCGCCGCGCAACCTTGCGGGCGTGACCGCGCAGGCGCTGAATCGCAGAGCAGGGCTCAATCTGGTTCTCGTGCCCTACCCCAACATCAATGTCGGACTGCAAGACACGATTGCGGGACGCGCCGGCATTGGCGTGTTCTCCATGTCCATCGTCGAGACACAGATTCGCGAAGGAACGCTTCGCGCGCTGGCGCTTGCGTCCAACAAGCGCGCAGACAACATGCCCGATGTTCCCGCCGCCGCCGAGACAATTCCGGGCTTCGATTTTTCGGGCTGGTTCATGCTGATGGCGCCGACCGGCACCCCGGCGGGCATCATCCAGAGGATGAACGCGGAAGTTCGTGAGGTCGTAAAAGACGAACGCATTCGTGAGATGGGGCCCAAGCTCGGGTTTGGCATCGAGACGGGCACGCCAGAGGAGGCCGCTAGCTTCCTGCGCGAGCAGACGGAAGCATGGCGCAAGATCACCACGGAACTTGGCCTCAAGCCGCAGTAAAGCAGAGATAACGCGGGTGTTATCGCAGACGCCTGCACAGCGAGCGCCAAGCGCATTATAACCGGTCTACAGTGTGGATCGGAGCGTTTGATATGCGCCAAGTCATTCCGTCTCGTTTGCTGACAGCTGCAGTGTTTGCCCTGGCAAGCGCGACTGCGGCCAGCGCGCAGCAGGCGGCTGATATTCCGGTGGGGCGCTTTTCCGCCGGTGATTTGCAGGGGTGGGAGAGCCGGGCCTTCAAGGGTACGACTGAATACCGTATCGCCACTGATGGCGCGACGCGCGTGCTTGCTGCGCGCGCCAACGGCGGCGCCTCGGGCCGCTTCCGCAAGATCAAGATCGACCTGACGCGCACGCCTTTCATCAACTTCTCATGGAAGGTGAGCGGCGTTTACAAAGGCATCAACGAGGCCGCCAAATCGGGCGATGATTTTCCCGCGCGGGTCTACGTCGTGCGCGAGCGCGGCTTGATGGGCATGAACTCGGCGGCGCTCAATTACGTCTGGTCGAGCACTCGCCCGGTTGGCAGCCAGTGGGCCAGTCCCTACACCGCGCAGGTGAAGCTGATTGCGCTTGATTCCGGCCCTGACAAGGTCGGCTCGTGGACCAGACACAAGCGCAACGTGCGCGAGGATTTGCGGCGCGCGTTTGGCGAGGACATCACGGAAATCGACGCCGTCGCGCTGATGAGCGACGCGGACAATTTCGGCGGCAGCGTCGAAGCGTCTTACGGCGACATCTGGTTCAGCGCCCGATGAACCCTCTCGCCGCTGTTACAGCACAACCTCGATCAGCTTTGGGCCCTGCGCCGCAACAGCATCGCGAAGCGCGGCTGCAAAGTCCTCTGCAGTCGCCACGCGCTTGCCGGGCACGCCCATGCCTTTTGCCAGAGCGACAAAGTCGATCTCGGGCCGGTCGATGGAGGTGAGTTCAAGCGCCTTGGGGCCAAGGTTGCCCGCGCCCATGTTCAGCGATTCGTTGTTGAGAATCTGGTAGCGGCGATTGGCGAAGATGATTGTCGTCACGTCGAGGCCTTCGCGCGCCTGCGTCCACAATGATTGAATTGTGTACATGGCGCTGCCGTCGCCTGTCATGCTCACCACCTTGCGGTCCCTGCACGCAACGGCCGCGCCTGTCGCCACCGGCGGGCTGAAGCCGATGGAGCCGCCCATGTTCTGGATCGTATCGTGCGGCGCAGCGCCTGCTGTGAGAGCGTAGGTTTCGCGACCCGTCGTCAGCGATTCATCGACGAGGATGCAATGCTCTGGCAGGCCCGCGCACAACACGTCAGCAACAGACTGGGGCGTGATGGCGCCGCGCGCTGTGCGCAACGGGGCGACCGGCTCGACGCGCGCATGCGCTTTCATCGCGCCCACACGCTCGCACAGGGCTTCAAGTGCGGCGAAACCCTTGCCGCCCGGCGCGCAAACACGATGAACTTGCGCGCCCGGCGCCTTCAGCAGCGACGGCTTGTCCGGGTATGAAAAGAAGGCGACGGGTTCGTTCGTCTCGATGGTGACGAGGTGGCGAAAGCCCTTGAGAAACTCGACAGCGGGATCGACCGAATAGGGTATCCGCTCAACAGAGACGCGCCCGGCGCCGCGCTCGATGCGGGCGCTGAAGAATTGCGCGCCCACGCGACAACCGGTCTTTGCTGCAATGCGACCGGCGAAATCGAGAGGCTTCGCGCGCAGCGCGCGCCCACCCAGCACAAGCAGCGTCGGCTCGCCGCTGAGTAGTGCTTTGGCGGCGCTCTCAAGCGCATCGCTATCGATGAGATCATGATCGGCAAGCGGCGCCACCACGGCGGCGCCCTGTGAGGGACCCCACGCAACATCGCCCGGCAGAACGAGCGTCGCGATGGCGGCCTTGCGCGCGCTAGCATGGGCTATCGCAGTAGCCATATCGCTCGCAACGCTCATTGAAGTATCCGAGCGGTGCACCCAGTGTGAAAGCGTGCGCGCCATGCCCATAAGGTCTGACGTCAACGGCGCGTCATGCTGGAGATGCGCGCTGGCATGATCGCCCACGACATTCAAAATGCCAGAGCCCGCGCGGCGCGCGTTGTGCAGGTTGGCCATGCCGTTGGCGAACCCGGGGCCAAGATGCAGCAGAGTGGCGGCGGGCTTGTCGGTCATTCGGAAATAGCCGTCGGCGGCGCCTGTCGCCACGCCCTCGAAGAGTGTGAGCACGCATTTCAGTCCCGGCGCGCGGTCCACGGCTGCGAGGAAATGCATTTCAGACGTGCCGGGATTGGCGAAACAGGCGTCAACGCCTGCGCCCACCATCGTCGCCAAAAGGCTCTCCGCACCGTTCATGCCGCCACGCTCCGCTCACCTTGATGCGGGACAACGTATCCATCGGCGGGCGGTTTTGCTATCCATGCATCGGTCGAAATCGGCGCATTGCACAAATGGGGAAACGTTCGTGGCGCATGATAGTGTTTCTCTCAAGTTTGCCGTTGCAGACAATCCGCACGTCGCAGCCATCAAAAGCGGCGCCATTGCAATTGCTGGCGTGGCGCCAGAATTTGTCGATGTGAAGCCGCAGATCGCCGCCTACCGGCGCATGGTGCGGGACCTCGAGTTTGACGTGTGCGAACTCGCGCCCACCACCTATGTAATCGCACGCGCTCTGGGCGCGCCATTCATCGCGCTGCCGATTTTTCTGATGCGCGCATTTCATCATGGCGGGCTTCTTGTGCGGCCCGATTCTGGCATCACAAAGCCATCTGATCTTGAGGGCAGACACGTTGGCGTGCGCGCCTATTCCGTGACGACCGGCGCATGGACACGCGGAATTCTGATCGACGAGTATGGACTCGATTCATCAAAGGTCACGTGGGTCGTGGACGATGAAGAGCATGTCACGCAGATGCAATTGCCGCCCAACGTGATTCATGCGCCGCATGGATCGTCGCTCGTTTGCATGATGGCCGCCGGGCAGATACAGGCCGGTTTTGCTGGCAACGCAGGGCTGGGGCGCGCGGGCGCGCCGACATCGGGTTGGGACGCCAACAAGATCACGCCCGGCGAGACCTATCCCGATCTTTTTCCCAACGCGCGCGAGCTTGAAGCGCAATGGCACAAGCGTACTGGCATCTACCCGATGCATGGCACCATCGTGGTGAAGGAAAGCGTTTTGAAAGAGCGGCCGTGGGTCGCCAAATCGCTGCTTGAAGCTTTTACGCAGGCGAAAGAAAACTGGTTGCCAAAGATGCGCTCGGGCGAGGCGAACAGCGCCACAGACCAGAAGTTTCGCGACATGATGGACATTGTCGGCCCCGATCCGCTGCCCTTTGGCATCGCCGACAATATCAAGACCATCGAGGCTCTCGAAAGCTTTGCATGGAAGCAGAAGCTCACCGCGCGAAGGATGAGCCTCTCCGAATTATTCGTCGATCCGCTGGCGCTTTGAGCCGCTTCACAGGGGCTTGAAGCCAAACAGGCGTGCTGGATTATCAACGAGGATGCGCCTGCGCATCGCCATGTCTGGCGCAATCTGCGCAAGGATGTCGAGCAGGTCGCCCTCGTTGGGCACGCGCCCGGGCGTAAAAGTGTTGCCGTGCGGCCAGTCAGTTCCCCAGATCACGCGATCTGGCGCAACGTCAACGCAAGCCTTTGCGAACGGGACCATGTCGAGGAACGGCAGAGAGCCTTCGATATGGGCTTTAGGCACAGCGCTGATCTTGTCGAAGCTGCAGAGCTTCACGTAGAAGCGTTCGTCTTTCAAAAGCCGCAGCAAAAGCTGGAAAGCGGGCTGGTCCACGCCGTCCTTGCCGCGCACGCGCGCCATGTGATCGATGATCGTGATTGTCGGCAGCGCGCGGATGTAGCTTTCATGGTCGATCAAATCCTTTGGATCGACATGCAGATCGAGAATCCAGTTTTTGCGCGTCAAGCGTGGCAGATGGTCGGTGAGAAACTCCTCGCTGCCAGGCCTGTCATCCATCAGATGAAAACGCGCGCCGCGCATGCCGCCTTCGTGCAACGCATCGATCTGCACATCGCCAAATGAATGATCGATGTTGGCGATGCCGCGCGCGTCGTCGCCCAGCACTGAGATGGCGTTGAGCACAACCCGATTGTCGACGCCATGCGCGGTGGGGGTGACGAAAACCGCACGGCTGAGGCCGGTGATCTTCTGCATGTTGCGGTAATGCTCGATAGGCGCCGCGGGCGGCGTGTAGCGGCGATCATCCGCGTAGGGAAACAAATCTGGCGGCCCAAACACATGGGCGTGCGTATCGCAGGCGCCGGGCGGCACGGTCCAGTGCGGCGCGCGCGTGTTGGGATCGGGCGGCAGGCTCACGCGGAGTGGGGCGCGCGTCATGAGTTTAACTCCCTTCGGGTTCATTTACACTTCGCGCACTCGCGCGTTGCAGGTTTTCATGGCCGCTGGCACTATACGCGACGAAGGGTGGATTTCCAGACGCGCCCGGCCAGAGGACATGGAATGATCGACACAAAGCGTTTGCAGACTCTCGCCGGTTTTGCCCTCGCGGCTCTTGCGGCATTGCCCGCCCAAGCCCAGACGCACGAGCAATTCTACTCCGGCAAAACAATAAATCTCGTCGTCGGGGTCAGTCCAGGCGGCGGTTACGATCAATATTCGCGGCTGCTTGCGCGCCATTTTTCGCGGCATGTTCCGGGGCAGCCCACCGTCATCGTGCGCAACATGCCCGGCGCAGGCAGCCTCACCGCTGTGCTGCATCTGAATAGTTCAGCGCCGACCGATGGAACGACGATGGTCGCGTTCAACGCGGGCGTGATCAACGACTCCATGAGCGAGGGCGCTGCGGCCCGCGCCAAGTTTACTGACTACGCTTGGATTGGCAGCATTACGCGGGATTTCCGTGTTTGCTTTGCGTGGCGCGGCACAGGCATTTTGACATGGGATGATCTCGCCAAGCGCAAGGAATCCATCTTCGGCGCGGCGGGCGCGGTATCAAGCTCGGCCAACAACATCGCGATGCTGCGCAATCTGCTTAATGTGAACTTGAAAACGATTCACGGATATCCCGGAAATACGGAGATGTTTTTGGCCATCGAGCGTGGCGAGCTCGATGGATCATGCGTCAGCTGGTCCTCGATGCCCGACCATTGGGTGAAGAACAACAGCATCGCTGTGCTCACGCGCCTGTCGCCGTCCATGGCGCAGGGCATACTGGAGTCGGTGAAATTCGTGGGCGATCTTGTGATCACACAAGAGCAGAAGGATATTCTCGACGTTCTGCTCGCATCGGGCGAGCTGGGCCGGCCTTTCATCACATCGCCGAAAGTCCCTGCTGAACGTGTTCAAGCATTGCGCGCCGCATTTGACGCGAGCATGACCGACCCAGCGTTTATCGCGGATGCAGAAAAGCAGAAACTGCCGATTGATCCGGTGGGCGGCCTGGAAGCGGAGAAGATTGTCGCGCGGCTCTACGCGTTCCCGGCGGCGCTTGTCGAGAAAGCCAGGAACGCGGTCAAATAACGCTACTCGGCAGCCTTAAGCGACACAGGCACATTGCGGCGAAGGAGCATGGTCGAGATCGCCAGCAGCGAAAACACCGCTGAGGCGACAAACACAAGTTGCGGGCGCCCATAGTCGAGAAGCAGGCCGTAGACCAAGGGCCCGATCACCTGCCCTGCCGAATAGCCCGTTGTGACGAACGCAAACACAGTGCCGACGCTGACGTCCTTGGCTGCGCCGCGCACAGAGATATCACGCGATGCGTTGACGAGGCCGTGAAACGCCCCCGCCACGCCAATCGAGGCCAGCACAGCCACAAAGGGAAGCGCACCACTGCCGCACAGCAGGAGGAAACCCGCCGAGCCGACCATGCAGAGGGCCAGCACCAGTTCGTGGTTCTCGAACCTGTCCGCCAACCAGCCGCCGGGCAACACCGCGAGCATGGACAGCACCTGATAAACTGTCAGCGCGACAGCGGCGGTGGCGACGGGCACGCCGTAAATATCGCTGAACGCCGACACCGAAAAATGCACGATGCCGGAGTTGGCGGCTGCATACAGCGTGTAAAATAAGAACAGCAACAGGATGGCGGGCGAGCGAACAAGCCTGCACCAAGAATCCTGCTTCTTCGCCGCCCCTTTAGGCTGGCTGATTGGACTCATCTGGAAGGCCAGGGCAATGGCCAGCAACATGCCGAAGCCGCCCACAATCGCCAGTGAGTTGCGCCAGCCAAACAGTGCGGCCAGCGCCACCACGAGCGGCGGGGCGATGACAAAGCCGAGGTTGCCGCAAAGGGCGTGGGTTGCGAGCGCGCGGCCAAGCCGGTCTGGTCCCACGCGGGTCGCCAAAATCGAATAATCCGCCGGATGAAACACGCTCGATCCGACGCCCGCGATGAACATCAGCGCAATGATCTGCCAGTATTCCGTCGTCAGCGACACGGCGGCAATCGCCGCAGCATTGAGGAACAGCCCGCCCGCCAGCACCTTTCCGCCGCCAATCTTGTTGACGAGAAAGCCCATGGGCGTTTGCAACAGGCCCGTGGTGATGGCGTAGGCCGTGACACAAAGGCCCAGCGACACGAAGCTGATGTTGAGGTCATCGCGCACAAATATGAACAACGGCGGCAGCGACAGCATGTAGAAGTGGCTGAGGAGGTGCGCGAAGCTCACAAGCCCGACGGTCTTCAGTTCACCTTTGGGGCGTGCGAGCGTGGCTTCCATAAGATTTTCCTATCGGCGCGGATTGGGCGGCGGCTGTTTTGATCCGCTCGCAAGAATGGCGCCTGCGAGGTCAGTTGCGCAAGAAATAACGACAAGCTTTTCAGGAACGCTGCCGTGCCCCCGCTGTTGATTTCCATCCATCAGCTTTTGGCCAGGATTTCATGACACATTTGGCTCGCACCGCCACCGTCACCCTTGTCGCTTCACTCGCCCTTGGTCTGGCTGGCTGTGGGGAACGATCGACCATTCCGGAAACAGAAACATACGGGGCCAATCCCGCCCTGCCTCAACCCAACAAGTCCCTTATTCCCACCGTTAACATTGCCCCCGCCGCCGGGTGGCCAGAGGGCGCCCAGCCGCAGGCGGCAGAAGGGCTCGCCGTCACGGCCTTTGCGATTGGCCTTGCGCATCCACGCACCGTTTTCACGTTGCCCAATGGCGATGTTCTTGTTGCGGAGTCAGATACACCGCCGAAGGAAGAGTCGCAAGGCGTCAAAGGCTGGATCATGAGTTTCATGATGCGCCGCGCAGGCTCAAACAGGGGAAGCGCGAACCGGATCACTCTTCTGCGCGATGCAGACGGCGACGGCCACGCGGAATTGAAGACGCCCTTCCTTGAGAACCTCAACTCACCGTTTGGCATGGCGCTTGTGGAAGGGAATTTCTACGTCGCGAACACGGACGCCATCGTCCGCTTTCCCTACAGGGACGGCGACACGCGGATCGACGCGGCGCCGACGAAGGTCGTCGAGCTGCCCGCAAAGCCGTTCAACCACCATTGGACGAAAGATCTCGTCGCGTCCGCAGATGGCGCGAAACTGTTTGTCACGGTGGGCTCCAACAGCAACGTTGGCGAAAGAGGAGTCGCCGCAGAAGTAGGCCGCGCGGCGGTTCACGAGGTCGATATCGCGAGCGGGCGCATGAGATTGTTTGCTTCAGGCCTGCGCAATCCGAATGGTCCCCAGTTCGAGCCGCAGACGAATGCGCTTTGGGTTGTCGTGAATGAGCGCGACGAACTGGGCAGCGATCTTGTGCCCGATTACATGACCAGTGTGAAGGATGGCGCCTTCTATGGCTGGCCATACTCCTATTATGGACAAAACGTTGACACGCGCGTCACGCCCGCCCGGCCCGATCTCGTGGCCAAAGCTATCAAGCCCGATTATGCGCTGGGCAATCACACCGCGCCGTTGGGGCTTGTGTTCAGCCGCGGCGAATTGCTTCCCGAAGGCTTTCGCAACGGCGCCTTTGTTGGTCAGCACGGCTCCTGGAACAAGCGCCCCCGCAGCGGCTACAAGGTGATTTTCGTGCCGTTTGAAAACGGCGTCCCCACCGGCCAGCCGCGCGCTGTCCTGACCGGCTTCGTCAGCGCCGACGACAAGGCGCTTGGCCGCCCTGTGGGCGTCACGATGGACGCCAAAGGCGCGCTGCTGGTGGCCGATGACGTAGGCAACACCGTGTGGCGCGTAACGCCTGCGGCGCCGGGGAAAAGTGCGTTGCGGTAGCGAGGTAGGCGCTTACGGAGATATTATGCGCGGCTGAATTGAAAGAGCTCCCTACAGAACTCAGCTATAATTATATTGGTATTTCAATTACTATTCTGGCCGTCGATAATCGCTAAAATCGTCTATCAATTGTGTTAGCTTTAGATGCGATTCGACAGGACTCAGGAAGGAGTAGGCATGGCGGCGGGAGCGCGTTGCGCTTTTTGTAACGATTTGGCACCCCTTCGAGAAAGTCATGTCCTTCCAGCTTTTGCATACCGATGACTTCGCGGTCGATCTGGAAGTGGGCGTATTCGTTATACGGACGCGCCGAACCGGAGAATACAAGACGGCTTAAAGCTAAAGTGGCTATGTGACGTGTGCGAGGGTTGGTTTAGTAGTTTTGAAACAGCTTTTGCAACAAAGCTGTTTCATCCATGGAATGCCGGCACACATCACATTCTTTACCAAGACTGGCTTCTCAAGTTTTGTGTTTCGATATCTAGGAGGGTGTTGAAGTTTGCACGTGGATTGAACAAGGAGAGTTGCTATACGGCCACCGGTAACAATCATGCTCAAAGTAAAGCTGTCCGAGAAGTTGAACCAGAATTGCTTCTGCCGAAGAATTGACCACAGCAGTTTACGCAGCGTTCTTGCGAACGGTGCTGAGGGCGCTCAGTTGCTCTCGTTGATAGCCGATAGGCCCGGCTTGCTTTCCGACACGGCAGTCTACCTGCCTCGGGTAGCCATTGAACTGATGCAGGCGACTGCGCAGGCCATTGAGAACGTCGCGCAGCTCCCCGCTTACCGCGCGCGCGTTCAAGCTCGTGTGTCTGAGACTGCGTCCTTCGATCCGGGGCCGAGCGGCGTCTTCATGGGGTATGACTTTCACGTTGTAGAGAATGTCCCACACTTGATCGAGATCAACACCAACGCAGGAGGCGCCTTCATCAACGCCGCGCTCGCGGAGGTGCAACGTGCATGTTGCACCTCCGCCAGTAGCTCCGCGACGCCTCCGCTACGGGATGGCTTTAATCCTATGGTGATGGGAATGTTTCAGTCGGAATGGACGAAGCAGAGTCGCGCGAGCCCGCTGCACCGGGTAGCGATTGTCGACGACGACCCTTTTGGGCAGTATCTTTACCCAGATATGCTACTCGCCCAACGGCTTCTTCAAGAACACCACATCGAAGCTGTGATTGTCGCTGCAGACGAATTAATCTACGCTGATGGCGTCCTGTCGCATCAAGGCCGGGCAATTGACCTGATTTACAACAGGCTGACCGACTTTTCCCTCGACCAACCTGAACATGCAGCCCTTCGCAACGCCTACGTCGATGGTGCAGTCGTGCTAACGCCCAACCCATTCTCGCACGCCCTCATGGCGGACAAGCGCAACCTGACTATCCTTTCTGATGATACACAGCTTGAGCTCCTGGGCGCGCGGAAGGAAGACATCGCGGTATTAAAAGCGACAGTTCCGCGTACGGTTGCGGTGAATGACAAGAACGCTGCAAATTTATGGATGGAGCGCCGCAACTATTTCTTCAAACCGGCCGCCGGCTTCGGCAGCAAGGCCGCCTATCGCGGCGACAAAATGACAAAAACGGTTTGGGAGGCAATCCTCGCGGGCGATTATGTGGCTCAGGCCTACATCCCGCCTGGCGCCCGACGGATTCGAATCAAAGGCACGACAACGGCTCTCAAAACAGACATCCGCATGTACCGCTATTTTGGCGTGACGCTGCTGTACGCTGCCAGGCTTTACCAGGGACAGACCACCAACTTCAGGACGGCCGGAGGCGGTTTTGCTCCCGTGTTTGTTGCTGACTGAAGGCTGCTAATTAGCTGGTCGATTGAGCTTTGCTCTGACACCAACCCGCCGTTGCATAAATCAAGAATTGTGCAACGCCGGGTCCGTCAAGCAATGCCAGTCACTTACGGGTTGCAAAAGTCCGCTGCGGAAATGACGAGACGACATGTCCAATAAACGAAGATTTATTGGACACCCCTCCCATTGCCCTGCTCCCGGTCGATGAAACGGCGGTTTCCTTGTCCAGCAAATATGTCCATCTTTCTATTGTCCACTTATGAACGGCTGTAATGCCGTTCTGGACTTACTCAACGGCTACGCCCGCGTCCCGACTGTCGACCAGTCCCATGCATGTGACTCATTCTTCAAAGCTGAACGTCCAGCCAACGCTATTCGGCGACTTCGCCGTGGTGAAGGAATTGGGCCGCATCGGCCGCGCCAATCAGGTGCACAGCAGCCCCTACCCTTCTCCGATAGAGGCGCACGGCGCTCTGGCCCGCCATAAGGCGGTCAAGGAGCGACGTGGATTCGTCTCAATAAAAACCGTCTTCAAATCCATTTGCCCAGATCCCGGAAGAAACCAATCAATGCATCATCGAAGACGCGAGGATCCTCAATCGAACATGCGTGCCAAGTGTTGAGAATGATGAGCTACCGAGCGCCGGGAAACCAGATCGGATCGTCATGGCCCATCCGAATCCGCATTCCGGCCAGATGCAAGACATATCTCCCGATCCCTCAATGAGTCAGGGTATATATTGATTTAGCGCAAACCTTGTCGGCCATTTCCGGCTCATGGTGACGTCGGAACTGCAAGATTCTGCGGCAGAACTGGATAAGGAAGCAGACGGCCATGCACATCGATAGACGGCAATTCATCATTGGCGGAACGACTGCTATTGCAGGCGCCGGTGCGCTCTGGAGCGTAGGTGTGGGTACGCAGATGGCGCCCTCCTTCGTGGCGCCACTTCCCGTCCCAAGGCTTGTCGATCTCACCATGGGTGGTGACGTTTTCGACTTGGTGATCAAGGAGGGCCGCACACGCATTGTGCCGTGGGCCGAAACGGGGACTTATGGCTATTCCGGTTCGCTGCTTGGCCCGGTGGTGCGGGTCAAGAGCGGACAAAGCGTGACGGCCCGCATTTCGAACGCGCTGCCCATGGAAAGCTCGGTGCACTGGCACGGTCTTTTTGTGCCGAGCGATGTCGATGGCCCGTTCAACCCCATCGCTGCTGGCCAGGCGTGGAGCCCAACTCTCAAGATCAATCAGCCAGCTGCAACCACCTGGTTCCACCCACATCCGCACGGCGACACCGCGCGGCAGACCTACATGGGTTTGGCGGGACTGATGTACGTCGAGGATGGCAGCGCGGAGCAGTTCAACCTGCCGCGAGAGTATGGCATCGACGACCTGCCCGTGATCCTGCAGGACCGGAATTTCGGCAAGGACGGGCAGTTGATCTACGATCGCTCGCCTATGGCAATGATGCATGGCTCGCGTGGCGCGAACGTCGTTGTTAACGGCGCTTTACGCCCAGTATCGCGTCCACCAGCCGGGCTTGTGCGCCTTCGGTTGCTGGATGGCGCCAACGCGCGAAACTTCAAGCTCGCCTTCTCAGACGACCGGCTGTTCCATGTTGTCGCGAACGACGCTGGATGGCTTGCCGAGCCTGTGCCATTGCGGGAAATCGAGCTGACCCCCGGCGAACGCTACGAAATCCTGGTCGATCTATCTGATGGCAAACCCGTCGATCTTGTAACCTGGCCAGACCATAATGGCCGTTTTGGAGACGGCCTGACTGACCGGGCGAAGGAATTCATTGCACGGCTGCGTGAGCGTCGCGAAGCCGTCCTGCGCTTTGAGCCGCAAGCGGCGCCAAATCGGACAAAACTTTCTGTTCCATCTCGGCTCGTCAATCCCGGACTTGCTGACCCGGCTCGTTCGGTGAGGAAACGATCATTCACGCTAGACAGCATGATGATGGCGAATATGCCGATGATGCGAGGCAGCGGCAACACGGCAGTCGCTGGCCATGGCGGTCATGCAATGCCTCAATCAGGCGGTATGTCGGCCGTGGCGTCCGGCATGCGCATGGGCATCAACGGACAAAGTTACGACATGAACCGTGTGGATGCAGAGGTCGCGCTCGGCAGCAAGGAGATCTGGGAGATTCGTTCGGTGGAGATGGCGCACCCGTTTCATATCCATGGCGCAACCTTCCGGACGCTCAGCAAAAACGGCAAAACCACGCCCGCCCATGAAGCTGGCGCCAAGGACACTGTGCTGGTCGAGCAGAGAGCAGAACTTCTGGTCTCGTTCTTGCACCCATCGACGAAGCAAAAGCCTTTCGTCTTTCACTGCCATATCCTCGAACATGAAGAGCTCGGGATGATGGGGACCTATTTGGCCAGCTCAGCGGCCTGATTGGCTTCTCTCCCGACACTTCCTCGATCACGACGTCCGCAGTCGCAACTGGGAAGGTTGTCGACTCCATTCGGACCGGCAAGGGGGCGCATGGTGTCGCGGTGAGCAGCGATGGCGCCTTTGTTTTCGTCACCAACATCGTCGATGGCACAGTCTCAGCAATCGAAACGGCAACGCGCAAAGTGGTTACCCAGTTTTCCGTCGGTCGCGGGCCCAATGGAGTCACCTACCGGCCGCCACAACGATGATTTTCGTCCGGGACGACAATCTGTGAGTGAGGGAGAGCGGATCATGAACAATACATCTAGAATGTCCATATTTACAGTTGGCATGAGTATCGGAACATTCTTGGTCGTTACATACGTCCTGTGCGTGGTGTATGGTGTCTTTGTGTCAGCGCAGGGCATGCACCAATTACTACCGATGCTACTACCGGGCTTCACATGGATTACGTGGCCGAGCTTCATACTGGGCCTGGTCCTGATCTTCGCTTATGGCTGGTATATCGCAGTGGTATTCGCCCCGATCTATAACTTTTTTTCGGCGCGGAGCGCGGCGTAGAGGGGAGAATATCAAACCGATGAGATGCATCAATCATCGCTTTATCAAATATTCGCGGAGGCTCGCAGATCATGACTTTTCACAACCACGACCCACTAGACCCAAAGCTCGATGAAGGTCGACGGCGGCCATTCCTTAACAGCCCATCGGGACTGGCGCTCTGTGTTTTTCTGGCCATCGGTGGCGTATTTCTCTGGATTGAGCATAGCGCGCACGTTCTGGGCGCACTCCCACTTCTGCTACCGCTTCTGATCTGCATTGGCATGCATTTCTTCATGCATCGCGGTCACGGTGGTGGGCACGGGGGCGGCAGAAATGAACAATGACGTTCCCGCCTATGGCCTGTGGCTTCTCGCGGCTGTCAACGCGGGCATCTTCATCCTATTCGCCTTTAGCTTCTTCAAGCCGACGACGCAGCGTGATTGGCGTTCGTTCGGTGCATTCTCGGCTTTCATCGTTGCACTGTTCGCCGAGATGTACGGCTACCCGCTGACGCTCTATCTACTGGCTGGCTGGCTCGGGACGCGCTTTCCAGCACTGGATCCGTTGTCCCATGACGCTGGGCATCTCTGGCCTGCAATTTTCGGGTGGTCAATGAATCCACACTGGTCCCCCTTTCACCTTCTGAGCTTCATCTTCATCGGCGGCGGCTTCATCCTGATCGCCGCTGCCTGGCGCGTGCTTCACGATGCGCAGAACAAGGGAATTCTCGCAACGGTCGGCCCATACGCGAGTCTCCGGCATCCCCAGTATGCTGGCTTTGCACTGATCATGATTGGCTTCTTCCTGCAGTGGCCTACCCTGGTTACAGGCCTGATGCTGCCGGTGCTGCTCGTCATGTATTGGCGCCTTGCCAAACGTGAGGAACGTGAAATTGAAGCAAAGTTCGGCGAAGCCTACCGGCAATATGCCAATCAGGTCCCAGCTTTCATCCCGCGGATTTATAGGGTTGCGAAAGGACCTACATAGCGCCCTTACGCAGAGAACGCGGATTGTTATTTAACCGACCTCATCCCAACGCACGGAGAATGAATATGAAATCTTCTCTCAAGACGATCGCACTCGCTGCCATAATGGCTGCTGCGACGACGCTCCTCACTCCAAAGATGACGACTGTTTCTGCGCAGCCCTCGAGGACGACGGCGCCAGCGTCTGCCGCCCTTTCCGAGGCTACGATCAAATCCCTTCAAGAGGCTTTGAGTAAGCAAGGCATCGCTGTGAAGGTCGATGGCATTCTGTCGGATGAGACCCGCGCCGCCATCCGTAAGTACCAGTCGCAGCACCATCTCCCGGTAACCGGCGAGCCCGATAAGGGAACGCTCGATAAGCTCGGAGTTGCAGTCGCGGGCGGCGCTCCGGCCAGCCAGAGCGCACAAGCACCTGCGACTTCCGGGACCAGCCCGATGATGCGGCCGCAAATGATGCAAGGCATGCCTGAGGGCATGATGGCGTCCGGGATGATGAGCGGCCAGGCGCCAATGGCCGGCGCCAGCCCGATGCAGCAGGGCATGATGATGTGCCCGATGATGGCTGTCGCGATGGGTCAGCAGCCGGGCATGATGGGGGGCATGATGGGGGGCATGATGGAACAGGCCCGCGGCGCCATGGGTCTTGGTGTCGTTATGCCAAACAGGAACGTGTCGGTCGAAGATGTGCGTGACCATTTCGACAGATTCCTTCAGGGCCAAGGCAACCCCCGCGTGAAACTCGGCGCGGTCAAGGACGTCGACAAGGATTCAATCGTCGCCGAGATCGTCACAGCGGACGGCTCGCTGGCCGATCGCTTCAGCGTCAACAGGCGATCCGGTGTCATCCAGCGCGCGCAGTAGCGCCTGCCAGCTGATAAAGGTCTGGTGCGCCAAATACATTGAAGCTGCTATGCCTGCGCCCGCACGCGCCACCACCTCTGCGGACGCGCGTGACACCACATGGACGACCCTTGACGTCTGATGAACAGCAAGCGGCTCCTAGCCACAAACGCCTACTGCAGGACTGAGTCGAATGACAGCAAATCGGCCTACCCCGCATTCCCAACATCACGACCACCGCGTGCACAATGGTGCGAATGGCAATCGCGCATCGACAACACGGGGAGGGCTCGGCGCGGCCTCTGGCTCAACACACTCTGAAAACGCAGGGCATGGCGGCCACGATCATGCAGCCATGGTGGCCGATTTCAGGCGGCGCTTCTGGGTCACGCTGATCTTAACGCCACCCGTCCTGCTCTTGTCGCCAATGATTCAACATCTATTGGGTATTTCAGAAGCGCTGGCGTTTCGCGGCGACCGCTACGTTCTCTTTATTCTCTCGACCATTGTCTACGTCTATGGCGGCTGGCCGTTTCTGACTGGATTCATCTCCGAATTGCGCAAGCGGCAGCCCGGCATGATGACGTTGATCGGGCTTGCGATCTCGGCGGCCTACTTTTTTTCAGCTGGGGTTACCTTCGGTTTTCCTGGCGAGGAGTTCTACTGGGAACTGGTGACTCTAATCGCCATCATGCTGCTCGGGCACTGGATCGAGATGCGCTCGATTATGGGGGCATCACGAGCACTGGAGGAGCTTGTCCGGCTCCTGCCCGATAGTGCGACGAAGATTGACGCTGACGGCACGACCGACGAGGTTGCAATCTCGGCCTTGCTGCCGGGCGACCGCGTGCTGGTGCGGCCTGGCGCGAAGGTTCCTGTCGACGGCAAGATCATTGAGGGATCATCCGGGTTCAACGAGGCGATGCTCACCGGTGAGTCGCGCCCCGTCACCAGGACCGTCGGCGCGACCGCCATCGGCGGCGCGATCAACGGGGCCAATGCCGTCACCATCGAGGTAACTGCTACCGGCGACGCCACCTATCTGGCGCAGGTCATCGAACTAGGGAAGAAGGCGCAAGCCACCCGGTCCCGCACCCAGGTTCTGGCGAACC
>JANPPJ010000074.1:0-31609 GCA_031428455.1 Hyphomicrobiales bacterium | reverse complement strand
ATCTGCACGTCAATCGTGCGCTCGTTCGAGGCGAGCGATCCTGCGCCTGTCAGCGCCTCGCGGGTGACGGGTTCTCCCGGCGTGCGCGCCAGCAATTGCATCATGACGCGTTCGCGTTCTGTCAGTCGCACAAGCTGATCGTCGCGAAACAATTCGCCGCGCTCACATTGAAAGATAAAGGGGCCAAAGCGAACGCTCTCCACGGTCGCTGGCGGGGCGGGCCTGGGCTGCGCGCGGCGCAGGATGGACGCGATGCGCAGCGACAATTCCTTGGGCTCAAAAGGCTTGGAGAGATAATCGTCAACGCCCGCCTCCAGTCCGCGCACACGGTCCGCCGCCTCGGAGCGCGCGGTGAGCATGAGTATGGGCGCATCGGATTCGCTGCGCAGCCACGTCGCGAAATCAAACCCGCTTTCGCCGGGCATCATGACGTCGAGGACGAGAATGTCGAAGTCCATGCTCCTGAGTTTGGCGCGCGCCTCCTGCGCGTCGCTGGCGGTGGTGACGCGATAGCCCTGTTGCCGGAGGTAGCGGAACAGCAGTTCGCGGATACGGCGGTCGTCGTCCACGACAAGCACATGCGGCGCGTCATCGGTGGGCGGGGGGGAATTTGCGGGCTGGCCGGCGAGCGTCATGAAGCCATCTCCCTCAAGTTTGCGGAAAAACGCCGCTGCGCACCAGCGCTTCCACGCGGGGGCGCTCGTGCGGGTCGATCATGGCGAGCAGCAATTGCTCGGCGTGGCCGCGCGATCCTTCCGGTAGTTCCTGCAGCGCCCTTGCGAAGCGCCGCGATTGCAGAATGGCCAGATCCATCGCGAGTTTGTGGCCGCGGTCAGTCAGACGTAGCTGGCGTTGCCGACGATCATTCTTGCCTGGGTGCGCCTCTACATATCCTGAGTCCAGCAATTCCTTCAGGACGCGGTTGAGGCTCTGCTTGGTGATGCGCAGGATATCCAGCAATTCCGCGATGGTGAGGCCGGGATGCCGCTGCACGAAATGCAGGACGCGATGGTGCGCTCGTCCAAATCTGATGCTTTCCAGCAGACGGTCCGCGTCGCCAACGAAATCGCGATAGGCGAAGAAAAGCAGTTCGATCAGGTCATAGGCTGGCGTCGACGCCGCATCGCGGGACGGGGAAGACTCGTCCGCCGAATGCCCGCCGCCCTGCGGCTGCGCATTTCCCCCACGCTTTTGATGGAGCATCGCGTTCATGGCAGGTCCAATACGTCAGCGTTATTGACATATTTCAGGTTGGTTGCTAGTCGTCAAGGCCTGCTGGCAAGCGTGGAAAGCGCTTGCGTTTGCACGCGGAAAAAGCGCGTTGCGGGACGTCACCCGCCAGCTGCTGGAGGAGCCCAATGTCTGTTCTGCCTTTCGACCAGCGTGAAGGATTCATCTGGATGAACGGCCAGATGCTGCCGTGGTCCGAGTCCCGGCTGCATGTCCTGAGCCACGGGCTCCACTATGGCTCGTGCGTGTTCGAGGGCGAACGCGCCTACGGCGGCAAGATTTTCAAGAGCCGCGAGCATACCGAGCGGTTCAGGAATTCTGCGAACATTCTCGATTTCGAGATCCCCTACAGCGTCGACGAGATCGAGGCGGCAAAGCGGCTGGTCGTGGAGAAGAACGGCTTGACCTCGTGCTACGTGCGCCCGGTTGCCTGGCGCGGCAGCGAGATGATGGCGGTCGCCGCCCAGAACTCGACGATCAACGTCGCGATTGCGGTGTGGAATTGGCCGAGCATGTTCGACGTGAACGAAAAAATGCGCGGCATTCGCCTCGATATGGCCGAGTACCGTCGCCCGGACCCGCGCTGCGCGCCGGTTCACGCCAAGGCCGCAGGCCTCTACATGATCTGCACGCTCTCCAAGCATCGCGCCGAGCGCCGCGGCTACGCGGACGCGATGATGCTGGATTGGGAAGGCCGCGTCGCGGAATGCACGGGCGCGAACATCTTCTTCACCAAGGACGGCGCGCTGCATACGCCACTGGCCGATTGCTTCCTTGATGGCATCACGCGCCGCACGGTGATTGATCTGGCCAAAGCGCGCGGGCTTGAGGTGCATCAACGCCGCATCATGCCCGAAGAGCTGACTTCGTTTGACGAGTGTTTCATCTGCGGCACAGGCGCGGAGGTCACTCCGGTGTCGGAAGTGGACACTTACAAGTTCACGCCGGGTAATATCTCGCGCACGCTGATCGAGGATTACACAGCCGCCGTGAACGCCTGAGGCGCTAGCGCTTCATAAGGGCGAGCGCTTCGTCAGGGCGAGCGCTTCATCAGGGCGAGCGCTTCATGGCCGGTCAGCACATCGCCAAATTGCTGGATGAATGTTTCCAGCGTTGCGCGGTGTTCGTCGTCCGAGAGGGCGGCGCAGCAGTCCGACAGCATCACCGTGCGGAAATCGAGCATCATGGCGTCGCGCGCGGTGGATTCGCAGCAGACGTTCGTCTTCGTGCCTGCGATGAGAAGCGTGTCGATCTTCATGCTGCGCAGGATGCGTTCGAGGTTCGATGAGCCTGAGATGAGCGCGCTGTAGCGGTTTTTGAAAACAACAAGATCGCTCGCATCGTGATCAAGGTCGCGCCACACTCTCTGGCGGCCGGGGCTCAGGCTATCGATAGTGCGCGCCCGCACGTCGTCCGCGACAACATGCGCAAAGAACATGTCCCAGTCACTGCGCGCGCCAGCATGCGTATTGGCGTGCAGGACGTAGATCACCTGTCCGCCAAGAGCGCGTAGTTTACCAGCGATGTTGTTGATGGCTGGAACGATGTCACGCGATGCGGGCACCTCTGCTGGCGAGCCGGGCGCGCAGAAGGTTTCCTGCATGTCGATCACGATCAGCGCTGTGGCGCCGGGATCAAACGAGTCGAACCAGTGCAACTTGCCGCGCCGCGCCATAGCGCGCTCGATGATATGCGGGCGAATGGGCGAGGAAGATGGAGGCGAAGAAGACATGTGATTCAGGCCTTGCGCCAGCGGTCCGCAGCGTGATCATCGACGTCGCGGGCCTCGACCCAGCCGCCTTCGCCGCCATCGCTTAGATGCTCTTTTTTCCAGAACGGGGCGCGGGTCTTCAGATAGTCCATCATGAACTCCGCCGCCTCAAAAGCCGCGGCGCGATGCGATGACGCAATCACGACAAGTACGATGTTTTCGCCCGGCGCAATCTTGCCGTAACGATGGATGGCGACGCCGCCGAGAATGGGCCAGCGCGTTTCCGCCTCGGCTGCAACACGCGCGATTTCATCCTCGGCCATGCCGGGGTAGTGCTCAAGTTCGAGCGCGGTGAGTTTTGCGCCCTCGTCGCGGCACAGGCCCGTGAAGGTCACAACTGCGCCAACGTCATGGCGGCCTTTGGTGAGCGCAGCCACTTCCGCCGCTGCGTCAAAATCATCGTGCTGGATGCGCACTGCGATGCGATTGGCGTCTGCGCCGACAGTCACGACGTCAGCCCCCTGTCATGGGCGGGAAGAAGGCGATTTCGCGCGCGCCCTCTATGGCTGACTCCTGCTTGACGTGTTTGCGATCCATGGCCGCTCGGATCACGGTCGGATTGTCGAAGGCGTAAGCGTATTCCTCGCCGCGCGTGGAGAGCCATGCGATCAGTTCGGCGACTGTCCGCACGTCAACCGGAGGAGTCAGCGTTTCGTCGCTCTTGCCGATGCGCTCGCGCACCCATGCAAAATAGGACAGCTTCACTTCCGCGCCCATCACTCGTCCATCACGTGTTTCATACCGGCTCTCATATAGTCATAACCGGTGTAGAGCGTAAGGAGGGCGGCGGCCCAGAGCAGGCCAAGGCCAATGAACTCGCTGTCGATGAAAGATACGCCACCGGGAGGCGCTATCAGAAATCCAAGCGCCAGCAATTGCGCGGTCGTCTTGTACTTGGCGATCCGCGTGACGGGCAGCGACACCCGCAATTCCGCCAGAAACTCGCGCAGGCCTGATACGAGAATTTCGCGCGAGAGGATGATGATCGCCGCCCACATGTTGACGCCGGTAATCGCCTCGTCGGCGGCCAGCATCAGCAGCGTGACTGCGACAAGCAACTTGTCCGCGATGGGATCGAGCATCCGTCCGAGCGATGATTGCTGTGACCATGCGCGCGCCAGATAGCCGTCGAAGAAGTCGGTGATGGCTGCGATGGCGAAGACGCCCAGCGCCGACCAGCGCGCCCAGCCCTCAAGAGGCCAGAACAGGAGCGCTGCAACAACGGGCACCGCCGCCACTCGCCCGTAGGTGAGAAGGTTGGGCAAGCTAAGGTGTTTTGGTCGTGTGCCGTCCATGCTCGTCATCGTCTCGTACCGGAACCGACTTGTAGCGGCGGCGTCAATCCACGCCTAACCACAGCCGCGTGAACAATCAAGCTTGGCGGGCTGTCGCGGCGAACTCGGGCGTCGCCGCGTCAAACGCCTCGAGCCACGGAATAAGGCCTGGAAACTCGCTACGCCAGTCGATTTGTTTGCGCCAGTCGATATAGCCGAGCATGCAAGCGATCGAGATGGTCGCAACGTCCAGACGGGCCGGGTCGGGATGTGTGTGGATCAGGTGATCCAGACCGCGCCGGATCTTGCCAATCTGGTGATCAAGCCACTTGGCGGACCGGATTTCCTCCGGGCGATACCGTTCCTCGTAAGAAACAAGCACGCAGGCGTCCATGATCCCGTCTCCGAGCGATTGAAAGACGAGGGTTTCAAGTTTGCCGGTCCAGTCGCGCGGGATGAGGACGCCGCCCCCCGCCACATGGTCGAGATATTCCAGAATGACGCGGCTATCGTAGATGCGCTGGCCGTTGTCGAGAATCAGCAGCGGCACTTTGCCAAGCGGGTTGTCCTTGCGGATCTCGTCCGTGGGATCAGTCGTGTCAGCGCTCACAACCTGGATGCGATCCGCCATGCCAAGGCGGAGAGAAGCGATCCGGATCTTGCGGCCGAAGGGTGAGGTCAAAGAGGTGCGCAGCAGCATGGGTTACTCCTTAAAAATGCGTCACTTGCCTTCAGCGCGCCGCATCCACGCGACGATGAAGGGAAGCGTCATGTTGATCAGAAAATATCGGCCAAGGTGATGGGTTGCGACGAAGATAGGATCGACCGCCAGCACCAGCGCCAGCGCCACCATCGCTTCCTGCCCGCCGGGTGAATAGCCAATCAGCGCAGCGCCGAACGAGACGCCCAGATACTCCGACGCCAGCCATGCGAACCCGATGGAGACCGCAAGCGCAGCGCAGATCGAGAGGACCGCGCCCATGATGATGCGCAGGAAAAGGCTCCAGTCGAACCCGACAAACCGCGATCCGACCCATGCGCCCAGCACGACCTGACCCATGTCCATCAGCCAGGTGGGCGCGCGACCGGGCGCAACGCTGGCGTAGTGGACTGACCCGGAAAAGATCATGGCGCCAAGGATGATGCCGCCGGGTATCGAAAACCGCGTGAACAAGAGCCCGGCGGCGATGCCGCCCGCCAGCACCCAGGCAACGGTCATAGGCGAATCATAAACCTGCTGGGGGAGAACGCCGGGCGAGCCCTGTTCCCAGACGATGATCCACGGCAGGATCGTGACGAGAAAGATCACGCGCGACATTTGCACGACCGCGACCTTGGCGGCGTCGGCGCCCATGCTCATCGACACGGAGACGATGTAGCCCATCGATCCGGGCACAGAGGCGAGCACAGCCATCGAGGCGGGCCAGCCCATCAGATATCGCCACACGGCAGCCGACGCGAGCGTCATGCACAGCACGCACACGGCCATCAGCGCCATTGTGGCCGGATAATTCGCGACGTTGTTGAACGTGTCGGGGCCGACGACGGAGCCAATGGCGACGCCAATCGAGCCGAGGCCGAGAATCTGCAGCGGGCGGCCAAGCCCCTTTGCCAGGCCAAAAACCGCAAGCAGCGTGACAGCCACAACCGAGCCAGACATCGAGCCGCCGGGCACATGCAGGAAGATGAACAGCATAGCGCCCAGCGCGCCGACGGCCAGCGTCGAGGCTTCGCCGACAGCGTCCATGAGCGTGTATGGTTTGCTCTGTGTCTTCGCGCCGCCCGCCATCGTCTCCTCATTCTCCGCGCGATGGGCGTCTTCGCTTACGCCAGATCGCGTGCGCTGTCAGTCCGGCAGGGCGATGGCGGCGACGAGCCGTCCGAAGTCGGGCTCGCTGCGATGAACCGAGCGGCGATACGAATAGAAACGTCTCTCGTCAGCGTAGGTGTCGAGGTCCAGATTTTCGAAGGCGCCGACCCCTTCGGCTCGCAGCCGCGCGCCAATGTATCCGGGGAGGTCGAACATCGATTTGCCCGCGTTGATGGAGGCGTGGAAGAAGCTTTCGTTGTCCGCGTCAGCCTTCACGAAGCGCGCCACAAATTCAGGGCCGACCTCGTAGGAGGCCTTGCAGATCGTGGGGCCGAGAACCGCTGTGATGGCGGGACGGGACGCGCCCAGGCGCTCCATCTGTTCCAGCGTCGAATCCAGCACGCCTTCCAGCGCGCCTTTCCAGCCCGCATGGGCGGCGGCGATCACCTGTGCGCCGGGATCGCAGAACAGGACGACGCCGCAGTCTGCGCCCGTAACCCCCAGCGCCAGTCCGCGCGTCGCTGTCACCACGCCGTCGCAATGGGGCCGTTCGCTCCACGGCGAATCGATCGCGCGCGCGTCAGCTGAATGGACCTGACAGGGCACAAGCAACTTGTGCGGCGCCACTCCCAGCGCAAGCGCCATGCGCCGCTTGTTTTCCGTGACGGACCCGGGCGCGTCGCGAGATCCCGCGCCGCCGTTCAGCGAGGCGTAAAGCCCCTCGCTGACGCCACCCTCGCGCGTGAAAAAGGCGTGGGTGACGCCCTCGCATTGGAGAAGGGCTGAGCGGATGGCGGGGGCCGCGTCCGTCATTGGTCGGCGTCCGTTGCTTCAGGCTCGAAGCCCGGCGGCGTGGGAGCGTCTGGCGGCTGAATGGCGATGACCTTGAACAGGTCGCCCATGCCTGGAACCATGCGTCCGCCTGCGCCGATCTCGGGATCAGCGGAGGTGAGGCGGCGCAGTTCCTGATCCACGTTGGCCGCCTGAACAGGGTTGCCGTTGGCGCGCAGGGCCTTTGCGCGCTGGACCACACCGAGCCGCCGCAGAAAATCAGCTTGCGTGATCGGGCCGTAGGCGACGGCGCCGGATGCTGCGGCCGCGCGTGTCAGCGACGCGAAATCAACGTGCGCAGTGATGTCGCAATTGCCCGGCTCGGTGAGAGGATCGACTGACACATGGCGGCGCAGCGCCTGCACCGACTCGCCATAGGCGGTATCAACATGTCCGTAATCGATGATCAGAGCGGCGCCGCCCTGTCTCACAATCCGCGCCGAAATCGCGGCGGCGAGTTTGTGACCCGTGGCGCAGATTTCGAGAATGGCCCCGACCGGCGCCTCTGCGCGGATCAATTGTTCGGGCTCTGCGGCAAGCCCTACGAAGAAATTGCCGTCGTCATCGATGCCGACCAGCTTTTCGCACCAGCCTTCTTCCACGCGAATGAAATGGCGCACCGGCAGCGCATCAAAAAACTCATTGGCGATGAATATGGCCGGCCCGGCTGGAACATCGGCGACAGACTCGCACCAGCGGATGTTGACCCCGCGGCCTTGCAGTTTCAGCTCCTGCTTTTCGCGCAGGATGGGGCTGGTCTCGACGAGGCAAATCTCTTCCACCGAGGCCAGAAAATCCGGCGCGACTCGGCAGGCGCGTAGTGCATCCGCCATCAGCGTGCCGCGACCGGGCCCAAGCTCTACAAGGCGCACGGGGCCACGGATTTTTTGCCGACTCCAGGTTTCCGCCGCCCAAAGGCCGACAAGTTCGCCAAACATCTGGCTGATCTCGGGGGCTGTCGTGAAGTCGCCATCCGCGCCAAAGGGGTCGCGGGTGATGTAATAGCCAAAATCCGGGTCGCCGAGGCAAAGCTGCATGTAGCGGTCGAACGGAATCGGTCCTTCCGTTTCGATGATCGCTTTCAGTTTCCGTGCGAGACCCGTCACTCAGCGCTCTCCCGAGGTCCGTCTTTACCAAGTCCGTCTTTACCAAGTCCGTCTTGGCGAAGTCCGTCTTGGCGAAGTCCGTTTCTGCGCGCACGGACGATCAATGCGAATCCCACCATGATGAGAGGGATCGACAGCAGCATGCCCATTGTGGCGCCGCCGAACAAGAACCCTAGCTGCGGATCAGGCTCGCGGAAAAATTCACTGATAATGCGCGCGACGCCATACCCCACTGCAAAAACGCCTGTGGTCAAGCCCGGCCAGCGCAGTGACCCAGAGCGCGCGAGAAAGATCAAAACGATAAACAGGGCAAGGCCTTCAAGGCCCGCCTCATAAAGTTGGCTGGGATGGCGGGCCTGTGGCCCGGCGCCTGGAAAGACCACGCCCCAGGCGACATCTGTGGGTCGGCCCCACAATTCCGGCTTGATGAAATTTGCGATGCGCCCAAGAAAAATACCGATGGGCGCGACGAGCGCGCAAATGTCGGCCACCGTGAAGGGGTTGACGGCGTAGCGCTTGCCAAACAGCCAAACGCCAACGGCCGCGCCAGCAAGGCCGCCATGAAACGCCATGCCGCCTTCCCAAACCGCGAAGATGCGGCCGGGATTGTCGATGAAAAAGTCGAGATTGTAGAACAGGACGTAGCCGAGCCGCCCGCCGAGGATGACGCCGAAGGCGACATAAACGAGGAGATCGTCGAGGCTTTCCGGCGTCGGGCGGGGTACTGAGCCCCAGAGCGAATCGCGGCGCGCAATCTCGCGCGCGACCAGCCAGCCGCCGACCAGCCCGGCGATATAGGCCAGCGCATACCAGCGTATCGCAACAGGGCCGATCTCGATCAGAACCGGATCGATGGCCGGAAATGGAATGGCAAGCAGCATGTGGCCCCGGAATCAGTAGACTCTGATTGCGACGGGCGGGGCGCAAGGTCAAGGCGCGGGCGCTGGGGGCGGGGCGTGCGAACACGAAAGCATGGGAAAGGCGGGTGAATTTGGTTCACCAACGGGTCTGCGGGACGTAGATTGCGCCGACCGGGTAGACGATTTGGATGAGAATGGCATGACGACCAACGCGATCCAGAGTTATCACGCCCACATCTACTACGAGATTGAGCAGCGCCCGCTGGCTGAAAAGCTGCGCGTTGAGATGGAGTCGCTGTTCCCTCAAGCCGTCTATGGCCGCTGGCATGATGCGCCAGTCGGGCCGCATCCCTCGGCGATGTTTCAGGTGGCGTTCGCGACTGAGCTTTTTGCGTCGCTCGTTCCCTGGCTGATCGTCAATCGCGGGCCCCTGACGATTTTTCTGCACCCGGAGACGGGTTATCCGCGCGCCGATCATTCAAAGCATGCGGTGTGGATGGGGCAGCAGCAGGCGATCAAGCTGGATAAGTTGCCGGAGCGTGGGTGACCCCTCATCCGACCTTCGCTACGCGAAGGCCACCTTCTCCCGCAGGGGGAGAAGGGCGCCAATCACAAAGGATCGCTCCCTTCCTTCTCCCCTTGCGGGAAAAGGTGGCCCGCAGCAGGCGGGTCGGATGAGGGGTCAACTAGACCGACGTGGCATCCAGCGCCACAGGGCTCGCCAGAAACAGCATGCGGCCCTGATTGTGGCCGATGTTGTTTTGTGCGCGATGGGCGGTGAAGCCGTTCTGAGTCAACAGGCCCAGCATTTGCGTTTCGCTATAGCGGGTGAGGCCCAGCGTTTCGCGCAGCCTGCGATAGTCTGACAGCGCCGTCTTCACGAGGCTTTTGAAAGCCGCTGTGAGAAAGCCGCCGCGAAATGCAAACGAGAGTAGCGCTTTCGTATCAGCAACCGCGTTTGCGTCATCGGGAATGACATCGCCCAGAGCGAGCGTTCCGCCGCTCTTCAGTTTCTCGCGCGCAAAGTCGAGAATGCTGACGAGTTCGCTTTGCGTCAGATATTGCAGCACTGAATTGACGATGATGAAATCCAGCGATTCATCGGCCACGCCTTCAAGGGCGGCCTCGTCGAGGACGATGATCTTGCTGTCGCCCGAATGTTTTTGCTGCAAGCGCGCCCGCACAGTGTCTGCGGTGTCGAAGAGGTAGAGCTTGCCGCATTTTGCCGCCAGCGCAGTCGCCGTGTCCGCTTCGCCGCAACCGTAGTCGAGCACGTGTGCATCGCGGGCGGAAATGAGCCGCCCGATGTCGCGGGCGATCAGGTCGAAATGCAGCGTGCGATGACGCTCGTTGGCGTAGATCGAGTGCGGCCCGTTCCAGTATTCTCGCCAGTTCATGCCGCCCCCGTAGTCGCTCAGACCTTGCCCGCGTCCATCATGTCAACGAAGCGCTTGAACAGATAGTGCGAGTCCTGCGGGCCGGGGCTCGCCTCGGGGTGATGCTGCACGGAGAAGGCCGGGCGATCGGTGAGCGCGATGCCGCAGTTCGAGCCGTCAAACAGCGACTTGTGCGTCTCTTTGGCGTTGGCGGGCAGCGACTTCGGGTTCACGGCAAAGCCATGGTTCATCGAGACGATCTCCACCTTGTCGGTGGTGAAGTCCTTCACCGGATGGTTCGCGCCGTGATGGCCCTGATGCATCTTCTCGGTCTTTGCGCCAATGGCCAGCGCCATCATCTGATGGCCAAGGCAGATGCCGAACGTCGGCACTTTTGCCTCAAGAATTTTCTGAATGGTGGGCACAGCGTATTTGCCGGTTTCCGCCGGATCGCCGGGGCCGTTCGACAGAAACACGCCATCGGGTTTCAGCGCCAGAATGTCTTCGGCGGACGTTGTCGCGGGCACGACGGTGATCGCGCAACCGGCCTTGGCGAGCAGGCGTAGAATGTTGCTCTTCACGCCATAATCGATGGCGACGACGCGGCGCACGGGCTTGTCCTGACGGCCAAAGCCGACGCCAAGCTCCCACACCGTCTCGTCCCACTCATAGCGCTGGGTCGTGGTGACGGAGGGCACGAGGTCCATGCCGTCGATGCCGGGCCAGCCTGCCGCTTCCTTCTTCAGGGCGTCGAGGTCGAACTTGCCATCGGGCGCATGGGCGATGACCGCGTTGGGCATGCCATTTTCGCGGATGAGCGCGGTAAGCGCGCGCGTGTCGACGCCGGACATGCCGACGATGCCGCGATTTTTCAGCCAGTGATCGAGATGGCGGGTGGAGCGAAAATTGGCAGGCCCGGTGATGGGCGCATGAACCACGATGCCGCGCACACCCGATTCGGCGGCGACGCGCACCGTCTCGCTGTCCTCATCGTTCGTGCCGACGTTGCCGATGTGCGGGAAGGTGAAGGTGACAATCTGCCCTGCGTAGGAGGGGTCTGTCAGGATTTCCTGATAGCCGGTCATCGCCGTGTTGAAGCAGACTTCGCCAACCGAATGGCCGACCGCGCCAAGGCCAACGCCCTCAATCACCGTGCCGTCAGCCAGCACGAGAACGGCGGTCGCGACCGGCTTGGTCCAGCCGGGAGGCGCCACATTGTCTTGAACCTGGATCATGGTCGCTCTACAGGTTTTGCGCGCGCCTGCCCGGCGCCGCGATGGCGCTGTCCGGGATGGCGTCGTTTGAGGATTTGAATTGGCGCGGACGCTAGGCGAGACGGCCCTCAGGGTCAACCCGCGCCGTGGCGCTCGCCGGGAGATTGACCATGCGTGACCTGTTCATGACGACAATGAAGGAGGCCATGAAGGCCGGCGACAAGCGTCGTCTCGCCACCGTGCGCATGATTCAGGCGGCGCTGAAAGACAAGGACATCGAGGCGCGCGGCCTCGGCAAGACCGTCAGCGACGACGACATTCTCGCCCTGCTGCAGAAGATGGTGAAGTCGCGCCAGGAATCAGCCGACATCTATGGCAAGGCTGGCCGGCCTGAGCTGGAGCAGCAGGAGCGCGAGGAAATCGCGATTATCAACGAATTCTTGCCCAAGCAGATGTCAGACGAGGAAGTCGCCGCCGCCATCGAGGCGGCTGTCGCCGAAACAGGCGCCGCTTCCATGAAGGACATGGGCAAGGTCGTGGGCGCGCTCAAGGCCAAGTACACGGGCCAGCTGGATTTTGCGAAGGCGAGCGCGCTGGTGAAGGCGCGGCTGGGGTGACCTGACGTAAGCGCCCCCTGTGTATAGCGGGCACAAGCGTTTCATGTTTGTTCCATTGGGCTGCTGACCCTATATTCAGAAGGGTCAGCGAGCGCCCAAACCCTTATGCGATTCACCCCGTCCTTTCTCGAAGAGATCAAGGTGCGGCTTCCGGTTTCGGAAGTCGTGCGCCGCCGCGTCAAGCTTTCGAAAGCGGGGCGGGAATGGAAGGGCTTGTCGCCGTTCAGCGCGGAAAAGACGCCGTCGTTTTTCGTGAACGACCAGAAAATGGCGTGGTTTGATTTTTCATCCGGCCAGAACGGCAACATTTTTGACTTCGTGATGCGCACGGAGGGGCTTTCGTTCCCCGAGGCCGTCGAGCGGCTGGCGCTGGACGCGGGGCTCGATCTGCCGGTCGTCTCCGAGGAGGCGCAACGGCACGAGCAGCGCCGCGCCGGGCTGCAGGAAGTGCTGGAGCTGGCCGCGCAATATTTTCAGCAGCAGCTGCAGGGCCGGGCAGGGGCCAGGGCGCGCGGCTATCTGGCGGATCGTGGGCTGGGCGCGGACGCTCAGGCGCAGTTTCGCATCGGCTACGCGAGCGACGAGAAATTTGCGCTGCGCGACTGGCTGGCGGCCAAGAACGCCAGCGTCGAGACCATGTGCGAATCGGGAATGCTGATCCACGGCGAGGACATCGCCGTGCCGTATGATCGCTTCCGCGACCGGGTGATGTTTCCGATCTGCGACCGCTCGGGCAAGGTGATCGCCTTTGGCGGGCGTGCGCTGGAGAAGGATGTTCCCGCCAAATATCTGAATTCGCCGGATACGCCGCTCTTCCACAAGGGCGCGACGCTCTACAATCATCATAACGCCCGCAAGCCCGCCCACGACAAGGGCACGGTGATTGCTGTCGAGGGATATGTCGACGTCATATCGATGAGCGCGGCGGGTTTTCCCAACGTCGTGGCGCCGCTGGGCACGGCGCTGACGCCGGACCAGTGCGAGCTCCTTTGGCGCATGAGCGAAGAGCCGGTGCTGTGTTTTGACGGCGACAAGGCGGGCCGCAAGGCAGCGCACCGCGCCATCGACACCGTATTGCCGCTGCTTGGGCCGGGCCGCAGCCTGCGCTTTGCATTTCTGCCCGATGGGCAAGACCCCGACGACCTCGCCCGCTCTGGCGGACAGGAAGCGATTTCCCGCGTCCTCTCGCATGCCAAGCCGCTCGTCGAGGTGTTGTGGACGCGGGAATCTGAGGCTGGACCGCTCGATACGCCCGAGCGCTGGGCGGCGCTGCATCGGCGGTTGTCCGAAAAGCTCCGCGAAATCAAGGACGAGACGCTTCGACGTTATTATCAGGAAGACATGCGCCAGCGCCTGTCGCAGGCGCGCAATCCGCGCCGGGGCGGGGGCGGGCAAGGCAGCGCCGGAGGCGCGGGCGCGCAGCAGTTCAGGCCTCGACTGGCCGCTGGAGCCAACCGGGGTCGCTTCCAGCCAGCTGGCCAGCAGGCGTATCTCGGTCAGCCCGCTGCCGCCAGCGACCGCTTGCGCCAGACATCGGCCTTCACCGGCGCTGGAGGCACGCCTGCCCGCGAGGCGCAGATTGTGCTCACCCTCATCAACCACCCGGGGCTTCTGGCCCGGTATGTGGAAGACCTGGCCGACCTCGAATTTGTCAGCCGCGATGCTGCGCGGCTGCGGGACGCGGTGACCCAGCTCGCCATGGAGGCGCACGCGCGCGCCGAGGAGATGCGCGCGTCCTTGCACGCCATTGGGCTGACAGCCGAGCTTCAGCGGGTGGAAACCGTTGAAGTGGTGGCGAACCTCTGGTGCGTGCAGCCCGCCGCCGCCGAGGAGGACGCTGGGGAATCCCTCAAGCAGGCGCTGGCCTTGCATCGAAGGGCGAGGGCGTTACATAGAGAATTGAAATTGGCTGAAACAGAGCTGGGCCGGGACGCGACTGAAGCGAATTTGGACAGGCTGCGAGATATCCAGGCTGAGCTTGCGGCGCTTGAGGGTCGTGAAGCAGCGGTCGAAGGTTTTGGGCTCATGTCCGGGCGTCAGACGCGCGTTCTTTAACTACGCGGCCGGCTGGGGCGTGGACGAATGAGTTTTATAGGGTTAAGGGGCGCTTAAGCGACCTTGATGCTTCTAGGTAGTGGCGGCGAATCAGCGGACTCTCCGCTCGCGGCCCGAAATTCTATTTCCCGGCAGGGGAGCGTCCTTGTGGCGCCACGCGCGGAGTTGGTAATGGCGAAGAAGGACGAAGAGAAGAGCCAGGAGGGCGCCGCAGTCGAGACCGTCGACAGCCCGTTGCTCGATCTCTCCGACGCCGCCGTCAAGCGGATGATCAAGGCTGCCAAAAAGCGCGGCTTTGTCACCCATGATGAGTTGAACGCGGTTCTGCCGTCCGAGGAAGTGTCTTCCGACCAGATCGAAGACATCTACGCGATGCTCAACGAGATGGGCATCAACGTCGTCGACTCCGAGGAGGCCGAGGGCGAAGAAGAAGAGGCCAAGGAAGAGGAAGCCGAGGGCGGCGAACTCGTTGAGGCGCCCCGGGCCGCTGCTGTCGTTGCGACGCGCACCGTCGAGCCGACGGACCGCACTGACGACCCCGTGCGCATGTACCTGCGTGAGATGGGCTCAGTCGAACTGCTGTCGCGTGAAGGCGAAATCGCCATCGCAAAGCGCATCGAGGCTGGCCGCGAAGCGATGATCGCCGGGCTGTGTGAAAGCCCGCTCACCTTCCAGGCCATCATCATCTGGCGCGACGAGCTCAACGACGGCAAGGTTTTGCTGCGCGACATCATCGACCTTGAGGCGACCTACGCCGGGCCGGAAGGCAAAGGCGCGCCCAAGACGGACGGCACTGCCCTGAACGGCGCGCCCAACGGCATGGCCGCCGT
Organism: Hyphomicrobiales bacterium; assembly: GCA_031428455.1. Classification (GTDB taxonomy): domain Bacteria; phylum Pseudomonadota; class Alphaproteobacteria; order Rhizobiales; family Beijerinckiaceae; genus Terripilifer. The sequence goes on along the minus strand of JANPPJ010000074.1, from coordinate 16,635 downwards.
GATTGCGCCAACCGCGCCACAGACCCCGCCCGAGCCGCTCGCTGGCGAGGATGAAGCCAATTCCGAATCGTTCGACGACGACGACATGGAGAACTCCGTTTCGCTTTCCGCGATGGAAGCGGAGCTGAAGCCCAAGGTGCTTGAGACGTTTGACAGCGTCGCGTCGGCTTACAAAAAGCTGCGCCGCCTGCAGGACCAGAACGTCGAAGGCAAGCTGCGCAACGAGGCGCTGACGCCCGCGCAGGACCGCAAATACAAAACGCTCAAAAAAGAGATCGTCGCCGACGTAAAGTCGCTGTCGCTCAACCAGAACCGCATCGATGCGCTGGTCGAGCAGCTTTATGACATCAACAAGCGGCTGATCGGCCTTGAGACCCGGCTGATGCGTCTGGCTGAAAGCCATGGCGTTGGCCGCGAGGACTTCCTCAAGAATTATCAGGGCGGCGAACTCGATCCCAAATGGATCTTGCGCGTCTCCAAGCTTTCAGCCCGTGGCTGGAAGAACTTCGTCGCCAATGAAAAGGACCGGATCAGGGATCTGCGTACCGACATTCATGCGCTGGCGAGCGAGACTGGCCTCGAAATTCTCGAGTTCCGCAAGATCGTTCAGATGGTGCAGAAGGGCGAGCGCGAGGCTCGTCAGGCGAAGAAGGAAATGGTTGAGGCGAACCTGCGTCTCGTCATCTCCATCGCCAAGAAATACACCAACCGCGGCCTGCAGTTCCTCGATCTCATTCAGGAAGGCAACATCGGCCTGATGAAGGCGGTCGACAAGTTCGAGTATCGTCGCGGCTACAAGTTCTCGACCTACGCGACGTGGTGGATTCGTCAGGCGATCACGCGCTCCATCGCCGATCAGGCCCGCACCATCCGCATTCCCGTGCACATGATCGAGACGATCAACAAGATCGTGCGCACGAGCCGCCAGATGCTGCACGAAATCGGCCGCGAGCCGACACCCGAAGAGCTTGCCGAAAAGCTCGCCATGCCGCTCGAAAAAGTGCGCAAGGTGCTGAAGATCGCCAAGGAGCCGATCAGCCTTGAGACGCCCATCGGCGACGAGGAAGATTCGCACCTCGGCGATTTCATCGAGGACAAGAACGCGATCCTGCCCATCGACGCAGCGATCCAGAGCAACCTGCGCGAAACCACAACCCGCGTCCTCGCCTCGCTCACCCCGCGCGAAGAACGCGTGCTGCGCATGCGCTTTGGCATCGGCATGAACACCGATCACACGCTGGAAGAGGTGGGCCAGCAGTTCAGCGTAACGCGCGAACGCATTCGCCAGATCGAAGCGAAGGCGCTCAGGAAGCTGAAGCATCCGAGCAGGAGCAGGAAGCTAAGGAGCTTTCTGGATAACTGATCGAGAAGCGAGCATGGCGTTAGGGGACTGCGAACAGCGGTCGATCGCCCTAATGGCGCCAGTTGCGTAACTCGAAACCCTATTGAAAATGCTAAATTTCTAGTTTGCTCCGCTTGAAGGGAACACCGCGCCTTTCCGTCTCATTAATTCAATAATGTGTTGAATTTTAAGCCATGTATCACTTCCAACTTTATATCGATTTGACATTCGTACTATCTGACGGACTGGCGTGACGCCACTCGGCGGATTGACGTGAACGGAGGCGTTGTGCTCCAGCAAAAGTTCGACGACTTCGAATTTTTCTGCAGAGATGGCCCGCATCAAGGGAGTATATCCTGCTGAATCTTTTATATTAACAGGCACCCCTCTCCTTAGGAGAGTTTCAACTGTAGCCCTGTCTCCGTGCAAAACCGCTTCAAACATAGCATTTGATACGGTATTCGATGACAGTTTTGATATAGGATAGAGGTCAAGCAAGAAGTCGAGCATTCTCTCGTTTTCAAGTAAAATACAGAAATCAACTGGGCTTCCATTGTGTTGAGCTATCAGGTCTGGATTGGCTCCCACCTTGATCAAAATCCTAACTGCGGGTGAACTATTCGCAGCAATCGAGTAGTGTAAAAGCCGAAGCTTATTAGCATCAAGCGGTAACCTGGGTCCTTCATCATTCGGATTGGCACCCGCATACACTAGTCGATATGCCTCTTCTAAATTGTTTGCAACCGCTGCGGTTAGGAGCGCAAGAGACATGGGGTCGGTAAAATATTGCGCTGGCTGTTTTAGAGAGTATCTAAGCATATCAATACCTTCAATACGACGCTCGTCACGATGTTCCAACACAAGATCGAAGTGCAGCTTCATCGGCCATTTTTTGCTTTTCCATCGATGCTATAACTACATCCATTCCATGCAGATAGGTCTCGTAATCATCTCCGTCTCGTATGACGTTATTATCTCTCCAATACTGTTCATCATGAGCAGGGTCTAAAACCCTTTTCTTTCCCACCACTTTGCTGGAGCCATGTCGCATCAGCCAGTCTTCTTCTTGCGTTTTTGTCAAAACGTCACCTTTTATTCTAATCGCCGTAATCTTTTCATCGTCAGCCGAAACGTGTTCCTTGTCTTTGCTATATCTGGCAACCGTTTTCGGGTTGAGACCCGCCGCGTTGTAGGTTGAGGCAGTCAAACCGCTTGCACCTTGCGCTGCCGAGGCCATGCCGCCTGCGAGAGAATGGCCTACAATATGAACCTTTGCGCCACTTTCCGCTAAGGTGTTTCCAATTTGGACAGCCCTCTCATAATAATCTGAATGTCGATTTGCATTTTGCGCAAAGTTGTTTTCCCAATCCTCTAACGCTGGCGTAGAACCTCTAAATGCAAGCACCGCGGCTGGATCCGGATTCTCTCCCCAGACGGCAGGATCTTTCACAAACACTTCGGCCCAAAAGTTTGATGTCCCGGGTTGGAGCATTTTTTCTCGATCTAAGCCCATTTTTGCAAGATCTTCATCTGTCGCTCTCTTGAAGCCGGGCGGCACGGAATTTCTTAATTCGTCAGGAGCATCGGGGTCGTCGGAAAGATAGACTTGCTTCGCGCATCGCATGTACTCGACCTCATCCATATCTTTCCTCAATCGCTCCGCTTCCAATTTGTGGGCGGGACAAGACTCAGATGCGCGCTGGATTAGATCAATTCGTGACTGGCGTCGTTCAGCCTTTTCTGCAGCCATACACTTTTGACAGTTGCGTATGGGCGAAGACGAAAATTCACCGAGAATGGATTGACGGGCAATAGCATACTCCTTCTCTTTTTCTGGATCGCTTCTGGAGTTTCGAGCTTCCGTCAATTTCTGCGATTTACTCTTGGCTTTGTCAATTATGATTGGAATGTTGGCGAGGATTCTTTGAAATAAGCCCACAGATCACCACATCGCTGAATTACGAGAACTTGGTGCTCTCAACCCAAGCAATCAGCGCTTCTTCATTTGCAATCGCTATGTTTCTCTCATTCTTGAGAAAGGACGAAACCCAGGCGTTCATAGCAAATGTAATTCTGAATTCGGAGGATAAGTCCTGTAATAGTGATATTAGGAACGGACTCTTATTTTCAAAACCTATATCTACATACCACGATGATAAAACATAGGAAGCTAACGCCCGTTCTGACTTAAACCCGAGAGATTTGGCGTGAGTGAACGCCATCGCCGAAAACTCCGATGTGTCTTCAAGGGGGCATTCGCGAAAACTAACAATATTTCGGTGCATAGATTTGTGAATTCGTTCTAACAAAAGAACATCCGCTAAGACTTCTTCCTGGTGGCCTCTTATTTGCAACATAGAAATCTCCTAGCCAAACCGGCTTGAATCAGGAAGCTAAGTCTTCAGCGTGAAACTCACTCACAGCCTCCAACCACTTCGCGCGCTCTTCCTCATCGCAACTCGGCCAATACGTCCGCCAAACTCTTGGATCATAAAACCGAAACATTACCGCGTCCCCGTCCGGCAATTTCGCCATCAGGAATTTGCGGAAGTGCTTGCGCAGCTCTTCGAGGCTTGCGGTCGAGCGGCAGAAGATGCCCCATGATTGCCCGACGCCCTCGCCGCGCCAGGCGAGATCGAGCGGGGAGCCTGTTTCCATTTTTACGAGATATGGCGCCGCGCGGTCCAGGGGTGGCTCCAGCTTGCCGGAGAACAGGCACACGCGTTCCCGGCATTGCATGACCAGTCCGTAGAGGCGCGGATCGCGGGCTGTGTCGACGATGGCGTAAACGTCACTCATCGCGCCCTTTATTGGTTGCAGATTTCGCAGAACGGCGTGCCGTTTTTGGCCGCCTCCTGCAGCGCTGCCGCCTGTTGGCTGGGTTTGGACATGGCTGAGGCAGTCGTGCTGAGGTCAGCACCCCCCTGCGCCGCGAGGCCCCCGCTTCCCCCACCGGCCCCTCCGCCCCCACGATCGCCTATCAAAACCGTGGGCAGGCCCATGATAATGATGCCGCCGTGCACTGTCGTGTCGTTCACGCGGGCGGCTGGGAGGCCGTTGACGAGGACGGTGTTCGAGCCCTTTACGATCATGTCCATGGGGCCGACGCACAGGCATTTGTCGGTTACGCGCGCCTGGGGCAGGCCGCCGGTGAAGACGTTGGGCGAGCAGGTCGGCAGGATGGGGCCGCCCACGTGGGGGACGGGTGGAAGGCCGGGCGTGACCATGGGACAGGTGTGCATGTCCGTCACGCGCGCTGCAGGAAATCCCATTGTTCGCCCTCAACCCAAGGCCGGTTCCGCACGAATATGCGATAATTTGCCCACATACGCTTCCCAGCGCAAGGCTTATGCTTGAAACGCTGATGAGCCCCAGTGGGCCGACAACCGGTCCTTCGGTCGCCCGGGGCAGTTTGGCGAAGGGGCCGCGTGTGCTAAACCCTTGAGGCATTGAGCGTGATGCAGCGGGCGCGTTGAAATGTCTTTTTTCAAAAATCTTTTCGGCTTCGGCAAATCAGCCGACAAGGACGCCGACGTTTCCGGTCCCTCCGAGGAGCACGCGGGGTATACGATCACCGCGACGCCTTACGAGAACAACGGGCGCTGGCAGTTGTGTGGCGTCATCACGCGCGAGGTGGATGGCGCGGTGAAGGAGCACAAATTCATTCGCGCGGATAATTTCGGCAGCCGCACGGAGGCCGAGGACATGGTGCTGTTCAAGGGGCGCCAGATCATCGACCAGTCTGGCGGGCGGGTTTTTGGCGATTGACGCGCTGCGCTGACCTTGCGGCGGGCTTTCGTGCCCGCGCGCGGCGCATTGCGCACGGCTTTTCTTCCGTTATAACGCTTCGATTCCCGGCGTACTGCGCTGGGTCTTCCCGGCGCTTCGCGCGTTGGGCCGGTAGCTCAATGGTTAGAGCCGGCCGCTCATAACGGTCTGGTTGCAGGTTCGAGTCCTGCCCGGCCCACCAATTCTCATTCATGACAACCGGCCCGTCAGCGTTCGCCCTGCTTGACAGCAAAGCTCGTAATTGCAGAGGTTCGCCGGGAAACAAAACAAGAGAATCGATATGCTGATCTGGCGCCGACTGCTTCTGATCGTCACAATTCTGTTGGGAACGCCGCACGCGGTCTGGTCGCAAGAAAACGCGCCCGCGCCAACTGCAGCCCAACAGAGTGGGCCCAAAGAACTGCGCATTGTAACCCGCGTCTTGCCGCCGCTCGTCGTTGAGCGAGAGGGCTCCGTCAGCGGCTTCAGCATCGAGTTATGGAACGAGATTGCAAGCCGACTGGGCGTGCGTTCGCAATATCAGATTGCTCCCGACATAGGCTCACTCCTGGCAACGGTTCGAGGCGCCAAGGCGGACGTGGGTGTGGGGGCGATCTCTGTCACGTCGGTGCGCGAAGCAGAGTTCGATTTCTCTCAGCCAATCATGAGCGCCGGCCTGCAGATCATGGTGCGGGGGCAGGGCAAAGAATCAGGTTCGAACCCTCTTTCTGACCTCTTCTCACTTCTTTTTTCCTGGACATCACTAGCGTGGCTGTCCATCGCGGCCATGCTGATCCTTATTCCCTCGCACGTGGTCTGGTTGCTTGAGCGGCGCCATCCCGAGGGGATCATCCCGACACAGCGCTATATACCTGGGATCTACTATGCGCTGTATTGGGCTGCGGGCACATTAGCGACCCAGGCTGAGAATGCCCCCAAGAACTGGCTGGCGCGCATGGTAGCGGTGCTATGGATGTTCACAGGGGTGGTATTCGTCGCGCTTTATACTGCCCAACTCGCCGCTACTTTGACGGTGCAGCAAATCAGCGGAGGGATTAACGGCCCTGAAGACCTTGCTGGCAAGCGTGTCGCGACGACCCGCGGCAGCACGGCCGCCACCGCCGTTCGTGGCCTACAGGCTCAGCTTGTTGAAGTTGGAAATCTGCGCGAAGCCTATGACGCTCTAAGGAAGAAGGACGTTGACGCGGTCGTTTTCGATAGCCCCGTTCTGCTTTATTATGCTGCGAATGAGGGCAAGGGGCAGGTTTCGATGGTCGGAGCGCCATTCCGCCGGGAGGATTATGGTTTTCTCTTTGCGCGGGGCAATCCGTTGCGGAGCGAGGTCAACGTTGTCCTGTTGAAGTTGCGCGAGGACGGCACATACACGCGTATTTACGACCGCTGGTTTGGCGCGAAGTGAACACGTCGACGGGCTTTGGTTCTGGCGTGACGTTGAATAACGAGGCCCCAATCTTGCCGAACTAACACGGATATGAAATTCATGACGCCTATCGACAGGCTTGTCGCCGAACAGGAGATCGCCAAGCTCATCAAGCGCTTCGGGCTGCTTAATGATTCAGCTGATTGGGCAAGCGTCGCCGCGTTGTTCACGCAGGACGCGAAATTTGTGCGCCCCGCAGGCGGTGATGCGTTGATGGGGCGCGATGCCATCCGCGCAGCGTTTGAAAGCCGCCCGCCGCGCAAGTCCTGCCACCTCATCACCAACATCATTGTCGATGTGACGTCAGCTGACGAGGCGAGTGCACGCTCGACGCTGGTGCTTTACGCAGCGCCTGCGGGCGCCATGGACGCAGGCTCGCCCGCCCTCATCGGCGGCTTCAACGATCGCCTTGTGCGCACGGCTGACGGCTGGCGCTTTGCCGAGCGCGCAGGCTTTCTCGATCTCAAGGTTTCCTTCGCATGACGTTCATTCACACCACCCATGTCGGCAGCATGCCGCGCTCCGCCGAACTGGCGGCAGCTCTGTTGCAGCGCGACCGGGGCGAGGCTGTGAACGAAGCGGCGTTCGATGCGCTTGCGACAGCTGAAATCGAGAAGGTTGTTCGCGCGCAAGTTGAAGCGGGCGTGTCGATTGTCAGCGATGGCGAGCTGGGAAAGGTTGGCTACTCAACCTACATCACCAAGCGTCTTTCAGGCTTTGGCGGACATGTGGATCGCACTCCTGCGAAGGATCTGGCTGACCTACCAGAGTTGCGCCAGAAGCTGGCCGCCATTATGGGCTCGCAAACATTCACGCGCGCGGCCTGCATCGGGCCGGTGCGGCTGGTAGATGCGCAGCCGGGCGATGATGATATCCGCCGCTTCAAGATCGCGATGGCAAAAGAAGGCGCGGGCGTGCGCGGCTTCATGAACGCGGCCTCGCCGGGGTTGGTCACAGCTTTTCAGCCGAACAAGTTTTATGCCACGCACGAGGCTTATCTCGCCGATCTCGTGGACGCCATGCGGCCGGAGTACGAGGCGATTGTCGCGGCGGGATTCGACCTGCAACTTGATGCGCCGGACCTTGCGATGGCCGCGCATACTGGCTTTCAAAATTTGAGCGAGGCCGAATTCTTGCAGCGCGCAGAGCAGAATGTCGAAGCGCTCAATGCAGCGACTTCAAACATCGATCCGGCGCGACTGCGCATGCACATCTGCTGGGGCAATTATGAAGGCCCGCACGATTTCGATATTCCGCTTGAAAAGATCATGGCGATCATCCTGAAGGCCCGCCCCGCGCAGCTTCTGTTTGAGGCTGCCAATCCGCGTCATGAGCACGAATGGATCGTGTGGCGTGATGCGAAGCTGACCGCCGACAAGGTTCTGGCGCCAGGGCTCATCGACACCTGCTCAAACTACATCGAGCACCCTGAGCTTATCGCTCAGCGCATCGAACGCTTTGCCGCCATCGTCGGCCCCGAGCGTGTGATCGCAAGCACCGATTGCGGTTTTGGCACATTTGCCGGATATGGGAAAATCGATCCCGCCGTAACGTGGAAAAAGCTGCGGGCCCTGCGCGCTGGCGCTGATATTGCCGCGGCGCGCCTCTAGCGATTAGGCGTTGCGCGCCAGGCGCAACGCATGATCGAGGCCAGCAAGCAACGCCTGTACAGTATCGATGGTGGGCGTTGCGACACCATGGGCGCGAGCGAAGTTTTGCACCTGCGTCATCAGGGCGTCTACCTCGAGCGCGCGCCCGGCCTCAACATCCTGAAGCATTGATGACTTGCCGCCTGCACGGCCACGCGCTGGCGTCACCATGCTTTGCGGCGATATCTCGCCATTGAGATCGGAGCCTTCGGCTTTTGCGACTAGAAGCGCTTCGGCGATGAGTTTCACGGCAAGTTCATCGAGGCCATTCACCGCGTGCATGTCGCGCGTGGGCAGGCGCGTGAGGCCTGCGATGGGGTTGCCGCTGATGTTGGTCATCAGCTTGCGCCAAACTTCCTTTCGGATGTCGTTGGTGACAACGCCATCCATGTCTGCCGCGTTGAAAACATCTGCTATGCGCTGTGCGCGCTCGCTCATCGAGCCATCCGGTTCGCCGATCGTCCAGCGCTTGGCGCCGCTATGCACGATCACGCCGGGTTCAATCACCTGATTGGATGAGTTGACGACGGCGCCAAGCGCGCGCTCAGGGCCAATGGCGCGCCATAGGGCGCCGCCGGGATCGACAGTTTCAAGCGGCCCTGCATCGGGGCGCCCATGCAGCCACCACCACGGAATGCCATTCATGCCAAACAAGGCGACGCCGGACGGCGCCAGCAGGCGGGCTATGTCTTCTGCGACAGCAGTTTGTGAATGCGCCTTCAGCGCGACAATGACTACGTCCTGCGGGCCCAGCTTCGAGGCGTTTTCTTCCGCCTGCACAGGGCGCACCGTGAATTCGCGACCTTCCGTGCGCAACGTGAGGCCGCGTGCGCGGATGGCTTCGAGGTGCGGGCCCCGCGCGACGACGGAGACTTCTGCCGCGCCTGTTGCGATCATTCGCGCGGCTGCGTGTCCGCCCACCGCTCCGGCTCCGAAAACGCAGACCTTCATGACGAGCCCTTTCTCTGACCACCTCAAAAGAGCATTCGCACGCGCGCAAGCAGCGAAAGCGCATTCAGGTGCAAACAGACTTGCCTCTGCCGGGCAGCGGCGCAAGCAAAAAGAAACGCGCCGCCTCGCTTATCGCAACGGCCAGAAAAGCAGGATGAGCGGCACGCCGACTGCGACCACAATCAGCGAGAGCGGCGCCCCAAGCCGCGGGTAGTCGGTGAATTTGTATCCCCCCGGTCCCATCACGAGCGTGTTGCACTGATGCCCGATGGGCGTGAGAAAGTCGCACGCTGCGCCGATCGCCACCGCCATCATGAACGCTTCGGGGCGGTACCCGAGTTGCGTCGCGTAAGTGGCGGCGATGGGCGCCATCACCAGCACTGTCGCAGCGTTATTCAGGAACGGCGTCACCGCCATGGCCGCGACCATGATGAGCACAAGCGACCATGCTCCCGAAAGGCCGCCTGCAGTCACGGACAGCCATGTAGCAATAAGGTCTGTGCCGCCTGTTGTGCGAATGGCCTCCGACACGGGGATCAGGCAGCCGAGCAACACGAGAATGGGCCATTCCATCGTGGAATACGCTTCGCGGATCGGCATTGCGCCCGTGGCGATCATTAAAACCGCCGCGCCAAAGAACGCGATGGCGACGGGCGCGCTTCCGGTCGCAACCAATGCAACGGTGACGAGGAGAATCGTAACCGCAATCCAGCCGCGACGTGCGCCGCCCAGCGCAATGGCGCGCTCCGCCAGCGGCAAGCAGTTGAGATCCTTCAGAAGATCCGGCATGTCCTTGCGCAGACCCTGCAGCACCAGAAGATCGCCCGCTCGCAGACGATAGTTGCGGAGCCGATCCGTGATCCGCTCGCCCCGGCGGCTGACGGCAAGGAGATTCAGGCGATACCGCTTATAGAGGCGCACGTCTTCAACTGTGCGGCCGACGAGCGGCGAGCTCGCGCCCACGATGGATTCTATTACCGAGACCTCGTCGCCCGGTTCATCCATTTCCGGCGGGTTTTCGTTTCGCGCGAGGGCAAGGTTGGCGCGCGCGACGAGGCGTTCCAGCGCGTCCGGATCGCCTTGCAGCACAAGGACATCATTTTCGTTAAGCGTCATGTCCGGCAAGGGGTGGGCGCCGCGTTTTTCATTGCGGATGACGGCCGTCACCGTTATGTCCCCTTCGCCGAGGGCGCGAAGGTCTGCAAGGGTTTTGCCGACCACGCTTGACCTGTCGGTGATGCGAGCTTCCGTCATGTAGTCTTCGATATTGATCGCTGCGTCGATCGATGTGGAGCCCTTGCGAACTGGCAGCAGGCGATAGCCGACGCTCAAGAATAGAAGGCCCGCAAGCGCGACGCCAATCCCCACGGGCGCGAAGTCGAACATGCTGAACGGCTGGCCGGTCAGTTCTTCCTTCACGCGGGACACGATGATGTTGGGCGACGTGCCAACGAGCGTCACGATGCCGCCGAGCAGAGACCCGAACGCCATCGGCATGAGAAGCGCCGACGGCGGCGTGTTGGATTTTCGGGCAAGCTGAAAAGCCACAGGCAGCATCATCGCCAGCGCGCCGATGTTTTTCACGAAGCCCGACATGACGGTGACGATCATGGTCAGGACGATGACCTGCATCTGGACGGATTTCATGTAGGGGGCGATTATTCGCATCACGCCTTCAACGGCGCCGGAGCGCGCGATGCCGCCAGAGACCAGGAGCGCGCTCGCAACAATGATGACGATATCGTCGGAAAAGCCTGAAAAGGCGTCCTTTGGAGCCACTACGCCGGTGACAACGCCCGCCAGCAGCGCGAGCATGGCGACAAGATCGTAGCGAAGCCTGCCCCACACGAAAAGCACCATCATCACGCCGACGATGGCGAATGCAAAAAATTGAGGGAGTGTCATCAGGGGCCCGTATTGTTCAGCCCGTGTTAACGGCGAACGTCGCCGTTGGTTGCCTCAGCGGCAAATGATTTCCACTGCGGCGAGAGGGCATCGCGCGCGCATCATCGGGCAGCCACAACCTGCGAAATGATCTTGGCCAGATCCTTCTCGCCGAAAGGCTTTGCGATCATCGGATATTCGGGAGAGCCCGGCGGCAGATCGCTGTAGCCAGTCGCCACAACAATCGGCATATCGGGCCAGCTCACCTTGATGAATTGGGCGAGTTCTACTCCGGTCATGCCGGGCATCGCCTGATCCGTAATGACAAGATCGACGCCGCCGTCATCTTGCAGCTTGCGCAACGCTTCTTTGCCAGAACCCGCCTCGAGCACCCTGTACCCAAGTTCTTCAAGCATCGCGCATGTGCTCATCAGTACGAGCGCGTCGTCATCGACAGCAAGAATGGTGAGCGAATCGCGAGCGGACATCGTGGTCGGGTCCATATGGTTGGTCGACGCCATGCTGTCCCATGGCACTCGCGATTGGAACAGAAAAACTTGTGCTGCGCTATTGCTTAATGCTGTGCGGAATTTCGGTTTCGTCGTCCCGCAGTTATCTTGCAGGCGGCACGACCAGCTTTGCGGCGGCCTCTATGATGTGTTTTGGCGCGTTGTAGGCGTTGGCCAGCAGCTTCTCGACGGCGTTGGCGTTGAGCGGGTCGATATCCAGATGAAGTTTTTTCGCCTCGGTCAGAAATTCGGCGTCTTTCATCGTGGCGTCGAAGGCCGAGCGAAGGATCGCGAGCCGGTCCGCTGGCATGTCAGGAGGCCCGAGGATGGGACGGCCGGTCTCCTGACGAACAAGGATCAACTCGAGGATCGCCCGCTTTTCAGGATCGGTTATGAGGTCGAGGGCTGAAGGGACGTTGGGCAGGTCGGGCAATTTTTCGAATCCAAACTGCACCATCACGTTGAGCCTGTTGTCGCGCACCCAGTCCGGGCGCGAGGCTGTGAGCGTTGACCAGCCAAGGCCGCAGATGCCTTCGACCTCGCCGCTCTCCAGCGCCTTGTTGAGGCCGGAGGATGGGTCGTAGCCGTTGATGACCTTGAATTTCGTGCCCAGCACCTCGTTGGCGATGCGCGGCATGATCGAGCTGTTGGAGGTGACGCCCGATGCGCCGACCACGACCTCCCGGGCGCGGGCGTCCGCCACGGTCTTGATCGGGCTTTGATGCCAGGTCGCGCATACATTCTGCAATTTTCCCATGGAGCCGATCCAGGAGAACTTGCGCCCGTCAAACTTGGCTTCCTTGACGCCGAACAACGGGTCCATGGGTACGCCGTTGGTGAGGGCGGCGATGACGGAGCCGTCGCGGTCGGACGTGTTGTAAAGCGTATTTGCTGCAGTGAGCCCGCCGGCGGTGGGCATGTTGCGCGCCACGAAAACCGGGGCGCCGGGAATGAAGCGCGGCATGTGCCGACCAAGCGAGCGCGCGTAAACGTCGTAGCCGCCCCCGACGCCGCTGGCGACAAGCATGTTGATCTGTTTGTCCTTGTAGAAGTCCTGCTGCGCCATGGACCCGCCGCAGATAGTCATGGCGGCGGTAATCGCCATTACTGACAGAAGGCCCCTGCGGGCTCTGTGGCCGTACATACGCGTGTCAAGTTCGCTCGACATAGCGGCGCCGCTCTCTGTGTTTCCTGCCCATAAGTTGTTGAAGGGATTTATCCCACGCGCGACAAGCATGCGCAACTGCTCGCGCACCTGTGTTGTTGCGAGGGGATTTGTCCTCTTGCTTCTGTCTGGAACCTCTCTAGTTTGCGGATGGTTCGCATTCGTTGCGGACGGGGAGAGACGCCAGCGTCGTAAGGCGAAACGTCTGACAAATTCCAAAGTTTACCGTCTCGCTGGCTTAGCATGAGCGCGGCGATGGGAGGGGTTGAATGCCAAAGATCAATATCAACGGCCGCGTTGTCGACGTCACCGTGGAAGCCGACACGCCATTGTTGTGGGTCATCCGCGAGCAGATTGGGCTCACCGGCACGAAGTACGGCTGCGGCGTGGCGCAATGCGGCTCCTGCACCGTGCATGTGGATGGCGTGGCGACGCGCTCGTGCTCGCTGCCGATCAGCGCGGTGACCGAGGCCCAGAAGATCGTCACGATCGAGGGTCTTTCGCCCAATTCCTCGCACGCGCTGCAAAAGGCGTGGCTTGAGCATGACGTTCCGCAGTGCGGCTATTGCCAGTCTGGCCAGATCATGGCCGCTGCGGCGCTGCTGCAGCAGACCCCCAAGCCGACGGACGCCGACATCGAGCGTGAGATGACCAACATCTGCCGCTGCGGCACCTACAATCGTATCAAGACCGCGATCAAGCAGGTCGCCGGCGCAACGCGCGGTTAAGGGAGAGTGACATGAACGCGATTGATCTTTCCCGCCGCAATTTCATCGTCGGCGCTGGCGTCGCCACAGGCGGCCTGACGCTTGGCTTCGATTTCACCATGGACCAGGCGACCGGGCAGGGGGTCGCTCCGGAAATCAACGCCTGGGTCGTGATCCGCCCCGACGACAAGGTTGTCGTGCGCATCGGCCGCCAGGAAATGGGACAGGGCACGCTCACCGGCCTCGCCCAGCTCGTGGCCGAGGAACTCGACGCCGACTGGTCCAAGGTCGAGACCGAGTATCCGACACCGGGCCAGAACGTGGCGCGCAAGCGCGTGTGGGGCGATTTCGCCACCTCGGGCAGCCGCGGCATCCGCAACTCGCAGGAAGCCATGCGCAACGGCGGCGCCATTGCGCGCGCCATGCTCGTGCAGGCTGCCGCCAATGAGTGGAAGGTCGCCGCCGCCGATTGCACCGTTGAAAACGGCGTGATCTCGCACAAGGGGTCGAACCGTTCGACGACGTTCGGCAAGGTCGCGCAGGCTGCTGCAAAGCTGGAAGCGCCCACAGGCGTGAAACTGAAAGACCCGAAGGACTGGAAGATCGCCGGCAAGCCGCTGACGCGTCTCTATCAGGACGGCAAGGTCAACGGAGCCCAGATCTACAGCATCGATTTCAAAATAGACGGGATGCTCAACGCAGCGATCCGCGATTGCCCGTACTGGGGCGGTTCGCTGAAGAGCTTCGATGCGGCTGCGGCTGAAAAGATGCCGGGCGTGAAGAAAATTATGCGCATCGACAAGAACGCTGTCGCTGTTGTCGCCGATACGTGGTGGCGCGCCAAGACCGCGCTGGAAGCCGTCAAGTTCGACTACGATCCCGGCCCGCACGGCAAGCTCGACACCGCCGCCATCAACGCGATGCTGGATGAAGGTCTGACGGCGAAGGAAACTTTTGTCGGCAACCAGTCGGGCGACGTTGCGAAGGCGATTGCAGGGGCTGCGAAGACGATCGAAGCAACCTACGCGTTCCCCTATCAGCACCACGCGACCATGGAGACCATGAACGCGACGGCGCGCTGGACTGCCGACAAGTGCGAAGTGTGGACATCGTCGCAGAACGCGGAAGCGGCTCTCGCCACTGCTTCGCAGGCTGCGGGTCTGCCCCTCGACAAGTGCGATGTGGTCCGCATGGATCTGGGCGGCGGCTTTGGACGTCGCGCCACAAGTCAGGATTATGTGCGGCAGGCGGTTCTCATCGCCAAAGAAATGCCGGGCACGCCGATCAAGCTGATCTGGTCGCGCGAAGAGGACATGCTGCACGGCGCCTATCACCCGACCACAAAGTGCAAGCTGACAGGCGCGCTCGACAAGGACGGCGCGCTCGTTGGTCTCCACATGCGCATTTCCGGACAGTCGATCCTCGCGACGATCCGTCCTGAGGCGCTGGACAAGGGTCGCGACATGGCGACCTTCCAGGGCCTCAACGCTGGCGGCGCGGAAGGGCGGCTTGGCTACACGATCCCGAACCTTCTCGTGGATCACGCCATGCGCAATCCTCCCGTTCGTCCGGGCTTCTGGCGCGGGGTGAACAACAACCAGAACGCGATCTACCTCGAATGCTTCGTTGACGAACTTGCGCACGCCGCTGGCGTCGATCCGCTCGAGTTCCGTCGCCGCATGATGAAGGAGCATCCCAAGCACCTCGCCGTGCTGAATGCTGTTGCGGAGAAGGTCAACTGGGGCAAGCCTGCTCCTGCGGGCGTCTTCCGCGGCCTGTGCCAGCACATGGGTTATGGCAGCTACGTCGCCGCCTGCGCGGAAATCTCCATCAACGAGAAGGGCACGCTGAAGATTCATCGCATTGTTGCAGCAACAAACTGCGGCCATGCGGTCAATCCGGCGCAGATCGAGCGGCAGATCGAAGGATCGTTCGCCTATGGTCTGGGGCCGTTGCTCATGCAGGAGATTACGGTGAAGGACGGCAAGGTTGTCGAAGAGAATTTCGACACCTATCCGATCATCCGCATGGCCGAGATGCCGCCGGTGGAAAGCATCATTGCTCCCACCAACGACTTCTGGGGCGGCGTGGGCGAGCCGACAATTTTCGTGGCTGCGCCCGCCATTATGAATGCGATCTTCGCAGCGACCGGCAAGCGTATTCGCACGCTGCCGATCGGCTCTCAGGATCTGCGTCGCGCGTAATGCGCACGTTTTTGATTTGACCTTCACGGCGGCCCATGGGCCGCCGTATCATTCTGCAGGTGTCCCATGCGTGACAGCGTCATCGCCTTAACGGCAGCTCTCGCGATTATATGCGCTTCCAGTGCCGCAGCATGGTCGCAAACTGCGCCGCCTGCGGGCGCCCTGGCATGCTCGGGATGTCACGCAGGATCCGACAATGCGATGCCCAGCCTTCAAGGCAAGAGCGCGTCAGACATAAATGCCGCCATGATCGCCTTTCGCACGGGCGCGCGCGAAGCTTCCGTCATGGATCGGATCGCCAAAGGCTTTACCGACAGCGAAACTGTCGCCATTGCGCAGTGGCTCGCGCAGACTGGCGGCGCGAAATGAGCCCAGCCCTCACGCGCCGCGCAGCTATGACCGGATTGGCAGCCAGTGCGGGGTTCTTCGCAGCGCCCGCTGTTCTCGCGCAGGCCAAAGCGCGGGTGACAGTCATCGGCGGCGGCTTTGCCGGCGCAACATGCGCTCGCGCTTTGGCGCAAATGGGCGTCGCCGTCACTCTCATCGAAGCAGACCAGCGTTACGTCGCCTGCCCGTATTCCAATCTTGTGATTCACGGCTCGCGTGAGATCGCGCAGCAAACGTTCGGTTATGACGGCTTGCGCGCTGCGGGCGTCAGTGTGGTGTTCGCGCGGGCGGAGCGCATCGAGCCCGACGCGCGGCGCGTGCTGCTGCCGGGCGGGGACGCCATTGCGTATGATCGGCTTGTTCTGGCGCCGGGCATCGACATGCGCTTTGATGCGCTGCCTGGTTATGACGCCGCTGCCGCGGAGCGGATGCCCCACGCGTGGAAGGCGGGCGCGCAAACGGTGCTTTTGCGCAAGCAGCTTGAAGCGATGGACGATGGCGGCGTAGTCGTCATGTCTGTGCCTGCGAATCCATATCGGTGTCCGCCGGGGCCTTATGAGCGCGCGGGGCTCATCGCGCATTATCTCAAGAATCACAAGCCGAAGTCGAAGCTCATTGTTCTTGATTC
>JANPPJ010000073.1:0-2338 GCA_031428455.1 Hyphomicrobiales bacterium | reverse complement strand
CCGCCGACTCGGCGAAGCGGTACGCGAGAGCAATTGTTGCGGCCGGAACGGAGGGAGCGATCGCGTTTCAGCGCACGGGCGATCCCGCGCTCGGTGAATTCGCAGACGCGGTCATCCTTGCGAAGGAAGGCGTTGTTCCCGACGACTTTTTATTTACGTAGGGGGGATTGCCGTGTCGGACATGCAGATCGCTTATACGACCGACACCTTCCCCTTTCGCATTCGGCGCGAAACGGGATCCGAGAGCAATCTTGGACCCATCGCCAGAAAGCAGCGGATCAACAAGTCCACGTCGGACCTGTTCTCGCAACCCCCTGCAACAGAGCACGCGACGAGCGAAACGACTGCGTCGCCTGCATCCGCGCCGCCGCTGCGCGACTATCTCTTGCCGCGAGATCTGGCGGCTGCGTTGAAAACGCTCAGTCACCATGAACTCACGATTCTTGGTCAGGCGTTGATGGAGGAGCAGGGGCGACGCAAGGGCAAGCCCTACCAGCCGGGCGCGACGCTGCAACAATCTGCGCCGTCGCAGGCCAGCAAGATCCCGCGCTCATTGGCGCCGAGTCCGGCACAAGCTCGAAAGCCTGCCAGAGCGGCCGCTCCGGCGTCGCGGGCGCCGAAGCTGGAGGCGATGCCGCTGACCAGGGCCCGGGTCAGTGCGGTGCGTGCAGCATTCAAAGCAGGCGTCAAACCAGGGACGATCGCGCGCCAGTTTGGCGCCACGCACGCGCAGGTCCGCGAGGCGCTGGCGGGAGATTGAACGAAGAACGCGCCAGACGAGGCTTGTTCCATCGGTTGATCTCTCGTTTTAGTTTAGATTAGTTGATGTGATACACGCGCTCTCGATCGGCGATCTTTTCAGACGTCACCACGAGCCCGAGCTTCTTCGTCAGCGCCCCTGCGATGGCTCCGCGAACAGTATGGCTCTGCCAGCCGGTTGAAGCGGCGATCTCGGCGATGGTGGCTCCATCGGGCGTGCGCAGCATGTCGATCAGGGCCGCCTGTTTCGTGCCTTTGCGCACCTTGCGCGCCTGAGCCTCTGTGACGGCCGCTGGCGGGCTTTCGAGTTCCGCTGCGGCGTCGGTCGCCTCCGCAGGCTCTTCGCCGCTGTGGGGCGCCTGTGGGGCAATGTCGGCCTCAATGCCGAGCGCCGAGAGTGCCGCCGGCGTAATGGCGAGCGTGACGCCGTGACCATCGCCGGTCTCGCGCCACACAGGCTCGCCAACGCGGCGATCTGCGTCGACCTCTTCGAGCAGCCCTTTTTCGATCAGCGGATGGATGACCTTGCGCGCGGCGACGCCCTTCAGTCTTGGCGGCAGCGGCAAGGCCAGCAGCGTCGAGCGCTGCGCGGCCGCATTGAGGACGATGAGCTGCGTGTCGGTGAGTTGGGTCATGATCGGCTCCTCTCAGGACTGCAGGATCGCGGCTGAGCCGTCCTGCTATGACCCTGAGCCCCGCACGCGGACGGAACTGAGCCTCAAGCGAATGGTTGCGCGTTACTGGGCGTGTTCGCCCTCGCGGAAGGCGCTATCGGTGATGCGCTTCAGGAGGCCGGCGTAATGATCAAGGTCGCCGACGTGACCCCAATGCAGCGTCTCAACGTCGACATCGAAATGATCCTCGCTGAGCGCTGTCAGCCGGGCGAGCATGGCGTCGATCTCGGCCTTCCTGGCGATGAAGGCGGCGAGCGCCTTGCTGTTGTCTGTCGCCTTGCGCGCTGAAGTTTGCATGTTCGCCTCCGTCGTTGATCCGATACATGCGTAATCCGTCGCGATTATCAACGGCTAAAACGATTGTGTGATGGCGTGTTTGGTCGCAGGTCGTCGCAGGCGACAACTGGGGAATTCGGAAGGTCTGTCATGCGCATCTAGATCAGGACAGCCGCGATCTTCGCCCCCTTCGGCGCTGCGACGAAAGCCATCGATGAATGCGTTGACGCGTGTGTTTGGCTGTTGACAGGATTCAACTAGTGGATCAAATCTGACATTTGATTCCGACGAAGATTCCCGCTGAACTTGTTGTGTGCGAATCTCGCGCATGCGCACTGCGATATCCATTACTGTTTCCTCGGCCGATCGTCGCCGTCTTGTGGCCCTTATCAAGGACCGGAACGCCCACCAGAAGCACGTCTGGCGCGCCAGGATCGTTCTGCTCACCGCCGATGGCTTGGGCACTGTGGAGATCATGAGCCAAACAGGTAAGTCGAAGACATGCGTCTGGCGCTGGCAAGAGCGCTTTGCGCAGGAGGGCTTTAAAGGGCTGTTGCGTGACAAGACGCGGCCGTCGCGCATCAAGCCGCTGGGCGAGGAAGTCACCGCGCGCGTCGTAGCTCTGACGC
>JANPPJ010000072.1:0-5720 GCA_031428455.1 Hyphomicrobiales bacterium | reverse complement strand
GGCATCCCGGTGTTTACATCCGGCATGAACCAGAGACGCGTGCTGCGTGCAGTCGGCGCCAAGCGGATTGTCGGGTCAGGCTATGATTCCATTACGGGACCAATCGTCGAAGATTACTTTAGAGAGGCAGGTTTTGACGTTCTCAAAATCGAAAAAGCCCCCTTCACCTGGGAGCAAACGGGCGAACTCACTGATGACGAAATGATCGAATATCTTGTCAGCGTCTATCAACGTTTTCCCGGTGGCGAGGCGATGTACATACAAGGTAGCAAATGGCCCTCGATGCGCGTCGTTGACCGCCTTGAAAAGCTGATCGGCGTGCCCGTTGTGCAGGCCGTGACAGCGCGATGCTGGGAAATTCAGGTTCGATGCGAAATCATCCAGCCGCAGACTGGTTACGGCATGTTGCTTGAAAAGATGCCCGAAGGTTAAGCAAGTTTCAGCGTAAGTGACGGACGCGCGCTAGCGTTGCATGGGTGGCATTGTTGCAAGCAACGTCCCCAACCCATCACGCGCGCCGCTCAAGCCAAAGCGGTCCATCAACTCCCAGTAGCGCGCCGCTACCGGGTGCACGACCACGACGCCGAATGTGTTTTCCAATCTTTCGATCAGACCCGACAATCGCCATTTGCCGCTACCTTGCAGGCATAAACCTTCCGCCGCGGGAAAACGCCTCAATAATTCGCTCAAAACCTCAAATGCTTGCTCGTCGTCGATGTCTTCCTTAGCCGTCCATTCAACATCAACTTTTTCGACATGCAACACATCAAAGCCTGCGTCGCGAAAATAGCGATGCGCTATCGGGCCGGTCGTTGGATCGTAACCCGCATCGACAATCCGGCGCGCGCCCAGCGCACGCAACGCGTTGACCTGACACATTGCCGACGTAAACATCGGCACGCCGAAACGGCTTTGCCACCCGGCGACTGTCTGACGCTCTTTCTCGTAACCGAGGATGAGAAAAGGCGGCGTACCTTCAAGATGCACAAGATCGGACCCCTCCCTCGCCAGTTCCTCGGCGCTCTTCTCGTAAAAAGGTATCGCTAATTCAAACTCTTCCATTCGCCCTTCCTTGACAGGAGCGAAGCGCGCCGTTGCCGTGACCTGCGGCGGCAGCATGCTCATCAGCAAGCGGTGTGAGGTTTCACCGCGGCTCGATGGCTTAACCACGCCAAGGTGGAAGTGACCGGGCTTTCTCTCAGATGCGGTCATCGCTACACTCCGCTGCTTGATAGGAATGGAAGTGTACCTTAGCATCCTGGAAGATTGCCTAGCCAGAGCGTTAAAAAGACCCCGCCACGTAGGAGCCGTTCAATGTCCCGTCTTCTGATCATGTCTGTATCTTGCGCTGTCGTCGCCGCTTATCCGGGCGCCTCGCACGCGCAATCGGACGCTTTCGCGGGCAAGCAGATCCGCATGATCATTGGATCGAGCGCCGGTGGCGGGTATGATCTCTTCGCGCGCACCATCACGCAACACTGGCCAAGGCACATTCCCGGCGCGCCTGTTTTCGTCCCGCAAAATCTGCCGGGGCCGCTTTCGCTGAACGTGGCCAACAACATTTTCAATGTGGCTCCAAAAGACGGCACATCAATCGGCGCCGTCAATCCGCAGATTGCTTCTGAGGCAATACTAAATCCAGATCGAGCTCGTTTTGATGCACGCAAGTTTGTCTGGATCGGAAGCGCGCTTCGTGAAACTCAGGTCATGGTGGCAAGCGCCAAGGCGCCTGTCACACGTTTCGAGCAGGCGCTCACCCGCGAAATGATCATTGGCGGATCAGGCGGAGCGACAAATACCTTTCCCACACTTACGAACGCGATCCTGGGCACCAGGTTCAAGATCGTCAGCGGGTATCCGGGAACTCGCGAAGTCAATCTTGCCATGGAGCGCGACGAAGTACACGCCATCGGCGCCATTACATGGGCAAGCGTGAAGGGCACCATGGGCGATAAACTACGCGCGAAAGAAGTCATCATGGTCGGCCAGTATGGCGCGAAGATACATCCTGAATTACCTGATGTGACGCATGTTCCCTCACTAGCCAAAACGCCGGAAGATGCGGCCGCGCTGCGGCTGCTGTTTGCGACGCAGGAGTTTGGCCGCCCCTACATCACATCGCCCGGGACGCCGCCGGAAATTGCCTCGTTGCTGCAGAAATCCTTCATGGCCACCATGAAGGATCCAACATTTCTGGCTGACGCGAAACAGCGGGGACTGGACATTGAGCCCATGGAAGGTATGGAGATCCAGACGCTGGTCGAGGCCCTTTACAAAACGTCGCCAGCGGTTGTGGAACGAGTGCGCGCGATCTTCAAGTAACTGCATCGCGAAGCCGGACAAATGCAGCACCACCGGCCCGCTTTGCGACGATGCTTCCAGAACTACATCAGTAATTTAACCGACAAGGCAATGCGAAGGCGCGCTTGACAACGAGCTGAGACCTCAAGAACCCGTGGTCAACTTTCCAAAAAAGGAGTTCACAATGATCCGCCTAGCCACCGCGAAATCGACCGCAAGTACTTTATCTTTTGCCGCAATGCTCACGCTTTCAGTTTGCGACGCCAGCGCCCAGCAGCGCGATATGGTCATCATTACCAGCAGCGGCGCCGGCGGCGGGTATGATGCTTATTCGAGACTGTTCGCGCGGCATATGCCCAAACATCTTCCCGGCAATCCCACAATTATTGTGAACAACATGCCCGGCGGTGCAGGCATACGCGCTGCCAACTATCTTTATAATATCGCGCCAAAAGATGGTTCGACCATTGCTCTGATTGATCGCGGCATCCAGACGGCCCCACTATTATACGGCGCGGAGTCGAAGGCGCAATTTGAAGCCGTGAAATTTTTTCAGCTCGGCAGCGTCATGCAGGAAACGGGCATGGTGGTCTTAAGCTCAAAGTCGCCCGTCAATACGCTTGATGACATGCGGAAAATTGAGATCATTGTCGGCGCACAAGGTCCTGAGCAGGATCCAGCCATGTATCCGCGTCTTCTCAATCAGATAGCGGGTTCGAGATTCAAGATTGTCTACGGTTACAAGGGACAGCCCGAGGTCTTCAACGCCGTGGAGAAAGACGAGCTTCACGGCCTTTTCATGAGCGGATGGTCGGGTACCGGGCGGGCATATGTGCTCGATAAAATTGGCAAGGGCGAAATGAAGCTGTTGTTGCAACTTGCGACGCAGCGCGATCCAAATCACAAAGACATCCCGACCATCATGGAAGCGGTGAACTCACCGGCAGACAAGCAGGTCGTTGAAGTTCTGCTATCGCGACTTTCCCTTGGGCGCCCGTTTATTGCGCCTCCTGGCGTGCCAGCCGAGCGAATTCAGGTCTTGCGCTCTGCATTTCGTAAATCGGTCGAAGACCCGGAGCTGATCGCAGAGGCGCAAAAGGGTCGGCTTGCGATTGATCCCATCTGGGGCGAACAAGCGCAGGAAATCATCATCAACGCTTACAGGACAGACCCGGCGATCATTGAGCGTATCCGTAAAATCATCAAGCTGACTGAGTAATGAACATACAAAGATTATACATCAGCGAAGGCGACGTGCATGAGCTCATGGATATGCCGGGCGCGATCAATGCGCTCAGAAACGCATTCCGTGAGCAAGCCGACGAGGATGCCATTAATTCTCCACGCGCACGCGCGCGGTATTGGGGATCGCGCCTCAACATCATGTCAGCTGGCCTGAAGTCAGGCAGATTTGGTTTCAAGGCTTACGCCGGCACGAAATCTCCGACCGTTTATCATGTCATGCTCTACGACGCAGCGTTGGGGCATCTCGCCGTTATCGAGGCGCGCCGACTGAGCCGCCTGCGCACGGGCGCCGCGACGGGATTGGCAACGGACCTGCTTGCTAAAGCAGGCCCCATCAAACTTGCATTGATTGGCGCTGGCGAGCAGGCGCGCACACAACTTGCGGCCGTTGCAGCCGTGCGTGATCTTCAATCAATCCGGGTTTATGCGCGTAATCGCGATAACCTGCTGGCGTTCTGCGAAGCGGCGTCGAAAGAACTTGCTCTTGATTTGCAGCCTGCGCGCAGCGCCGAAGACTGTATTGCGAGTGCAGACGTTGTTGTCACCGCGACAGACTCGCAGATTCCCGTCATTCAGGACGGATGGCTCCCGCCCAACGTGCTTGTCAATACCATCGGCGCGAATGCTGCGAACAGGGCGGAACTGGAGATATCCACCTTCGCAAGGGCGCGTTGTGTTGTGACAGACGATATCGATCAAGCGCGAATGGAAGCAGGTGAACTTATCAACGGTGTGCAAAGCGGTCTTCTGCGCTGGGAGAATATTGCGCGGCTGGCGGACATCATCGCCCGTCCCGTGACAGAGACAGCCGGCTTGACGATATTCAAGTCCTTGGGCGCTGCGATTGAAGACGTAGCCGTTGCGAGCGCTGTTTATGATTTGGCCATTGCGCAAGGGCGCGGCCAGCGCCTGTAGGCGGGTGTTGGTGGAGACACGCTAAGCCTGTTACCTCGTAAGCCGTCCTTGAAGGTCCGTCCGCGTCGCCCACTCCCGTCTGGTGAACGCAGCCGGTAAAACTTACAAGTGAGCATGGTTAGATCATCACCGTGGCGACGTGCGTGCCGCGTCCGCGCTCCACGCGGCGGACACGAATGTTTCGGAGAGGCGTCGGTCTGCGGCTTCGTCGCGCACCTGCGATGTCATGGCGGGCTTCATCGCGAAGGCGCGGCGCGCTGCATCAAGCGCAGCTTGCCCATCCTTCAAGCCGAGATGCGCAATGGCCAGAGTGCGCCATCCGCGCTCCTGAATCTCCTTTGCACTGGCAGCACGTCTTTGTGCAGCGCTCATCAGGTTCCGGATGGTGGTGATTGTTTCCGGCGTCGGGCCATAGAGCGCTTCCAAGCCAGCAAGATCCAGCCGCGTATCGATCGGGACCGCCTCGCCGGCGGCCAGCGCTTTGTCAGTGTAGGGGAAGACATGTTCTTCAAAAAGAGCGCGGGCTCGTACAAGGTCACCATTCGCGGCGACGATCTGAGCAAGGGTTTTCGCCGGAGTATAACGAAGCCAGCCTAGGACAGGAGCCTTGGTTTCGGCCAGCACAATACTGAAAGATTCTTCAGCGAGCGAAATTGCGCCATTTCTGTCCCCGCTGTTGAACATACGCACGGCAAGTCGCATGTCCACGCGCGCCTTTGTGCGGGTGTCAAGCTTTGGCGCGGAGCGTCGTAGTGCTACGGCTTCAAGGAAGTAAGTCGCGGCGCCCGCGGCATCTCCCATCAGCTGACGATCTCGCTCAACTTCAAAAAGAAGATCAATGCGGATCGCTTCTCGTCCTTCAACGCCGGTGATCATCTCGAGAGCTTCACGACGCAGGGCTAACGCCTTGTCAGGTTCCGCTTCACTGGCGGTGTCGGCTGAAGCCTGCAATAACATTGTTACGACGTAAGGATCAGCATTTGGCAGCTGGCGATATAAGGCCAGATTGTCCGCTGCGACTCTTCCCGCGCGAGCCTCGTCAGTTCGATACAATTGCTCGAGGCGCGGCCAAATGACTGTTGTCATTTTATGATGTTCGTTGTCTGCGGGCAGTCTTCGCGAAATGCGGGCAAACATTTCCATTGCTGCCGCTGGCGTTGGGAACTTGAACCCGTAGTTTTCGTCAAAATATTCAGCTAGCGCGTCATAGATAACTTCGATCTCCGCAGGGTCGCTGCGCTCGACCGCGCGCAAACCGA
>JANPPJ010000071.1:0-12573 GCA_031428455.1 Hyphomicrobiales bacterium | reverse complement strand
GGGCGTTTGCATGTTCGACGATGGGCGCCGGATACGCCGAGGGGACAGACCCCCGCGGCGCTTCCCACGGTCGATGCAGGAACTTGTCGTCGACGCGCGCCAGTTCTGGCACGTAGCGACGCACATACGCGCCGCGCGGATCAAACTTCTCACCCTGCAAAAACGGGTTGAACACGCGGAAATAGGGCGCTGCATCCGCGCCGCTGCCCGCCACCCATTGCCATCCGGCAGGGTTGTTCGCCACATCCGCGTCGCACAGCGTGTCCCAGAACCAGTCTTCCCCCGTTCGCCAGTCAATCAGCAGATGCTTGACGAGAAACGAGGCGACAACCATCCGCACGCGGTTGTGCATGAATCCCGTCTGCCAAAGCTCGCGCATGCCAGCATCGACGAGTGGGTAGCCCGTGCGGCCGCGCCTCCAGGCCTCCAGATGCGCGTCGTTGCTGCTCCAGGGAAATGCGTCGAAACGTGGCTGGAAATTGCGCGCGCCAAACTCGGGGAAATGGAAAATCAGATGGTAGGAAAACTCGCGCCAGCCCAGCTCGGAGGCGAACTTGGCGACGTTGCGGCTCATCTTCGGATTTTGCGCCTCCAGATGCCGCGCGGCGTGCAGGATGCGGCGCACGGAGATGTCGCCAAAGCGTAGATGCGGCGACAGCATCGAGGTTGAAGGCTTGTCAGGTCGGTCGCGCTCATCGCTGTAATGAGGCAGCCCCTGCTCGAAAAATGCGGCCAGCCGCGCCTCGGCGCCCTTCTCCCCCGGCGTCCACGTCTCGCGCAGGCCGCCCGCCCAATCTGGCTTCGTTGGCAGAAGTTTAAGTTCGTTTAAATGCACGCGCCTGGGCGCTGACGACGGCCAGCCCGCAGCGGCTATCTTTTTGGGCGCAGCCTCGGGCGCTGCAAAATCTCCCATCGCCTGACTGGTTTTCCAGAACGGGGTGAACACGCGGAACGGACCGCCGCTCTTGTTGGAAATCTCCCACGGCTCGCGCAGCAACTGGCCGTTGAAGCTGCCAGCTGCAATGCCTGCCGCGGTGAGCGCGCTTTTCACGCGCTGGTCGGTTGCAATCTGAGTGGCGTTGTAACGCCGCGTCCAGAACACCTCCACTGCCCCGAGCTTGCTCGCAATCGCTGGCAGTTCGTCGTGCTCGCCAACAAGGATGTCGAGCCGCCCGCCAATCTTTTGCAGCGATGCGTCCAGCGCCGCAAGCGCATGATGCAGCCACCAGTTTTGCGCGCCTCCGAGCGCCCGCCCACACGAGCGACCCTCGTCGTGCAGGAAGAGGCATATCACTGGCCGCCCGGTCCTGATCGCAGCATTCAGCGCAGGTTGGTCCGCCAGACGCAGATCGTCGCGAAACCAGACGATGACGGGCGCGTGAGTTCCGGCCGGCTGGGCCATGAGTCTATCCTTCAAGATATGGGGCGATCAGACGTGCTGTCGTGTAACATACGCCTCCCGCCTGCGTCTGGATGACCGCTAGAAGTCGCGTCAAACGCTCATTCCCCCGCCTTGTTGAGTTCCACGATGGCGCGCTCGATCAACGGGCGGGGCGATGCATAGATTCGCTCCACAAGCGCCCGAATTTCATCGCCCGAATTAAAGATGATCTCCGCCCGACGCTTGTCCGCGTCTGCAAGAAACTCCCTGTCGAGAGCCATCTGCGCGAACGCGCCCTGCAGCGTTTTTGCAGCGGACGCCGGGATGCCCGGAGGCGCTGCGAAGGGGCGACCGTAAATCTGCCGTGCCAGCACGACCTCGAGCAGTTCGCGATCTTCAGCACGCTTCACAAGGCCTGACAGATTCGGCACGCCCGCCAGCTCCGGGTGACCATCAAATGACACTTGCAACAGGACTCGGGCCTTATTGTCGCGCACCCAGTCTGATTTCGTGGCTTTGAAACTGTCCCACGACGTTCCAAGCAAGCCATCAACCTCCTTGCGCTCCATGGCGAGGGTGACGTCATTGGTGCTCTTGTATCCTGCGACCAACTTGAACTTCGTGCCGAGAAGCGAGTTCAAAATGTTGGGCAGCGCGCTCGTGTTGCCGCCGCTGCTGCCCAGCACGATCTCTTTTTCAAAGATGTCTTTCACGTCGCGAAACGGCGTCTCGTGCCACACAAGGCCGATGTTCACGAGCCGGTTGAGGCTGGCGAGCCATGTAAACTTGTCACCCTGAAACTGCGCCTGCGTAACGCCAAACAGCGGCGCGAAGGCAGTTCCGTTTTGCAAGATGGCGATGGCGCTCCCGTCGCGCGGCGCCGAATTATAGAGCCAGTTTCCCGCAACGATGGACCCGCCGCCGGGCATGTTGCGCGCAACGATTGCGGGCTGGCCGGGAAGAAAGCGCCCGAGGTGCTGCGCTGTCAGCCGCCCATAAAGATCGTAGCCGCCGCCCGCGCCGCTGGCGATGATGAGCGAAATCTGCGATGGCGGCGACTGTGCCTGCGTGGGCTGACATATCGCCAAAATTGCTGACAGCCCTAAAAATTGCGCGACTATTCCGCCCTTGGTCATGCTTCCTCCTGAAGCTGCCTCTTGAGGGCAGCTTCAATGTAACCTAGGGAAGGCAAGAGCGCGCAGCAATCGTAAAATGGGTGTTACGCAAGCCCCTCGATGTGCAGCACGAATGTGCCGTCTTTGCCCGGCGCGGCCTCGATTGTGACGCCTGCCTGTGTGCTCAGTCGTTGCACGAGCGGTGAAGGCTGCGCGGCTAGTGCGCTGGCGTCCGGTTGCTCGCCGAACGTCTCGATCGCAACGCGCGCGCCCTCGTTTTCAAGATGGAGCGAGATACCCAAAGGCGCATCGGCATAAGCGCTGATCGCGCTCGACAAAAGTTCGTTGATGATCAGGCCGAGAGGCACAGCGCGGCCGACTGCCAGCAGGACAGGCTCACCCGGACCCTGAAAATCGATGGGCGGCTTGCGTCTCAGCCCTTGCGCAAGGGAGGGAAGATATTCGCAAAGATCAATCTGCGCAGCTCCAACAGGATCAAGCAGCAGCGCCTGCGCCTTCGCAATGGATCGCACGCGGCTGGCGACGACCGACAGTGCAGGGCTGCTTGCGGGGTCTGCGCGCGCCTGCATGTCGATGATCGAAAGGACGAGTTGCAAGTTATTGCGTACGCGATGCTGGACTTCGCTTAGCAAGTGATCGCGCTGAGCGACAGCGCTGGCGCGTTCCATCACCGCCTCGCTGAGGGCCTCGTTCGCCATTATCATTTCATCGACGTCGGTGCAGGCGCCAAAGAAACCTTCAATCTCGCCTCGGTTGTTGGTGAAGGGTCTCACCTGATCCAGCACCCAGCGAAACGCCCCATCGGCGCGACGCATGCGGTACATCAAGGAAAATGGCTGCCGCTTTGCAAAGGCGTCGCGGTAGGCCTGAAGGCAGGAGTCACGATCATCGGGGTGCAGGATATCCGTCCAGCCAAAACCAAGCTCTTGCTCCGCGGGACGTCCCGTAAACTCAAGCCAAGCTTTGTTCACCCATTCGCACGCCATTGTCGTATCTGATCGCCACATCGAGACCGGCGCGCCATCAGCGATCTGTTCGAACATAATGCGTTTGCTTTCTAAGACCAATGTTGGAGATGTCCACGCTGTCCTAACGAAGTCGTTGCCCTGATTGTTTCAGAATCTGCTTATTTGTTTGAACAACTTAGTTGCATAGCCAAAGTTGATTACAGGGCGCAAAGACAACGCCTGTGTTGCCGCCTCCTGTTCTTCACAGTAAACTTGAGCGCAACGCGCTATTCAGGCGTAAGTATAATCCACCGTGAATTTCAATTGCGGAGGCTGCGCCAAAGGCGCGAAGTTGCGGGGTCCGTATTGGACTGATGCGCCTCCCTGGCCAGCGCACATGTGGGCTGCGAACAGCGTCAGGTTCCGCTTGCTGCCACAATTGATACGGCCCTGCGCGTGCCTCATGGCTGCGATGATTCAGCGACTGTGCGTCTTCGCATGCGCCTGCCAAAGGCGGCGACGAGCATTCGCCCCCAGCGCAAGGATGGGTGGACCATTAGCCTTTCCGGTTCGCAGCGCCGGTTTATCTGGCATTGCTCGCAAGCGGCGTTGCGCTGGCTGCAACGCAGTTTCTGGGTCGCGCGAGGTTTTCGAAACCGCATGGGGCATGGCGCTGGCCGCAAAGCTCGGCGTCGTGGCGGTGGTCACGATGTTTGCGATTCTCAATCGCGTATTTTTCGCATCGGCGGTTATTGATGGGGACACTGCGGCGCTCAAGCTGTTGCGTCGTTCCATCCGTTGGAGGCTGCATTTGCGCTCGTCATCCTCGCGGCCGCGTCGGTCTGGCGCATCACGCCGCCGCCAACGTCGTTGGGCGCTCCAAGCGAACGCGCCCTTCATATCCATATTCACGGCGGGCAGGCGATGGTGAGCATGACGGTCTGTCCTGCACGCGTGAGGCGCGTCCAAATACGCATGGAGCCGAAACGCATTGATCTATCGCCTCTGCGCGTTCAGGAAATCGACCTGTTCCTGACGCCCGATGCGCTGGACGTGGCGCCCATTCAGCGAAAAGGCCGGCTTGTCTTTAGCCCCAACGTCTGTGAGGTGAAGGGCGTCATAGTCCCTGCGCCCGGCGTCTGGCGCATCTGTGTCGAACTTCTCATTGACGACTTTGATCGCACGCGCCTTGACGCCGTGATAACCATGCAGCCCTGATCAACGAGCCGCAGTCGCTCGCGTCAAAGGCCCGCACGCAGCAACTTTATCGACGCCAGCGCATTACACTGTAGGTCAAGAAGGAAGGATTTCCGATGCAATTCCCTCACGGTTCAGTTGTTGCGGTTGTGGACGGCGAGATACTCAACTTTTATTCGAACGCAGGCAACGAACAGAGCCTCAAGCTAGTCGCGTTCGAACACGGCAATGTGCAGGGGGACAACAAGTCCTCAGGTTCACGCCATCAGTCCAGCTCCGCGAATCCCGACGACAGCCGACTGGAAGAAGACAGCTTTGCCGCAGCTGTTGCAGCAGATCTTAACAGGCGGGTTCTGGCGGGGCAGATACAGCATCTTTTTATCATCGCCGCTCCCAAAACCCTTGGGGAGCTTCGCAAGCACTATCACAAGAATCTAGAACAGAAACTGCTAGGTGAGCTGGCGAAAGATCTGACCGGCCATTCGATTTCAGACATCGAGACTGCGTTGACAAAGTAATCTCGCCCACTGGCGAAAGAATGATGAACGCAGCGCAGCGCAGGACAGGGCGAAGATTGATGATCGGCGAGAGGCGCGCGTTACAGATCGTCGTCGTGCTCGCCTGCATTGTGCCGATCAGTGCGGGCGCGTTCGGCGTGTACTCTGGCAGCTCATTTCTCGCCGACCATCCGTCGTCATCGCTGCAGGACAGCCATTTCCGTTATCTCTCGGGCTTGCTGCTTGCAATAGGCATCTTATTCCTGACGGCGGTTCCACGCATCGAGCGGCACGGTGTCCGGTTTCGTGTGCTCACCGGCATTGTTGCAGTCGGCGGTCTTGCCCGGTTGGCTGCTGCCTTGCTGCTGGGGCCATTCAGTGCGAGCGTGCTCTTCGCCCTGGCGATGGAGCTTGTCGTCACGCCAGGCGTGATGCTTTGGCAGCGCCGTATTCAGCGCGCTGTTAACCGTTGAGCGCTCACGTAATCGTAGGCTGAACCGCAACGACTTTGATGGGCGTCAGGCAGCTGGTAAATTTGGCTCCCCGAGCAGGGCTCGAACCTGCGACAATTCGATTAACAGTCGAATGCTCTACCAGCTGAGCTATCGGGGAATGCGCCGAAGCGACGGACGGGCGTATAACAAGCCCCGCCGGGTTTGGAAAGCCCATTTCCGACTTCTTCATTAGAACCTTCTGGCTGACGTGAACGTCCTTGCAGCGAGCCAGTCCGGTTGCTATGAGCGGGGCCAACGGGTTCGACCCCGTGAGGCCTCGTGGCGGAGTGGCTACGCAGAGGACTGCAAATCCTTGCACCCCGGTTCGATTCCGGGCGAGGCCTCCAGATTGACATCGCAGGCGGGGATAGTTGCCGCCTGCTGTATTTCACTCCCATAATCAAGGCGGCCAACTGCTCGCCCGTCGTAAGTGCCAAGATGGTCCTACAGCATGGGGAGAGACTGGATGGACGGTATTGACCAGATTACGCGGCGCTTGCTGCTGACTGCGTCCGCAGGCGCATCCGGGTTGCTGGCCTTCATCCCTCTGGCCGTGGCGCAGGACAACCTTCTGAAGCCGACGCCTCAGTGTGACGACCGTCCAACAGCACGGCAGACAGAGGGGCCTTTCTTCAAGCCAAGCTCGCCACAGCGCAGCATGCTGCGCGAGCCCAGTGGGGCAGGGACGCCTCTGCGCCTTACGGGGCTCGTCGTCACGCGTTCATGCAAGCCGGTTCCCGGCGCCCTGGTTGATCTTTGGCATACCGATTCGCGGGGCGATTACGACAATCGCGGCTTCCGTTTCCGTGGCCATCAATACGCGAACGAAGAGGGCCACTGGTCTTTCGAGACGGTCTCACCAGGGCTGTACCCTGGCCGGACGCGGCACTTTCACGTCAAGTTTCAGGCGCCCGGCGGCAGGGTTCTTACGACCCAACTCTATTTTCCTGACGATCCGGGAAACGCGCGCGATGGCCTTTTTTCGAAGGATCTCGTGCTCACGATGCGCGGAGCCAATCGCGCCGAGGCGGCCTTCATCGCAGTGCTGGACATGCGGTAAGGCCCCTCGGGTCGCGCCCTCGGTCAGATTCTCAACAGCCTCTTCGCATTGCCGCTGGCCAGAGCCGCCTTGTCTTCCGCGTTCAGCTGCAGACCGTCGATCCACTCAACGCCCGGCTTGTTGGCGACGAATGGATAGTCGATTGAAAACATGATGCGGTCGAGGCCGAGTTCCGCGATGGAACATTCAAGCGCGGGCGTCGAGAAATTGCCGCTCGTCGTAATATAGAAGTGCTTCTTGAACTTGCCCTTGAAGTCGAGCGGCTCATGGCCGGGGCGCGAGAGAGCCTGATTGATGCGCCACAGCAGGAAGGGCAGCGTTTCGCCCATGTGGCCGATGACGATCTTCAGGTTGGGATGCTTGTCGAAGACGCCCGACAGAATGAGGCGGATCGCCTGCGTCGCCGTTTCGACCGTGTAGCCCCACGCCGCGCGGATCACCATTGGAAAGGCGTCCATGTAATCCTGATAATACGCGGCGGTGACGTCCGGATGCGGAAATGACGGATGGAAATAGATCGGCACGTCGAGCGCTTCCGCCCGCGCAAAGATCGGCCAGTACTTCGGCAGATCGAGAAACTCGCCGTTGGTGAGGCCGTGGACCATCGCGCCGACAAACTTGTGATCCTTCACGCAGCGCTCAAGTTCGTCGGCAGCAGCTTCCGGCGCAGCTGTCGGCAGGGACGCGAATCCGCGAAAGCGCGTCGGATGCTTCGCGATGGCTGCAGCCAACCGGTCGTTGACGCCCCGCACCAGAGCGGGCCCCGTTTCAGCCGGGAGCTTCTGGCCCGACGGCGCCCCGTGCGAGAGCACCTGGATATCAACGCCCGCCTCGTCCATCTCGCGTAGACGCACTTCGCCAAGATCGTACAACCTGTCGAGTAACGGCTTCGAGCGAGTGCCCTCGGCGCCCGTGAGCTGGGAGACAAGCTCTGCATCCCAATAATGTTCTTCCAGCGCGATAACGGGGAAGGGGCGGCCAGCTGGTTCTGTTGCAGCCATGTGCGTTTCCTTGTTTGTGTCCTCTACGGGAGACGCAAACATAAACCAGCTGGGCAGGGCAGGCGATAGAAAGCGGGCAGCCAGGCGCAGACTTAAGCCTTGTGTACGTCGCTGCGATTCGTGCGCCAGATCAGCGCCAGCCTTTCAAACTCGTCGCGCACCACGTCGGATCCGTAAGTGCGCTCCAGTCGCCGCACCGTAAAGTGCCCGCGCGCCAGACCCGTAAAGTGCTCCGCAAACGCGTAATTGATGGCGCCCCCGCCAATCGCGCCAATGATAGGGATGCTTTGCGCAGCGAGCTTTTGCGACACGACGATGCCAAACCGTCCCGCGATCTGCGAGAGCAGGCGCACCATCACGGGCGCCCCGGCGCCGGAAATCCCGTGACGGGCGACATGTTTCGCGGCCTCGGAAACAGTCGACGCCAACACTGCGCGCAACGCGAAGTAGGCGCTGTCCATCTGATCGTCCATAGAGGCGCGCCCGCCCAGTGCAAAGACTTCCATGCACGCAATGGCCGCTTCAGGCTGGGCAAGG
This sequence comes from Hyphomicrobiales bacterium, assembly GCA_031428455.1. Lineage (GTDB taxonomy): Bacteria > Pseudomonadota > Alphaproteobacteria > Rhizobiales > Beijerinckiaceae > Terripilifer. The sequence goes on along the minus strand of JANPPJ010000071.1, from coordinate 4,323 downwards.
TCTTCCCCCTCGGCGCGCGCCACGTCGGCGATCGCGCGCAATAAGAGGACAGTGGAAATCGGCAGCTCCATCGGCAACGCCGCCAGGCCGAAAGCGCCGCCTGCGGCGCCCGATGCTGTGAGGAGTGATTTATGAAGCCGCGTGCGCGCCGGCTCGGCGTTGCCGGCCTCCAGCGAGCCTATCGCAATTACCATGGCGCGTTTGAGTGCGGCAGTCGCAGCCCTGGACGCGAGCCTGCGCGCAGCGTCCGGCATGAAGGCGCCAACGCCAGACACGCCACGCCCGAGAGCATACGTGATCCGCGCCGTGAAGCTTTCATATTCAAGCAGCCGCACGGCTTCCGAGAGCGCAGCCTTTTCCTCCGGGGAGAACCTGGCAGACGACGCCAGCGCGATGGGCGCCCCCGTGATGCCATCAAGCGTTTCGCGCACGTTTGAATTCTCCATCTGGATCTGTAATCGCCAGCCCCGTTCAGATGTGGCCCTGACAACCTTTTGACGCAAGGCGAGGCGCAAAATCGCCTCTTAACGGGTTTTGGACCCCTCCATTAACTGTGATCCGGCGCCTTTTCGCCTTCAAGTATAAACGATTGTGGCGGCGATATACTTTTTTGTGGCTCCCGGCGAAGTTGGACGGCAGACAAAATATTATGAAAATCAATAACTTGTCGTAAATTGCATCAAATTGCGAGGGTTCGCCTAACGCACCGTTATACTTGATGGCGCCGCAATGAATATATGAATGTATTTGCATCAAATCCGACTGATTACCTTATGCGCACAGCAAAGCGGCCCTGCGAAGTTGGCGTTACTGAAAACACGGGGCCGACATGTTCGCAAAAGCTGCACGCATCATCACCACCGCCATCGCCATCGCCAGCGTCACCGTCACGCTGCAGGCTCCCGCTCAGGCGCAAGCGCTGAAGGCGACATACATCAATGTCGGTGACCGGACCCTGGTGCCCTACGGCTGGCTTGAGTTCTGCAATCGCTACCAGGGCGAATGCGTTGGCTCCGGCACGGCTGCTGACATAGATCTCACCCCCGCCAACTATCGCCGGATTTCGCAGGTCAATCGCTGGGTGAACACAGCAATCGTCGCACGATCCGATCAGGATCAATGGGGCGTGGTTGACCGCTGGGATCATCCCTCGACCGGTCAGGGCGATTGCGAAGACTACGTGCTGATGAAGCGCCGCGTGCTGATCGAAGAAGGCTTCCCGCGCTCCTCGCTGCTCGTCACGGTGGTTCGCGACGAGCGCGGCGATGGCCACGCGGTGCTGACGGTCAAAACCAACCGGGGCGAGTTCGTTCTCGACAACCTGCGCGACGGCGTGAAGCCGTGGTCCGAATCACCCTACCGTTTCGTCAAGCGCCAGTCCCAGCATGACCAGAATGTCTGGGTCGACATCGGCGACTTTGCAACCGGCGCCCGCGTCGCCGCCCGCTGATGCAAGCGTAACCGTCATCTTTCTGCAACATTCCATGAAATAACAGCAGTTTCAGGCGAGAGCATGGCCATTGAAGCCTTGCTCTCGCTTGGCTGTGCGCATTCACTTGTCGAACCACTTCAGCGGGGGCGCTCATGTTGGTTCGAATGGTAGGGGCTGCGGCCCTTTCGGCTTGTATTGCATTCGCACTCGTCGGCGCTGGCGCCGCCGGAGACTACAACGGACGACCGCAAGACTCAGGCTCAGCAAGCTTTCCTTCGGACGCCATGACAATGGCGCCGATGCACAACGTGGAAGGCGGCCGGGTCAAGGCGCCGCTCGGGTGGACTGGTTTCTGCAAACGCTATGCGCATGAATGTCAGCGCGAGAGCCTGAACGGACAGAGCATTGTGCTCAACGCTGCTGCGCTTGACCTTCTGCAACGGGTGAATGTTGGCGTGAACGCGGCGATCAGGCCCATCACGGATCGGGCCCAGTGGGACACCGCAGAGCGCTGGGATTTCGCGGAAACAGGCCTTGGCGATTGTGAAGATTACGTCCTTTTGAAGCAGCGCTGGCTGGTGTCGGCGGGTTTCCACCGCGACGCTGTCCTCGTGACGGTCGTCACCGATCTGGCCGGCGATGGGCACGCGGTGCTGACGGTGCGCACGGACAAGGGCGATTACGTCCTCGATAACATGGTCGATGAGATCAAGCTCTGGCGTGAAACCCCGTATAGTTTTGTCAAACGGCAATCCAGTTTGGTTACGACCGAATGGGTGTCGTTGAACGGAGGCGGCTCCGCTCCAGCGATCGTCTCGCGCTGACAGATGTGAATCGGCAACTTTTACAGCTTGACCTGCGCCTGATGTAGGTTCATGTTCTGTTCACGCCGAGGCGGAGTGCAGGGGTGAGGTCATGTGCTGGTTCAAAAGAATTGCAGTTGTCGCTGTCCTGGCGCTGGGCGCGTCTAGTCTGATTGGTCAAAGCGCTCTGGCGCAGGAAGCGCCCTCGCGCGAAAACCTGATGAAGGCCTGCGGCGACAAATGGCGAACCGTCCGCGAGACCGAGAAATCCAAAGGCGTGACGTGGCCGCAGTTTCTCAGCTCCTGCCGCGAGCAGGCGAGCGCTTCGAACAGCCCACCCGCTTCCCGCGCCCCGAGAAATGAAGCGAGCCGGGATTCCAGCAAAGATGCGCCCGCAAGGCCATCGCGTCAGGCGGCAGTTGCAAGCTCTCGTCCGGTCTTTCCGCAGGATGTCGCCGCACGCCATGCTTCGGAACGCCCGGCGCTTGGGCGCCAGCGCACCTGCGCAGACCAGTTCAAAACGAACAAGTCGCTCGACGCGAATGGCGGGCTCAAGTGGATTGAAAAAGGCGGCGGCTACTGGAGCCTTTGCAACGCGCACCTGAAACAGACGCGCGCCTGATTGCCTCTCGTCGCGTGGACAGAGCAGGGGCGTTCGCCCTATAAGCCGGGCTGACGGCGGCGCCTGTCCGCCGACCATCTACGGACATGCAACATGCCCAGCGCCTCTGACTATTTGTCCTCGCCCCGGTCTGCCGAACTGCGCCGGAACATGGTCGACCGGCAATTGCGGACGTTCGATATCACGGACGTCGATGTGCTGGACGCGGTGCTGCGCACCCCTCGCGAGCCGTTTGTGAGCGGCGAGCCCGACTCGCTCGTTTACAGCGACGCAAATCTTGTGGCGAAAGGCGCACAAACGGCGCGCCCACTCCTGGCGCCCATGTTTGTTGCGCGCGCACTCCAGTTGGCTGAGATCGCTCCGGGCGACCGGGTTCTGGATGTGGCGGGCGCCGCCGGGTACTCGGCGGCGATAGCGGCCCGTCTGTGCCAGTCGCTGGTCGCGGTTGAGGACGACGAGGTCTTTGTGGCGCGCGCTGGAGAGGCGTTCCAGGATCTTGAGCTGACGAACGCACGTTCCGTGCGCGCGAATATCGCCACTGGGCCTGCAGGCGATGAGAAGTTTGACGTTATTCTGGTCAATGGGGCTATCGAGACCCGGCCGGACGCTTTGCTGGCCCGCCTTGCCGAGGGTGGCCGCCTGCTGGCCGTTGAGGCAGGCGACGGACGTGCGCGGGCGGGATCAAGGTTTGTGCTCTACACCCGTTCTGGCTCCGCGTTCGGGATGCGCCCGCTTTTTGGCGCTGTCGTCGACGTTCTCCCCGATTTTGCCGCCAAGCCCGAGTTTGTATTCTAGGTGGCTATTGAACTGCTTTCATTGCAGATTTGTGATTTGTGTCGCGTACAGCCCTGTCGCATTTTTGCGTCATGTCTGTAGAAAACGGTAACCAACGTGATGCGCCGCGTCGACCGTTACGCTATCAAAGTAATCGAATCCTGCCGACTTATACTGGCAGCTTGAGCCATGAGGATGTCTGCGTGCGGGAAGTTCGGAGCGCGGCAGCGATTAAACGGTTGCGCCAGATCGGCCTGCACAAGCTTGCGCATGCGGGAGTATTCGTTCTTGCTTCCGTAGCTTTTATCTCGTCCCCGGTTCACGGCGAAACTATCTCCGGCGCGCTGGCCAAGGCCTACGTTTTCAGTCCCGATCTGAATGTCGCGCGCGCCTCGACCCGCGCCATCGACGAAAACATCGCGCGCGCGATGTCCGGCTATCGCCCGACCATTGCAGCGACTGCGGATGTCGGCCTGTCCCGTCAGGAACGAGATTCAAACGGTACGCAAACGTCCGTCGCAACGACGCCGCGCGGCTATGGCCTTTCCATCCAACAAAACGTCTGGAACGGCAATCGCACCATCAACAGCGTCCGGCAAGCCGACTCGCAGGTGCTGCAATCGCGCGAGCAGATGCGCCTTTCAGAACAGACGCTGCTCAACAACGCCGCCGCAGCATACATGGACGTATTG
>JANPPJ010000070.1:0-34145 GCA_031428455.1 Hyphomicrobiales bacterium | reverse complement strand
GCTGCCCACGGCCTGCTTGTCTGGTAGAATCGGTTTTCATGTTTCCGAAACCAAACGTGCCTTTTTCGCCGTCCGCTCCTACGGGAGAGCCGCGCCGCATCGTGATTCTCGGCGCGACCGGCTCCATCGGCAAATCCACGGCTGATGTGATCTCGGACGCCCCTGGCCATTTCGACGTGGTCGCTGTGGTCGGCGGGCGGGACGCCCCGGCGCTCGCGAACATGGCCCGCCAGCTCAAGGCGAAGTTCGCGGTTATTGCAGACCCGTCCGCGTACGGCGCCCTGCGCGACGAATTGTCAGGCAGCGGCATCGAAGTCGGGGCAGGGCCGCAGGCGACCATCGAGGCGGCGCTTCGATCCGCTGACCTCGTTGTAGGCGCCATCGCGGGCGCCGCCGGGGTCGAGCCCACCCACGCCGCGGTGGCGGCTGGCCGCACGGTCGCTCTCGCCAACAAGGAATGTCTGGTGTGCGCCGGGCCTGCCTTCATGCGCACCGCCGCGCTGTCGGGCGCAACGCTGCTGCCGATGGACAGCGAGCACAACGCTATTTTCCAGGCGCTTGGCGGCGCTGATCCCAAATCCGTCGAGCGGATGATCCTCACCGCATCCGGCGGCCCTTTCAGAACATGGACCCGAGAGGCAATCGACGCGGCGAGGCCCGAGCAGGCGCTCGCGCATCCAAACTGGTCAATGGGCCAGAAAATCACTATCGACTCTGCAAGTTTGATGAACAAAGGCCTCGAACTCATTGAGGCGCATTACATTTTTGGAATTTCAGCAGATCGTCTGGACGTCCTGGTTCATCCCCAATCCATTGTCCACGGGCTGGTCACGTTCGCCGATGGCTCCGTGACGGCGGGCATGGCGCAACCTGACATGCGTGTGCCCATCGCCCATTGCCTGGGCTTTCCTGATCGCGTCGCCACCCGCGCGCGCCGTCTTGATCTTGCGGAAATCGGAACGCTGACGTTCGACCGGCCAGATTTTGACCGCTTTCCCGCACTACGTATAGCGCTTGAGGCTTTGGCCCATGGAAACGGCCTCCCCACGGTGTTGAATGCGGCCAATGAGATCGCTGTTGCGGCTTTTCTTGTGGGCGAATGCGGCTTTCGGGACATCGCCCGTTGCGCCGAGCAGGTGTGCGCGGAGTTTGCCCGCAACGGCGACGCCCACGAACCTGCAAGCATCGCGGACGCGCTGGCTATGGACGCCGCCGCCCGGGAATGCGCCCGCAAGGCGTTGTCTTAATTGGGTCGCCATGGGGCGTAACGGTTTGTTGGCTTGGCTGCGCGATTGTGCAAACTACCAATTGAAATGGCGGCTGGGGCATAGCGCGCACGGGCCGGGAGATTCCAATGCAGTTTTTTGAGTACGTGTGGGGTCTGCTCGGTTATCTGGCTCCGTTTGTCTTCGTTCTGACCATCGTTGTGTTTTTCCACGAGCTGGGACACTTTCTCGTCGGCCGCTGGTGTGGCGTGAAGGTGGACGCCTTCTCTATTGGCTTCGGTCCTGAAATCGCAGCCTTTACTGACCGCAGCGGCACACGCTGGCGTTTCGCCTGGATCCCTCTGGGCGGTTACGTCAAATTCCACGGCGATCCGAACGGAGCCAGTGCCGGCGTTATTGAAGGCGCCGAGAACATGCCGCCCGAGGAGCGCAAGGTCAGCTTCTTCGCCCAGCCGGTCTGGAAGCGCGCCGCCATCGTCTTCGCGGGCCCTGCGGCCAGCTTTCTGCTTGGCATAGCAATCTTCACGGTTTCCTTCTACAGCGGTGGCCGCACATCGCTCGCCCCCGTCATCGAGAAGGTCCGCCCCGGCGATCCTGCAGAACTCGCGGGCCTGAAATCTGGCGACGTCATCATCTCCATCAACGGTCAAAACATCAAGACCTGGAACGAAATGCAGCGCACTGTTCAAGCGTCGTCTGATCTTAGACTGACGTTTGTTGTCCAGCGCGCCAAGCGCGATGAGACCATCGAGGTCACCCCCAAGCGCCGCGATCTCAACACCCCGTTCGGCGTACATCGCGTTGGGCTTATCGGCGTGGAGCCGAAGGTAGGCCCGGACGCCTGGGTGCGCGAGACGTTCAGCCTTCCGCAGGCTGTGGGGATGGGCGTTTCGGAGACCGGCTTCATCATCGAGCGCACGGTCTCCTACATCGTTGGCCTGATCGCGGGACGCGAATCGACTGATCAGATATCCGGCCCCATCCGAATCGCGGAAATCTCTGGCGAATTTGCGAAAGTGGGCTTCTCGGCGCTCTTCCACCTCGCCGCGGTGCTGTCCGTTTCCATCGGTCTGCTCAATTTGATGCCGATTCCCATGCTGGATGGCGGGCATCTGCTTTTTTACGCGATCGAGGCCATCAAGGGGCGTCCGATCAGCGAAAGAAACCAGGAACTTGGCTTTAGGGTTGGCCTGGGGCTCGTGATGGCGTTAATGTTGTTTGCGACGTTCAACGACATTTTGCACGTCGGCCCGAAGCTCATGCGCCTCTTTGGTTAACCTAACGGCAACCAAGAATCGTGTCGCTCCCGCAACGCGGTTCCGAAAAACAGGATTGCCGGTTAAAACAGCATTTGCAGCATTCGGTAAACCGAGTAGAAGCGAAGACTGACGAAAGGGTTCGGGTGGAACTTTCTCCCGGATCGCGTGAAGTAAGCCCCGCCTCTTTAAGCGCGGGGGCGGCGGGTCACCCGCCGTCATTGGAATACGGGGAACGGTCGCCTATGCTTTTCAAAGGTCGTTTACGCAACCGGCTCGCTGCAGCGGTGGTCCTTGGGGCCGCCGGCGCAACCTTCGCCGGCCCGGTCGCCGCCCAGACGATTGTCGTTCAAGGCAGCCAACGCGTCGATGCTGAGACAATTCGCTCCTATTTTGCGGGGACGGATCAGGCTCGTATCAATCAGGCAGTCCGGGACTTGTACTCCACGGGGCTTTTCTCAGACGTGCGTGTTCGCCGGGATGGCGGCCGTCTGATCGTTCAGGTCACGGAGAACAACCTCATCAACCGCGTCGCCTTTGAAGGCAACAGCAAGGTCAAGAGCGACATCCTCCTCGCCGAAGTGCAGACCAAGTCGCGTGGCGCTTTCAACCCATCCACCGTTCAGGCCGACATCGAGCGAGTGCGTGATGTTTACCGTCGCGCGGGCCGTGGCGCCGCGAACGTAACGTCACGTACCGTCAGCTTGCCGAACGGTCGCATTGACGTCGTGTTCACCGTCAACGAAGGCGGCAAGACTGGCGTCCGCTCGGTCGAGTTCTCGGGCAACACCGCTTATTCTGCTTACCGCCTGCGCGGCATTATGCAGACGACAGAAATGAACTTCCTGTCGTGGCTCAAGAATTCCGACGTTTATGACCCGGACCGCATCTCTGCGGATCTGGAGCTGATCCGTCGCTTCTATCTCAAGAACGGCTATGCGGACTTCCGCATTGTTGGGTCCGACGCCCAGTACGACGAAGCCCGTCAGGGCTGGGTCGTCAACATCACCATGGAAGAGGGCGCGCCCTACCGGGTTGCCGCCGTCAACGTCGATTCGCGCATTGCGGATATCGACGTCGCCACCATCCAGTCCACTGTTCGCCTCCGCGCGGGAGACGTCTACAACGGCGATCTCGTCGAGAAGTCGGTTGAGGCCATCCGGCGCGAGGTTGCCCGCAAGGGGTACGCGTTCGCGGCTGTGCGCCCGCGCGGCGATCGCGATCCCGCCACGCAGTCCATCAACCTGTCCTTCGTCGTTGAGGAAGGACCGCGCGTTTATGTTGAGCGAATCGTCGTGCGCGGCAACACCCGCACGCGTGACTACGTCATCCGCCGCGAATTCGAACTCGGCGAAGGCGATGCCTACAACCGCGTTCTCGTGGATCGCGCCGAGCGCCGCCTGAACAGCCTCGGCTTCTTCAAGCGCGTTCGCATCATAAACGAGCCCGGCACGTTGCCAGACCGTGTCGTAGTGATCGTCGACGTGGAAGATCAGCCCACGGGCTCGTTCGGTGTTTCCGGCGGCTACTCGACGCAGGACGGCTTCATCGGCGAAGTCTCGGTCTCCGAATCGAACTTCCTCGGTCGCGGACAATTCGTGCGCGCCTCTGCATCGCTCGGTCAGCGCGTGCGCGGTGTCGATCTGTCGTTCACCGAACCCTACTTCCTCGGCTACCGCATGGCGGCAGGCGTGGACTTGTTCTTTCGCGAAAACACCAATTCAACTTTTGCTCTCTATGACACGTCTAACGTAGGCGCGACACTGCGTCTCGGCATCCCGCTCACAGACCAGTTCTCGCTCGGCGTGCGCTACTCGATCTACCAGACCGAGATCACGATCCCGAACGACAAGCGCCGTCCATTTAACGATTGTACGACGTTCATTCCGGGTGTGACGCCGTTGCCTTCGACAGCGACGATGAACTGCTTGACTAACGGCGAGGCCTCTCTTGCGGTGAAGGAAGCCGCCGGTACATGGCTGACGTCTTCCGTCGGCAGCACGCTGTCGTACAGCACGCTCGATAACGGCCGTAACCCGACATCCGGTATGTTTGCCGAAGTTCGCGGCGACGTAGCGGGTCTTGGCGGCGACGCCAAGTGGGTGCGCGGCACGGCTGATCTGCGTTATTATTACCCCGTTTGGGATAACGTGACCCTCATGGCTCGCGCACAGGGCGGTCACATTTCTGCTTATGGCGGCAACGATCTTCGTATCGTTGACAATTTCAACCTGGGCCCGAGCCTGGTCCGCGGCTTCGCCTCGGGCGGCATCGGCCCGCGCGACATTTCGACAGGCGCGAGCAATAACAGAACCTCGTCTTTGGGTGGCACCACATACTTTGGTGGTACGCTCGAACTTCAGTTCCCGATTTTTGGCTTGCCGCGTGAGGTTGGCCTGCGCGGCGCGATCTTCGCCGACGCGGGCACGTTGTTTGGCTACAAGGGCCGTACCGATTTCGTCGGCTTCGTGAACGACTGCTCGGTCGCGCCGAATCCTTGCATTGGCGGCGTAGGTGGCGTTAACCCGCAGGCCAACAAGCTCAAGGTGCGCGACGACTCCAGCATCCGCTCTGCGGTCGGCGCGAGCCTTCTCTGGGCTTCGCCACTCGGCCCGATCCGCTTCGACTACGCATTCGCTCTCACCAAGGACGAGGGGGAACTCGTTCTCGGCAAGAGAGTCGGCGGCGACGTCACGCAGGCGTTCCGCTTCTCGGGCGGCACGAGCTTCTGATCTGGGGCGGGCGCCGCCCGCCCTTTCGACCCAGCGCCATGTTCGGCCTGAGCCCACATTCGACAGACTTGCAGCGCGCCTCGCTTCATGCGAAGGCGCGTTTTGCTTGATAAGGGCGCCCGGGCGCCTTCGGAAGATTCCAGGGGAATTTGATGACCGAACCGGTTTTCTTTCGGCGGGAGATGGCGCCCACGCTGCGCGAAATCGTCGAATGGACCGGCGCCAAGGCTCCTGACGGCGCTGACCTGTCGTTGACGATCACCGAACTGGGCCCCCTCGATCAGGGCCGCCCCGGCGCGCTCGTCTTCCTCGACAACCCCAAATACTCCGATCAGGTCTCCACAACCCGCGCCACCGCTTGCCTGATGTCCGCGCGCTATCTCGCGAAGGCCGCGCCCGGCCTCGTCACGCTGGTGACGCCCGAGCCCTATCGCGCGTTCGCGCTCGTATCAGGCCGCATGTTCCCGGCGGGCCTGCGACCCCAGTCGGTGTTTGGCGCGACCGGCGTTTCGCCAGGCTCGTTCGTCCACCCGGAAGCGCGTCTGGAGGCGGGTGTGATTGTTGATCCTGGCGCAGTCATCGGCCCGCGCGCCCAGATCGGCGCAGGCACGCTCATCGGCGCCAACGCCGTCATCGGCGCAGACGTATGCATAGGCCGCGAATGCACTGTCGGGCCCAACGCCACGATCATGCACGCGCTCATCGGCGACCGGGTTTATCTGCATCCGGGCGTGCGCATCGGGCAGGATGGGTTCGGCTTCGCCATGGGGCCGGGCGGTCATCTCAAGGTGCCGCAACTGGGGCGCGTCATCATCCAGAATGATGTGGAGATAGGCGCGAACACCACCGTTGATCGGGGCGCCAACAGGGACACGCTGATCGGCGAGGGCACGAAAATCGACAATCTCGTGCAGATCGCGCACAACGTAAGCGTTGGTCGCCATTGCGTCATCGTTTCGCACGTCGGCATCTCCGGCTCCACCGAGCTTGGCGACTTTGTCGCCATCGGCGGTCAGGCCGGCCTGAGCGGGCATTTGAAGATCGGGGCAGGAGCGCAAGTTGCCGCTCAAGCTGGCGTGATGAACGATATACCGGCGGGCGAGCGATGGGGCGGCGCGCCGGCAAAACCGATGCGCGAATTCATGCGCGACGTTGCTACCCTCGCGCGCCTCTCGAAGGCGAAGCCGTAAATTGTTCTATTTGACTAAGGCTGATTTGCCGGTGCTAAGGAAACCGCATGAAAGAGAACGCCGCACCGACGCTTGATACCGTCGACATCCAGAAGCTGCTCGAATATCTGCCGCATCGCTATCCGTTCCTGCTCGTGGACCGGATCATTGAGTGCAACGGCGATGAAAGCTGCATCGGCATCAAGAATGTCACCGCCAACGAGCCTCAATTTCAGGGGCATTTTCCCGGTCAGCCGATCATGCCGGGCGTCCTGCTCATCGAGGGCATGGCGCAGACCGCAGGCGCGCTTGCTGTCCACGCGTCCGGCTCCAACCGTCCTGACGTCGTTTACTTCATGACCATCGACAAGGTGAAGTTCCGCAAGCCCGTTGTGCCGGGCGACCGCGTCGAGTTTCACATGACCCGCCTGAACCGCCGCCGCAACATGTGGTGGTATCGCGGCGAGGCCAAGGTGGACGGCGTGATGGTGTGCGAGGCCGAACTCAGCGCCATGCTGGTCGGCCTGAAGATGGATAAAATCGCGTGAGCTCATCCATGATCCATCCATCGGCAGTCATTGAAGACGGCGCGCAATTGGGCGACGGCGTCCGCGTCGGCCCCTTCTGTCATGTGGGCCCGGACGTCGTGCTGGGAGAGGGCGTCGAGCTTGTCTCTCATGTGGCGGTTCATGGGCGCACGACCATCGGCGCGCGGACGCGGATATTTCCCTTCGCTTCCATTGGCCATCAGCCGCAGGATCTGAAGTTCAAGGGCGAGCCCTCAACCCTTGTCATCGGCGCTGATTGCCTCATCCGGGAAGGCGTAACGATGAATCCCGGCACCGAGGGTGGCCGCATGACGACTACCGTCGGCGACAAGTGCACGTTCCTGGCCAATTCGCATATCGGCCATGATTGTGCGGTCGGCAGCCATGTCATCCTTTCCAACAACGTCATGCTCGCGGGCCATGTGACGGTCGGCGACTTTGTGATCTTCGGCGGCGGCGCTGCGGTCATCCAGTTTGCGCGCGTTGGCTCGCACGCGTTCGTTGGAGGCATGAGCGGGCTTGAGAACGACCTCATCCCCTATGGCCTTGCCATGGGCAATCGCGCGCATCTCGCCGGCCTCAATCTTGTGGGCTTGCGTCGGCGCAGCTTCTCGCGTGAGTCGATCCACGATCTGCGCCGCGCCTATCGCCTGCTGTTCGCGGCGGAGGGCACGTTGAAGGAGCGCGTCGAGGACGTGGCCTCCGAATTCAGCGATCACCCGCAGGTGCATGAAGTGCTGGATTTCATCCGCGATGGAGGCGAGCGCGCGATCTGCACGCCGCTGGTGACGGACAGCCGCGCGTGAACGAGACGCCGCCGCGCGTTCTCGATGTCTATCTGGTCGCCGGAGAAGAATCCGGCGATCAACTGGGCTTCAAGCTGATGCGTGCGCTACGGGACGCGACCGGCGGCGCTGTTTCCTTCCGCGGCATTGGCGGGCGCGCCATGGAAGCAGAGGGCTTGCGAAGCCTCTTTCCGATGTCCGATGTCGCCGTGATGGGCTTTCTGCCGGTCATCAAACGCCTGCCGCAACTCCTTGCGCGGATCCGGCAAGTGGCCGACGCCATCATCGCCTCGCCCCCCGATGTCCTTGTCATTATCGACTCACCTGATTTTACGCACCGCGTCGCAAAGCGTGTGCGGGCGAGCCTGCCGCATTTGCCGGTGGTGAATTACGTCAGCCCCACTGTGTGGGCCTGGCGCCCCGGCCGCGCGCCCAAAATGCGCGCCTACGTCGATCACCTGCTGGCGCTGTTGCCTTTCGAGCCCGAGGCTCACCATCGGCTTGGCGGGCCGCCCTGCACCTATGTGGGGCACCCGCTGATTGAGCGGACCGGCGAGATGCGTCCCCCTGCGAACGATCCGGCGATGCGCGACGCTTCGCCGCCGACGCTACTTGTTCTGCCGGGGTCGCGCCGCAGCGAGATCGAGCGCCTGTCGGATGATTTCGGCGGCGCTGTCGCGCGGGTGATTGAGGCGTGCGGTCCGGTGGATGTCGTTCTGCCCGCCGTTGCGCATCTGGAGGGCTTCATCCGCGAGAAGACCGCCCAGTGGGCGCATCGGCCGCGCATCGTCACCGGGGAGGCGGCGAAGTTCGATGCATTCCGCCGCGCGCGGGCCGCCCTTGCGGCGTCTGGCACCGTAACGCTGGAACTCGCGCTGGCGCAAATTCCGATGGTCGTCGCCTACAAGATTTCGCCCATCGAAACGCTTCTGCGCTTCTTCGTGAACGTGCCGTCCATCGTGCTGCCGACGCTCATTCTGGGCGAGAAGATCATCCCTGAAATCCTGCAGGAGCATTGCAACGCCGATGCGCTGGCGCAGGCGCTTGTCCCGCTCATCAAAGGCGGCGATGCGCGGGAGGCGCAACTGGCGGCGCTCATGCGTGTTGGCGAGATCATGGCGCTGCTTGATGGCGAGCGTCCCAGCCAGCGGGCGGCGCGCATTGTTCTGGCGATCGCCAGCATTCCTGACCGCTGACCGCCCTGCCTTCCACGGGCTGCCTGGAAAAAGAGAAGGCCGCCCGAAAGCGGCCTTCTCGATGATGCACTCACGCGATCAATTTGGCGGCTGATCAGGCGCGCTTGTCGAGGGAGACGTAGTCGCGACGCGGCGCTCCGACATAGAGCTGGCGCGGGCGTCCGATCTTCTGCGCCGGGTCCTGGATCATTTCCTTCCACTGGGCAATCCAGCCGACGGTGCGCGCCACGGCGAACAGCACGGTGAACATGGAAACCGGGAAGCCCATCGCCTTCAGCGTGATGCCTGAGTAAAAGTCGACGTTCGGGTAAAGCTTGCGCTCGATGAAATATTCGTCGTGCAGCGCAATGCGCTCAAGCTCCATGGCGACATCGAGCAACGGGTCATCCTTGACGCCCAGCTCACGCAGAACCTGATGGCAGGTCTGCTGCATCAGCTTCGCGCGCGGGTCGTAGTTCTTATAGACGCGGTGGCCGAAGCCCATGAGGCGCGTGTGATCCTTCTTGTCCTTCACCTTGCTGATGAAGTCCGGGATGTTCTTTACATCGCCAATCTCGGCGAGCATGGCGAGCGCCGCCTCGTTCGCGCCGCCGTGCGCGGGGCCCCACAGACAGGCGATGCCAGCTGCGACGCACGCGAACGGGTTTGCGCCTGACGAACCAGCAAGACGAACAGTCGAGGTCGATGCGTTCTGCTCGTGGTCTGCGTGGAGCAGGAAGATGCGGTCCAGCGCGCGCGAGATGATCGGGTTGACCACATAGTCCTCGCAAGGCACGGCGTAGCACATGCGCAGGAAGTTGGATGTGTAGTCGAGGTCATTCTTGGGATACACGAACGGCTGGCCGACCGTGTACTTGTAAGCCATCGCAGCGAGCGTCGGCATCTTGGCGATCATGCGCATTGAGGCGACCATGCGCTGATAGGGGTCATTGATGTCGGTAGAGTCGTGATAGAACGCCGCCATGGCGCCAACGCAGCCCACCATGACCGCCATCGGATGCGCGTCGCGCCGGAAGCCCTGATAGAAGCGCGCCATCTGCTCGTGCACCATCGTGTGGCGCGTGACGCGATAATCGAAGTCAGCCTTCTGTGCGGGGTTCGGCAATTCGCCTTCGAGCAGGAGATAGCAGGTCTCGAGGAAGTCGCCGTGCTCGGCCAGTTGTTCGATGGGATAGCCACGATAAAGCAGCACGCCCGCGTCGCCGTCGATGTATGTGATGGCGGATTCGCAAGCGGCCGTGGACATGAAGCCGGGGTCGTAAGTGAAGGCGCCGGTCTGCGCGTACAGCTTGCCGATGTCGACTACATCAGGGCCTATGACGCCGCTTTTGACCGGAAACTCGAGCGTTTTGCCGCCGATCGTAAAGTTCGCTGTCTTCGTCATGACATTCTTGCCTTCATTTTCCGGCTGGCTTGCCTGGGGCAGGCCTCGCGGCGGGGCTTCGTCTCAATTCATCGGACTTCTGGACGCTTCGTTTGCTAACCGATCATCGGTTTGCGTTCAAGCCTGCCGCAGACCTGCCTAATATACCTCGCAGCGCTTGCTTTAAGCAGTTACACCGCGCTTCTTGCAGCGCAATGACGGTTCCATGCGCAAGCGGCGCCAAAAGCGCAGCGTAAGCGTCAAATTTAACCCTAAACAGCCTGGCTTTGCGGCATATCTGGCGGTCTCAACCCTTCGTCTGATCCGCAAGACGAGCCATGCTTTCTTCGCGTCCCAGCGTCTCCAGAACGTCAAATATTCCCGGAGACGTTGCGCGGCCCGTCAGCGCCGCGCGCAAAGGCTGCGCCACGGCGCCAAGTTTTGCGCCCGAGGTCTCGCAATAGGCGCGCACGGCGGCCTCGCTGGCTGCGGCGGTCCATTCTGTCAGCTGCGTGAAGAGGGGAAGAAGCGCAGCGAGATGCCCGCGCCCCTGAGCAAGAATCTCCACCGCCTTTGGCTCCAGCGGAAGCGGGCGATCTGCGTAGAGAAAACGGGCGCCGTCGAGCAATTCGACAAGGGTCTTGGCGCGCTCCTTCAAGCCCGGCATCGCCGCCAGCAGTTTGCGCTCCATCTCGGCGTCGAGCTTGCTAGACAGCTCATCGCCGCCCGGCAGATAGGGCAGGGTTTCGATGAGCGCGTCGAGCAGGTCCGCGTCCGGCGTCGCGCGCATGTAATGGCCATTGAGGTTCTCCAGCTTTGCAAAATCAAAGCGCGCAGCGGACCGGCCGATCTGGGGCAGATCGAAAGCCTCGATCATTTCCTGCGTCGAGAAAAACTCCTTGTCGCCATTGCTCCAGCCAAGCCGCACAAGGTAATTGCGCAGGGCGGCGGGCAGATAGCCCAGCGCGCGATACGCATCGACGCCAAGCGCGCCGTGGCGCTTGGAAAGCTTTGCGCCATCCGAGCCATGAATCAGCGGGATGTGGGCCATGACAGGCGCCTTCCAGCGCATGGCTTCATAGATGTGCGTCTGGCGGGCGGCGTTGGTCAGATGATCGTCGCCGCGCACGACATGCGTGACTCCCATGTCATGGTCATCGACCACGACGGCCAGCATGTAGGTCGGCGTGCCGTCCGAGCGCAGGAGCACAATGTCGTCGAGATCCTTGTTCGGGAACACGACGCGGCCCTGCACCTGATCGGCGACGACGGTCTCGCCATCCTGCGGCGCCTTCAGGCGGACAACGAACCTGAGGCCGGAGGCTACGGCAGCGGCAATATCGGCCTCGCTGCGGTCGCGCCAGCGGCCATCATAGCGAGGCGGGCGCTTTTCGGCCCGCGCCTGCTCGCGCATCTTCTCGAGTTCCTGCTGCGTTGCAAAGCACTTGTAGGCCTTGCCTTCGCTGAGCATCTGGCGCGCGACCTCAGCGTGCCGGGCCGCACGCGCAAACTGGTAGATCGGCTCCCCGTCGCACTTCAGTCCGAGCCAGTTCAGCCCGTCGATGATGGCTGTAATGGCGCTCTCGGTGGAGCGTTCGCGATCCGTGTCCTCGATGCGCAGCAGCATCTTCCCGCCAAAGCGGCGGGCGTATAGCCAGTTGAACAGCGCAGTGCGCCCACCCCCGATATGGAGAAAACCAGTAGGGGACGGGGCAAACCGTGTAACGACGGCTTCGGACATTAATGAACACTCGGAAGACGGAGGGGGATTATCTTGTGTATTTGGCGTCGCGCCCCAGCCACGGCTCAGGTTGGAGGTTTCGCGGACGCGCGCGTCGTGTAGCATTGGCTGGCTGGGTTGGGTAGGCGTCATGGCCTCCATCCCTCGTATTTGAATGTGTCATCGTTTCTCCAGGTGCGTTGATGAGCTGGGGCAGGGCGGCTACGACATGGAACTCGCCGGGGGCGCTGGCCGCGCAATCGGGCTTCAATGGGCGTGCGGTTGGCTCAGTCGGCCAATTCGGTTTCGAGCGTGCGCGCGACGCGCTGAAGCGCCAGTGGGCCGTGGAGGTTCAGGCGCGCCGACCTTTCCTGTGGCTGCCTGTTTTCTTTGGTATTGGCGCGATCCTTTACTTCGCCTCGGAAAACGAACCCTCCGTTTGGCCAGCCCTCGGCGCCAGCCTGATTTTTCTCATCGCGGCCTGGCGGGCCCGCTGCGTTGAGCGCATGGCGAGCATGCGCGCGAGTCTGGCGCTGGCTTTCGTCTTCGCCGGATTTGCTGCGGGGGCCGCGCGCACCCTCGTTGTGAGCGCGCCCGTGATCGAGCGGCAAGTCGTCGCGCGCGTCACCGGTTATGTGCAATCCATTGACCTTCGCGCCGATGGCGCCCGTCTGCTTGTGCGCGTGGGCACGGTCGCCGGCCTTGCCGCCGACAAGACGCCCGAACTTGTGCGGGTCAACATGCGCGGACGGCCCGCGTTTAAATCAGGCGCGACAATCGCGGCTACGATGCGTCTTCTGCCGCCACCCACAGCCTCCGTGCCGCATGGCTACGATTTTGCGCGAGAGGCGTGGTTTCGCAGCATCGGGGCCGTGGGCAATCTGGTCTCGCGCCCCGAACTTGCGCCCGCGATGTCGCCCTCTTTGTCCGTGCGCGCCACCGCCGCCATCGACCGCGCCCGCAACACGTTGACGCTGCGCATCGCCGAGACAATAGGGGGCCCCAAGGGCGCAGTGGCCGCCGCACTGGTGACGGGAAAGCGCGGCCTCATTCCGGAGGCGACCAACGACGACTTGCGCGCAGCGGGCATCTATCACGTTGTTTCGATCTCGGGCCTGCACATGATGCTGGCCGCTGGCCTTTTCCTGTGGAGTTTGCGCGCGTTTCTTGCGCTGTTTCCAAACATCGCGCTGCGCCGCCCCATCAAGAAATGGGCGGCGGCTTTCGCGATCTGCGGCGCCGTCGCCTACAATATGTTTTCCGGCTCGGAAGTCGCAACCGAGCGCGCGATGATCATGATTGTGGTGATGCTCGGCGCGACGCTCGTCGACCGTCCGGCTATCTCGATGCGCAATCTCGCCATTGCCGCGCTGATCGTTCTGGCGCGAGAGCCATCCGCCGTGCTCGGTCCCTCCTTCCAGATGTCGTTTGCCGCTGTGGCGGCGATGATCGCGGTCTATGAGCGCAAACCCGGCGCGATACAAAAGGCCGACTTGCGCGAGCGCCCGCCGGGCGTCATCGACAAGTCGTTGACTGTGCTGGGCGCGATGCTTGTCACGACGCTGGTTGCTTCGATAGCGACCGATCCTTACGGCGCGTTCCACTTCAATCGCATGGCGATGTACGGGCTGATCGGCAACGCGCTTGTTCTGCCGCTTGTAGAATTTGTGGTCATGCCGGCGGCGGTGTTCGGCGTCTTGACGAGCTTCTTCGGACTGGACGCGCCGATCTGGTTTCTGATGGGGCAGGGCATCGGCTTCATGCTCGACGTCGCCGCCTGGGTCGCGAAACTGCCTGGCGCCGTGCGGATGATTCCCTCGTTCGGCGCCGGCGCCCTCATCGCGATGAGCGTCGGGCTGATCTGGCTCTCGCTCTGGCAGTCGCGCATGCGTTGGGCTGGTGTCGCGATTGCGCTCGTTGGCGTCGCTCTGGCGTTTTCTGCGCGCCAGCCCGATCTGGTGATCGACGCGCGCGGGCAGGCGCTGGCCTATCGCGGGGCGGACGGCGCGCTGCATGCGCTCAATCCACGCGGCGACTATTTCGCTCTGGCGCAGTGGCTTTCGGGCGACGCCGACCCCCGTGAGCCGCGCGGGCTGGTGCGGCCGGAGGACGCCAAATGCGACCGCAACGGCTGCACTGGCCGTCTGCGTGACGGGCGCAGTATCGCCCTCGTCATCGAGCGTCCCGCTTTGCCGGAAGACTGCGCGCGCGCCGATATTCTGGTGACGCGGCTTTACACGCGTGGCGCCTGCGCAAAACCCGCGCTCGTTCTGGACGGCGCGCATTTCGACGCTTCGGGCGCAACCCGTGTTTTTCTAAGTGGTGAGAGCGGAGCGCGTCTCGTAACGGCCCGCAACGCCCGGCAGGACCGCCCATGGTCCCGCGCGCGGCCTTCTTTCGTGGCGGCGTCTCCGCAGGAGACCGGCGAAGAGGATGTTTCTGAAACCGGCTTAAGCGAACGACTTGCAGGCGAACGCTTTGCAATCGACCGTTTGGACTGACGCGCAATTGCGTTTTGCGCGTCCAATCCCTGTGCGGAGTGGATAAGACCCGGTTATGCGCCGGGCCCTTCCAATTTTGCTCAGGGCGCCAGAACGGGCGGCTTCCGCTTCATTGTCGCCTGCTCATACGCATACGCGAGCGAGATCATCTTCGCGTCGTCATACGGGCGGCCCAGGAAAGTGATCCCCGCGGGAAGGTTGTCTCGGGTGAACCCCGACGGCACCACGATGGAGGGAACATACACAAGGAACGTGTTAATCGCCGGCGCGCCGAATTGATCGCGGTAGGGAGGGTTGATCCCGTCCTTGATGAGGCTCGGCTGGTGCTCAACCGCCTTGTGCACGATGGCGTCGAGCTTGTGGTCAGCCATCACCTTCATGAGGCGCGTCATCAGCACTTCCCGCGCCCGCAGATAGCCATAGTGGGCTTCCGTTGAGCCAGTAGCGAGCCAGCGCTGCATCGCGCCGCGGCTGATCCCTTCGAAGCTGGACGCCTTCATTGCGTCAGCCTTGTCCGTGAAAGGCGCGCCCCGGCTGGTGGCGACATAGGTGCGGAAGGACTCTGTATCGTCCTCATCCGAGCGGGCGCGCTTGGCGAGCAGCGCCTTGAGATCGGGAATCTCGATGGGGTCGATCACGGTCGCGCCGGCCTTCGCCAGATCGGCGACAGCCTGGTCGAACACCTCCTGCACCTTGGCGAAATCTTCTGTATCCGGTTCCGAACCATGCCCGATGCTGGTGCGCAGGATGCCGATGCGCGCGCCCTTCAGCGCCGCAGCATCAAGGGCCGCCGTGTAGCCGGGCGCCGCCTTGCCGTAGCCCATGGCGGTGACCGGGTCCGCGGGATCGTAGCCCACCATGCAATCCAGCACCTTGGCGGCGTCTGATACTGTGCGCGACATGGGGCCGAGCGACCCAAACACCGAAGGCCAGCCGCCAAAAACGCCGCCGCGGCTCACAAGGCCAGCGGTGGGGCGCATGCCGACGACGCCGTTCCACGTGGAGGGGCGGCGGATGGAGGCGTATCCTTCCTGGCCGATGGCGACCGCGCACAAATTCGCGGAGACCGCGACGCCCGAGCCGCCCGACGAGCCGCCAGCGGTGCGCTCAGGATCGTAGACGTTGCGCGTCGAGCCAAAAAGCGAACCATGGGTGTCGCCTGCACCCAGTTCGCCGAGGGTTGTTTTGGCGATGAAGATGGCGCCTGCAGCGCGCAACTTCGCGGCGACAAAGCAATCCTCGCCGGGGTTATGATCCTTGAAGAGGACAGAGCCCATGGTGGTGGGCATGCCCTTCACGTCTGCCTGATCCTTCATGACCAGCGGAATGCCGTGCAGCGGGCCTGTCAGTCCGCGCTCACGGAAAGCTGCGTCGAGAGCATCTGCTTCTTGAAGCGCAGTCGGGTTGGTCGAGATCACCGAATTGAAATTCGGCCCGCCCCGGTCATAGGCCTCTATGCGGGCCAGGTAGCTTTCAACAAGCTGGCGGCATGTGAGACGCCCCGATCCATAGGCTGAGTGAATGTCGGCGATCGTGGTCTCGGCGAGCAGAAAAGGTGTCTTTGCGTCCATGACTCTCTCCATCGGCGCTTACGGGCAGCGTTGCGAAGAGGGTAAGTCGCAAGATACGCGCCAGGATCGCAGACACGTTAACTACTGGCGAGCGATGGACTCGCGCGCAAGCCCTAATAGCGGCGAAGCAGGCTCACAAGTTTGCCCTGAATACGCACGCGGTCGGGCCCGAAGATGCGTGTCTCATAGGCCGGGTTGGCGGCCTCCAGCGCAATTGATGCGCCGCGCTTGCGCAGTCGCTTGAGTGTCGCCTCCTCGTCGTCGATGAGGGCGACAACGATGTCGCCCGTTTCCGCCGTGTCCTGCTTGCGGATGATGACGGTGTCATCCTCGAAAATTCCGGCCTCGATCATCGAGTCGCCGCGCACCTCAAGCGCAAAATGATCGCCTGTGGCCAGCATGTCGGGCGGTATGCTGATCGTATGACTACGTGACTGGATCGCCGAGATGGGCGTGCCCGCCGCGATGCGCCCCATAACGGGAATGGAAATGACGCCGCCGACCTCCTCCGCAGGCACATTGGCGCGCACGCGCCCAAGATTGCCCTCAATAACGGGAAAGCGTCCTCCGCGGGGCGGCGATGAGGGCGTGGAGGACTCAGGCAACCGCAGCACTTCCAGCGCGCGGGCGCGATTGGGCAGGCGGCGGATGAATCCGCGTTCTTCCAGCGCCATGATGAGCCTGTGAATGCCCGACTTGGAGCGCAGGTCCAGCGCGTCCTTCATCTCGTCGAATGACGGCGGTACGCCAGTTTCCTTGAGGCGCTCGTTGATGAACTTCAGCAACTCGCTCTGCTTTTTCGTCAACATGGACGAGACCCCTTCATCCTTCGCAGGCTCTGCCGCGCGTGTGCGCAACGCGGGAGCCTGAACGATTTAACCTTAAGTCGAATCGTTTAAACAAACCGTGAACGGAGATTATCTGTTCTTGCTGCGTTCTGCAATAGGGACTCGCGAACGCGGGTCCATATCGCGTTTGCGCAAGACACTGCGCCTGGTCAACTTTTGCAATCGGCCTTTGCGAGAGTGCTGCGTTTTGATAGAAGAGGCGGGCAAAAAACCCCTTGAGGGGAATGGAGAGGGACGCATGGACCGCAGGCAGGTACTTGGTGGACTTGGCGCTGGCGCGCTGACGGTTTCAATGACCGGAGTTCCCGCATACGCGCAGGCTGACTGGCCTGCGCGCGCGATGCATATTTTCATCGGTTTCCCGGCCGGCAGCGGCGCCGACATTCTGGGACGGTATTTCACGAACAAGATCGCCGAAATCTCCGGCAAGCCTGTCATTGTTGAAAACCGCCCGGGCGCGAACAGCAACATCGCCGCCACGCTGGTGAAGAACGCCAAGCCCGACGGCTACAACTTGCTTTTCATCGCATCATCGAACACGGCTGCTAATCCCTTTCTGTTCAAGCAGCCAGCCTTCGACGCAACGAAAGACTTCGTGGCCGCGGGCACTTTTGCGCAAATAGTGTTTATTCTTGTCGTGAAGCCGGACTCGCCGTTCAACACACTTGATGAGTTGATAAAGCACCTCAAGACGAAGCAGCAAATCCGCTACGGCACGACGAACCAGACCGCCATCATGTCGACCGAGCTGTTCAAGACAATGACGGGCACGACGGGAGTCAACGTCGGCTATCGCACCGCGCCCGACGCGATGCCGGACGTCACCAACGGCACGCTCGACTACATGATCATGGACGGCACCTTCGCCGCCGGGCAGGTCCGCGCCGGCCGCCTGAAGCCGCTTGCCGTGACGACAGCGCAGCGCAGCGCCTCTTTCCCCGGCGTCCCCACAATGGCCGAGTCCGGCCTGAAGGGTTACGACTTCGCTCCGTGGTGGGGCGTGTATTTCCCGCGCGGCACGTCAGACGTCATCGTGAAGAAGATGGAAGGCTGGCTGCAGCAGATTACGGCGACCGAGGAGACCGTAAAGTTCCTCGAAAGCGTCGGCGCCATCGTAAATCGCGACACGGGCGCACAGGCGGACAAGCGGCTGCTGATGGAAATCGAGCGGATGGGGCCGATCATCAAGGCCGCCGGCATCGAACCGCAGTAATCGCGACCCTGAAACAGTAAACGGCGGCCGAGGGGCCGCCGTTTTTATTGTGCTGAACCCGCAATAAGCGCCGCAGGCCAAGCCGCCGACGGCGCGTTTGCTCTTACTCAGCAGCCATTGCAGCGCTGGCGCGCATGCCCGGCAGATCCTTGATCTGCGGATACACTTCCTTGGCGAAAAGGTTGATGTTGCTCACCGTGCGCTTGTGGTCAAGGAAGCCCGCCTGCATCATCATCAGCAGGTGGTCGAACCCGCCCACGCGGTCGTATTCCCTCTTGATTTGCTCGACGACCTGATCGGGCGTGCCATACATGACGACGCCGAGGTCGCGCTGCTCCTCAAGGGTGACCGTGCGAAGCGAATCATTGGTGCGTGAACGAACGTCCGTGCCGCGCAGCCCAACGACATTCGCCGCCACCGGCACGTATCCCGGCGGATTGCGGAATTGCGGCTCCACCTTCGCCTTCAGATACCAGGTGAGTTCGCGCGCGCCCGCTTCGGCGTCCGCCTCATTGTCAGCCACGTACATCAGGGGCATGAAGGCGAGGCCGCCGCCGCCTGGCTGGCCGTTGTCCTTGTAGGTGCTGCGATAGGCGTCAAACAGCATGCGAACCTTGTCGTAGGTCTGCAGGAAGGTAGCGAAGACATAGCCCTTCGACGCCGCCTTCTTTACTGACTCGACGTCGCTCGATCCTGTCACCCACACCGGGGGGTGCGGCGTCTGGTAGGGGCGGGGCCACAGGTTGATGGCGCGCTTGTGCGTGAATCGGCCTTCAAAGTTGAAAGGCCCTTCGGTGCTCGTCCACGCCTTCACGCACAGATCAACGCCTTCCCACAGACGATCAAGCGTCTCGGTGGGGTTGGCGTTGGAGGCGAACGTCTCGTAAGGCACGCCGCGCACGAAGCCCGCGTTCAGGCGGCCGCGCGAGATGCAGTCGATCATGGCCATCTCTTCGGCGATGCGAATCGGGTCCTGCCGGTTGGCGATAGGATTGCCAAGAATGCACAGCTGCGCATTTTTCGTCTGGCGCGCGAGAATGGCGAGCGACAGCGGCGCGCAGGTGTCGATGCAGGTTGCCGTCTGGTGATGCTCGTTCACCATCAGGTCGAGCCCGGCCTCATCGGCGAGCATATGTTCATCAAGATAGCGGTTGTACAAATCCGCGCCGATCTTGGGATCGAAGTGCTTGCTGGGCAAGTTCACCCGCATGCTGGAAATCGTGTCCAGCGGCGGCAGGTTGGGATAGGGCATTTCCGTAAAGTACCAGGCGCGCATAACCTCGAACCTCCCTCGGCTCTTGTTTGTTAGGCGTCTATCGTGACGCCGACGCGCCACAAGATCAAGCCTTGCTGTTTGCGACGCTTCGCCCTAGGCACCGTGTAAAGTTGAAGCAGGTATTCGGAAAACGCGCTTCAGACGGCGCGTCAGCTCTGGTAGCTCTTCAGAAACGGGGGTGAAACATGAAAACGCTATTGTGCTTTGCGCTTCTTTTCGGGCTTGCCAGTGTCGCGCAGGCGCAAAGTGAGTGTGACAATCTCTGGTTCGAGCGAAACCAGATCTACAAAGAGGCCGGATACTGCTTCCGCACAGCGGCAGCCATTCGCCAGTTTGGCAACGCGGGCTGCGTTTATGTTGACCAGAATGACGTACCGCTCTCGAACAGAAACCGCGCGCGGATCAACGAAATCGTCCGTGTCGAGCGGGTGTTGCACTGCCCGCGCTGAGTCACTCGATTTGCGCAAGGTCGCCTAGATCAGCGGCAAAACCCGGCAGGCGTCGCCCTTTTTGGCGGGCGCCGCATCGGGCGCGCGAACGATCAGGCCCTGCGCTTCCGCCAGTACGCCAAGCATGGATGAGTCCTGTTTGGAGAAGGGCGTCGCAGTCGCAATTCCGTCGGCAAGACCGCTGATCCGCGCCCGCAGGTAATCCTGCCGTTGATCGTTTTCCGGCAAGTCAGCGCCGAGAATAGCAAGCCGCGTGGCGTCGGCGCCCGCGTCGGTGTCGCCCGACAATGCGCGCACGAGCGGCACGAGGAACAGCACGGCGCACACGATGGCCGAAACCGGGTTTCCCGGCAGCCCGAGTATGCGCATGTCGCCGATCCGCCCGTGCATGAAGGGCTTGCCGGGCCGCATGGCGATGCGCCAGAAGCCCAGCTCCATTCCCTCGCGGGTGAGGGCGGTCTGCACCAGATCGTGGTCGCCGACGGATGCGCCGCCCAGCGTCACCAGCACATCGGCTTTAAGCTCGCGCGCCCGGCGGATGGCGGCCTCAAGAGCGGGAAAGTCATCGCCAGCGATGCCAAGGTCGATCACCTCGGCGCCCGCCTGTCGCGCATAGGCGCCCACGGCAAAATTGTTGGAGGCGACAATCTGGTCTGGCCCGGGGTTTTCGCCGGGCGGCACCAGTTCATCGCCCGTGGCGAGAATGGCGACGCGCGGCCTGCGCACAACTGA
The DNA here is from genome assembly GCA_031428455.1 of Hyphomicrobiales bacterium. Lineage (GTDB taxonomy): Bacteria > Pseudomonadota > Alphaproteobacteria > Rhizobiales > Beijerinckiaceae > Terripilifer. The sequence continues at coordinate 13,560 of JANPPJ010000070.1, read as the reverse complement.
CAGCGTCGCGTGGTTCATAGCGGCCGCCAGCGCCAGCTCTGCAGGCCCCATGCGGCGGCCTGCGTTCAGGAGAACATCGCCGGCGGCAAAATCAAGCCCGGCGCGGCGCACATAGCGGCCCAGCGGCTCGCTGGCGAGCGCGGTCACGAAGCCGTCTTCGGCCTTGGCGTCTTCCTGAATGAGAATTGTGTCCGCGCCCACTGGCACAGGCGCGCCGGTGAAAATCCGCGCCGCCTCGCCGGGCCCAACAGAGCCCGCAAAACCATGCCCCGCAGCGCTGACGCCCACCACCCTTAGCCGGGCCGGGACGGTCGCGATATCGGCTGCGCGCAATGCATAGCCGTCCATGGACGATACTGCGCATGGCGGCTGGGTGCGCTTTGCGGCAAGATCGCACGCGAGGCGACGCCCCAGCGCGTCGGCGAGCGCCACGTCTTCCGGCTCAAGCGGACGCTCGGCAGTGGCGAGAATGCGCGCCAGAGCGTCAGCCACGGGCAGGAGAGGGGCGCGCGCCATGTCAGGTCCCGTCAGGTTCGTCCGGGCGCTTCCAGTCGCCCGATTTGCCGCCAGCCTTCTCGACCATGCCGATGCCCTCGATGATCATGAACCGATCGACCGCTTTCACCATGTCATAAATCGTCAGGCAGGCGACGCTGACAGCGGTCAGCGCCTCCATCTCGACGCCGGTCTTGCCCGTGACCTTGGCGCTGGCGCGCACGCGCACGCCCGGCAGCGCGGCGTCCGGCGTCAGGTCCACGATCACCTGCGACAGAGCCAGCGGATGACAGAGTGGAATAAGTTCGTGGGTGCGCTTGGCGGCCATGATGCCAGCGATGCGGGCCGTGCCCAGCACATCGCCTTTCCTGGCGTCGCCAGCGATGATGAGATCGAGCGTTTCACGCTTCATCACAACGCGGCCTTCAGCCAGCGCGAGGCGGTGCGTCGCGTCCTTGGCCGACACGTCGACCATGTGGGCTTCGCCGCTGTCGCCGATGTGCGTGAGCTTGCCAGTCGCCTCGCTCATCGTTTCGCCCGCAATGGCGCGCCGTGCAGCAAATCGTGGGTGGCTTGCGCCACATCGCTTTGGCGCATCAGGCTTTCACCCACAAGGAAAGAGCGCACGCCAGCACGAGCGAGGCGCAGGCAATCATCGTGCGTGGCGATGCCGCTTTCACCCACCACGATGTGGCCTGCAGGCACTTTAGGCGCAAGGGTTTCGGTGACTTTTAGCGTCGTATCGAATGTGTGCAGATCGCGATTGTTGATGCCGATCAGTTTGGCCTCAAGCCGCAGCGCGCGTTTCAGTTCATCCTCGTTGTGCACTTCAACAAGCACATCCATGCGCAGGTCATGGGCCGCCTTGTTCAGCTCTCTCGCCGTGTCGTCGTCAACGGCGGCCATGATGATCAGAATGCAGTCTGCGCCCCAGGCGCGCGCCTCGTACACCTGATAGGTGTCGTAGAGAAAATCCTTGCGCAGCGCAGGCGCGCGCGTGGCGTTGCGCGCGGTGGTCAGATACTCGGGCGCGCCGTGAAACGAGGGCGCATCCGTCAGCACGGACAGGCACGTCGCGCCGCCCTTCTCATAAGCCTTGGCGATGCCCGGCGGATCGAAGTCTGCGCGAATGAGGCCCTTCGAGGGGCTCGCCTTCTTGATCTCCGCGATCAGCGCGAAGTCGCCTTGCTCGATCTTTGTCTTGATGGCGTGCGCAAAGCCGCGCACGGGCGGCTGCTTCTCGATGGCGCGCTCCAGCGCGTGCAGCGGCATGCGGACCTTTGCCTCTGCGATCTCGCGCCGCTTGTAGACTTCGATCTTGTGCAGGATGTCGGCCATTGTGAAAATGCTCCCTTACGTCCTGCGTGAAACGTCGATGAGTTTGTCCAGCGTGGCTTTTGCCTTGCCAGACGCGATGACCTGCGCCGCCATGTCCACGCCTTCGCGCAGGGTCGTTGCGCGTCCCGCGACAATGAGTGCAGCCGCCGCGTTCAGCAGCGAGATATCCCGGTAGGCGCCCGGCTTTCCGTCGAGCACGGCGCGCAGTTCGTTGGCGTTGTATTCTGGTTCGCCGCCGCGCAAATCTTCGGGCCGCGCGCGCGGAAGTCCCGCATCCTCGGGCGTGACTTCAAATTCGCTGATCTCGCCCTTGTCGAGCGCCACGACTCTGGTCGCGCCGGTTGTGGTGATTTCGTCGAGCCCGTCCTCGCCATACACGACCCACACGGTCTGCGAACCGAGATTGCGCAGGGTTTCCGCCATGGGACGCTGCAGATGCGCCGAGAAGACGCCGACAACCTGACGCTTGACCGACGCAGGGTTTGAAAGTGGCCCCAGAATGTTGAAGATCGTGCGCGTGCCCAGCTCCCCCCGCACGGGGGCCACATGGCGCGTCGCGGCATGATGCGTTGGCGCCATCATGAAGCCGATGCCGGCCTCGCGAAGGCAGGCCTCAACCTGCGGCGGCTGAAGGCCGATGGTCACGCCGAGCGCCGTGAGAATGTCGCTGGCGCCAGATTTGGACGACGCGGCCCGGTTGCCGTGCTTGGCGACGGGAACGCCGCAGGCGGCCACGAGCAGGCACGCCAGTGTCGAGACGTTCCACGAGCCCGCGTTGTCGCCGCCCGTGCCTACAATGTCTATGGCGTCGGCAGGCGCGTTCACCCGCAGCATCTTGGCGCGCATGGCGGACACGGCGCCGGTGATTTCATCAACCGTTTCGCCGCGCACCCGCAGCGCCAGCAAAAATCCGCCCATTTGCGCCGGCGTCACGTCGCCCGACAGCAACGCCTCGAAAGCGGCTTCCGCTTCCGCGCGACCGAGGGTGCCGCCGCTGGCGACCTTCGCAATGATGGGTTTGAACGAGTCCATGGCGTCCTCAGCTCCCGGTTGCGAGCGCGGGGGCGCGTTGCGCAGCGTTCCACTCGCGAGCGATGTCGAGAAAATTCGCGATGATACGGTGGCCGTGCTGGGAGAGAATGCTTTCAGGATGAAACTGTACGCCGTGCATGGGGTATGTGCGGTGCGCCAGCCCCATGATGAGCCCGTCCGTCTCCGCCGTCACCTCAAGGTCAGCGGGCAGCGTGTCGCGCCGCACGACCAGCGAATGATAGCGAGTCGCCTCGAAGGCGCCATTGATGCCGGCAAACACGCTGGCGCCTGAATGATGGATCGTCGCCAGCTTGCCGTGCACGGGGATGGGCGCGCGGATGACGTCGCCGCCAAAGGATTCGCCCATGGCCTGATGGCCAAGGCAAACGCCAAACATCGGCACGCGGGGCGAGGCGGCGGCGATCAGATCGAGGCAAATGCCTGCCTCGCGCGGGGTGCAGGGGCCGGGGGAGAGGACAATTGCGTCCGGGCGAGCGTCCATGATCGCGGCGACGGAGACCTCGTCGTTGCGGCGCACGGTGACATTCGCGCCCTGAGACCCCAGATAATGCACGAGGTTCCAGGTGAACGAGTCGTAATTGTCGATCAGCGTGACCGCGGTCATACGGGCTCTCCTTGGCCGCTCTTTTCGGCCCCGGACCCCGGCGCGTCAAGCCGCAGGCAAGAGGCGGCGAAATTGTGGGCCAAAGCGCCGCATTGCGCGGGATGGGGTGTCGGCGCAAGGATGAAACCATGGATGGCCTGAACGAACCAATGATCCGGCTGGCGAGCTTTCTGGGCGTGCTGGCGATCATGGCGACTTACGAAATCGCCGCGCCGCGCCGCAAGCTGTCGGCGCCCAAACGGCTGCGCTGGTTTTCGAACCTTGGAATCGTGGTCGTGAACACGCTGGTCCTGCGGCTTCTTTTCCCGCTGGCTGGCGTCGGCTTCGCGCTTTACGCGAGCGAGCGCGGCTGGGGCCTGGGGCCGCTGCTGGGCGCGCCGCAATGGCTGTGGGCTATCGTCTGCGTCATTGCGCTCGACGCGGCCATCTGGGCGCAGCACGTCATGTTCCATCATGTGCCGGTCCTGTGGCGCCTGCACCGCATGCACCATGCCGATCTTGATATTGATGTTACGACGGGCCTGCGTTTTCACCCCGTCGAAATCATCCTGTCGATGCTCATCAAGTTCGCGGTCATCGCGCTGCTCGGCGCGCCTGCGGTTGCGGTTCTCATTTTCGAAGTGCTGCTGAACGCCACGGCGATGTTCAATCACTCGAACGTCAAACTGCCCGAGCGCGCGGACGCCATCATCCGCACGCTGATCGTCACGCCGGACATGCACCGCGTGCACCACTCGGTTGACCCCACCGAGACGCACACGAACTTCGGCTTCAATCTGTCGATCTGGGACAGGCTGGCCGGACTCTACAAGGCGCAGCCGAAGCTCGGGCACGACGGCATGTCCATTGGCCTGCCGGTGTTTCGCGATGAGGGCGAGTTGCGGCTGGACAGGATGCTGTTGCAGCCGCTCCGCAACGATAAAGGCAGGGCGGCCGAGAAAATCTGACCTACTGCCCGCGCCGCGCGCTCGTCGCGAAGCGCACGGCTTCCTCCGCGGCCTTGAACAACGCCGCCGCCTTGTTCACGCATTCGCGCTGTTCGCTTTCGGGCACGGAATCATAAACGATGCCAGCGCCCGCCTGCGCGTGCATCTGGCCGTCCTTGATGACCGCGGTGCGCAGCACGATGCAGGTGTCCATCTCGCCGGAGGCGCCGAAATAACCGATGCAGCCAGCGTAGATGCCGCGCTTGTCGACTTCCAGTTCGTCGATCACTTCCATCGCGCGCACCTTTGGGGCGCCAGAAACTGTGCCCGCAGGAAAACCTGCGCAAAGCGCATCGATGACATCGTGCGCCGGATCAAGCTTGCCTTCCACGTTCGACACGATGTGCATCACGTGGCTGTACCGCTCGATGAAGAACTGGGCGGTGACATCCACGCTGCCGATCTGCGACACGCGGCCAACGTCGTTGCGGCCCAGATCCAGCAGCATGAGATGTTCTGCCCGCTCCTTGGGATCGGCCAGCAATTCGTCCGCCAGAGCCTGATCTTCAGCGGGCGTCTTGCCACGCCAGCGCGTGCCGGCAATGGGGCGAATCGTGACCTTGCCCTCGCGCACGCGCACCAGAATCTCGGGGCTGGAACAGACGATCTGAAAGCCGCCGAAATCGAGATAACAAAGGAACGGCGAGGGGTTTACGCGGCGCAGCGCGCGAAACAACGAGAACGCGGGCAGTTGAAACGGCGCGGTAAAACGCTGCGACAGCACAACCTGAAAGATGTCGCCAGCGCGGATGTATTCCTTCGCGCGCTCGACCATCTCGAGATAGCGCGCCACGCTGGTGTTGGACTGCGGCGGCGCAGCCAGCAAATGCGGATCATGCGCCGGGGCCGTGTGGGCGAGGGGGCTTTCCAGCACAGCTACGACAGCGTCGAGCCGCGCCTGCGCACTCTCCCAAGCCGCGCGTGCATCGGAGCCGGGCATTGGGCGAACGGGCGTGACGATGGACATTTCATCACGCACGGAATCGAACACGACCATGAGCGTCGGGCGGATCATCACCGCATCGGGCACGCCGATGGGATCGGGCCTGGTCGCGGGCAACCGCTCCATCTGCCGCACCATGTCGTAGCCCAGATAGCCGAAGACCCCCGCGGCCATGGGCGGCAACAAGACGTCCGCGTCGATGCGCGATTCCGCGATCAGCGCGCGCAAACCTTCCAGCGGCTTGAGGGGCGAACGCTCGAACGCATTCGCATCATGCAGCGCGTTGCGGTTGATTTCACAGACGTCGCCTGTGGCGCGCCAAACGATGTCCGGGTCCATGCCGATCATCGAATAGCGCCCGCGCGCCGCGCCGCCCTCAACGGATTCCAGCAGGAAGACATTGCCCGCGCGCGACGCTGTAAGTTTGAGAAACGCCGAGACAGGCGTTTCCAGATCGGCCACCAGCGTCGTGGCGACGAGGCTGGGCTTGCCTGCCTCGAAAGCGCGCGCGAAGTCAGCGTACTGGGTCTGGATCATCGCGCGCCGCCGGCCCTTAGTTTGCGTCTGGTCCGCCGCCTATTGCGAGACGCACGGCAGCCTCGTTGATCGAGACGCCAAGTTCATCCTGCACGCGCGCAATATACTGAGACAGGATGTCTTCCGTCAGCGTGCTGCGCAGTTGCGGCTCAAGCGCCTTGATCGTCTGCTCTTCGGGGTTGAAGGCGGGGACCACGGCGTCATTGACCTTTAAGACGATGCGCTCGTCGCCATTGCCCACCGCCGCCACAGCGCCGACGCGCACAGAGAAAGCACGCGTGACAGCAGGGGCAGGGAGCCTCGACGCAACCAGGCGCTTCACTTCCTGATCGACCTGCACCTCAAGCCCGATGTCCTTTGCGACGGCCTCCATCTCCTCGCCGCCTTCAAGTCGCTTGACGATCTCGGCGCCTTTTTCCTGCAAAACGCGCGCATTTTCATCACTGCGCCAGGCTGCCACAACGGGCTCGCGGACCTCATCGAGCGTGCGCTCGCGGCCTGGATCAATCTTGCTGAGTTCGAACCAGATGTAACCATTGTCGCGCGTCGTGATGAGGTCATTGTCGACGCCGATATCCGAACCAAACGCCGCGCGCAGCAAGTTCTCTGCGTTAGGGATGGCAACTGATGGAACGCCCGCCCGGTCACGACCCGAGCGATCGATTTCCACAAGCCTCGGTGCAAGACCAACGGCCATTGCGGCTTCAGTCAGCGCCTTCCCGGAGGTGCGTTGATCTTCAATCTTGTCGCGGATGTTGCGAACCTGATCGCCAGCGCGGCGAGTCGCGAGTTCTTCCTTGATTTGCAGAACAACATCCTCGAACGGACGAACGGCGAGCGGCTCGATTTTCGACACGCGCAGAAGCGCAAAACCGAATTGCCCCTTGATGGGCAGGCTCACCTGACCCTCAGGCGTGGCGAAGGCGCCCTGGGCGATATTGGGATCGACAAACTCCGTCCAGGCCAGCGTGCCAAGATCAATGTCGGTTGACGACAGTTTGCGGTCTTCAGCCAGCGCATCGAAGCTCAGGCCTTCCTCGACGCGCTTGCGCGCCGCAGCCGCCTCATCTTCGCTTGGGAAGACAATATGCTGCACCGCGCGCTTTTCGGGCGTGCTGTAGCGCGCCTTGCCCGCATCATATGTGCGGCGCGCGTCCTCATCGCTGATCTTGGTTGCGTCGGCCACAGAGGTCGGCGTCACAGCAAGAAACGTCACCGAGCGATATTCGGGCGCGCGGAACGCTGCCTTGCGCTGTTCGTAGAACGCCTTCAGCGCATCATCCGACGGGTTTGGGACTCCGCCCGCAAAACTCTGTGGCAGTGTAATAAACTCAACAGCGCGGGTCTCGGAACCGTACCGATGAGCGGCCTCCATGAGCGCTTGCGGAACGGGAATGTCGCCGGCAATGGAAAGCGCCAGCTCGCGGCGCAGATACGTCATGCGCTGTTCAAGCAAAAAGCGCTGCTCGTTGGGAAAACCGGCTTCGCGCAGCGCATCGTTGAAACGCTGCCGCTCGAAACGGCCCGTCGGCCCAATGAACGACGGATCGTTGACGATGGCCTGCGCGATATCGCGGTCAGCCATTGCAAGGCCCAGATCCTTGACCCGCTGGTCAAGGGCTGCTTCCGATAGCAGGCGATTGAGCACCTGGCGATCAAGCCCCGCCGCGCGCGCCTCAACGTTGGTGACTGCGCGGCGCGCCTCACGCTGCCACGTCTGAAGCTGCGTCTGATAAGCTTGACGGTAAGTCTCGGTCAAAACTTCTGTTTTGCCGACTTTGGCCACAGTGCCGACGCCAATGCCACGGAATATGTCGCCAATGCCCCAGACAGCGAAGCTGAGGATCAAAAACGAGAACAGGATTCCAACAACGATCTTGCCGAGCCAGCTCTTGGAGGCCCGGCGCATGCCTTCCATCATTTCGTGCGTCCGACTAAACGCGGGGCGCAGCCCCCGCCTGATTCCGCTTCCAATACCCGTTGCAAGCGGCTTTGCATAGCGCGCGCGCTCTGTTACCCCGGCTTCAACATCCTGGAGGAGCCATGACAACCCGACGCCGCCCCCTCGTTGCCGGAAACTGGAAGATGAATGGCCTGAAATCGGCCATGAGCGAACTGGCGGCCATGGCGCAGGGCTATGACGCTTCGCTGCACGCCAAGGTCGACCTCCTCGTCTGCCCACCGGCCACCCTGGTCGCCGCCGCCGTACAGACAGCGCTCACCGGCCTCGCCATCGGCGGCCAGGATTGCCACGCCAAGGCCAGCGGCGCCCACACGGGCGACATTTCAGCCGAAATGCTCGCCGACGCAGGGGCTCTGTATGTCATCGTCGGCCATTCCGAGCGCCGGACGGACCACGCCGAGACGGACGCTGTGGTGAAGGCTAAAGCCGAAGCTGGCCTGCGCGCCGGACTTACCGCAATCGTCTGCGTTGGCGAGACGGAAGCCGAGCGCAAGGCGGGCAAGACCCTCGACATCGTCGGTCGCCAGATCGCAGGGTCGCTGCCAGTTGGGGCGAGCCCCGCCAATGTGGTGATCGCCTACGAGCCCGTGTGGGCCATCGGAACCGGCCTGACGCCGACCACGGCGGACGTCGCACAAGTCCACAATTTCATTCGCGGCGAGCTTGGCAAGCGGCTCGGAGAGGCCGGGACGGGCGTGCGCATCCTCTACGGCGGGTCAGTCAAGCCCTCCAACGCCGCCGAGCTTATGGCGGTGGAGAACGTTGACGGCGCGCTGGTGGGCGGCGCCAGCCTCACCGCGAAGGACTTTCTGGGCATAGCCGCCGCCTGTAAGTGACCCGGAAGCGAATGACGGCGCCCTGTCGCACTTTGCTTTTGGGGCGCCATCGTGTATCACGCGCCCCAACTGGGCCGCGCATCAGCTGCGGCGTTTTTTGGCGAGATTTATGGAAACCGTACTTATCGTCATTCACCTGATGGTCGTGATCGCGCTTGTGGCGGTCGTGATGCTGCAGCGCTCCGAAGGCGGCGCGCTTGGCATTGGCGGCGGCGGCGGTGGCGGCTTCATGTCAGGTCGTGGGCAGTCGAACGCGCTCACCCGGGCCACCGCTATTCTTGGCGCGGCGTTCTTCTTCACCAGCATCACGTTAACGCTGCTCGCGAACATGAACCGGGCCCCGCGCTCGGTGTTCGATCAGGTGCAGCCGAACCAGCAGCAGACGGCGCCGGGCCAGCCGCCCGCTGGCGGCACGCTGTTCGACCAGCTACAGCGGCAGGAGCAGAGCGCGCCTGTTCCGGCGCCCGCTCAGGCGCCCGGCGCGCCGCAGCCGCGCCCGTAAGGGCGACAAGGCAAACTTCCATCGGGGCCGGTTCGCCGGCCCTTTTCGTTTGGCGGGGCCGATTGGGGCAGGCGCTTGCACGCGCCTGTGCACAAACCGCAATGGGGCGAAATTTCGCTCCCCGAATCGGCTCCAGGGGAATAGGTGTTTTCTCCCATGGCGCGGTACGTATTCATCACCGGCGGCGTGGTTTCCTCGCTCGGCAAAGGGCTCGCTTCGGCGGCGCTCGGTTCACTTCTCCAGGCCCGTGGCTACACGGTTCGCCTGCGCAAACTCGACCCCTATCTCAACGTCGATCCGGGCACCATGAGCCCGTATCAGCACGGCGAGGTCTACGTCACCGATGACGGCGCGGAGGCCGATCTCGATCTCGGTCATTACGAGCGCTTCACCGGCACGTCGGCGCGCAAGTCCGACAACATCACGACGGGGCGCATCTATCAGGAGATCATCGCCAAGGAACGCCGGGGCGATTACCTCGGCGGCACCGTGCAGGTGATCCCCCACGTCACCAACCACATCAAGGAATTCGTGCTCTCGCAGAGCGAGGACGTTGATTTCGTCCTCGTCGAAATCGGCGGCACGGTTGGCGACATCGAGGGCCTGCCGTTCTTCGAGGCGATCCGCCAGATTGGCAACGACCTGCCGCGCGGCCGCTGCATCTATGTGCACCTCACCCTGCTGCCCTACATTCCCAGCGCCGGCGAGCTGAAGACCAAGCCGACGCAGCACTCCGTGAAGGAGCTGCGCTCCATCGGCATCCAGCCTGACATTCTGCTGTGCCGCAGCGACCGCCCCATTCCCAAGGAAGAGCGCCGCAAGCTCGGTCTCTTCTGCAACGTGCGCGAGAGCGCCGTGATTGAGGCGCGCGACGTCGGCTCCATCTACGATGTGCCGCGCGCCTATCACGAGGCCGGGCTTGATCGCGAAGTGCTGTCGGCGTTCGGCATCGAGCCCGCGCCCAAGCCCGACATGGGCCGCTGGAACGCCGTGTGCGAGCGCATCCACAACCCCGAGGGCGAAGTCACCATCGCCATCGTCGGCAAGTACACGGGCCTCAAGGACGCCTACAAGTCGCTCATCGAAGCGCTGGCGCACGGCGGCATCGCCAATCGCGTGAAGGTCAATCTCGAGTGGATCGAGTCGGAGGTCTTCGAGGCCGAAGACCCCGCGCCGTATCTTGAAAACGTCCACGGCATTCTGGTGCCTGGCGGCTTTGGCGAGCGCGGCTCGGAGGGCAAGATTCTCGCGGCCCGCTTCGCGCGCGAACGCAAGGTGCCGTATTTCGGCATCTGCTTTGGCATGCAGATGGCCGTGGTGGAGGCCGCCCGCGCGCTGGCCGGGGTCGAACTCGCCAGCTCCACGGAATTTGGCCCCTGCGCCGATCCCGTCGTCGGCCTGATGACCGAATGGATGCGCGGCAACGAACTGGAAGTGCGCCGCGCAGGCGGCGACATGGGCGGCACCATGCGCCTGGGCGCCTTCAAGGCCCACCTGAAGGAAGGCTCGCGCATCGCGGGCATTTATGGCTCCAGCGACATCGAGGAACGCCACCGCCACCGCTACGAGGTCAACACCGCCTACAAGGCACGGCTGGAGGAAAAAGGCATGGTCTTCGCAGGCATGTCGCCCGACGGCCTGCTGCCGGAAACCGTGGAGATCAAGGACCACCCGTGGTTCATCGGCGTGCAATACCACCCGGAGCTGAAGTCACGCCCGTTCGAGCCGCACCCGCTGTTTGCGAGCTTTATTGAAGCGGCGAAGGCGCAGAGCCGGTTGGTGTGAGGGGGGCCTACTGAGCCGGACGGCGAAGATCGAACAAGCGATCTGGCGATGCTGAATCGATTGCGCCGGCGTAGACGTTTCCTTTCGCGTCCGTTCCCGTGCAGTAGCGACCCAACGAGGGAAAATTCGCATAGCACTGGATTTCGAAGCTGCGTTGCTCTTTATCCGCGAGATTGCGAAGGACGTTTTGGGCAAATGGCTCGAGAGGCGGGCCGCCGACACCAGAGGGATTGCCCAAGAAGAGACTGCCATCTGGCATAACAAGTAAACACCAGGCCGGGTCAGAGCAGCCATAACCGGGCGTTGGCTTGCTGACGATTTGTCCTGGTAACCTGTCGAGCGTGTCATTCATCTGGCCTACCTTTCCGGCGAGACATGAAATCCGGTCGCCGATGCTTGAAGCGGAACATGGGTCGGGGTGAAAGAGAATGCGATAATAAAGCGCGAAAGTGGCGTCAGATTTCTGATTGGTTGACGACTGCGCTGTGACCTTGTGCCGGCTCTTGTTGGCCGGATCGCGGTGTACGTTCCACACATAGAAGAAGTCGCCCTTGCCGTCCTGAAGACAGATATCCTGTGCGCCCTCGATCCGGCATACGCGTGTATCAACGTCGTACGCTGGACCGGTCGCCTTGCAGACAACGATATCTTGGCGAACATGATCTTTTCGCTTCGGATCGAACACAATGCGCCCGCTACACTCCCGGTCACTATCGACATTCATGCGCTGCGCATTCGTTGGCAGGTCGGCACCGCAAATAGTGTTGATTGTTGCAAGCATGGCAAGTTTTGCGAGCACGAGCGTTTTGAAACGCATGAGTCGATCCTCCCTTTGCGCCCGTTCTGATACTTGAGGCCACCAGATGCGGCTCCACGTTCGAGCGAATTGAAGCTAAGGCTAATCTGCTTCATTGGAATTGCAAGAGGCGGTGCGCGGGAATGGCGCCAGACTTTGCGCAACCCCTCATCCGACCCTGCTGCGCAGGGCCACCTTCTCTCGCAAGGGGAGAAGGATTGCGCGTTGTTAGTTAGCTCACTCATTATCGGGCGGCTTCCCTCTCCCCTGGCGGGAGAGGGTGGCAGGCGGAGCCTGACGGGTGAGGGGGCTCTTGCTCCCCTTACTTCGGCAGCCCGCTCGATGCGATCAGCTGGTCTTCCAGCTTGCCGAGCAGCTTCATCGTTGAGAGCGCATCGGCCACCGAGCAGTTCGGCGCGCGCTTTTCTGTGATGGCGGCGATGAATTCGCGGTCCTGGTTTTCAAAACCGTTCATCGAGGGCGCAACGCCTGCGAGGTCGATCTTCTTGCCAAAACCGTCCGTCAGGTCGTCGTAGAACGACACCCACGTGCCCTTGTCGCACATGTAGCGGTAGGGCGAGCCGATGGGGCCTTCGTCGTTGAAGGACAGCGACAGCACGCACACCGCGCCCTTTGGCGTCCTCATCACGATGCCCATGTCCATGGCGATCTTGAGTTCGCGATCGTAAGGGCCCTGCACGGCGAAGGCTTCCGACACCTGCTCGCCGGTCTGGTAGGCGAAAAGATCAACAGTGTGGCACGCGTGGTGCCACAGGAGATGGTCCACCCACGAGCGCGGCTGGCCGAGCGCGTTCATGTTGGTGCGGCGGAAGAAGTGCGTGTGCGCCTGCATCTGCTGCAGCGTGACGCCATCGTTACGCAGCTTGTTGTTCATGTACTGGTGCGAGGGGTTGAAGCGGCGCACGTGGCCGGCCATGGCGGTGACGCCGGTTTCCTGCTGCACGCGCACGATGCGCTCGGCGTCCGCAACGCTGTCGCACATCGGGATTTCGATGAGCACATGCTTGCCCGCGCGCATGGCGACTTCGGCCTGATCGGCATGGATCTGCGTGGGGCCTGTGATGATGACCGCGTCCACATCGTCGCGCTTCACAGCCGATTCGTAGTCGGTGAGCGCGGTCTTGATGCCGTAGGTTTCCGCAAACTTGGCGGCGCCGTCCTGCGTGCGCGACTGGATCACGGTGATTTCAGCGCCGGGAATGGCCTTCAGGGCCTTGGCGTGTGCATTGCCCATGGCGCCGTTGCCGCTGATGCAAAATCTCATCGAGGTTTTCCTCTCCTGTTTGACGTTTCACGGGGCAGGGCCTGCGCAGCCTCGCCCACAAGGTCAGGCCAGCGCGAGGCGCCAGCAAATCCACGCGGCGAATTACCACGGATGGGAGGTCGCGTGAATGGCGCCGTGAATTGCCCGCGCGCGCAATCCGCCGCCCGTGCGCGCTCGTACAGGGAAAGGGTTCAACGGAGGTCCAGATGGCGATTGCAGTGGTGGCGGGCGCCAGCGGCGGCGTGGGGGCGGCCCTGGTGCGCGCATTGCGCGAGCAGGGCGCTTTTGACGAGGTTGGGACGCTGGCGCGCACCGGCGAGCCCGCGTTTGACATCACGGACGAGGCCAGCATCGCCGCCGCCGCGCAGGCGTTGGCGGGGCAGGACGTGCGGCTGGTGATCGACGCGACGGGCTTTCTGCACGGCGGCGCCTTCCAG
>JANPPJ010000069.1:0-2138 GCA_031428455.1 Hyphomicrobiales bacterium | reverse complement strand
CGACGATTGGCCGGTTTGGGGCCGGAAGAAGGCTGTCGGCTTTCAAATTTCCGATCGCGAAAGCGGACTGATTCTGCCAGTAGGCTGTCGCCTCGTTGCCCGAAGCTAACCCTTACTACAGGTTGCATCACTCCCTTTTCGCAGTTGCCACGACAGAGTTTCGAATCGAGAATAATCGCGATTCGCCATCTTGTTCTTAAAGCAGGCGCCCGGTCGAGGTTGCGGAAGATTACGCGGGCAGGGAAAGTATGACCAAGAATATTTTGATTTTTGCTGATGGCACCGGCCAAATTGGGGGTCTGCGCCCTGATCAGCGGCTCTCAAACGTGTACAAAATGTATCGCGCCATGAGGCCAGGCCCATCCTCTCCGATTTCCTACCGAGATCAGGTCGCCTACTATGATCCTGGGCTTGGTGCCGGCGAAATCGAAGGGGCAACGCCCTCAAAGATCATCAGTGGTCTTGAGTCGGCCGTAGGCGCGGGTATCGAAGACAATATGATCGACTGCTATGCGAAGATCATTTCTTACTACGAGCCGGGCGATCGCATCATCTTAGTAGGCTTTTCCAGAGGCGCTTACACAGTACGCGCGCTCGCCAACATGATGAATCTATGCGGAGTGCCCACTCAACTTCCTGACGGATCACCTATACCCCGGTATGGCCCGAAACTTCTTTCAATTGCGACAGAAGCGGTGAAGTCTGTGTATAGCCATGGCACGGGAAAGCCGCGCGACCAACAGCCCTACTTTGCACAGCGTGAGGAAAAGGGGCGGCGGTTTCGCGTCGCCTATGGATGTACGGCCCGCGACGGCTCCGACAATCTACGCGGCAATGTTGAGCCTGATTTTATCGGCGTCTTCGATACCGTCGCCGCGCTGCAGAATGTAGTGGTGACCTGGCTGGTCCGCGGAGCGTTTACCGGCACTGTGCTTCTGCTCGCTGCCAGCTTGTTCTTTAATTGGCACTGGGCATGGATCTCGACTTTTGGCGTGCTCACCGGTGCTGTCCTCATCGGCTATATACGGACGGTGACACTGCAGTTCCGCTACTTTGAAGAAGATCCGAAGGTGCCGCTAAACCTCTGGAATCCGCTCAATTTGCGAAAGGTCTATCGCAACACGCATCGGGCGTATTGGCGTAAAGAGAATTACGACCGGTGGCTGTCTCCCAAAGTCGGCTTTGCACGCCATGCGCTGTCGATTGACGAGAACCGAGCTGACTTCCCCCGCGTGGAATGGGGTACAGCCTCCGCTGTGCAGGAGAACGGGGGCAAAAAGCCTCTATGGCTCGAGCAGCTCTGGTTTGCCGGCTGCCATAGCGATATTGGCGGCAGCTACGCGGAGGATGAGTCCAGACTTAGTGATATCGCGCTCGGCTGGATGGTCGGAGAGCTTAGGGCCTGCGTCCCCTCAATCGTCATTACGGAGGAGCTTCTCGTCACCACGCCCGACGCGCTGGGCCTGCAACATGACGAGATTTGGATGACGCAGCGATGGTACTTCAGGAAAAGGTGGAAGCGCCGTCCTCGCCTTGTTGAATCAGAGTTTCGAGTGCATTCCACCGTACTCGAACGTCTTGCAGCGCCTGCCGTGCCTGACCCCGAACGCTCCCAACCCTATCGCCCACCGCAGCTAGCTAACCATCCCCAAGCAAAACGATTCTTTGTTTAGCGGGTTCTGCACTTCGAGTCGCAATGGGGCCGTGAACGGACTGGCAGCTGTCAGGTGGCGCGAAGCAAACAGCTGCCGTTCATGGCGATATCACCGCGCTGGCGGTCGTCGCCAACTAAGCGACCGTTCACTGGATCAAAACCGAAGTGCATAAGCTGCCTTCCGTTAATGACCCAAGGCCAAGCTGCGAATGGCGGACTCAGTCGATTATCTAAATCTCAGTCATTGAGGGTGATCGGGGCGCCAAGCCACAGCGGCAAGTGCATCCCGATCTTTTCGGTGCTAGTGGATCAAATCTGACATTTGAATCCCAGGGTGGATTCCCGTTGGACGTGTTGTGTGCGAATCTCGCGCATGCGCACTGGGATATCCATTACTGTTTCCTCGGCCGATCGTCGCCGTCTTGTGGCGCTTATCAAGGACCGGAACGCCCCCCAAAAGCACGTCTGGCGCGCCAGGATCGTT
>JANPPJ010000068.1:0-1830 GCA_031428455.1 Hyphomicrobiales bacterium | reverse complement strand
CCCCGCAGCCGCCAGCGCCTCGCGCGCAGGCATGCGTTTTCCCTGCCAGAACATCTCCGCTTCCGCAAAGCCACAGATGGCGCCTGACATATGCGCCAGCGGCGCCAGATCGCCCGAGGCGCCCACGGACCCCTTTTGCGGAATGACCGGCGTGACGCCCGCGTTCAGGCAATCGATCAGTCGATCAAGCACCTCAACCCGCGGTCCTGAATAATTGGACGCGAAAGCATTGGCGCGCAGCAACATCGTCGCGCGCGCAACGTCTTCGCTGAAGGGTTCGCCAACGCCCGTTGCGTGCGCGTAGACGGACTTGGTCTGATATTCCACCATATCCTTCATCAGCACGCGCTGGTCCTTGAAAAGGCCAACGCCCGTGTTGAAGGAGTACATCAGCGGCGCTTCGTCATTCATGAAATTGGCGTCGAGCCAGGCGCGCGTCGCCATCACCCGCTGACGGGCGTCCGCATCGAGCGAAACCTTGGCGAAGGCGCCCGAGGCGTCGCGGCGCGATACGCGCATGACGTCTGCGCCCGTGAGGCTTGCGCCATCAATGATGACACTCATTGGGGTGCTCCGATCGTCTTGAGAAAGTCTTGCAGCACAGCGAGCGCAGCCGCAATGTCTGCGGGTGAGGCGTATTCTTCAGGTCTGTGGCTCACCCCGCCACGGCAGCGCACAAACAACATGGCCTGGGGGATGCGTTCGCGAAACGACATGGCGTCATGTCCCGCGCCGCTGGGCAGGTGAAACAACGGATGGTCGCAGCGTTCAAACGAGCGCGCGAAGGCCGTTGAAAGCGCCTTGTCGCACGGCGCGGCGGGCATGTCGTAGGTGATGTTCAATTCGGCCTTCACGCCGCGCGCTGCGGCGATGCGCGCTATGTCCGCGCGAATGGCCGCAAGCGCACGGGCGCGCTCATCATCGCGCGGCGAGCGAACGTCAATGGACAGCCGCGTTCGCCCGGGCACCACGTTCACAGCGCCGTTTGGCACCTCGATGCGCCCCACGGTTGTGACGAGTTCAACGCCTTTTTTGCCCACTTGTTCTATGGCGAGCACGATTTCCGCCGCCGCCGCCAGCGCGTCCTTGCGCATGTTCATGGGCAGCGTGCCCGCATGGCCTGCGGCGCCTTCGATGGTGATTTCGCCGCGGCTGCCGCCATTGATGGCGGTGACAAGTCCAAGCGCCAGCTTGTTGACCTCCAGAACCGGCCCTTGCTCGATGTGCACTTCGATATAGCCAAGCGTGCGTGCAGGATCGCGCGCCTCGTCGCCAGCGCGGGAGGGATCGCAGCCAAACGCAAGCAACGCGTCGCGGCGAGACACGCCTTTTTCATCAACGCTCAAGAGAGAGGCGGGATCAAAAGTGCCTGCGAGAGAACGCGATCCTGTCAGCGAGGTGGGAAAACGTACGCCTTCTTCGTCGCCAAAGGCCACCACCTCGATGGCGTAAGGCAGCGGCCTGTCCGCCAGATGGGCGCAGGCTTCGACGCCAAGAATGACGCCGAGATTTCCGTCAAAACTTCCCGCGTTTCGCACGGTGTCGATATGCGAGCCGATGATGAGCGTTTTGGCGTTCGGTGTTGCGGCTTCGCGGCGACCCACGACATTGCCCACCGCATCCAGACGCACAGCAAGGCCCGCCGCTTCCATCCAGCGTTTCACCATGCCGACGGCGCGCGCGTGTGCAGGCGAGAGCGTAAGCCGGGTGAGGGCGCCTTCGACGTCGCTTGCCTCGTTCAGCTCTTTGATACGCGCAACGACGCGCGCGGCGCCGCCCGTCATGGCGGCAACCTGTCGGCCAGACGAAGTGCGGCGATCTTTTCGATCT
>JANPPJ010000067.1:0-2705 GCA_031428455.1 Hyphomicrobiales bacterium | reverse complement strand
CGCGCGCGCCTACGTGCCGATGAGTTTCGCGCCTGGCGAGGCCTACCAGTTCGACTGGAGCCACGAGACGATCACGCTCCAGGGGCTGCCGCTGACGGTCAAGGCGGCGCACATGAAGCTGTCGCATAGCCGGATGCCCTTCGTGCGCGTCTACTTTCGCGAGACGCAAGAGCTGGTGTTCGACGCCCACGACAGGGCGTTCAAGTTTTATGGCGGGGTCTGCCGGCGCGGCATCTACGACAACATGAAGACGGCGGTCGAGGCGATCTTCGTGGGCAAGGCGCGCCGGTACAATGGCCGCTTTCTGCAAATGTGCTCGCACCATCTGATCGAACCGGTGGCCTGCACGCCCGCCTCGGGATGGGAGAAGGGACAGGTCGAGAACCAGGTCGGCAATCTGCGTGATCAGATGTTCCGGCCCAAACCCCGGGTCAAGAGCCTCGCGGAGCTGAATGCGTGGCTGGAAGACCAGTGCGTCGCCTACGCCACGCGAACCATGCATCCGGAGTTCAGGGATCGAACGATCTGGCACGTGTTCCAGGAAGAACGCGCCAGCTTGATGGAGATGCGGGGCCCCTTCGATGGATTTGTCGAGAAGGCCGTCCGGGCCAGCACCACATGCCTGATCATGGCCGACCACAATCGCTACAGCGTCGATGCGCGCGCCGCCGGTCGGATGGTTCTTGTGCGCTCCCATGCCGAGCGCGTCGTCGTGCTGCTGGGCGAGGAACTCGTGGCCGATCATCCCCGCTGTTTCCGGCGCGACCAGATCATCTACGACCCCTGGCATTACCTGCCGGTGCTGATGAAGAAGCCGGGCGCCCTGCGTAATGGCGCGCCTTTCAAGGATTGGGATCTGCCGCCCGCGCTGACCCAGGTTCGCGCCAAACTGAAGCCACACGCCGACGCGGATCGTCAGTTCGTCAAGATTCTGGGAGCGGTGCTAGATCACGGGCTCGCGGCCGTCGAGGCTGCCTGCGCCGAGGCGCTGGAAGCGGGTATCGCCAGCGCCGACGTGATCCTGACCGTGCTGGCTCGCAATCGCCAGCCCGCGCCGCAGCCCAGCATCACCACGCCTAACGCGCTGCGCTTGAAGATCGAACCCCAGGCCGATTGTGGCCGCTACGACGGCATAAGGAAGATCGCCTGATGGAACGCCACGAGATTCTGGAGGCCATGAGCGAGTTGAAGCTTTACGGCATGCGCGCCAGCTTCGACGAGATCGCCGGCAAGGGCCTGTCCCGGCGCGATGAGCTTTATCCGCTCATCGCCAGCCTGATCCGCGCCGAGCGCACGCATCGGCAGGCTCGTTCCATCGGCTACCGCGTCGCTGGCGCCAAGTTTCCCGTTCTCAAGGATATCGACAAGTTTGTCTTCGCCGGCACGCCAGTCGATGAAGGACTTGTGCGCGAACTCGCCTCCGGCGCTTTCCTCGACGCCAAGCGCAACGCGATATTCATCGGCGGCACGGGCACGGGTAAAACCCATCTGTGCATCGCCGTGGCCGCGGCGGTCATTCGCGCCCGCGCCAAGGGGCGCTTCTTCAATCTGGTCGATCTCGTCAATCAGCTGGAGCAGGAGAAGGCGGCCGGGCGAAGCGGTCGGCTATGCGAAAAACTCCTGCGCCTCGATCTCATTGTCATCGACGAACTCGGCTATTTGCCGTTCAGCCAGCCCGGCGGTCAGTTGCTATTCCACCTGATCAGCAAGCTTTATGAAAATACATCGCTGCTGATCACCACCAATCTCGCCTTCGCTGATTGGCCGCAGGTTTTCAACGACGCCAGGATGACCACCGCGATGCTGGACCGCCTCACGCATCATTGCGATATTATCGAGACCGGCAACACGAGCTGGCGGTTCAAGAACCGCACCTGAAGCGACCGACGCCGAGTTCGCGTGCCCCAGGCACTGTGGATTGAAATGCGCGCCGCCATTCACGCGCTTCAGTCGGGCTCCGCCCTCCCTACGCCGCGCGAATGGCGGCGCATTCCCATCCTGATTGACGCCCGATTCTCATCCATGATTCCCGCACTCCAAGGGGGTCGTTATTGGACGCGATAAGGGGTCGCGGTTGGACGCGATTTGACAAGCAGATCTCGCTAATGCGCTCGGAGGATGGCATCATGTCGGGATGAAGTGGGTTGGGGCGGCCGATAGCGCCGGGATCGAATATCATGACCCATCGGTGCAGGATTGCGCCGGCCCGCGCGACCTTGGAACGGGTCAACCCGCGCCCGTCAGGATAGGGTGGAACGGTTTGGGTGTTGCAACACCATTTCGGTTGATGGGTTTGGGTGTTCCTATTATGTTCTATCCACACCGCCCCGATTCAGGAGATCGCCCATGTCGCTGCAGACTCTGGACCGCAAGCAATGGAATTATGCCGAGGCTTTGAGACATGTGCAGGCCGTGACGGTGGCGCGGCGGGCGCTGGATGCGGCGCGCCAACCTCCAAAGCAGCAGAGTGCGCTTCATAACTGTGGCGTATCGCCCGATCGCTCCTACGCTTGGAAAGCTGAGGCCGAGACCGAACTTCTTGTCGCGCTGCGCGACGGCGACCTCATTGCGCAGGGCCGCTACACCGAAGAGCGAACGCATGGCCGGGGCCATGGCAGCAGCAGCGGCTTTGGTCTGCATTCAGGATATCACACCAGCATCCGGCCCGAGCAATGGCGGGAGGGCAAGTATTTTATGGGGCAGCT
>JANPPJ010000066.1:0-2155 GCA_031428455.1 Hyphomicrobiales bacterium | reverse complement strand
CGCGCGCGCCTACGTGCCGATGAGTTTCGCGCCTGGCGAGGCCTACCAGTTCGACTGGAGCCACGAGACGATCACGCTCCAGGGGCTGCCGCTGACGGTCAAGGCGGCGCACATGAAGCTGTCGCATAGCCGGATGCCCTTTGTGCGCGTCTATTTTCGTGAGACGCAAGAGCTGGTGTTTGACGCTCATGACAGGGCGTTTCAGTTTTATGGCGGCGTCTGTCGGCGCGGCATCTACGACAACATGAAGACGGCGGTCGAAGCGATTTTCGTTGGCAAGGCGCGCCGGTACAATGGCCGCTTTCTGCAAATGTGCTCACACTATCTGATCGAACCGGTGGCCTGCACGCCCGCCTCCGGATGGGAGAAGGGGCAGGTCGAGAACCAGGTCGGCAATCTGCGTGATCAGATGTTCCGACCCAAACCCCGGGTCAAGAGCCTCGCGGAGCTGAATGCGTGGCTGGAAGACCAGTGCATCGCCTACGCCAAACGAACCATGCATCCAGAGTTCCGGGATCGAACCATCTGGGATGTGTTCCAGGAAGAACGCGCCAGCCTGATGGAGATGCGGACTCCCTTCGATGGATTTGTCGAGAAGGCCGTCCGCGCCAGCACCACGTGCCTGATCATGGCCGACCACAACCGCTACAGCGTGGATGCGCGCGCCGCCGGCCGGATGGTGCTGGTGCGCTCCTATGCCGAGCGTATCGTCGTGCTGCTGGGTGATGAGCCGGTGGCTGAACATCCACGCTGTTTTCGCCGTGACCAGATCATCTACGACCCATGGCATTACCTGCCGGTGCTCATGAAGAAGCCGGGCGCCTTGCGTAATGGCGCGCCTTTCAAAGATTGGGATCTGCCGCCCGCGCTGACCCAGGTTCGCGTCAAACTGAAGCCACACGTCGATGCGGATCGTCAGTTCGTCAAGATTTTGGGAGCGGTGCTCGATCACGGGCTCGCGGCCGTCGAGGCTGCCTGCGTCGAGGCGCTGGATGCGGGCGTCGCGAGCGCCGATGTGATCCTGACCGTGTTGGCTCGCAATCGCCAACCCGCGCCCCCGCCCAGCATCACCACGCCCGACGCGCTCCGCTTGAAGATCGAACCCGTGGCCGATTGTGGCCGCTACGACCGCATAAGGAAGATTGCCTGATGGAACGCCACGAGATTCTGGAGGCCATGAGCGAGTTGAAGCTTTATGGGATGCGCGCCAGCTTCGATGAGATCGCTGGAAAGGGTGTGACCCGACGCGATGAGTTTTATCCGCTCATCGCCAGCCTGATCCGAGCCGAGCGCACGCATCGGCAAGCCCGTTCCATCGGCTATCGCGTCGCTGGCGCCAAGTTTCCCGTTCTCAAGGATATCGATAAGTTTGTCTTCACCGACACGCCCGTCGACGAAGGACTCGTGCGCGAACTCGCCTCTGGCGCTTTTCTCGACGCCAAACGCAACGTGATATTCATCGGCGGCACGGGTACTGGTAAAACCCATCTGTGCATCGCCGTTGCTTCAGCGGTCATTCGCGCGCGCGCCAAGGGGCGCTTCTTCAATCTGGTTGATCTTGTCAATCAGCTGGAGCAGGAGAAAGCGGCCGGGCGGAGCGGCAGGCTTTGCGAAAAACTCCTGCGCCTCGATCTCATCGTCATCGACGAACTCGGCTATTTGCCATTCAGCCAGCCCGGCGGTCAGTTGTTGTTCCACCTGATCAGCAAGCTCTATGAAAATACTTCGCTGCTGATCAGCACCAATCTCGCTTTCGCCGATTGGCCCCAGGTGTTCAACGACGCCAAGATGACGACCGCGATGCTCGACCGCCTCACGCATCATTGCGATATTATCGAGACCGGCAACACGAGCTGGCGGTTTAAGAACCGTACCTGAACCGGTCGTCGCCGCAATCCCGCACGCCGACAGGCTGGATTGAAAACGCACGCCGCCATTCACGCGCTTCGGTCGGGCTCCGCCCTCCCTGCGCCGCGCCAATGGCGGCTTATTCCCATCCTTAAGAAGCAGCGTTTCTCATCCAGAAATCCCGTGCTCCAAGGGGGTCGTTATTGGGTGCGATAAGGGGTCGCGATTGGACGCGATTTGACAGCGATGCTGACCAGCGTGAACACGGCGCCCATCTGCAGGTTCTGCTCCAACGTCACGTGCAGGC
>JANPPJ010000065.1:0-87769 GCA_031428455.1 Hyphomicrobiales bacterium | reverse complement strand
GGCCGCGGTAGCCCCGCATCGGCTCCCCGATCGCCAGGCCCTTGGCAGTGACCTCGTAACCGCACATGTCGATCGAGTGCTGGCTTCGCCGCATTTTCACCACCATCATGATTTTGCGCAATTGCCCGTTGATGGAGGCGTAGCGCAGGCGCAAGATGTCGTCGGCGAGGAACGAGATGGTGAAGTTCGAGAGGCCCATCGAGGTGAAGTCCTCCTCGACCTCGACGGTGCTGATGATGGTCACGCCGAGCCGCGTCAGCGCCCCGATCATCCGGTACAGCGATTCCCGGAAATCGGTGCGAAAGTCGGGAGCGAGCGCCATCTCGAAGCCGACCAGCGAATCGATGACCAGCCGCTTGCAGCCGATCTCTTTCACCGCGTTGACGATTTCGTGCACGGTCTCATCCACCGAGAGGTCCAGCGGCCTCAGATAGAGGAGCTTGAGCGAGCTGTCCTTTAGGTTCTTGTCGAGGTCGAAGCCGAACGAGGCTGCCCGCTGCATGAACTCGTTGGGAAGCTCCTCGAACATGGCCACGATGCCCGGCTCACCCCTCTCCAGACCCTCCGCGATGAACTGAATGCCGAGCACGGTTTTGCCGGCTCCCGACGGTCCCGCCACGAGCAGGCTGTCGCCTTCGGGAATGCCTCCGCCCATGAGGGCGTCGAGTTTGCGGACACCGGTTGAAAGGCGGCGCTGGCCCTTGACGTGAACAGGTTTGTTGTTGGTAAGGCCGAAAGTTCGCGGGAAGGTTTGCAGGCCACCGGTGGTTATCCGGAATGTGTGAAGCCCGGGCACAGACTCCTGGCCACGGAGCTTCATGACCTGCATCTTGCGCACGATCGAGTTGCGTTCGACGCTCTGGTTCAGCCAGAACAATCCGTCGGCCACGGTGAAGACCGGGTTGTCGCGGAGTTCACCCTCGACGTATTCGCCGATCAGGAACGTGGTCGCCTGCCAACTGGTCAGGTGAAGCGCCAGCCGCTGGACGAAGCCCTGGAGTTCGACCTCGCTCGCGACGGCCTGCGCCTTGCGGACCACGGTCCGGAAGGAGTCCACCACGACGATGCCTGCGTTTGATGCCTCGACCTCCTTGACGATGGCGTCCAGGACCGCCCCGAGATCCTGGTCGAGAACGAGTTGACTGAGGTTGATGAAGCGGATCGAGCCGTCCATGTTGGACGGGTCGAAGAACGTGTACTGCTGCTGATAGCGAAGCATCTTGATTGCCGGCTCGCCCAGCACCGTGAAGTACAGCGCCGGCCGCTCCGGAGTGGCGTTGGCGAACATGATCTGGTGCGCCAGCGTGGTCTTGCCGCCGCCGGGAGCGCCGGCGATGATGTTGAAGGAGTACTCGGGCAGACCGCCGCCAAGGATTTCATCAAGGCCCTGCACGCCTGTGGGCAGTTGCTTGATCTTCACGCGATCGTGTGGCGTTTCTTTTCCTTGAGCGGTCATTGATCAGCCTCGGGATACTTGAATGATATGAGTGTGTCGGGCCATGACTCGCGTAGCAACTGCACCGTGAGGGGTTCACCGATAAAGGCCCCGAGCAGGCCGAGCAGATGCGCCGTGATTGCCACCGCCGCCTCCCGCCCCAAGGCGCCGGCGCCCGGGTCCGCGCCAACTTGTTCAACCCCATCCAGGCGCCCGTCCATGCCGATCTTGACGTTTTGCAACGACGGCACGTCTGCGCTAGCCATGGCCACAGCACGCCCCAGGAGCGAAGCGAATCCGGCGGCGCCGGCGAATTTTGACAGGGAAATCCGCAACTTTTCAATCACCGCGGCCACATCGGAGGCGTGCGGATCGGAGCCGGTCTGGCTCGCAGCCAGTAGCCGCTGTGCCAAGTCTCGCATCGATGACGTCAGCGGGTCCATACGTATCCAGCAGTCTCAGGATTATTGAAGCGACCTTTAGGTGCACGCACAGGTGCAAGCTGAGGCTGCGTAACACATTTAGCAGTAACGCGTTTCCTTTTCTGGCAGGTGGCTTCCGGCGATTTTCGCTGCAATGCTGCTCTTGCCCGTCCCGGCGGACCTTGAAATGAGAACGCCGCTGCCGCGATAAGGCCCTTGCCATCAAGGATTTCGTCCAGCCGGACAACACCGGTGGAAACCCGCTCGGATGACACGGGATGGTCAAGTTCATATGTGGATATATTTTCGTAACGAACCTACTGATACGGATGCGAAACAAAAAATCGACCTACAAGAAAGTGGCGTTTTTATTGAGAAAATGGGAACCGAACCACCGAACAAAATCAAAGTGTGGGTACGTTTGCGGGTATTTTCGAAAAATTCGAGAATCAAAATCATTGAAAAACATTAGGATATTGCATCTGTGAGGTTCCGCCCCTGGCACCACATTATGATCAGCTCATAAAACGTTTTCAGGCTTGGCCGCATCATGGGTTCATGGGGCCCAGCAAGCGCCGATATACGCAATACGCAAGCAACTAAAAAACGACGTCTGTCCAAGCTTAAGAGCAAGCAACAACCTATAGTCGCCAGCCATGAAGTTCGCCGAGCGGTCGCACGCGGGAAGATCAAAGCTCGCGTCGGATAGCTTACTGCAGCGGCGGCGCGTACAAAATGCCGCCGGTTGACCAGAGCTGGTTCAGGCCACGCGGTATCCCAAGACGCGAGCGTGAGCCGAGATTGCGTTCGAAAATCTCGGCGTAATTCCCAACAGCCTGCACGGCCTTGAACGCCCATGCGTTGTCGAGCCCCAGCCCCTGACCCAGATTACCCTGTACGCCCACAAACCGCCGCACTGCAGGCTTTTGCGACGCGGACGCCTCCGTCAAAGTGGCGGATGAAATGCCTAACTCCTCAGCATTGATGAGCGCGTAATTGACCCAGCGGATGATATTGAACCACCTCACATCATCAGCACGCACCACCGCGCCAAGCGGCTCTTTGGATATCACGTCCGGGAGGATGACTGCAGCGGCAGGGTTCGAAAGTTTGATGCGTTCTGCAAATAAAGCTGATTGATCAGCCGTGAACACGTCGCATTGTCCGCCTTCCAGCGCCTTCATCGCGGCAGCAAGCGTCGGGAACACGAGTTCCTTGTACGTCATCGAATTGGCGCGCATGAAATCGCTCAGATTGGCTTGGCTGGTCGTGCCAGCCTGAACACAAACTGAAACATCGTTCAGCTCCAGAGCCGAGATGACCTGCGGGCGTCGCAGAACGAGAAAGCCCTGCCCGTCATGATAATTGATGCCGCCAAACAACAGGCCCATGGTTGCTTCACGCTCCAGCGTCCATGTCGAATTGCGGGACAGCACATCGATTTTGCCCTCCCGCAGCGCATCGAAACGCTCGGTGGCGGAAAGCGGCACATAGGACACTTTCGATGCATCGCCGATCACGGCGGCGGCGACAGCCTTGCAAAAATCAACGTCGAAACCGCTCCACACCCCCTTGTCGTCGCGATCGGAAAACCCCAGCAACCCTTGGCTGACGCCGCAATTCAGTGATCCGCGCTTGCGCACATCGTCCAGCGTCGCCGCTCGCACCGCTGTCGCGGCGCTGGCGAGAAGGAGCGCCGCTGCAGCAAGCCGCCGGATTGATCCCCTGAGATTGCTGGACATGGCTTTACCCCCGAAAGTGTCGCGTGCGCTTAAAGTGTTGCGGCGTGCCGAATGACGACTTTGGCTCCGACAGGAACGCGTTCGAAAAGATCGATCACATCACCATTCGCAAGTCTGAAACATCCCGACGACACGGCATGGCCAATGGTCTCGGGCTGGTTTGTGCCGTGAATCCGGTAAATCGTGGCGCCAAGGTAGAGAGCGCGCGAGCCCATGGGGTTGCCTGGCCCGCCCGCCATGAACCGCGGCAGGTAAGGCTGACGCTGGATCATTTCCGGCGGCGGCGTCCAGTCCGGCCATTCCGCCTTGCGCGACACTTTCACAAGGCCTGACCATTGAAAGCCTTCACGGCCCACGCCGATGCCATAGCGCAGCGCGCGATTGTTGCCGAGCACGAGATAGAGAAAGCGCTCTGTAGTATTGACGACGACCGTGCCCGGAGCCTCGCTGGAGCGAAAGAAGACGAGCTGCCGCTTGAAGGGACCGTCCTCGATGGCAATCTCGGCGGTTGAAACGCGGCCAGGTTCATCGCCGACGTTCATGGTCTCCTGCATGGCCGAGCGCGGCGCCGCCTGGGCGAATGCGGTGGTCCCTGATGCAGCCACGAAGAGCGCACATGTGAGCGCCAGCGCGCTTAAGCCGACGCGCCGGTTGCGAGAGCGGTCACCAGATTGGATCATTCTGCCTGCCTCAACTTTGCATGACATCAGGCGCGCTGCCCGCAGCGCACGTAAACGTAGGTGCCGTACCGTGTGTTGATCTCAGGATCGACGAAACGCAGCACGACATTGTTGTCCGAAAATGACACCACTTCACGATCCTGTTGGTGTCCAGGGGGCGCGTTGTATCCCAGATAAACCTTGCCGTTTGGGGCGCCCTTGAAGGTCAACTCATAGAGCTTGGGATCATCGGCCACATGCATCATCACGCCATCTGACGGGCCCTTGGTGATGATGTAGGGGTTGCGGCAATGGGTTCTTGCCATGGCCTCTGTGCGAGCGCGATCCTTGTCTTCACGGAAGGAAGCGACGCCCCATTGCCCGACCATTTTGTCGATGGAATAGGGAGACGGAAGCGCCGCAGTCTGCGCGGGCGATGGCGCCAGCACAATGTCCGACGCGGCGTTACAGCCGCCCAAAGCCAGTGTGAGCGCACATGCGCTGACCATCCGGGAAAGTCTCATCTACGCCCCCTACCCAACTACCTCAGGCCCGATGACTGGCATAGAGCGCAGAGCAGAACAACATGTTGGCTTAGATTAGAGTTGATGTCACCACCCCCGCAGTCAGGCCCACCGGCCAAGCCCGCGCAGAAATGTCATCAACGCGTCGTCGAGGGCACAAGGATATTCGATGAAACAGGCATGGCATGCGCCGCCCGGCGATGATTGTACGCCCACATCGCGGCGGCGCTTGATAGCGCCGCATGTATCCTTCATTCTAGCTCCAGCAAGTCATTTGGAGGAAACATGACCGCGAGCGGATTTTGGGAGCCAAAGCCCAGCTATGCCAATGATGAAGTCCTCGCGATGGATCAGGAGGTCCGTCAACGCCCTGACAATGAACTCACCGAGCGTGAAGACGTCTTCCGCATCGAGTCGCTGGGCATGTCATGGGACATTGGCGCCTACGTCATCGAGCCCGCCGACCCGTCAAAAGCCGCGCGAGGGCCAGACGGCAAGAAGATAGGCTTCCTGCTGCTGCATGGCGGCGATGGCGACTTCAAGTCCTGCTCAATTCTCGCCCGTCAGATAGCGGCTAAGTTCGGGTCGCGCACAGTGTCGATGACCTTTCCCGGACGCTTGTATCTTGCCGACGAAAGCCGCAACTGGCTTGGCGACACCATCCACGATGATGGCTCGGTACGCACGCCAATCTGGCTGGCGGGAGAGACCATCGGGCGCGACGAATACGAGGTCATCAAGGACGCAACGCCGATCAACCGCATGCGCTACGGCACGCGCACGCTCGCGCGCGCCAAGCCCGGCACGAACTTCTGGCATCGCATGGCGGCATGGCCCACGGCATTCGAAGACGGCATGATAGAGGCATGCCGCAGGCACTTCCCGGAAGGCGAGTTCTCTATTTTTACCCACGGTCATTCCACCGGCGGCGGCTTCTCCGCCTATATCGTGCAGCGTATCCCCAACATCGCGGGCCAGACCGAGATTGAGACGGCGCCAATCGGCTACATCAACGAAGTGAAGCACGACTGGTCCGGCGCGCTGGGCAAGATTGGAAACTACGAGCGCATCTCAATGGAATCTGCGCGGCGCAGCGATCCCTTCAACGAGCTCTACATCCGCACCTGGCGAGACCTCGCCCGCTACTTCGGGCCCGAGGCCCTTGGCAAGGAAGGTCCTGCGGCGCTCATGCGCCTGCCGTGGCTCATGGAGGAAGTGTTCGACGCCTGGGGCAAGGATCGCGCGCGTCCCAGCTTCAAGGCGGAGTACACTATCACGCATAACATCGTCGCCTCGCTGGAAGCTGCGGCGCGCGTGAATGCGGAACGGCTCAAGCTGAATGAGGCGCAAACACAGGCGCTGATCGAGCGTTTCTTCGGCTATTGCCTTTATGACGAAAAGCCCGGCGCCAAGCCGGTAACGCCCATCTTCTACGTCAACTCAGCCTATAGCAGAGACAACTCGCCCGAAGCCTACAGCGAAATCGTCCTGCCGATGCTCGCGAAACTAAAACCCGCGCCGCGCGTGCGCGTCACGCAATTGCAGGCTGGCACGCATATCTATTATCGCCCTGAGCCCGGCCTGCCGCTTGGCCTTGCGCCAACAGTCGCCAAACTCTGGCACGACGCCATTCATGGCGGTTTCTTCCATCACGGAATTTGAGTGAGGCCACAGATGAATCGCAATTGCTTCACGCTTCTGGCATCCATCGCGTTCGTTGGCGTAACCGCTGCAGCGCAGGCCCAATCCGTGTCCGTCGCAGATTTCTACAAGCGCACGAACATCAATGTCATCGTGGGCTCGGGCACGGGCGGGGGCTATGACGCTTATGCCCGCCTGCTGGCGCGTCACATGGGGCGCTTTGTGCCGGGCTCGCCATCCATCGTAGTGCAAAACATGCCTGGCGCTGGCGGCCTCAAGAGCGCGAACAATCTCTTCATGATAGCGCCCAAGGACGGCGCCACCATCGCCATCCTTCATAATACGCTGACGCTGAACCAGATCGCCGGATCGGCCAGCGTCTCTTATGACATGCGCAAGTTTGAATGGCTCGGCAGCATGAGCATTACATCTACGATCTGCGCCTTCACCGGAAAGGCAGGCGTCACAAAGCTGTCTGATCTAGTGACGCAGGAGGTGGTGATTGGCGCCTCCGCGGGTTCAACGTCAATGATCCCCGCTATCCTGAATTCACTGGTTGGCACCAGGTTCAAGCAGGTGAAAGGCTATGAATCGACGAGCAACATTCTTGTTGCAATGGAGCGCGGCGAAGTGGACGGCGTGTGCGGCTGGGGTTGGGACAGCGCGAAAGTTCAGGCCATGTCGGCTCTGGAGCGCAAGGCTTTCAGCATCGGCCTCGACATCGCAAACGAGCAGCACCCGGACCTGAAAAAACTGGGCGTGCCGTTTGTGATGGACCTCATGAGGGAAGGCCCAAGCAAGCAGGCGCTCGAACTCATCTTGTCGACGCAATACTACAACCGTCCCTTCGCGGCCCCGCCCGGCACGCCTGCTGACAGGGTGGCCGCACTGCGCAAAGCTTTCGCGGATTCGCTGCAAGACAAGACGTTGCTTGATGAGGCTGCAAAAGCCCGAATGGATATTGCCTATCTCACGCCGGAACAAATCAGCGCAGCACTCGACAAGGCGTTCACCGTGCCGCGCGAAGTGCAGGCGCGCGCCATTGAGGAGTTGAAGCAAACAGGATGGGGCGGCCTGTAGCCTCTATCTGTTGAGACGCACGAGACCGCATTGCGCGAGATCGTAACCGGTCAGCGCATCTGCCTGCCGCTTGAACTCGTCGCTGCGCAGCAATGCGAATAACGCCTGCGGTCCGGGCTCGAAGTAAGTCCGGCGCCGCAAGACCAGATCAAACCGCTCCCACGTCAACGGCGCAAAACCAAGACCTAACCCCGCCGCGACTGCGCGCGTGGCGAGTCCACAATCGACGTCGCCGCTGCGGATTGCTTGCGCAAGATCCTGCCCTGTCGCATGAGCTGTGCCGGGCGCGTTCACCTGCGACGCTTTCGCGCCGAGTTTGAACAGCATCCGCTCCAGTAATTGCTGGGCCCCGGCCCCCGCCTGCCGCAATCCAAATCTGGCGCCCGACGCGATGGCGGACTCCAGACCCGTCAATCCCTTCGGGTTGCCGGGCGCCACAAGCAAGCCCTGCTCGCGGCGCACGAACCCTATGACCACGGCGTCAAAAAGCTCTGGCGACGCGCCGACAGCGTCCTCATTGGCGCGCTCGTCTTCGCCCAGATCATGCAGATGGATGGCGGCCATGGACACCGTGTTGGCCGCGAGGCGCGCGAGGCCCGCTTCCGACCCCTCAGACAAAAGCGCCAGGCCTGACCCCGAACGGCGCGCCGCCCATTCGAGCAGCGGGTCCGTGCTGCCGCCGATGATCGGGGGCGCCTTTGCTGGCGAGACGCCGGAAGGCCGCGACATGCTTGCCTCGATCCACCGGTCGAGGGTGGCGCGAGGAAATACCCATTTGCCGCCCACCTTCGAGCACGGAACGGCGCCGCTCGCCGCCATCTCGTAAAGCTTGCGTTCCTTGATGCGCAGATAGGCTGCCGCTTCTTCGCTCGTCAGATAAGGACTATCCTGCATTTGATTGCAAAATCCTGCGTGATTTCCGTTGTTGGAGTTTCACAGAAGAAAACATACATCTTGCGCGGTCAACAGGAAATTTACGCGCCTTGGACGCCATTTCGCCTTTCCGCGCAGCTCTGCAACTCATCCTCGGGCTCGAGCCGCAGTTTCTGCAGATTGTGAGCCTGTCGTTGAGCGTTACGCTGACCGCCGTTCTCATCGCGGCCATCGTCGGGCTGCCGCTGGGCGCCATGCTGGCGCTGGCGCGCTTCCCTGGCCGCTCGGCGATCATCGTGCTGGTCAATGCGCTGATGGGTCTACCGCCCGTCGTCGCGGGCCTCATGATCTTCCTCCTTCTCTCGCGCTCAGGCCCGCTGGGTGCGCTCGGCTGGCTGTTCACGCCAAAGGCCATGATCGTCGCACAATCGATTCTGGTGCTGCCCATCGTCATCGCGTTGACGCGCCAGACCATTGAGGATTTGTGGGCGGAATACCGCGAGCATCTCACCTCGCTCGGCCAGACGGGCTTGCGTGCGATCCCAACCCTGCTGTGGGATGCGCGATTTGCGCTCGCCACGGTGCTGCTGGCAGGCTTTGGCCGGGCGAGCGCGGAGGTCGGCGCAGTTCTTATCGTAGGCGGCAATATCGCCGGATACACACGGGTGATGACGACTTCCATCGCGCTGGAAACTTCCAAAGGCGACCTTGCCCTCGCGCTCGGCCTTGGCATTACCCTGCTGGCGTTGACCCTTGCGATCAACGCAATAGCTTTCGGCGCCAGCCGAATCGGCGCTCGTTTCGCAGGCGCGCCATGAGCGGCGCCTTGCATGGAAGTGAAACTGCCACGATCCTGCCTCTGATCGGCAGTGCGGCTGGATATCGCGTTGGCGAAAAATGGCTGTTGAAACAGGCCAACTTCACCATCGCAGCCAACGGACTCACGGCCGTTCTAGGCCCTAACGGCGCGGGCAAATCTCTCTTCCTGCGCCTGTGCCACGGCCTTATCTTGCCAAGCGCAGGCGCCGTAACTTGGAACGCATCGGGCGGCGTGATCAATGGCCGCAAGCGACACGCCATGGTGTTTCAAAAGCCCGTCATGTTGCGCCGATCCGCTCGCGCCAACCTCATTCACGCTTTGCAAGCTTCGGGCGAAACGCAATCACACGCGCGCGCCGATGAAGCGCTCGAGCGCTTTGGCCTCAATCCTTTCGCCGCCCAACCGGCGCGCCTTCTGTCAGGCGGCGAACAGCAGCGGCTTGCTTTAGCGCGCGCGTGGTCGCTGCGTCCTGAGGTGTTGTTTCTGGATGAGCCGACATCGCAACTTGATCCGGGCGCCACGCGCCAGATCGAGGACATGATCGGCGTCCTGAAAAGCGAGGGAGTGACGCTCGTTATGTCCACCCATGACCTTGCGCAGGCGCGCCGCCTCGCTGACCGGGTGCTCTTTCTGCACAAGGGCGCGATCATTGAAGATTGCACTCCCTCGGAATTTTTCAAAAAGCCAGCAACAACGACCGCTCAAGCGTTCGTGGCGGGCGACCTCTTGTGGTGATGGCCAGCAACTTCAAAGGAGAAAAGCAATGAATGCTCAACTGACACGGCGGCTCTTCATCGCTGTCGTGCTTATAGTTTCAACTGCAGCGCAAGCGCAAAACGCACAGGGCGAGCGCTTTATCGTCGTGTCGTCAACGACCTCGACGCAGGACTCAGGCCTCTTCGGCCACATCCTCCCGCTGTTCAAAGCGAAGACCGGGGTGGACATTCGCGTTGTATCACAGGGCACTGGGCAAGCCCTCGACACGGGTCGCCGCGGCGATGCGGATGTCGTCTTCGTTCACGCGCGGGCGCAGGAAGTGAAGTTCGTTGAGGACGGTTTTGGCGTTGAACGCAAACCCGTCATGTACAACGACTTCGTTCTCATCGGGCCAAAGTCGGACCCTGCTGGCGTGAAGGGCTCAAAAGACATCGCAAAGGCGCTGCAGGCCATTCAGCAGAAGCAGGCTGCATTCGTGTCGCGCGGCGACCGGTCCGGCACGCACTCGGCCGAACTGGCGCTTTGGAAGACCGCGAGCGTCGATCTCGAAAAGTCGAAAGGCGCCTGGTATCGCGAGATCGGACAGGGCATGGGCGCTGCCCTCAACACAGCCGGCGCGATGAACGCTTATGTCCTCTCGGACCGCGGCACGTGGTTGTCCTTCAAGAATCGCGGCGACCTTGAGATTACTGTTGAAGGCGACCAGCGCCTCTTCAACCAATACGGCGTCATGCTTGTGAACCCGGCCAAACATCCACATGTGAAAAAGGCCGATGGGCAGGCGTTCATCGACTGGCTGACCGGCCCAGAAGGCCAGAAAGCCATCGCCGATTACAAGATTGGCGGGCAGCAGCTGTTCTTCCCCAACGCGACCCAGCCCGGCGCCTGAAGCGCCTCAGCTTTCGCGGGAATCGCCGTCCATTTCCTCATCGTCAGTCACGTCAGGAGCCGCCGGCACGGCGTAGGTCCCCACAAGCCAGCGACCGAGGTCCACATCTGCGCAACGGCGCGAGCAGAACGGTTTGTAGTGGAGGACGCCCGGCTTGCGGCAAATCGGGCACGGCCGGCCTGTCAGCTCTGGCTGGGGCTGCGCGTCCTGATCGTTGTCGTTTGCTGATGTACACATTGGCGTTGCGTCTCAGCCGCCCTGAAGCTGCATCAGGCTCACGGGATACCCCTCGCCTGACAACAATTGCGCGGTCTCGTAAAGCGGCAAACCAACGACTGCCGAATAGGATCCAACGATCTTCACGACAAATGCGCCCGCAAGCCCCTGGATGGCGTAGCCGCCCGCCTTGCCGCGCCACTCGCCGGAGGCGAGATAACCCTCAACTTCCGCGGACGACAACCGCTTGAAGCGCACCCGCGTATCAACAAGGCGTCGGCGCTCGGCGCCCTTCGGCGTAATCACGGTGACGGCGGTAAACACGCGATGGTTGCGGCCCGAAAGCAGCCGCATGCACGCCCCCGCCTCTTCGGCGAGTTCGCATTTGGGAAGAATACGACGCCCCACCGCGACCACAGTATCAGCTGCAATCACATAAGCGCCGCGCAAATCATCCTGCGCCGCAGCAGCTTTCGCTCCTGCGCGGGCTTTCTCATTCGCGAGGCGCGTGGCGAGCGCGCGCGGCGTTTCGTTTCGCTGAGGGGCCTCGTCAAGATCGGCGGGGAGCAACCCGTCCGGCTTGATGCCGATCTGCTGGAGCAATGCAAGACGCCGCGGCGATGCAGACGCCAACGCAAGCCGCGGACGCCAGGACTCCGGCGCGGCATCGGCTTTTTTGAAAAACCCGATCACGCAAAATCCCCTTCCGCGCTCACGTCCGCGCCTGGCTTCATCGCAGTCGGCAGATTACTTGAAGCGATAGGTGATGCGACCCTTGGTCAGATCATAAGGCGTCATTTCAACAAGGACGCGATCGCCAGTCAGCACGCGGATACGGTTCTTGCGCATCTTGCCAGCGGTGTGGGCGATAATCTCGTGATCGTTTTCAAGCTTCACGCGAAACGTCGCGTTGGGGAGAAGCTCGCTTACCGTTCCCGGAAATTCGAGAAGCTCTTCTTTAGCCATGTAATCCCATTGAGTTGAGCGCGCCAAACATAGGCGCCCCGTGTGTTCCGGGCGGACCCTAATGTAACCGCCGCGATTTGTGAACCGCCGAGTGTAAAACTGACGGTTTCATCACTGTTTCATTCAGTCCGTCTGGAAAAACGATCAAGACCGCCCCGGCGAAGGCGGCAGAGCAGCTGCAGCTGCCTGCTCATCAGCCGCCTGGTAAGCCTGAAACCGGCGCCAGGCGAGCGGAATAAGGCCAAGATAAAGCAGCGTCAGGAGAACAAGCACTTCGGCAGGGTAGCTGGCAAGCAGCAGGATCAAGGCGACCACGCCAAGCATGACCACAAGGAAATATTCGCGAGGCACCCGGCCCATCTCCTTGCCAGAGAAATGCGGAATCTGGCTCACCAAAAGGAAAGCGACCAGCAGCACATACGCGATGATGATGGGAACAGTCGTCGTGTTCTGCGGGATCTGCAAAACCGACAGATGCAGATAGATTGGAAGCAAGACCACAATGGCGCCAGCGGGCGAAGGCATGCCGGTGAAGAACTGCCCCTTCCACTTTGGCTTGTTGGGTTCCTCCACCATGACATTGAAGCGGGCAAGCCGCAGCGCGCAGGCGATGACATAAACCATGCAGGCGAACCAGCCGGCGTTCTTGATTTCCTGAAGGCTCCACAGATAGAGCAGCATTGCAGGCGCAACGCCAAAATCGATGAAGTCCGCGAGCGAGTCGAGTTCGGCCCCGAACCGGGATTGACCATTCAGAGCGCGGGCAAGCCGACCATCAAGGCCGTCGAGCACAGCCGCCGCCGCAATTGCGATCACCGCCAGTTCGAAGCGACCCTCAATCGAGAACCGGATAGACGTGAGCCCCAGAGCCAGACCGAGAAGCGTCACCAGATTAGGCAGAACGTAGCGCATGGGAATGCGCGCAAACCGCTTCCGGCGCGGCGACTGCTTGGTCCTGGGCTCTGTCGGCTCGCTCATTTTGACCTCGGTCAGCGGTTGCGGAATTCCCGGCGAACCGCGTTGAGACTGAATTCCGCGAGGATGGTTTCGCCCGCTATCGCCTTTGACCCGACAGCAACCAGCGGAACGCAGCCCGGCGGCATGTAAACATCGACGCGCGAGCCAAAGCGGATGAGGCCGATACGCTCGCCAACCGCCAACGCATCGCCCTCTTTGGCGAACGAAACGATGCGGCGCGCGATCAGGCCCGCAATCTGCACGACGCCAAACGTCCCCCGCGGCGATTCGATGACGAAGCCGTTGCGCTCGTTGTCCTCACTGGCCTTGTCGAGATCGGCATTGATGAACAGGCCCGGCTTATAAGCGACGCGCATGACGCGACCGTCCACCGGGGTGCGGTTCACGTGGCAATCAAAAACCGACATGAAAACCGAAATGCGCGTCATCGGCGTGTCGCCAAGCCCGAGCTCGGGCGGCGGCGTGAAGGCGCCAACCGACGAGACGACTCCGTCGGCCGGGGAAATGACAAGGCTTTCGCCAATAGGAGTGACGCGGATCGGGTCACGAAAGAAATACGCGCACCAGGCAGTCAGGATCAGGCCGATCCAGCCAAGCGGGTTCCAAATCCAGAAAAGGATAACCGTTGCGACCGCGAAAGCGGCAATGAAGATGTAGCCCTCGGGGTGGATGGGCGTAATCTGACGACGGATGCTGTCGGTGATGGTCATGCAAATTCCCGATAGGTTCCAGCTTGGACCGATGTCTTGTGCCACTTAGTCGTGAGGAAGTCACCCGCAAGGTCGGCGCAAATCGCTACCCCTACTCCGCCACCGGCGTACGCAACGAGCGGCCTTCCGCCTCCTCGGCGCGGCGCAGGGTCGCTTCGGCCTCGTCAACCTCGCGCTGGCGGTTCCACATGGCGGCGTAGACCCCGTCACTGGCCAGAAGGTCGTCGTGACGACCACGCTCGACGATCTCGCCGTGATCGAGAACGAGAATCTCGTCCGCGTTGACGATGGTCGAGAGCCGATGGGCGATGACGAGGGTGGTGCGCCCCTTGGCGATCCGGTCGAGGGCGGACTGGATTTCCCGCTCCGTAAACGAGTCCAGCGCCGACGTCGCCTCATCAAGAAGCAGGATCGGCGGGGCCTTCAGGATGGTGCGGGCGATGGCGACGCGCTGCTTTTCGCCGCCCGAGAGCTTCAACCCGCGCTCACCAACCTGGGCCTGGTAGCCGTTCGGCGCCGAGCGGATGAAGTCGTCTATCTGAGCCAGTTTGGCGGCCTCGACAATCTCGTCGTCTGACGCGTTCCACCGGCCGTAGCGGATGTTGTAGGCGATCGTATCGTTGAAGAGCACGGTGTCCTGGGGAACCATGCCGATGGCGTCGCGCAGGCTCTCCTGCGTCACATGAGAGATGTTCTGGCCGTCAATGGTGATCGCGCCGCTTTGCGGCTCATAGAAGCGGAACATCAACCGGGAAATTGTTGACTTGCCCGCGCCCGACGGGCCGACGATGGCAACCGTATGACCGGCAGGAACCTCGAAGCTTACGCCCTTGAGGATAGCCCGCGCCGGATCATACGAGAAATGAACATTGTCAAAGCGGATCGCGCCCTTGTTGACTGCGAGCGGCAGCGCGGCAGCTGCATCCTTGATTTCCGGGTTCTTGTTCAGAACGTCGAACATCGCTTCGATGTCCACGGTTGCCTGCTTGATCTCGCGATACACCATGCCCATGAAATTGAGCGGCTGGTAAAGCTGGATCATCAGTCCGTTCAGCAGGACGAGGTCGCCGATGGTGTTCTTCCCGTCGCGAATGTCATACGCGCACAGGATCATCACGACCATGAGCGCCATCGAGAAGATGAAGCCCTGCCCTGAGTTCAGCACTGCAAGCGACACATAACTTGAAGTGGAGTTACGCTCGTAACGCTCCATGGATTTGTCGTAGCGCTCGGCCTCACGCTTCTCGGCGCCGAAATACTTCACCGTCTCGTAGTTCAACAGCGAGTCGATCGCCTTCACGTTGGCGTCGGTGTCGCTCTCGTTCATGTTGCGGCGAATGGTGATGCGCCAGTCCGTCGCGACGCGCGTGAACCAGAGGTACAGCCAGATCATCACGGCGATGGTGAGCGCGTAACGCCAGTCGAACTGCCACAGGAAAATGCCGAAGATCAGGACAAATTCCACAACAGTCGGGATGCCGGTAAGGATGGTCATCCGCACGATCTGCTGGATGGCCTCGCGTCCGCGCTCAAGAACGCGCGTCAGGCCGCCTGTCTTGCGCTCCAGGTGGAAGCGCAACGAGAGCTGATGCAGATGCACGAAAACTTCGTTGGCAATACGCCGCACGGCGTACATGGCCACCGACGCGAACAGTGCGTCGCGGGCCTGTGTGAAGAATTGCATGAAGCTGCGCAGAAGCCCGTAGATCACGATGATGATCACGGGCGTCGCGAGTACGACAGGCAGCGGGACTTGCGCGTTCTGGGGATCGGCTATCGCGTCCGTCGCCCATTTGAAACTGTAGGGGATCAGGATCGTGATGATCTTGGCGACCAACAGCAGCGCAAGCGCCGCCATGACGCGTATTTTCAGATCGCTGCGTTGATCCGGCCAGACGTAGGGCCAAAGGCCGACCACCGTCCCCACCAGCGTCGGCTCGTTACGGGGAAGTGCAGAGGGCTCTGGCTTCTGCGACGCCATATGTCTGGACATGGGTTATTTGATTTCCGGCTGCACACACCGGGCGCAGCTTGCTGATTCATCAACCGTTGTATAGCGCCCGCCGCCGGACAATCCGATGAAAAATATCACCGTCTCCGTTCACCCTGTCCTGCAGGCTTGGGCGCATCCTGATTTGGTACGACCAGAACCTGCCCCGGGAAGATAAGATCCGGATCGCGAATCTGGGAGGCGTTAGCGTCGTAAATTTGGGTGTAGCGCGTACCCTCGCCATAAATCGTCGCGCTGATCCGCCACAAGCTGTCGCCGCGCGTGACGCGCGCTGTGCGAATTTCAGAAACGACGGCGTTTTGTGCGTCGCCAGCCCCCGCGGCCCGCGTCGGCTGACCCGGCGATGCTGGCCCTGCCACCGCCGTCGCCTGCTCTGGCTTTGTCGGCTGGGTGATCGTGCTGTCCTTAACGGGGGCAGGCTGGGACGCCGGGCCAGGCGCAGGCTCTTGGGAATGTGCGAGCTGGCGCGCCAGTTCAGCGGGATAATCGAACGGCGCTTCGACGCGAGTGACCACGCGGCCGTCAGCCCCCACCCGGTCCGCACGGACGCGGTAGGAGCCAGCCGACATGCCGCGTTCTACGCGGATGGACCATTTTCCGTCCGCTCCGGCTTCGACAAACGCGACGAATGATTCGTTCAGATACAGCCGCAGAGTCGCGCCGGGAGGCGCCGAGCCCGAAGCGAACATTGAGCCGCCCTGAAGGGCTTCGACGCTGGCGATGCGAAGCTCTGAGCGCGCGGCGCCTGCCGGGGCGCCAGGCTGTGAAAGCACCACGGTCGGCTTATTCGGCGCTGCGAGCGCTGCGACAGCCTGTTGCTGGCCCCGTTGCGGAACCGCGATGGAAACGGTTTGCTCCGAAATCGTCTCGCCGTCAGCCCCTGTCGCGCGCAGGGCGAGAACGTGATCACCGGGCGGCAAGCTGGGGGGAAGCATGACGAACTGCCCGTCGGCATCAGCCTGCGCCTGCGCAACTGGCTTGCCTGAAAGCATGAGCGCCACCTGAGCGCGCGGCGCAGCGCGACCCGCGACAACAGCATCGCCAGTCGGGTCAATCCTCACCACGTCGAAGCTTGGCTTCAGCCCGGACGGGACCGGAGAGGGCGCAGGGGAAGAGAGACCTGGGGGAGATGGCGCGGAAGCCGAAGGCGCAGGCGGCGTAGCGAGTGCTACAGATGGGGCCGCGGGGGGAGCGACGACGCCGATCTGCGACTGGGATGACAGACCAGCGGGACGGGACGCGCCAGGGTCTGACGGGATGCTTGTCGACTCTGACGACTGTGATGGGCCCCCTGGCGCGGGCGCGTTGGATGGCGCGGCAGCGGGCCGCTCGGCAACCGGAGGCGGTGCTTCGCTGACTGACGAAAGACGCCAGGCTGCGACTGCGATAGAGCAGACCGCGATGATTCCCGCGGCCAGAGCCACAAGCACGGGCTTCGTCAGTTGAATCATGTCGTCTTTCGAGTCCTCATTTCGTTAAATATCTATCGCTTTGCTTGTGTAATTGCGAATCGCACGGAACCTGAAGCAAGGCTGGGGGCTTGTCGCCCTCTAACGAGAGCATCTGAAATGTCGAATTTGCGGAATATATGCGTTTATTGTGGCTCCTCTCCCGGCTCAGACCCGGCCTTTGAAGAGGCGGCCGTCGCGCTGGGGCGGAATATGGCCGCCGAGGGGATCGGTCTGGTGTACGGCGGCGGAGGCAATGGCCTGATGGGCGTCATCGCCCGTACGGTCCGCGAAGAAGGGGGGCACGTTACGGGAATCATTCCCGAGTTCCTGGAGCGGCGTGAGCACCGCTATGAAGGCGCTCAAAAGCAGATCGTGGTGCCGGACATGCACACGCGCAAGCGTCTGATGTTTGAACACGCGGACGCCATCGTCGCCCTTCCCGGCGGCGTCGGCACGCTGGAAGAGCTTGTCGAACAACTCACGTGGGTGCAGCTCGATCAGCATGTAAAGCCGGTCGTCATTGCAGACGTCAACGGCTTCTGGCGCCCCCTGCTCGATCTGTTCGCCCACATGCGAAACAACGGCTTCATCCGCCCGAGTCTCGAAGTTCGTTATCTGGTGGCGGAAAAGATTGAGGACGTCATCCCGATGATCAGGAAGGCGCGCGCGATGCGCACAGCAAGCGGCGAGATGGAAACGTCCCTGGACCCCCGGCTCTAGTTGAGAAAAGCGATCGGCAAGGCGGCGCCCGCTCAGGCGCCGGCCTTGTAAAGCTTGTAGTTGATCGCATCGACGAGCGCTTGAAAGGACGCGTCAACGACGTTGGCGGACACGCCAACCGTAGACCAACGCCCGCCCGATGAATCGCCAAACTCGATGAGCACACGTGTAACAGCGTCTGTGCCGCCCTGGAATACGCGGACGCGATAATCCAGTAGTTTAAGATCCTCGATCATCGATTGATAACGGCCAAGATCCTTGCGCAAGGCCAGATCAAGCGCGTTGATGGGCCCGTTGCCTTCCGCTGCTGATATAAACAGCTCGGAACCAACCCTTACTTTTACAATAGCCTCAGACATGCTGACGAGTTCGCCCAGCGCATTGTGGCGACGCTCGACATTTACGCTAAAGCGCTCGACTTCAAAGTAGTCGCGCACTTCGCCGAGCACCCGGCGCGCAAGAAGCT
Organism: Hyphomicrobiales bacterium; assembly: GCA_031428455.1. Lineage (GTDB taxonomy): Bacteria > Pseudomonadota > Alphaproteobacteria > Rhizobiales > Beijerinckiaceae > Terripilifer. The sequence continues at coordinate 69,449 of JANPPJ010000065.1, read as the reverse complement.
CAAACGATGCGTCTGCGGCCTCATAGGCATAGCCGAGCGCCTCGCGCTCCTTCACTTCGTCCAGCAGGCGGCCCACGCGCGGATCATTCTTGGCCACATCAACGCCAAGGCGCTCGAGTTCTGCAAGGATGTTTGAGCGCCCCGCCTGATCGGACACAAGCACCTTGCGCACATTGCCAACAGTTTCTGGCGGCACATGTTCGTACGTGCGCGGATCTTTAAGAACAGCCGAAGCGTGAATGCCAGCCTTGGTCGCAAACGCGCTGTCGCCCACATAAGGCGCATGACGGTTCGACCTGCGGTTGAGCAGTTCATCTAGCATGCTGCTGACCTTGCGGATCGTTTTTAGCTGATCCAGCGATACGCCGATTTCAAAGCGCGACGCGTATTCCTCTTTCAGCAACAGCGTCGGAATGATCGAACACAGGTTCGCGTTGCCGCAGCGTTCGCCAAGGCCGTTCAGCGTGCCTTGAATGTGCCGCACGCCCGCGCGCACGGCAGCGAACGTATTTGCAACGGCGTTCTCCGTGTCGTTATGCGTATGGATGCCAAGATGCGAGCCCGGCACGTACTTGGCGACTTCGTGCACGATGGCTTCAATTTCGTGCGGCAGGGTTCCACCATTGGTGTCGCACATCACAATCCAGCGCGCGCCTGACTCGTGAGCCGTGCGCGCGCACTGCAGGGCGTATTCAGGATTTGCCTTGTAGCCATCAAAGAAGTGCTCGCAATCAAGGATGGCCTCCTTGTTGTGGTTGCGGGCGTACTTGATCGAGTCAGCAATGCCGTCGAGATTTTCGTCCAGCGTCGCGCCCAGCGCAACGCGCACATGATAATCCCAAGTTTTGGCCACATAAGTGATGACATCGGAATCCGCCTCGATCAGCGCAGCAATGCCCGGATCGTTGGACGCGGAACGTCCCGCGCGCTTGGTCATGCCGAACGCCGCGAACTTCGCGCGCTTCACTGGCCTGTGGCGAAAGAATTCCGTATCGATGGGATTGGCGCCGGGATAACCGCCTTCAACGTAATCCACGCCAAGCGTATCGAGAAGCGCAGCAACGCGGCGCTTGTCTTCCAGCGAGAAGTCGACCCCGGTGGTCTGCGCGCCGTCGCGCAGCGTCGTATCAAATATGTAAAGTCGTTCGCGGCTCATGCTCATGACCGAGCTCCCGTGACTGTACTTCCCGGCCCGGCGTCATTCGCAGCAAACAGTTTCAGCATGGTCGTGTTGGCAAGCCAGACGCCTGCCACTTCATTCGAGTTTCGCTGCTTTGCGCGATAGCCGCGCCCAGTAAAGAAAGGCTCCGCAGTGTCGCTGGCGTCAACCTTGATTTGAGTTGCGCCACGGGCGGTCGCGAGCTTCTCCAGCGCATTGATGAGCGTCGTCGCAACACCCTGGCCTATTGCTTCGGGATGAACATAGAGCATGTCGATGAAATCGGTCCCGCGAAGCGATGCGAAGCCAACCGCCGCTCCATCAACCGTCGCAACAAGCGTCAATTGCGCGGCAAGACGCACGCCAAAAGCGGCTTCGTCGTCCGCCTTGGACGTCCACGCGGCGATCTGCTCGACATCATAATCCTCGCTCGCAACCTGTTCGACAGATGCAACGAAGATCATCGCCAGCGTCTCCGCGTCTGACGGGAGATAGGGACGAAGACCGATCATCGGAACGCCTCGTGCGTTATGTCTTTGCGGCTCATCGCTTCACCTGCCACGTTGTTGAAAGCTCGCCCGTCGCGGGGTCTTTCGCATCCATGATCTGTATGCCCATGGCGATCAGCTCATCGCGGATGCGGTCTGACTCCGCCCAAGTCTTGGCGTTGCGCGCTTCGATGCGGGATTTGATGAGGCGATGCACCATCAGCTCATCTATGCCTCCCGACGCCGGTCGCCAACCATTCCACGCCGCAAGATCATGCTGAAACAGGCCAAGCATCTTGCCGCAGGCCGCCAGACGCGCGCCAGAGTAAGCCACGCCGTCGTTGGCCTCACTGTAAAGCCTGCGCAAATGCGTGATGGCTTCCGGCGTATTCAAGTCGTCGCATAACGCAGCTTCAAACTCTGGCGACAACATGTCCTCTGTGGTTACGAACTGCGATGCGACTGCGTACCAGCGATCAAGCTCGCGCTGACTCTCGCGCAGCGAACCTAGCGTCCAGTCAATCGGCTGACGATAATGCGTCTTGAGCATCGTGAGGCGCGCCACCTCCCCCTGCCAATCTCCAAGAACATCGCGAATCGTCACGAAATTCCCGACACTCTTCGACATCTTCTCGCCTTCCACTTGCAGGAAGCCGTTGTGCATCCACACGTTCGCCATCACGTTGTGGCCGAAGGCGCAGCGCGATTGTGCGATTTCGTTTTCGTGATGGGGAAACACGAGGTCAATGCCGCCGCCATGAATGTCAAATGTCTCGCCAAGGTGCTTCCAGCTCATGGCTGAACACTCGATGTGCCAGCCCGGCCGCCCCCGTCCCCAGGGCGACTCCCAACCGGGCTCCTCGTCCTTCGAGGGCTTCCACAACACGAAGTCCATGTCGCCCTTTTTGTAAGGGGCGACATCGACGCGCGCGCCGGCAATCATCTCGTCCAGCGAGCGACGCGACAGCGCGCCATAATCGGCCATGGACGGGACGGCAAACAGCACATGCCCCTGCGACGCATAGGCGTTGCCCGCTCCAATCAGCTTTTCGATGATCACAATCATCTCGCCGATGTGTTCAGTGGCGCGCGGCTGCACGTCTGGATCGAGACAGCCCAGCGCCCGAACGTCTTCCTGAAAGATCGCGTTGGTCTCATCCGTCAGTTGGCGGATGGAGACGCCGCGCTCGGCGGCGCGGGCGTTGATTTTATCGTCAACATCCGTGATGTTGCGAACATAGATGACATTGTCGCGCCCATAAACGTGGCGCAGCAGCCGGTTCAGCACATCAAAAACGATCACCGGACGAGCGTTGCCGATGTGGGCAAAGTCATACACCGTCGGTCCGCACACATACATGCGCACGCGCGCGGGGTCGATCGGGACGAAGTCTTCCTTCGTCCGGCTGAGAGTGTTGTAGAGGCGCAAGGTTTTAGCGGCCGACATAAATGCTCCCGAAGCCAGCTGGCCGGAGCGTTGGTTTTCACGAGGGAAAAAGACGTCCTGCCAGCGAAGGTGCTAGCTCGTAATGATGGCGCAGATGGTGAAAGCGCGGATCGTCATGGCGGCACCATGGTCGAGCCCGGCGCGTCCGTCAAGCGGCCCCCTCGAAAACGAGGGCTAAGGCACAGCCGATTCAATCATTATTAACGCTGTTAACGGCAGGCTTGGCCATCATTCTCAAATCTGGTCAATCATGCGCGCCCGCACCCATCGCCCCAACCTCGGCCCCAACCTCGGCCCCCTTCCCCATCTGCTGGCGCTTGGCGCCGCCGCGCTACTTGCCCTCTCGTCAGCCAGCGCTTCAGCCCAGGCGCCCGCTCGCGGCGTCTATTTTGTGCCCGCAGGCGGTTACAGCGTCGATGAATGTCTCGCCAGGTCCGCCGAATGTGGGCGCGTGGTCGCCAACGCCTGGTGCGAAGCAAACGGGCACGGCAAGGCCCGAGCTTACGGTTCAGCCAGCGACATCACGTTTTCGGCCGGGGTAGAGGTGAAGGCCCCGCCCCGGAACACGATCGTCATCGCGTGCGCGGACTGATCCTCAACCGTCGACAAACTCAGCGCACCGCAGCGCCTCGCCTGTCGGCCCCCACGGCATGATCGGAACGGTCGACGTCGAGTTTTTCGGCGAGCCTTCGATCAGCCTGTCGCTGTAGGCCATGTAAACCAGCACATTGCGCTTGGGGTCGCAGCCGCGCACGATCTGCATTTTCTTGAAGACCAGCGACCGGCGCTCCCGAAACACGACGTCGCCCTGCTCAAACTTCCCCTTGAAGCGAATCGGCCCGTATTGGCGACATGCGAGCGATACGTCAGAGGCTTCCTCCGCCACGCCAAACATGCCCGCGACGCCACCCTTTTCCGGCACGGTGAAGTGGCACGCGACGCCCTCAACAACCGGATCGTCGAGGCCGTAGGTCGCCAACTTGTCGTTGGGCGTCAACAGCTTGAAAACTGTGGACTTGCGGAAGATGAGATCAGGCGACTGTGCCCATGCCGCAGCCGGCGCGCCTGCGCATGCAATGGCTAGGATAAATGCGCCCGCGCGCACGACGGTCCCGGTGCCCATTTCTTTACAGTCCTCCTGCCGGTCGCTAAAACCGGCGACGTTAACCAGTAGCCATAGATGAGGTCTTTGCGCGCTACCGCAAGGGGCTGACGTGTCGGCGGGCGCCATCGCCGGGATGAACCAACATTCACCACGATCTACTGCTCTGGTCGTGGCTACGGAATCGAACTATCCCACAACGCATCAGGACGGGTTGGCGAACGTGACGAAGGGCGCACCTCGGCAGCAGACGTTTCGCCTCGCCGCACTCGTAGTGGCGATTGCGCTTTGCGCGTCGCCCGCTGTCTCCCAGTCTGCCGACTGCAACGCACTGCGGGCGCAAATCGCCGCGGCGCCCGTGCAGACCGATCAGCGAGCGGTTGCGGCGGCGCAGCGACAACGCACGGAACTGCAACGCACCGCAGCCTATGCCGAACAGCTTGGCTGCAGTCGGCGGCAGTTTTTGTTCTTCGGCTCGCCGCCCCCGCCCCAGTGCGGCGAGTTGGAAGCGCGCATGGCGACCATGCGCGGCAACCTCGACCGGCTGATGAACGCTGTCGACCGCGGGTCGGCGCAGCGCAACAATCTGGTGGCGCGATTTAATCAGCTGTGCACCCGGCAGGCTGCTGCGCCCAGGAACGTGTTCGAACAATTGTTCGGCGGCGGCGGCCGCAACCCGGAAGATTTGCAGATCGACGACTTTCAGCAGCCTGAGGAAACCGGGCCGCGACGCGGCTCAAAGGCAGTCTGCGTCAGAACCTGCGACGGTTACTTCTTCCCGGTCAGCTACACCGCGTTCGGGCAAAGCCCGGACAGGTTGTTCGATCTGTGCCGTGCACAGTGTCCGAACGCTGAAACGCAAGTCTTCACGTATTCGCCCTCGCGCGACATCACAGAAGCGGTTTCCATATCCGGCGAGCCCTATACATCCCTCGCCAACGCACTGAAATATCGTCGCACTTTCGATGCCGCCTGCACCTGCCGACCGGCGGGCAAGGGATGGGCGGAAACGCTCGCTCCGGCGGAGCGCCTCATTTCCAGCGGCCGCCGCGACCTTATTGTCACGCCGGAGAAGGCGGAAGAGTTATCGCGCCCACGCCAGCCCACACCGCCCAAGCCGCCCGCAAACAGTCGCCCATCGGGGGCTCAGACCATGGCGCCTGGCGTCAGCGCTGAGGCAGACCGCCTCGCCGTCACGGGCAGCGTGACGAGCGATGACGTCAAGCGGGTGCGCCAAGTCGGGCCAGCGCTTTAGCGCGTCCGATCAACGGCAGGAGCGCCGCTAACTCCGGCCCGTTTTCGCGCCCGGTCAAGGCCAGCCGGAGCGGGTGAAACAGCGCCCTGCCCTTGCGTCCGGTCTTCGCCTTTACGGCCTCGGTCCACTCGCGCCAGGTCTGCGGCCCGAAGGGCTCGGCGGGCAGCAAGGCGGCGGTCGCACGAAGAAACTCCTCGTCTTCGCGCACAGGCTCAATGGCGCCAAAACAGACCTGCGCCCAGGGCTCAGCTTCTCCCAGCTTGTTCAGATTGCCGCGCACCGCCAGCCAGAACGCCTCGGCCTGCGGCCCGGAGACACCCAGCGCAGCAAGCCTTTCAGCCACCAAAGCATAGGGCAGCAACAGCAGCGTGCGCGCCGAAAGCGCAACGAGATCGGCCTCATCGAACTTCGCCGAATTGTGCGAGACGTGCGAGAGGTCGATAGCAGCGCCCAGTTCATCGAGCGACGTCACTGCGTGAACGCTGTCCGAAGTGCCGGTCAGCACGGCGAGCGCGGCGACCGCCAGCGCTTCCATCCCCTGGTCGCGCAGTGAACTGATCGAAAGCGATCCAGTGCGCTTGGAAAGTCCCTCGCCCGAGGCTGTCGCCAGCAGATTGTGATGCGCAAATGACGGCGCAGGCTTGCCGTCTCCCAGCACGCGAAATAGCTGAAGCTGCACGGCCGTGTTGGTTACATGATCCTCGCCGCGAATGACATGCGTGACGCCAAGATCAATGTCATCCACCACCGAAGGCAGCGTGTAGAGATAAGCGCCATCCTCGCGCACCAGCACAGGGTCCGACAGCGAGGCGCAGTCAATACGGCTGGCTCTGCGCGAGAGATCTTCCCACTGCACAACCTCGCGCTCGAGCTTGAACCGCCAGTGCGGCTTGCGGCCCTCAGCCTCCAGCTTGGCATGGTCCTCAGCACTGAGCGCAAGGCCCGCCCGATCATAAACCGGCGGCAGCCCGCGCGTGAGCTGCAACTTGCGCTTCCGGTCCAGCTCTTCTTGCGATTCATAACAGGAGTAAAGACGCCCCTGCTCGCGCAATCGCTGCATGGCGGCGTCATAAAGTGCGAAGCGTTCGGACTGACGGACCAGTACATCGGGCTCAATGCCCAGCCAGCGAAGATCGGTCTCGATAATATCCGCGAACTCCCGCGTGGAGCGCGCCAGATCAGTGTCATCAAAACGCAGGATGAAACGCCCGCCCTGCTTCTTGGCGAAAAGCCAGTTGTAGAGCGCGGTGCGGGCATTGCCGATGTGGATGCGCCCCGTGGGGGACGGCGCGAAGCGGACGATGGGAATTGTCATAGCGATGTATTACCGCAAACCCGGAGCCCCGTCAGCAGGCTGAACGCACTCGCACAAGCCGGACATCAGACCCTCGGGTCCGTCGCAAAAACTGGGTCGGAAATAGATCAGCAGGCCTTTTCGAATCGCGGAAACGCCCCTACATTCCCAATGTCGTCAACCCAATGAAAGGAGGTGATCTAGTGTCTCATTGTCATTCGCCGCGAAAGTCGGCCCTGGGACTGCTAACTCCTCGTGAGGTTCGCCCCGCGTGAGCGGCGCGTAAGAGTCCCCGCCCATCGCGGACAGGACAATGGAAGGGCCGCTGCAAGGCGGCCCTTCTTTTAATTTGAAACAGGCAAGGGCCCCACCCGGTTGAGCGCGGGCGTTGCAATTCTTAAAAACGCTATTCTTCGAACCGCTCGGCTGTGCCCAACCCTTTCTTGGGCGCGATTGAGGCGTCCGGCTCGCGCAGGGGCTGGCCCTGATCGCGGAACCGGTTGACGATTGGATAGCGCCGGTCTCGGCCGAAATTCTTCTTCGTCACCTTCACGCCGGGCGCAGACTGCCGCCGCTTGTACTCGGCGATGTAGAGCAGCCGCTCCACCTTCGTCACGACTTCCAGATCGTGACCGCGCGCGACAATGTCAGACACGCGCATTTCCCGCTCGACCAGGCATTCCAGCACATCGTCGAGCACCTCATAGGGTGGCAGCGAGTCCTGATCCTTCTGGTTTTCGCGCAACTCCGCCGACGGCGGCTTCACGATGATGTTGTGCGGAATGACTTCGCCCCCCGGCCCCTTGGCCCCCGGCGGCAGCCAGCGATTGCGCAGCTCGCACAACCGGAAAACCTGCATCTTGTAGAGATCCTTGATCGGGTTGAACCCGCCGTTCATGTCGCCATAGATGGTCGCGTAACCGACCGACATCTCCGACTTGTTGCCCGTCGTCACCAGCATGGGGCCAAACTTGTTGGAGACAGCCATCAACAGCACGCCGCGCGTGCGGCTCTGCAGGTTCTCTTCCGTAATATCAGGCGTGCGGCCAGCGAATATGCCAGCCAGAGACTGTTCCAGCCCTTCCACTGCAGGCGATATGGGCACGATGTCATAACGCAGGCCCAGCGCATCTGCGCACGCATTGGCGTCCGTCAGGGATTCACCGGAGGTGAAGCGGTAGGGCAGCATGATGCAATGCACGCGCTCGGGCCCCAGCGCATCCACCGCCAAGGCAGCGCACAGTGCGGAGTCGACGCCCCCCGAAAGGCCCATCACAACGCCAGGAAAGCGGTTCCTGTCGACATAGTCTCGCAAGCCCACCATGCAGGCCAGATAATCCGCCTCGTCGCCCTCCGGCGTGAGCGCCTTGGGGCCATCCTCAACGCGCCATTCGCCCTTCTCGCGGACAAGAGCGATGGTGCTCACGACAGACTGGAATGAGGGCAATTGCACCGCCAGCGAGCAATCGCCATTGAGCGCAAACGAGCCGCCGTCAAAAACAAGTTCGTCCTGCCCGCCGATCTGGTTGAGATAGACAAGCGGCAGGCCGCTCTCGGCCACGCGCGCGACGGCGACGGCCACGCGCTCATCCTGCTTGCCGCGCCAATAAGGCGAGCCGTTGGGCACGAGCAGCAATTCCGCGCCAGTTTCAACCAGCGTCTCAACCACGTCCGGCGTCCAGATATCCTCGCAAATCGGCAGGCCTATCCGTACGCCGCGAAAAGACACTGGCCCCGGCGCACGGCCCGGCTCGAAGACGCGTTTCTCATCAAACACGCCGTAATTTGGCAAATCGACTTTGAAGCGAACCGCCTCAATGCGTCCGCCATCCAGCAGCGCATAGGCGTTGAAGCACTTGCCTTCCTCAGCCCACGGAACTCCCACGAGCAACGCCGGGCCGCCCTGCCCCGTCTCACGGGCCAGGTCTTCCAGCGCGGAGCGGCAGGCCTCCTGAAAAGCAGGTTTCAGGACAAGGTCCTCGGGTGGATAACCCGCCAGAAACAGTTCGGAAAACATGACAAGATCGGCGCCTTGCGCGGCGGCCTGAGCGCGAGCGTCGCGGATGCGCTCGCAATTACCAGCAATATCGCCGACGGTGCAATCGATCTGCGCGAGGGCGATGACAAGACGGTCAGCAGGACGGGTTTTCGTGTTCATGCAACGGATTTAGCCCGCCGCCCCGCCCCCGGCAATGGCGGCCACGTCAAACAGGCAGCCCCAGCCCGCGAAGGTCGTCGGCAAGCAGGTCAGGCTTTTCAAACCAGAGGGAAGTCATACCTACATCCCGCGCCGCTGCGACATTGGTGCGATTGTCATCGATGAAGACGCAATCGGAAGCCTCGACGCCAAAGCGCTCGAGAAACAGCCGAAAAATCGCAGGCGACGGCTTCACGATCCGCTCGCGCCCCGACACGATCACGCCGTCAAGACCGCCAAGAAATGGATAGCGCGCGCATGTCTCGTCGAATTTTTGAGCCGGAAAATTCGTGATCGCGAACGTCCGAACGCCCGCCCCGCGCAGACCCTCAAGAATGGCGACGCTGCCGTCAATGGCGCCAGAGATCGTCTCCTGCCAGCGCGGATCGTAGAGCGCGATGATGTTCGCATATTGCGGAAAGCGCGCTGACAATTGCGCAATCGCATCCGCATATGTGGCGCCAGCATCCAGCGAGCCGTGCCACCCAGGAGTGCAGACCTCCGCGAGGAAGTGGTCGAGTTCGCGTTGATCCGCAATCACTTTCTCAAATAGAAAACGCATATCCCAGCGCAACAAAACATTGCCGATATCGAAGACAACGATGCGGGGCGATGCGCTCATTGGAAAAGATACGCGTCCATGGCGAGCAGGCCATAATCATAGCTCGCATGGATGCGCTTGCCCTTGGCGCCAGCCCCGGCGCCCATCGCGAAAGGCAGGGGCAAGAAGTGCTCATCACGCGGATGGTTTTCACGCGCAAAAGGCGCCCGGGCGCGGTAGTCGGCGATGGCGTCAACATCGCCCGCCTCAACCTTTTCGGCGACCCATTCGGTAAACGCGCGCACCCACTCGCGCACTGGCGCGTTCATGTCGCGAGGCGAGCGCGACAGCTCCCACAGGTTATGGGTCAGGCTGCCGGACCCCACGATCATCACGCCCTCATCGCGCAGCGGCGCAAGCGCCTCGCCCAGCGCCACATGATGCGGCGATCCAAGCTCCGTCTGCACTGACAATTGCACCACGGGAATGTCGGCCTGCGGATACATCAGCGACAGCGGCACCCATGTGCCATGGTCGAAACCGCGACGGATCACGGCTTGCGCCATGAAGCCTGTGTCGCGCAGCAACCGGGTTGCGCGGACGGCGAGATCAGGCGCACCTGGAGCGGGGTAAACAATCTCGAACAGCGGCTTTGGAAAGCCGCCAAAATCGTAGATCATTTCGGGCTTGGCATCCGCTGACAGAAGCGGCGCTTCACTTTCGAAATGCGCCGTGGCGATAAGGATCGCCTTTGGCTGCGGCAGTTCCTTTGCAACGCTCAGAAAAAAGTCGCGCGCCGGGCTTGGCTGGATCGCCGTCATGGGCGACCCGTGCGAAACGAAGAGCGAGGGCATCCGATGGGACATGAAGTCTGCGCTTTAACGTCAGAGTGAGAAGAACATCGACGCATGAACATAAGGACGCAGCTGCGTCACGCCAAATGCGTAAATGCAAGGATCCCCTTGCGCAGCTTCACACGAAGCCAAGTCTTTCAGCGATGGCCGCAAGCCAGACGCATATGGCCATGGTCAGCGCCACCAACACCGCAGCCGATCCCATATCCTTCACCGCCTTGATCTGGGGATGGATCGCGGGCGTCACGTGGTCACAAAGCTTTTCAATGCAGGTGTTCAGCAGTTCAACAGCCAGCAGCATGAGCACCACACCGATCATCGCGATCTTGATCCAGATCGTCTGGCCGATGAGAAAAGCCGCCGGGACAGCTACGACAAGCGCGATTGCCTCCTGTCGCACAGCGCGTTCCGTGCGCAAGGCATAAGTGATCCCCGCACACGAATTGCGGAACGCGGCGATCCACGCCTCCATGCAATAGTCCCCTTCGATCCGCTTACTCTGCGGCGTGAACCTGCGGCGCCTGACTCGCGCGCTCGCTTTTTAGCAGCTCAGCAATCAGGAACGCCACCTCAATTGCCTGCTCTGCGTTGAGGCGCGGATCGCAGAACGTGTGATAGCGGTCGCTCAGATCGCCTTCGCTGATGGCGCGCGCGCCCCCGGTGCATTCCGTGACGTTTTTGCCCGTCATCTCAAGATGTACGCCGCCAGCGTTGGTGCCTTCCGCCTGATGAACCGCAAAGAAGGTGCGTATTTCGCTCATCACGCGCTCGAACGGACGGGTCTTGTAGCCGCCCGCCGAGATCGTGTTGCCGTGCATGGGATCACACGACCATACCACAGTGCGCCCTTCCCGTTTCACCGCACGAAGCAGCGCAGGCAGATGGTCCACAACGCGATCAGCGCCAAAACGACAGATCAGCGTCAGACGCCCCGCTTCATCGTCAGGGTTCAGCACATCAATAAGTTTCAAAAGATCGTCGGGCTTCAGCGACGGTCCGCATTTAAGGCCGATGGGGTTTTTCACGCCACGGCAGTATTCAACATGCGCATGATCGACCTGACGCGTGCGGTCGCCAATCCAGAGCATGTGACCGGACGTGGCGTAATAATCTCCCGTGGTTGAATCGATGCGGGTCATTGACTGCTCGAAGCCCAGCAACAACGCCTCGTGCGACGTGTAGAAATCCGTCGCGCGCAATTCCTGATGCTTCTCGGCGTCAAGGCCAATGGCGCGCATGAAGCCAAGCGTCTCGGTAATGCGATCCGCCAGTTCGCGATAGCGATGCGACTGCGGCGAGTCCTGCACGAAACCCAGCATCCAGCGATGGGCGTTCTCAAGGTTTGCGTACCCGCCGGTGGCGAATGCCCGCAACAGATTGAGCGTCGCCGCTGACTGCCTGTAGCCCTCCAGTAACCGACGCGGATCAGGCGTGCGGCCTTCCACCGTAAAGTCGAGATCGTTGATGACGTCGCCCTTGTAGCTGGGCAATTCCAGGTCACCGCGCTTTTCCGTAGGCGCAGAACGCGGCTTGGCGAACTGGCCGGCAATGCGGCCAATCTTTACGACGGGAGAGGCGCCGGCGAACGTCAGAACCACCGCCATCTGCAGGAACACGCGAAAGAAATCGCGGATGTTGTCGGCTGAATGTTCGGCGAAGCTTTCAGCGCAATCGCCGCCCTGCAGCAAAAACGAATGGCCCTTGGCGACATCGCCCAGCGCACGCTTGAGCTTGCGCGCCTCGCCCGCGAACACCAGCGGCGGATAACCCGCCAGCGTCTGTTCGACGGCGACAAGCCCCGCCGCGTCGGGATAGGTCGGAACCTGCTGGATCGGCTTTGCTCTCCAGCTTTCTGGGGTCCAGCGATCTGCCGCCATGTCCGTCACTCCGGGGCCGCACTGGCGCGCCCACATCAAGGAAATCAAGGCCGCGCAGTATTGCACGGACCGAAAGATGGGGCTTATACACGAGCGATCTCGCAAATGCGAGATAAGGTAGACCAAAGGGACCGGGCGGTCCGGTCAGCGCTCGTAGCGCGCCGTGCGGGTTCGCATGGTGACGAGTTCTTCGGCAGCGGTCGGATGCACCGCCATCGTGGCGTCGAGATCGGCTTTGGTGACGCCCATCTTCATGGCGACGCCCACGAGCTGGATCATTTCCCCGGCGTCGTGCCCCATGATGTGGACGCCAAGGACCTTGTCGGTTTGGCCATCCACGACGATCTTCATGAGCACTTTTTCGTCATGGCCAGACAGGGTGGCGCGCATCGGCCGGAATAAGGCCCGGTAGATGTCAACGATATCAAACCGCTCCCGCGCAGCCTGCTCCGTAAGGCCGACCACGCCCAGCTCGGGCGTCGTGAATACCGCCGTCGGGATTTTCTCGTGATCGCACGAGATATCCTTGCCCCCGAACAGTCGATCAGACAGCGTGTGCCCCTCGCGGATTGCTACTGGCGTGAGATTATCCATGTCGGTCACATCGCCGACCGCGAAGACAGACGGAGCGCTGGTGCGCGACAGCGCATCGACCTTTACAGCGCCATTCTCGCTCAACTCCACGCCTGCTTTTTCCAAGCCAAGTCCGGATGTATGCGGGCGACGGCCTGTCGCCACCAGCGCCTGATCCGCCATGACATGGGCGCCGTCAGAAAGCGTGACGCGCAAACCCTCCGGCGTCATCTCATACATCACAGGCACGGCGGAGAAATGAAACTTCACGCCCGCGTGCGCCAAGGCATCACGAAGACCAGCGCGCACATCCTCATCAAAGCCGCGCAGGATATTATCAGCGCGCATTGCGACCGTCACATCGCAACCCAGACGCGCAAACACGCTCGCGAACTCAAGCCCGATATAACCACCACCCAAAACAAACAGCCGCTTCGGCAACTCAGGCAGATCGAAAATCTCGTTCGAGGTGATCGTATGCTCGATGCCCGGCGCGTTCGGCAATTTTGTAGGCTCGCCGCCCGTGGCGACCAAAATATACTTCGCCCGCACAAGCCGCCCGTCATTGACGATACGCACTTCGTGAGGGCCTTCAACGACCGCCCGGCTCTCGACAATCTCGACCTTCGCGCCATCCAGCCCCTTGCGATACAGGCCTGAAAGACGCGTGATCTCTTTCTCTTTCGAATCGACAAGCTTGCGCCAGTTGAACTGCGGCGGCTGTGGAATTGTCCAGCCGAAACCTGCAGCGTCCGCAAACTCGTCAGCGAAGCGGCTTGCATAGACGTAGAGTTTTTTCGGAACGCAGCCGCGGATCACGCATGTGCCGCCAATGCGAAACTCTTCCGCAACCATCACGCGCGCGCCGTAGCCAGCAGCGATGCGGGCCGAGCGGACGCCGCCTGAGCCAGCGCCTATGACGAAGAAATCGACGTCGAAGTCGGACATAAGCTCGCCTGCCTAGAGAGAATGACCCTTCTTGCGCATTTCTTCGCGCACGCGGGTCATCAGATCTTCGGACATGCGGCGGTTCCACACGTCAAGCGCCGCCATCATCTGGTCGATAACCTGCGGCTGCATCATGACGTATTGCTTGCCAGCTTCGGACTTGAAGAAAGTTGCGGTGTCCTTCAAGGCCTGCAGGCTCATCACGCTCGCGAAATAGCGCGCGGTCGTGTCCACCATTTCGGCATCGCGCTTGTCGAACTCAGGCTTCAGCGCCTTCACGGTCGCAATCAAATCATTGCGTAGTTCCGGACGCGTGCGCGACAGCGTGTTCACCAGACTGTCCGCCAGCTGCGGATAAAAAAGATCGTACGTCTTTGAGATGCCCGTCAGCACGACAACTTCGCGTGCTGCGTCAACGTGCGCCTGCGTGACCTGCAGAGGGGGCGCCGCTGGCGCAGGCTGCTGCGCCGAGGCAGGCGAAACAAGGCCGCCGAACGAGAGAGCCGCGAGCGATGCAGCGCCGAAAACAAGGCTTTTGAACTTCACGTGCCGTCTCCCTTGGAAATGCGCTGTGTCATTTCGTGGCGCGCCCTTCGGGCGAGCCGATCACTTCTACGCCACCCGGCGCTGCGACTATAATGGCGTCCGCCAGCCCCAGGAACAGCCCATGCTCCATGACGCCCGGCACGCGCGCGAGCGCGGTCGCGAGCGCCTCAGCATCGGGGATTACGCCAAGGCTGCAATCATAAATGTAGTGGCCGCCGTCGGTCACGAACGCGCCGCCCCCAGCGCCCTTGCGCAGAACCATCTCGCCCGCACAACCGACCGACTTGAGCGCCGCAACAATGGCGCGGCGGGTCGCCTCCACGCCGAACGGGGCGACCTCGACTGGCAAGGGAAAACGGCCCAACCGCTCCACCCGTTTGGAGTTGTCGGTAATCACGATCATGCGCGCCGAAGCGGAAGCGACGATTTTTTCCCGCAACAGGGCGCCGCCGCCGCCTTTGATCAGTCGAAGGCTCTGGTCAAATTCATCAGCGCCGTCAACGGTCAGGTCCAGCTCAGGCGTCTCGTCGAGCGTGGTCAACGGCACGCCCAGACTCAGAGCCTGCGCCCGCGTCGCCTCGGAGGTGGGCACGCCAACCACGTTAAGGCCGCCACGCACACGCTCGGCCAGCAGGTCGACGAAATGCTTGGCGGTCGAACCGGTGCCAAGGCCAAGGCGCATACCCGGCTGGACGAACGTCACCGCCTTTGCGGCGGCTTCACGCTTCAGATCGTCCGGCGACATCGCAGCCTCGTTCGGGAGCGCAAATGGGAGAGCGCCGGATAGCCGACCAAGACCCGAAACGCAATGGCGTAGACTTAGCGCGCGGGCGGTGTGCAGACCACTTCCTGCTTCAAAACATAGCAGATCGACATGGCGCCGCTGCGCAGGTCCACCCGAAAGACCCCAGCCTCCCGTTCGTGACGCGAGGCGACAAGGCCATAGCTGGACGGTGTAAGCGCCTTCGCGCCCAGCCCCGGCGGGTAGCACAGGGTCACGCCGATGGTCCCTTCCTTGTCGCCGTACTGGCAGGCCCCGACTTCGCCAGTCGCCTTGTCGACGCGGTAAATGATGTTCAACTCAATCTCGGGCGCCGCCAGAAAATCAAAATTGTTGGCCAACACCGTTTGCGCCGCCAGTGCGCTCATAGCGACCGCCAAGGCGGCGGCGCGGATGCTTGCTGGAACCGGCATCAGAAAAGCGGGCATCGGCGCACTCCTTCAATAACGATGCAGCCAGAAACGATGCGGCCAACGACACGGCAACGCGAATCGCAGAGCGCGAGCATATCCCATCGACAACCCGATTGTACGGCCGCCACTTGCCCAGGCATTGAGGCGATAGCAACTCAGCTGGCGGCGCCGCTTTGCAATTTTTTTCTTCCGGCGCCACATGAGGACGCAAGAGCGAATGCCTGCATCCTAGCCGAGGTCACCTATGTCATCGCCTGCCCCGCTTCTCGTTCTGGATCTTGATGGAACGATCGCCGAAACCGCCGGCGACCTGATCGGCGCGCTGAACATGATCCTCGCCGAAGAAGGCCTGCCGCCGGTCAGCCTCGAAAGCGGCCGAGCGATGGTGGGCGCGGGCGCCCGCGCGCTGATTGAGCGCGGCTTTGCAGCGAGCAACGCTCCTCTCGACGCGGGAAAGCTGGAAGCGCTTTTCCACAAGTTTCTGGCCATCTACGAAGATCGAATCGCGCAGGAATCCTATCTCTTTGATGGCTTGCAGGCCTCCCTTGAGCGCTTCCTCGGCGAGGGTTGGCGTCTAGCGGTGTGCACGAACAAGATCGAGTCCGCGTCGGTGAAACTGCTGGAGGCTCTGGGCGTCGCCCACATGTTCGCTGCCATTTGCGGCCAGGACACGCACCAGCACGAGGGCAAGCCGGTCTCCAAGCCCGACGCGCGCGCCCTGCTCATGACCATAGCTTTAGCGGGTGGCGATCCGGCAACCAGCGTGATGGTCGGTGATTCGAAAACTGACATCCTCACAGCGCAGAACGCCCGCATCCCAGCGGTGGCCGTGGACTTCGGCTACACGGATGCGCACGTCAGCACGTTTTCCCCCGACGTCGTGATTTCACATTTCGACGATTTGTGGGACGCGGTTGCAACGATCATGAGCCGCCGTCCGGGTCCCGCCGCCTGACAGCCTCCCCGATGCGCCGACTGGCAAAACCCCATACTTGACTTGGCGGCCCTCACCGGAGGATATACCCGCCACTGAACGACACCACCGATCACGGTGGTTCGTTTTCCCGGGCGATTAGCTCAGCGGGAGAGCACTCCCTTCACACGGGAGGGGTCGCAGGTTCGATCCCTGCATCGCCCACCATTTTTACCCGTGCATGCGATGCTGTGCGCACCAGTCTTGCCCGCCTTCGCGGACGAGGCCTGCTACTGAAAGCGCCCCTGCGCCGACCCGCCGTTCGGCAACTGCAATTGCACAGCCCCGCGCGGCGTTTTTGGAACTTCGATGGCGGCGGCGCCGCTCAGGCGGTTTGCGTTTGCCGGCGCCAGCTGAATGCGTTGCGGCTTGCCGTCTATCACGAGCACTGCCGTGCCCTTTGTAGCCCTCAACCGGCACCGGCTTGTCATTCGCATCAGTCACGAACACATCGACAGCCTTGCCTTTGGACACTAGCTCCATGTGAAAGTCGCCCGCTTCCACGAGACGTCCGCCGTTTGGACCCAACCCTTCATGAGCGAGCGCAACGGTCGCAAGAATGAGCGACGAGGCAAAGATGATTGATCGCATTTTCCATGTTCCTTTGGGTTGATCAGTAGGATTCGACGCCAGACGCCAGCGGCGCAGAAACTTGCTCCTGCTTCGCAATTTCCAGAAGTCTTTCGAGCGGCGCACGCCCGTATTTGAGGAACAGCGCTGGCGTCAAGAGCGCATCCAGAAGCGTCGCGCTCACGAGTCCGCCGAAGATGGTGACAGCGACCGGGTGCAAGATTTCCTTGCCCGGCGAAGTGGCGTCGATCATTAGCGGGATCAGCGCGAACCCCGCCGAAAGAGCTGTCATCAGCACAGGCGTCATCCGCTCAAGGCTGCCGCGCATGACAAGATCACGCCCGAACGGCACGTTCTCGTGCAAGGCGAGGTTGATGTAATGGCTGACCTTCAGGATGCCGTTGCGCGTTGCGATGCCTGCCAGCGTGATAAAGCCAATCATGCTCGCAACAGACAATGGCTGGCCTGCCAGCCAGAGCGCAGCGACCGAGCCGATAAGGGCGAGCGGAACACTGCCCATGATGATGAGCGCAAATACCGCTGAACGGTAGCGGCTGTAGAGAAGCGCGAACACCATCGCGAATGAAAGAAGCGAAAGCCCGCCAATGCGCAGGCTCGCCTCTTCCTGCGCCTGGAACGTTCCCTCAAGCCGGAAGAACGCACCTTGCGGCAGCTTTGCTTCGTCCATCTGCGCGCGGATTGCTGCAACGATACGGCTGATGTCCGTTCGCCCATCTGTGTTCGCAAGCACAACGATGCGACGCGCGCTGTTCTCGCGAAGGATCTGGTTGGGGCCATAGGTTTCCTGCACGTCGGCGACTTGCCAAAGAGGAATCCAGCCCATGGGGCTTTCAATCAGCAGGTCGGCGAGGCCGCTTGTCGTGCGCTGCTGATCGCGCAGGCGCAGCACAACATCATAGCGGCGAGGACCATCAACTATGCGTGAAACCACGCGGCCATTGGAAAGCCGTTCCAGCTGCTCTGTCACTTGCGCAGGCTGCAGCCCGAACAGCGCCGCACGCTGGTAATCAATCCTGATATCAATTTGCGGAATGCGCGTTTGCTTTTCGATCTGAAGATCCACGAGGCCGGGAACGCGGGCAAGGCGCGCCCGCATATCTTCGGCGATTGTGCGCAGCGTATCGAGATCATCGCCGAATATCTTGAGCGCTATCTCCGCGCGCACGCCAGAGAGCATAACGAATATCGCTTCAAGCAAGACCTTCTCGACGTTGCGAACCGAGGCCTCGATGAAGTTGGCCTGCCGGAAAAGAAGTTGGTCGGCCTTCACGCCCGGCGGAAGTCCTGCCGCCGACTCTTTCAATGCCCGCTCAACGGCGCGGGTGAGCTTAATCGTATCGACGCCCAGCTGCTTCTCGACAGAGACAATGACAGCGGGCTTGCCCATGTAGCCCGCCTCGCCCCGCTTCATGCGCGCAGCAAACTCCACGTCTGCGATCTGACGCAAGAGGATGGCGCGGCCATTGACGCTGGCGACAACAAGGCTGCGCAAGTCATCCAGACTTGTCGTACGCCCCACGTTACGGATGAGAAACTCGCGGGAATATTGCTCTGAGAAACCGCCCGGAGAATTGGAGCCAAACTGCGCGAGCGCTTTTTCCACCTGCTCGAAGGACACGCCCAGCGCACGCATGGCAGCCGGATTGGGCGCCACACGGTACTGACGCACTTCGCCGCCAATCGGGATCACCTGCGCAACGCCCGGAATGGTAAGGAGCCGGGGGCGCAACGTCCATTCCGCGACATCGCGCAATTCCATCGGCGACGCCGTATCGCTCGTCACTGCGATCAGCAGAATTTGCCCCATGATGGAGCTGACAGGCCCCATCTGCGGCGTGACGCCCGCTGGCAGACGCGCGCCGACGAGCGAAAGTTTCTCTGCAACCTGTTGGCGATTGCGGAATATCTCTGTGTCCCAGTCAAACTCCACATAGACGATGGAGAGGCCCACACCGGACACAGAGCGCACGCGCGACACGCCCGGCAGCCCGTTCATCGCCGTCTCGACCGGGAATGTAACGAGTTGCTCCACCTCCTGCGGCGCAAGGCCTTCCGCCTCGGTCATGATGGTGACTGTCGGCCGGTTCAGATCGGGGAAAACGTCAACGGGCAGCGGACAAGAAGCCCGATGGTCAAGATTTAGCTAAAAGCTTCAGAGGGAGCCGAAACGGATCAACCGAGGCGCTGTCGCCATCCAGAACCTCCAGCAGCTAAACTCATCTTGGCGTGGTCAGCCCCAGAACGCGGCGCGCAATCAGCAGCCTCTGAACCTCCGACGATCCTCCGTAAATGGTCACGCGCCTGTTCTGCATGTAGGCAACCCCGGGCGTGATCCTGTCATCGCCAAAATCGAGCGACTCACTCACAGCGGCTAGAGCTCCGCACGCTTCGGCGAGCAACTCGCACAATTGCTGTTGCAGCTCGCCAGACACAAGCTTGGCGAACGCAAAGTCGCCGCGTGTGCGAGACCCCGTCTCGGCAATCTCGACGATCTGCGCGAATGTTGCGCAGAGCGCGACATAGTCGATCTCGGCGCGCGCTAGGCGATCTGCAAAGCCTGCATCGTCGAGGAAGTCTGCAACCCCCGCCGCGCTTTTCACCCGAGCGAGAATCTGTGCGCACCGAACAGGGTTGGCGCCATGAAGCCGCTCCTTCTCCAGCACCGCGTTGGCGACGCGCCAGCCGCCGTCAATCTCGCCCACGACGTTCTCAATCGGCACGCGCACATCATCAAAGAAGATCTCAGCAAACTCTTCTTCGCCCGCAATCGTGCGTATCGGCCGGCGCGTGACGCCCGCGCTCTTCATGTCAATCATCAAGAAGGTGATGCCATCCTGCTTTTTCACGTCAGGGTTGGTGCGCACGAGCGCAAACATCCAGTCCGCATGCTGTCCCCACGTGGTCCAGATTTTCGAACCGTTGACAACGAGCATGTCGCCATCACGAACAGCGCGCGTGCGCAGGCTTGCAAGATCAGACCCCGCGCCGGGTTCAGAATATCCCTGACACCACATCGTTGCGCCCGAAAGCATGTCGGGAAGAAAGCGAGCCTTTTGCTGATGCGTCCCAAAAATCTGAAGGATCGGGCCGAAATGATAAATCGCCTGCCCGGAGATTTCGGGCGCCCCGGCTATTCCCATTTCTTCGTACAAAATGATTTGTTCGGCGACGCGCGCGCCCATGCCGCCGTAGTCTTTCGACCAGCTGGGTGCAATCCATCCCTGCTCGTATAACTTAACGTGCCACCAGAGAGCGTCCGTGACAGAGGGGCGCGTCGGCAAATGCCGCAAATGATCCGGCAGATGCGCAGCAATCCAGGTTCGAACCTCGCGGCGGAAGGCAGCGTCCTCAACTGTATCGGAACGGAAAGCAGCGCCCCCAGCTTCGCTTGAAGACCGTGATACGGCTAGCCGCCATTGCGTCGCGTTGCCCCACGCAACGCTCAATCCCAAAGCGCGCTTCAGACAGAGACCGACAGTGTGTTCGTCGCTAAAGCCGATGGCGCCATGCATCTGAATGGCGGCGCGATGCAGGAACATCGCAGCTTCGCTGCCCTTTGCTCGCGCCGCATATGCAGCAGCTTCAGCGCCCGCAGCATTCCTGTCCAGCAACCGTGCGCCCTGCTCGACGAGAGATCGCGCCAGCGCAAGACCAACATAAGCGTCAACAGCCTTGAACTGCAGAGCCTGAAACGACGCCAAAGGCCGCCCGAATTGCTGACGCATCTTGAGGTGTTCAAGAGTCAGATCCAGCGCGGTCTGTGATACGCCAATCAACTCGGCGGCGCTCAAAATCGCCAGCGATGCGCGCAGGCTCGTGAGAGCATCCACAGCGTCCGGGCCGCGAAGCAGCTTTGTAACTGGAGAATCGTCAAACCTCACATCGGCAACACCGAACCCGTCAACCGTTCGGTGCGGAGTGACAGACACGCCACTTGCCGACCGGGAGACAAGCGCGAGAACAAGCCCGTCGGCGTCTTGGGCTTGGACAAGGAAATAGTCTGCCGCGCCTCCCCAGAATACGCCGCGCACCAGTCCACACATGGCTTCCCGCGCATTCACATGGAGGCTGCGGACCCTATCGGCGTTGATCACGCATGCAGCGACAACCTCGCCGCGAAGGGCTGCATCAAGATCCTGAAATTCCATGTTTGCAAGGATTGGCAAGGCCGATGCAAGTGAGCAGTATGAAATCGGGGCCAAGTTGCGCGCGAAGGCTTCGGCCACGGCGCAAGCGGCGCCAAAGCCTTGGCCTGCGCCCCCAACCGACTCGGGCGCCAAAAGCGACAACCACCCTTCGGCGCCCGCTGTACGAAGCGCCTCATCGTCTCGCCCAGCGGTATCGCGAACACTGAGCGCCCGCGCACGCTCCGCGCCAAACATCGCTCGCGCAAAACGCTCCGCGCCTTCCGCGACCGCGGCGATATCTTGACTTACATCCAACATGCTTGCTCCGGGCAATGACGCCGCATCACGGAGACGTCAGCGCCTTGCGCACTTTCTCCACCGTGGACGACGGAAGATTATAGGAATCCTTGATCAACTGCTCCATTTCATCGCCGGACATCGCGTCGATCGTCAGCTGGACTTTGCTGATCTCGGTGAGAAACTCAGGATCAGAAACTGTCGCCATAAACGCTACGCGCAGGGCCTTTTTGCGGGCCTCCGGAATACCCGGCGGCCCAATGTATGGGCGCGCTATCACTGTGCTGAGAAAAATAACGTCAAGCACGCGACGATCTTCCTCATTGGCGACTGAATCGCGCACAAGTGGAACATCCGGCGGCACTTCCGGCATCTTCTTTGGAGCGAGTTGCGCAACAAGATTGATCTTGTTGTCACGCAACCAATCAGGCCGCGCGGCTTTGATGCCTTCCATGTCCCACACACGGCCCGACACTTCGCCGCGCTCGAGCGCCAGCGCGGCCTCTCGAGTACCAGGATAACCAATCACCATTTTCAACTTGTCGAGACCAAGCATATTCTTGATAGATAACGGCAGCAGGTACGTGTCGCCGGACGGCGATGTAGCCGCAATCGTAATGCCCTTCTCGCGCACATCAGCCAGCGTCTTGATGCCCGATTCGTGCCACGCCACGAGCACCGATGCGGAGCTTGTGAGGTTGCCGATCATCGTCATGTCCGGCCCGGTGAACTGCGCTTTCGAATTTTTGCCCGCAAAGAGCGGGTCGAACAGCAAAGCCGAATTTACGGCGCCGAATGCAGTGCCGTCTTTTGGAGCGACACGCGCCAGAAAGTTGCCCAGCGTCATGCTGCTGGCGCCTGGCATGTTGGAGGGCACAGCCTGCGGGTTGCCCGGAATGTGCTTCACGATATGCCGCGCAAGTGTGCGCGCATAAAGATCATAACCGCCACCTGGCCCATAGCCGATGTAGACTGTTACTGTCTTTCCTTTGTAGAAGTCCGCGACTTCATTGGCGAAAGCGTGCCCGCTCATGGCGGTGATGGCGGCAAGACCTAACAGGCTCTTCCTCATGCGCTTCTCCCTCCGGCGTTATGTTGTTAGTTTCAAACACTCTCCCGCAGGACGACAAGACCATCAAGCGCGTATGCGCCTTCCGGCAGGACGATGATCGGATTGACGTCGACGGCGTCGATGTGGCCCCCCAGCTCATGCGCCAACGCGCCGAGATTGACCAAGGTCTGCGCCAGAGCGGTAACATCACATGCTGGCGCGCCGCGATAGCCGGCCAGAAGTCTGGCGCTGCGCAAACGCGAGATCATATCAAGTGCACGCGCATGATCGAGCCCCGGCGGTCCAAACGACACGTCTTCCACCAGTTCGAGCAGAACGCCACCTGCCCCAACCATCACGACGGGACCAACTTCGGGATCGCGATGAACGCCTATCACCATTTCAACGCCGCCGCTGATCTGCTTGGCGACCAACAGTCCTTCCAATGGCGCAGCAAGCTTGGCGCATCGCTCTGAAATCGTTTGCGCTGCCGCGCGAACAGCTGACGCATCATAAAGATTCAAGAGGACGAGGCCTCCATCGCTCTTGTGCGGCACGCTGGCGCAAACCGCCTTGAGGACAACCGGGAATCCGATGCGCGCGGCTGCCTCTGCAGCGCCATCCGATGAAATGGCGACTTCCTCAGGAACGGATTGTATTCCATACGCAGCAAGCAATGCTTTGGAATCGACCTCGTTCAACGCGCGGGAGCCGGACGCGGAAAACGTCTTGAACATTTCAACGCGGCCGCGCGCAACGTTGCCATCGCCGTCGTTGCGCAACGGCGGAAAAGTTCGATCCGCTAACCGCGACATCACGCGCATCGCCTTGGTCAGGTCGCGTAGCCACGGCGTATTCGTCAATCCGGCGCGCGTGCTCAGCATATAGTCCGTCTCGCGCAATGTCAGCGGCGACACAAACGTAACTGGCTTTATGGCGCCGTTACCGACCCACGCATCAAGCGCGCGGAAGTTTGCGATCTTGCGTTCAATACCCTCAGCGCGCGGCAGCTCTTCGGCGATGACGAGAGCGTCCACGTTGGGGTCATCGTGCAAGGCTTGAATACAGGATAAGTACTGCTGCGTTCCAAGCGTGCGCTTGGTGTCGTATGGCATGCTCGGCTCAGCTTCCGGCAGCGCTGCGAATAATTTCTGCGCGGTCTCATCAGTCAGTTCGGGCAGCGTGATCCTGCAACTTTCCGACGCCTCCGTCATAAGCGATTTCAGCGCGCCTGAGTTTGTAACGAGCGCGATGCGATTCCCTTTTGGCCGCCGCGCGCGTGCGAGAAACGCCGCTGCTTCAACCATATCTTCCAGCGCATCCACACGCACAACGCCAGCCTCTTGCGCGAGGGCGTCAAAGGCCGCGTGACTTCCCGCAAGCGATCCCGTGTGTGCCAGCGCCGCCTCTCGGGCCGCCACCGATCCGCCGATCTTGACCACGACGACTGACTTGCCGTTGGCCCGCGCCCGACGCGATGCGGCAAAAAATCGCTCAGCGTTGTTGACGGATTCAACGTAGCAGGCGATGACGCGCAGATGTTCGTCTTCGGCCAACGCGTCGATATAATCAGCGAATGTGAGGCCGATCTGATTACCGCACGAGATCAGATGCGACAGAGTGAGCCCTGCGCTTTCAAGCCCCCTGCTCAACGTCTGCACAAGCATTCCGCTCTGCGTCAGCGCAGCCACGGGCCCCGGCGCAAGCAAAGACAGCTGCTCGTCGGGGACGGTGCAAAAGCGGCTCGCGCCAACAGCCAGCCCCATGCAATTGGGGCCGACGGCGGCGATGCGCGTTTCCGCAAGCAAGGCGCGGAGTCGCTCGGCGCGCGCAATCCCGGGTAAATCATCGCCTTCGCCAAACCCGGCCGCGTACAGGCTCGCGCTTCGGGCGCCTGCCGCATTGGCAAGCGTATCGAGCGTTTGATCGGCGGGAACAAAAATAGCCAGATGATCCGGCGCCTCAGGGATATCTACGAGGGACGGATAACAACGATGTCCCCAAAGCTCGGCACGGTTGGGGTTCACAAGGTACACCGGGCCTTCAAACGCAAAGCGACGCAGGTTCTCGTACACACGCACCGACCAGTTACGGTCGGACGCGCCCACAAGAACAACATTGCGCGGCGCAAGCAGGGCGCCAATGTTATCGACGACGCTCAACGGCGTCTCCTCCCCTAACATTCTGTTACTTTTCGCGTTCTGTCCGCGCTTAGGTCTTCGACTGATAAGGCCCAAGACCCGGACGATACGTCTTGTCGTCAAGGAACTGCTTCATGCCGACCTTGTCAGCAATTTCCTTGTCGTGACGGGCCAGCGCGTCCTGCTTGGCGCCGAGATAATCCCGCGCCTGTTCAGCCGTCATGCCCCGCACAGCCTTCACGGCATCCTTTGTGTACCGCAGGACTGACGGGTTCAACTTCAACAACTTTTGCGCAAATTTCATCGTCTCTTCGTGCAGGCTTTCCTTGGGGTACGCGAAGTTTGCCAGCCCAAGCTCCACTGCGCGCTTGCCGTCAAACGGCTCACCGGTTGCAGCATAATATAGCGCGTGGCGGGGAAGCATCATGTCGGTCAGATTCCAGCTGACGATGCCGCCAGGAATGATGCCCCAGTTCACTTCCGACAGACCATAAATAGCGTCCTCGGCGGTGATAACAAAATCAACTGCGCAGAGCTGCGTGAAGGCGCCGCCAAAGCAATAGCCATTCACCATCGCAACTGTGGGCTTTGGAAAGCGCGAGAGAAGCTCCCACCGCCAATGGTGGCTTGATGTGTTTGAGCGAGCGCGTTCGTCAGGGTTATTTGCGGTCTCACGGAAGTAGAGTTTCAAATCCTGCCCCGCGCACCACGCCTCGCCAGCTCCCGTGAGGATGAGAACGCGCGTGGCGTCGTCGCGAGCAAGCCATGTCAGCGCGTCTTCCATGTCGTAATGAAGCCCGGGGCTCATGGCGTTACGCTTCTCAGGCCGATTAAGCGTCACGGTCGTGACGGCGCCGTCGCGTTCAATCTTGATGTTCTCGTAAGTCTTGTCGCTCACAGAATTCCTCCCATTGATTTTATTGTCCGGCTGTCGCCGAACTTGCCTCAAGGTAAACGCGCATCTTGAAAAATGCTAGGCGTAATTATGACCTCGCACAGACGCGCAAAGAACGTCATTACGTCGGCTTATCTCTGCCAACGCCTCTGCAACGCCATGGCGCCAAACATGCCGATCAGCATCGCCCCAATAAACACAAAAATTTTCGGCTCCAGCGAGACAAGCCCAGCCAACGCAGGGCCAGGACATATGCCCGCCAGGCCCCACCCGGCGCCGAACAGAGCTGCGCCCAGCAGCAAAGGCGCATCAATACGTTGCGAAAGCGGCAACGAAAATTCTGGCGCCAGAAACGGACGCGTGCGCCTGAACGCCAGACGATAACCAATCGCCACGACACATAGCGCGCCGCCCATCACGAATGCGAGCGAAGCGTCCCAGTGGCCTGCGAGGTCGAGAAAGTTCAACACGCGGGCCGGATTGATCATATCCGAAACCGTGAGTCCGGCTCCAAAGACAACGCCAGCAACCAAAGCAAGAATGATCGGCATATCAGCCTCTACAGAACGTGGCGGACGATGAAGACAGTCGCAACGCCCGTCGCCATGAACGTAAGCGTCGCCACGATCGAGCGGGGCGACAATCGCGCGAGGCCGCAAACGCCATGCCCGCTTGTGCAACCAGAGCCAAACGTCGTGCCTGCGCCCACCAAAAGGCCCGCCGCCACGGTCGCCAGCATGCCCGCAGGGAATGTGAGGTCGCGCATATCCTTGAAGCCGAGCGCGATGGTGAGCAGCGCGCCAAGCGGCATGCCGATCAGAAAGGCCAGGCGCCATCCTGCAGCCTTGAAGTCGCGGCTGGCGAACATGGACATCAGGATGCCGGACACACCCGCGATGCGGCCGATGCCCGCCATGAGCAGAACGGCGGCGATGCCGATGAGCACGCCCCCTGCGAGCGCGCTGAATGGCGCAAATTCCGTCACATGATTCTCCTGCGTAACTGTTGCCGGTCCCGCATCATCCAATGCGTCCGAATATCGGAAAGGTCTCGAGCATCCACGCGCCGATTCGTCCAAAATATCCGGTCGCAATCAGCGCGCCGGTCACGATCAGAAGCACGCCCGCAATAATCGACACTGGTCGCGCAAAGCGGCTGAATCGCGATGTACGCTTCAGGAACCACGGCGCGAACGCGGCGGCAAACAGAAACGGCAGCCCAAGCCCGGCAGCATACACGGACAGCAGGAGCGCGCCATGGGCGACAGAATCCTGCGCGCCTGACAGCAGAAGGATGGAGGCCAGCACCGGCCCCACACAGGGCGTCCAGCCAAAGGCGAAAGCCAGCCCGACGAAATAAGCACCCGCAAGCGAGGTGACGCGGGCCGGACCGTGGGCGCGTCTTTCCCGCATGAGGATCGGCAGATGCAGCCAACCCGCTACGTGCACGCCCAGGACCATGAGGAGCACGCCAGCGACGATGGCCAACTGGTCGAACCAGACTGCGATAAATCGCCCCGCCATTGACGCGCTCGCCCCCAGCAGGATGAACACAGTCGCAAACCCCGCGACGAACGCGGAGGCGCGCACCAGCAACCGGATGCGCTCGCTAACGTCTGCCGCCATCAGCCGATTGGGGTCTGAGCCAGCGATGAACGAAAGATAGGCTGGCGTCAGGGGCAGGACGCAGGGCGAAGCGAACGACGCAAGACCTGCGAGGAAGGCGCCTGCAAGACCGGGTTCCAAAGGCAGCCCCACTGGAAAACAAATTCGAATTCGTTTATATAAAGAGGATGTTCCACTTGGCAAATGTCCTCGGCGCTGGTGCGCTTTCCATCTTCACCGCTTCGGCGGCGCTGGCGGATACGTTCGAGCTATTGATGTTCGAGCGCGCGGGCTGCGTTTATTGCGCGCGGTGGGATCAGGAAGTTGGCCCCGCCTATCCGTTGACGCCGCAAGGCAAACAGGCGCCGCTGCGCAGGATCAGCCTCGACGAGGGCCAACCCAAAGGGCTGGGGCTTACAACCCCCGTTCGCTTTTCGCCTACTTTTGTTCTCATGAAAGACGGGCAAGAGGCTGGCCGCATCACGGGCTATATGAGCGACGCCATGTTCTGGGGTATCTTCGCAAAGATGCTGGAGACGCAACAGAAGCCGGTTGCGTCGGGGGGCGCGCTCCAAAAATGAGCATCGTTCCGCAGTCCATTGAGAACGAACTTCGGTCAGACGTCGAATATTCGCCGCGGCTCGAAAAACTGTTGAAGAACGCGCGGGAAGCCAGCGATTTCCTCAAGGCGCTCGCGCAGGAAAGCCGCTTGCTTGTACTTTGCCTTCTCGCCGAGAAGGAGCGCTCCGTCTCCGAGCTTGAGGCGATTTTATCCATCCGCCAATCGGCTCTTTCGCAGCAGCTGGCACGCCTTCGTTACGACGATCTTGTCACGACGCGCCGCGATGGAAAGCATATCTATTACTCGATCGCCGATGAAGACGTGCGTCGTGTCATCAGCGTTGTTTACGACATATTCTGTCAGGACGAGCAGAAACCTCGCCCCTGATCATGGCAGCGTCCCGGCGAGAGACCGGGTCTGCGAAAGCGAGGAAACGTGCCCGCGGCGATCATCGCCCTTGTCGGCCTGCTGGTGGGTTTCGCCGCTGGCTTTGTGACGCGCCGCGCACGCTTGTGCACGTTCGGCGCCTTTGAGGACGCCGTGAGTTCCGGCGATTGGCGTCGGCTCAAGATATTCGGACTGGCGCTGGGTGTGGCGCTGCTGGGCACGCAGGCGCTTGTCGCCGCAGGCCTGCTTGATCCAGCGATGACCGCCTACGGACAAGACCGCCTGCCGTGGCTTTCGATAGCAGTCGGCGCGTTCATGTTTGGGCTCGGCATGGCGCTGGTGGGCACATGCGCGTTTGGTTCGCTCATACGCCTCGGCGGCGGCGATCTTCGAGCCCTTGTGACGCTGCTTGTCTTTGGCCTGTTCGCCATCGCGTGGCTGCGCGGCGTGCTTTCAGCGGTCCGCGTCGACTGGATCGAGAGCATACGGATTGAAACCCGCTCTTTCGTCGATATTCTGCCTCTGCCCTACCCCGGCCTGCTGCTGGCAATGATCGTAACATCCGCGCTTGTATGGGCCGTGAGACGCGAGCAGCGCCTTCGTCATGCGCGCCGAATGATCACCGCTGCTCTGGTTCTGGGCCTGTGCATCGTGGCGGGGTGGGCTGCAACGAGCCTGCTCGCAGACCCCTTTGAAACAACGGCGCGGCCGCAAAGTCTCACGTTCGTTTCGCCTGTTGCGCGCGCCCTGTTTGGCGCATTCGTTGACGCCAGCGCGTGGGTCGATTTTGGCGTCATGAGCGTTGTCGGCGTCGTCGCAGGCTCGTTCGCCGCTGCATTGAACAATGACGAGTTTCACTGGGAAGCGTTTGACGACCCCCGCGAAATGCGCCGTCACTTGCTGGGCGCAGTTCTCATGGGCTCGGGTGGCGTGCTTGCGGGCGGTTGCACAATTGGACAGGGCCTGACTGCCGGCTCGTTGTTTGCCCCAAGCTGGCCAATCGCCATCGCTGGCATGGCGATTGGAGCGCGCATCGGTATTCAACTTCTAATCGAAGGCCCGCTGCGCGAGGTGCTCACCAACGGCGTGCAGCGCCTCCGCAACTCGCGCGCGTTCCGCCGCTAGTTAGCTTTGCACGAAACGGTACGTAGCCCCCGCCCGCTCGACGCGGCCAACGCCGCCGCCGGGCAGATGATAGCCAATGATTTTGGTCTTCTCATTCGCAAAGCGATCCAGCAGACGCTTGCGCGACGCAATGGCGTTCTCCGGCTCCTGATCGAACCCGCCAGCCCAATCGGGATACTGGAAAGAGATGACGCCGTGCGTGATGGCGTCGCCGACAACGGCGACCATCTCATTGCCCACGCGCACGTCAAAACTCACATGTCCCGGCGTGTGCCCGCGTGAAGAAAAGGCGCTGACGCCCGATATAACCTCGTCGCCCGGCTTGAACCACTTCATCACGGAATCGAGTTCCTTGATGATGCGCTGAGCGCCCGCTGCGAAGGCGTGACGATCCTCGGGCAAAGTTTTGTACACGTCTGGCGAAAACCAGTAATCGCGCTCCGCCCCAGCCATATGATACGCCGCGTTCGGGAACGCTGGTGTGCCGAAATCATCCAGCGCGCCCCAAAGATGATCGGGATGCGCGTGGGTGAACACAACGTGCTTCACACGCTCGGGCGCTATGCCCGCTGCATTCAGACTATCGGGCAATTTGCCCGCGCCCGGCATGAAATTCGCACCTGAACCGCAATCAAATAAAATGACATCATCGCCCCGCACAAGAACTGAAACATTAAGTGGGTTGCGCGTGACGTCGGTGGCAAGCCCCGCGTCGCTCAGGGCCTTCTTGATCTCGTCCGCATTTGCCGAGCGGCTCAACGCGCCTGTGGGTAGCGTCAATGCCCCGTCAGACAACGTCTTGATTTCGTCGCCAGCTGCCATGGCGACACGCGTCCACATCAAGCCCGTGGCAGCCCCAAGTGCAGCCGAGAAGGTTTGTCTGCGAGTGAGATCAAATTTCGCCACGCTGTATCTCCGGCTTGAAAGAAAAGCGCCGCGCAGAACGCGCGGCGCAATGTGGACTTTCGATATTGCCTATTTGTTGACCGGCGAATCCGGGTTGAACAACAGAGCCACCGCATCCTTTATCTGCTCTTCAGTCAAAAATTTTGTGACCCCGAAGCGCGGCATCTGCGAGCACGGCATCAGGACGTGCGGGTTATAGATTTTCGCAAATGCGGCCTTCGCTTCAGATGGCTCGAATTTGCGGATCTTGCCGTAGCCGAGCAGACTTGGTCCCAGCGTGCCGTAGCTCACTTCTTCCTTCGTCATCTCGTGGCACGCAAAGCAATTCCCGCCCTGGTATGTGCCCGGTGCGTCAGAAAACTGGCCGCCGGTGCCGCGCTGGGCGACAACCATGCCCTTCTTCCAATCGCCCATGACGTTGCCGTCAGCAGGATAGACAACGCTGGCCTTTTCGCGCGCGAGGATCGAGTCAAACTGCGCCTGGGTCGGCGTGTTGTTCGTCTCCGAACAAATGCGCTGCGTATCATCCAGCTTTATCCGCGCCTGCCATTCCGGCGCAGCTTTCGACCACATGCTTTGGACGTATTTGTCGACCAGCGCCGGGTCAGCCTTTGGAATGTCCTGAGCATATGCGGCGCCGCCGAAGGCGAGGAAGCTGGTCGCAATAATGATGTTCTTCATGATGTTCCCTCCCGGCCCTAGCGCTTGATCGACGGCGCGTTGATTTCGCCGCCTTCCGCCATCTTCACCAGATACGATGTGAGAGCCGTGATGCCATCCGAGCCGTATTCAGGCGCGGGGTGACGCATCTGACGGTAGCAGTCCCACAGACGATGCTGCATCGTCCGCAGCTGGCTTTGGGAAACGCGGTACGTCGGCCACGAATCCATCGTCGCCCTAGCTTCCTTGCCGGGCTTGGAAAAGTCCGGCAGGCCCTGCAAGCGAATACGCTTGCCCTCCTCGGCGTGGCAGGTTGCGCAAGAAAAATCCATCTGGCCCGCGCGGCGATCAAACAGCGCCTTGCCGACGGCCAGCATTTCCTTTTCCTTATCGTGGGCCAGCGGAAGCTTGTAGCCAATGCCATTTGACTTGTTGGCGATGTACGCCACCAGCGACTGCATGTCCGACTCGACGCCCGGCCCGCCAAACCGGCGCTTCACGACGTCTGCCGTATCGACGCCCTGAATCTTGTCCATGCACCAGAGCAACCGCTGCTCAAGGTCCATCACCCGGTCCGAATCCGAAAAGTAGCGCGGCATCTCGGCGTAGGCGCCCTCGACCTTGCCCGGCCCCTTGCCCAGATCGCACGTCTCGAGTGACGCCGCCCTGGAGCCGCGCTTCTCGGACCAAAGAGCCTCACCCTTGTCGACCCAGAGGTAGCCCGGGTTCGCCATGGGATCGTTGATCATCTCGCGATAACGCTCGATTTCCTTCTCGCTTTCGCTCTGCCCCATCGCAAAGCCGGCGGCCCCAAAGCCTATTGCTGTCGCGAGAATTGCTACGCTCAGCCCCTTCATGCCCGTCCTCCCGTTTTTTTGAATCAACGTCTCATTTCCACCGTATCCCCTTGCGGAGACGCGTTCACTCGCTAAGTCAGCATGGCCGGATTAGACTTTTTGGCGCCCTGGTTCGATCAGGGCTTTACATTATCGAACATTCATATCATCATTTGTGTATACGTTGCCTATGCGCGATGAAGTGTCAAGGCGCCATAAACACTGTTCACCAAGGGAGATCCCTCAAATGCGAACGCAAGCATCAAAGCGCCAGTTCCTGCGGACGGCTGGAATTGCGGCCGTCGCCGCCATCATCGCGCCGCGCCTCGCGAGCGCTTTGCCAGCCGACGTCGCAGCCGAAATAAAGAAGCTTTACGGCGACAAGAAAATGGAATCCGGCCGCATCAAGCTTGACGTTCCGCAAATTGCCGAGAACGGCCTTGTCGTGCCGATCAACGTCGAAGTTGAAAGCCCGATGACGTCGGCGGACTTCGTGAAGTCGGTCCACGTTTACGCGGAAAAGAATCCGCTGCCCGGCGTCGTAACCTACAAGTTCACACCCGAGGCCGGCAAAGCGGCTGCCTCAACGCGCATGCGCCTCGCCGAAACACAGGACATCGTGGTCGTCGCGGAAATGTCGAATGGCCAGATCTTTTCCACGCGCGCCGAAGTAAAGGTCACCATCGGCGGCTGCGGCGGCTGAGCGAACATCAGAGACAGGAGCGAGAAACATGTCTAATCCGGTCCCGCGCGTACGCGCCCCCAGCAAAGCTAAGGCTGGTGAAATTGTCGAAATCAAATCACTGATTTCCCACGAGATGGAAAGCGGTCAGCGCCGCGACTCTTCCGGCAAGGTCGTGCCGCGCAAGATCATCAACAAGTTCACGGCGTCCTTCAACGGCAAGACCTTCTTCGAGGCCGACTGGCAACCCGCCATTTCGGCGAATCCCTACCAGGCGTTCTTCTTCAAGGCGACCGAGTCCGGCGAATTCAAGTTCGCGTGGAAAGACGATGACGGCAAGGAATACACTTCGACGTCAAAGCTCGCCGTTGGCTGAATACGCGAGGGCGGCGCAGAAGCGTCGCCCTTGGTTTTGGAAGGCTGCATGTTGGCAGCCTTGAGGAATGTGGCTGTTACACAGCCAACCGGCACGCTCAAGGAAACAAAATGATTTCACGCAGGGAGTTTCTCCAGGCAACGGCTGCGGCTGGCCTTATCACAAGCGCCTCCGGCCTCGGGCCGCTGGGACGCGCGGCCGCGCAGCAACGCATTTCGCAGGCTGACATCACGCGCTTCGACAATCTCGGTACAGTGACCATCCTGCACATCACTGATCTTCACGCGCAGCTTCTTCCTCTTTACTATCGCGAACCGTCTGTAAACTTGGGCGTGGGAGAAGTGAAGGGCAAACCGCCCCATCTTACAGATGAAGAATTTCGCCGACATTTCAACATCGCTGCAGGCTCGCCGGACGCCTATGCGCTGACCTCGGACGACTTTGTGCAACTGGCGCGAAACTATGGCCGCATGGGCGGCATGGATCGCATCGCAACGCTGATCAAATCGGTGCGCGCCGAGCGCGGCGACGACAAGGTTTTGCTGCTGGATGGCGGCGACACCTGGCAAGGCAGCTGGACATCGCTCCAGACCAAGGGCCAGGACATGGTGGACGTGCAGAGCGCGTTGAAGGTCGACGCCATGTCCTCCCACTGGGAGTTCACCTACGGCGCAGACCGCGTGCAGGAAATCGTCAAGAGCGCGCCGTTTGCATTCCTTGCACAGAACGTGCGTTCGCTTGAATGGCAGGAACCTGTTTTTGAATCGCGGAAGATGTTTGAGCGCGGCGGCGCAAAGATCGCCGTCATCGGCCAGGCACTGCCTCGCACCGCTGTCGCCAATCCGCGCTGGATGTTTCCTGACTGGGAATTTGGCATCCGCGAAGACGAAATCCGCAAACAGGCCGAAGACGCGCGCGCTGAAGGCGCCGACGTCGTTGTGCTGCTCTCCCACAACGGTTTCGACGTTGATCGCAAACTTGCATCGCGCGTGAAAGGCATCGACGTCATCCTGACCGCGCATACCCATGACGCAATGCCCGGCGTTGTGCGCGAGGGCGAAACGATCATCATTGCGTCAGGCTCGCATGGCAAGTTTCTGTCACGTCTCGACCTGGAAGTAAGGGGCAAGAAAGTAACGGGCTTCCGCTACAAGCTCATGCCAATCTTCTCGGATGTCATTGCGCCGGACGCCGACATGAAGGCGCTCGTCGAAAAAATTCGCGCACCTTTTGAAAAAAACCTGTCGCGCGAACTGGCGACGACGGAATCGCTGCTTTATCGCCGCGGCAATTTCAACGGCACGTTCGACGACCTGATCTGCAAGGCGATGCTTGAAGAGCGAGATGCTGAAATCTCGCTGTCGCCGGGCTTCCGCTGGGGCGGCACCCTTGTGCCGGGCGACGTCATAACGTTCGATGCGCTCGCCAATGCAACGGCGATAACGTACCCAAATTGCTATCGCAACACCATGAGCGGCGAACAATTGCGCCTCGTGCTGGAAGATGTTGCGGACAACATCTTTCATCCCGACCCATACTTTCAGGGCGGCGGCGACATGGTGCGCGTTGGTGGGCTTGGATATTCCATCGACGTTTCGAAGCCGATCAATCAGCGCATCACCGATCTCGTTGAACTGAAATCGGGAAAGCCGCTGGATCTCAAGCGCAATTACGTTGTCGCCGGATGGGGCAGCGTCGCCCAGAACGTCGAGGGCCCACCAATCTGGGAGGTCGTCGAAAAGTATCTCGCGCGCGTCAAGACCGTTCGTCTCGAACCCAATACGTCAGTCAAAGTCACCGGTGCATAACGAAGGCGCCGACCAGGCGCACTGCGCGGTGACGAACCATCAATGATGGAGGATAGAAATGGTGGATCGTTCTGAAACGCCGCTGAACAGGCGCCGGTTTCTTGGCGCCGCGAGCCTCGCCGGAGCGGGCCTTGCCGGAGCGGGCCTTGCCGCAAGCGGCCTTCCTACACACGCTGCCGAGCCTGAAGCGCTCATCACAGATGTGCAGGACTGGAACCGCTATCTTGGCGAAGGCGTTCAGGCCTACCCATACGGCAGCCCGTCCAAGTACGAAAAACACGTCGTGCGCCGCGATGTCGAATGGCTGACTGCGAGCCGCGAGTCATCCGTCAACTTTACGCCGCTGCACGCGCTGGACGGTAACGTGACGCCATCGGGTCTGGCCTTCGAGCGGCATCACGGCGGCATCGCTGATATCGATCCGGCAAAGCATCGCCTTATGATCCACGGCCTCGTGGACAAGCCGCTTGTTTTTACGATGGACGATCTGAAACGTTTCCCCGGGCGCGTGCACAAACTGTACTTTCTGGAATGCGCCGCCAACTCGGGCATGGAATGGCGCGGCGCGCAATTGAACGGCTGCCAGTTCACCCACGGCATGATCCACAACGTCTGGTACACAGGCGTTTCTCTGCGCTCGCTGCTTGAACAGGCTGGCGTGAAGACAAACGCCAAATGGCTTCTCGCCGAAGGTGGCGACGCATCATTGATGACGCGCTCCATCCCGCTGCAAAAAGCGCTCGATGATTGCATTGTCGCATGGGGCATGAACGGCGAGGCGCTGCGGCCAGAGCAGGGTTATCCCGTGCGGCTCGTCGTCCCGGGCTGGGAAGGCAACATGTGGATCAAGTGGCTTCGCCGACTTGAACTTGGCGACGAGCCCTGGCAGGCGCGCGAAGAGACGTCGAAGTACACAGACCTGCTGGCGGACGGCCGCTCGCGCCGCTTCACGTTCATCATGGACGCAAAGTCCGTCGTCACAAATCCGTCTCCACAAGCGCCGTTGCTGCACAAGGGCCCTAACGTCCTCACCGGCATCGCGTGGTCCGGCCGTGGACGCATTGATCGCGTCGACGTCTCGCTCGACGGCGGACGCAACTGGCGCACCGCGCGACTTGAAGGACCCGTGTTATCGCGCTCGATGACGCGCTTTTACGTCGACTTCGATTGGGATGGCCGCGAACTCTTTGTGCAATCACGCGCGATGGACGAGACCGGCTACGTGCAACCAACCAAGAGCGAGCTTCGCGCTGTGCGCGGCATCAACTCGATCTACCACAACAACGGCATTCAGACCTGGCATGTGCTCACGAACGGAGAAACCGAGAATGTTGAAATCTCGTAAGGCCGCAGCCGCAGCACTCGCTATTGGCGTTCTGGCGCCCGCGTTCGGACTCGCGCAACAACAGCGGGCGCCCGCACAAAAGCCGCCTGCAGCAAAGACCGAACAAGCCACGCCCGCGCGTACGTTGCTCAATCTTGGCCGCCCCGCGCTGCCGCAGGAAATCGCGGCTTGGAACATAGACGTGCGCCCCGACGGTCTGGGACTTCCGCCCGGCAAAGGGAGCGTGAAGCAAGGCGAAGAGATCTTTCTGGAACGCTGCGCCGCATGTCATGGCGAATTTGGCGAAGGCGCCGGTCGCTGGCCCGTTCTTGCTGGCGGCGCCGGGTCGCTGAAATCAGAAAACCCGGAGAAGACGCTGGGCTCTTTCTGGCCTTATCTCTCGACATCGTGGGATTACATCTATCGCACGATGCCATTCGGCAACGGCCAATCGCTCACGCCGGATGAGACGTATGCCGTTGTTGCCTACCTTCTTAATCTCAACGATCTCGTGAAGGAAGATTTCGAACTGTCGAAGGAGAACTTCACCAGCGTCAAGCTTCCCAACGTCGGAGCGTTTTACGACGATGATCGCGAGACGTCAGAGAAGGCGTTCTGGAAGAAGAACCCCTGCATGGAGAACTGCAAACCGGAGCCCGCGAAGATTTTGGGGCGCGCCCGTGTTATCGATGTGACGCCCGATATAAAGACCGCACCGCGCGTTGAGTAACGACCACGCTGACTGAACGACGAGACTCTAAAAACCGCAGGGAGAACGCCATGTCTGAACTGAACCGACGCGCTCTTATCGGCACGATCGCCGCCGCAGGCGCTGGCGCCGCCGTCACGGGCGCCCTCGCGCAGTCGCCAGCTATCATGAAACTCAGCGACATCAAGAAAGAAGCGGACGCAGCCTGCCTGTATCACTGCGATTTTGGCGACGCGCCGCGCTTTGTGCAGATGATGACGAACGTCAGCAACCATTATTCCACGGTGGGCGCTGACCCGTTCGCCCTGCAACTGGCCATCGTCGCCCACGGCGCGGGCGTCAAATTTTTCTTCGAAAACCTCGAAGACACGAGTTGGCGCGATGAGGTCATGGTGCCGAAAATCTTCCCGACCATCGAGGCGCAGGCCAAGAACGGACTCCGTGTCTATCTTTGCGACATTACCTTCGCGCGCCAGAAACTGGACCGAACCAAGGTGCATAAAGCTGACTGGATCCAGTTCGTGCCATCCGGCGTCGCGACGGTCGCCGACCTGCAATCCAAGGGATTTGCCTACCTGAAGGTTGGGTGATACGACAATCTGTAACGGTGATACCAAAATCAATACATATCAAATTTGTATATATAGGGGTCAACCATGCTGATCGACAGACGCCGTCTTCTCGTCGGCGGCGGCGCCATTGCCGCCACGTCATTGTTCGCTGCGCCCGCGGTTCTGGGTCAGGGTAAACCGCGCGTCGTGGTGGTTGGCGGCGGCGCTGGCGGCGCGACAGCCGCTCGCTACATCGCCAAGGACAGCAACGGCGCGATTGACGTGACCCTTGTCGAGCCCTCGAAGCAGTACGTCACCTGCTTCCATTCCAATCTCTACCTGGGCGGGTTCCGTGATCTGGCCTCCATCACGCATTCCTATGACAAGGTCGCGGCCCAGGGCGTGCGCATGGTGCATCAAATGGCGAGCGCCATCGACCGCGAGAAAAAGGAAGTCGTCCTCGCCGACGGCTCACGCGTGCCCTACGATCGCCTCATCCTCTCGCCGGGCATTGATCTCAAGTACGACAGCGTGCCCGGCTGGAGCCGCGAGCATGAAGAGACCATGCCCCATGCATGGAAGGCGGGCCCGCAGACCGTGCTCCTGCAGAAGCGCCTCGCGGCGGTGCCCGATGGCGGCCTCATCGTCATGATCGCGCCGCCAAACCCCTTCCGCTGCCCGCCGGGCCCCTACGAGCGCGTTTCCATGATGGCCCACGTCCTCAAGACGACCGGCCGCAGCAGAGCCCGCATTGTCATCATTGACCCCAAGGAGAGTTTCTCGAAACAGGGGCTCTTCCAGGAAGGCTGGGAGAAGTATTATCCCGGTATGGTCGAGTGGCTTGGCCCGAAGATTCACGAGGGCGTGAAGTCTGTCGATCCAAAGACGAACACTGTTGAGACAGGCTTCGAAATCTACAAGGGCGCTGCCCTCGTCAACGTTATTCCGGCGCAGACAGCGGGCCTGATCGCCATCAAGGCAGGCCTTGCGAACCAGACCGGCTACTGCCCAATCCTGCCGGAAAGCATGAAGTCAGCCAGCGACGAGAACATCTACATCCTCGGCGATGCGTCCATTGCCGGCGATATGCCCAAATCCGCCTTCTCGGCCAACAATCAGGCCAAGGTGGCGGCGCTGGCCGTGCGCGGCGAGTTGACCAACGCGCGCGTCTTCCCGGCCCGCTACGCCAACACCTGCTGGTCGCTGATCGCGCCAGACGACGCTGTGAAAGTTGGCGGATCCTTCGGCCCCAAGGACGGACGGATCACCAGCATTGAGCCGTTCATCTCGAAGACGGGGGAATCTGCGGACCTGCGCAAGCAGACGCAGGGCGAAAACATGGGCTGGTACGCTGGCGTCTCAGCCGACATTTTCGGCTGATTGCAAAAACCGTCACGCAAGCGTGGCGGTCTCCCACGCAAACTTGATCGGCGCCCGATTGCCCCCACGTATTCCCTAAGCCACGGTGTTTGCGCGCCCAGTGCGCGAACACAGGAGATGAGTGTGGCTATGATGAGAGTTTACGGCGCCTGCGTCGCTGCTGGCGTCTTGCTCACCGCGCTCTCGAGTCCGGCCACAGCGCAGATGAAGATCAGGTTCGCCGTTGGCCCTTTCCAGCCCACCGCTGGCGACACGCGCCGCGCGTATGAGCCTTTCTTCAAACACCTCGCCAGGCAGCTCGGTCGCGATTACGAGATGTTCGTGACCACGGACTGGGCGGGCATCGCCATCGCGCTGGCCAACAATCAGGCCGATGTCGCGTGGATGGGCCCCTGGGGCTACGTGCTCGCAAATGCTGAAGCCAACGCGCAGGCAATCGCGACCGTGAAGTACAAAGGCAACCCGTTTTACCACGCCATCATCGCTTCTCGCCCCGAAACGAAGATCGAGACCTGGCCGCAAGACTCGAAGGGGCTGCGCATCTCGTTCGCCGATGCTGGCTCCACCTCGGGGTGGCTTGTGCCGAACTATTACTTCAAGTCTCGCAACATCGATCCGCGCACCTTTTTCCGATATCGCGACGGGGCTTCCCACGCTGCGCAGATGCTCTCGGTCGTGAACGACCAGACGGATTTGGCGACCGATTTTGATCGCAACCTCGACTCGCTCATTGAGCGCGGCGCAATCAGGCGCGAGCAAATCAAGATCGTCTGGCGCTCCGATCCTCTGCCCAACGATCCCCTAGTCGTGCGCAACGGACTCGACGCCGACACCATTGCCAAAGTTCGCGACGCCGTGCTTGCAATTACAGAGCAGGAAGCGCTAACGCTCATGCCAAAGAATTACACGGGCTGGGTGGCCGCCACCCATGCCGATTACAAGCTGATTGAGGATGCGGGCGTCTCCGTAGGACGGCTTAAATCCCGCCCTGCTCCGTAAATGCAGCCTCCATTGGACGATCTTTCAGCTTTGGTTCGCCCACCCCGGCCCTTTGCGGACCGGGTGCGGTTCGTTGTGCTTATGCTGGTTGGCGTCGCGTTTTACGTAGCGTGTCTCAACATCGCGCAGGTCGACTTTGCGCGGCTGTGGGCGGGCCTGCCGCGCCTCGCAAACTGGGCCGCGCGCGCCTGGCCCCCTGATATGTCGGAGTTCGGGCTGCTCACGCAGCGCGCTGCAGAAACGGTCGCCATGGGCGTCGTTGGCACATCATTCGGGATGATCCTCGCTGCGCCGCTGTGCCTGCTGGGCGCCCGCAATGTCACGCCGTCGCGCCTTCTCTGGCTGCCAGCGCGCAGCTTTCTTAACATCCTGCGCGGCGTCGATTCCTTTGTCTTTGCGCTCTTGCTGGTGGCGGCTGTGGGCCTTGGTCCGTTCGCGGGCGTGCTGGGCCTTGCGTTGCACTCCGCAGGCTCCATCGCGAAACTCTGGTCCGAAACAATCGAGACCGCCAAGCCAGGGCCCATTGAGGCAGTCACAATGAGCGGCGCCAGCCGTCTCAAGGTCATCCGCCACGCGATGCTGCCGGATGTCTTGCCGTCTCTCGCCTCGATCTCGCTTTACATGCTGGAATGGAGCGTTCGTGCGTCCACTGTGCTCGGCGTCGTTGGCGCAGGCGGCATCGGACAAGAGCTGAAAAACAGCGTCGATCTTCTCGCTTTCGACCGCGTGCT
This sequence comes from Hyphomicrobiales bacterium, assembly GCA_031428455.1. Lineage (GTDB taxonomy): Bacteria > Pseudomonadota > Alphaproteobacteria > Rhizobiales > Beijerinckiaceae > Terripilifer. The sequence continues at coordinate 29,259 of JANPPJ010000065.1, read as the reverse complement.
CACGATCCTGCTTCTCATCCTTGCCATGGTCACGGTCATCGATTCCATCAGCGGCTGGCTGCGCAAGAGGCTGCTGTGACGCCTGTCCTTCAAGCAATCGGCCTCACCAAAAAAATTGGCGAACGCGTGGCTGTGTCAAACGTCTCGCTGTCCGTAAAAGCGGGCGAATTTGTCGTCATCCTGGGGCCAAGCGGCTCCGGGAAGACGACAGTTTTCCGCTGCCTCAGCCGCCTCGAAGACGCCAATGCCGGCTCCATTCTCGTTGATGGCGCGCCGATCGAAAAGCTAGCCGGGCGAGCCCTCGGCGCGCAGCGCAAGAAGATCGGCGTTGTCTTTCAGCAATTCAATCTCGTGGGTCGGCTAAGCGCGCTGGACAACGTCGTTGCCGGACGCCTCGCCGATATTCCGCTTTGGCGCGTCATGCTGGGGTGCTTCCCGCAAGCGGATCTTTGCAAAGCGGCCGAAGCGCTCATCGCTGTTGGCCTGCGCGATCAATTACATCAGCGCGCCAGCACTTTGTCGGGCGGCCAACAACAGCGCGTGGCCATTGCACGCGCGCTTGCGCAGGAGAGCCGCGTGCTCCTTGCAGACGAGCCAGTGGCGAGCCTCGATCCTGAGTCCGCTCACACAATTCTCACGCTCATGCGCGATCTCACGCGCACGCGCGGACTTGGCGTTATCTGCACGCTTCACCAGCCCGAGCTGGCGAAAACTTATGCTGACAGAATTTTGCGGATGGAGAACGGCGTAATATCAGAGAGCCCGCGTTAGCTTAGCGCCTCAATAGGGTCTTCTGTCGTGTCGAGAAGATTGGCGAGCACGCGCAGCAATTTTGCCTTGTCGCGCACGTTCATCTGCGGCTGCATTTCGAGGCAATAGCTCGCCATATCCATGATGAAGTCATGTTGCCGATCTCGCGGCTTGGGAAAATGATCGTTCCGGTTATTGATGACACGCTGCAGGGAGATGACATTCGACACGACGCGGACGCTCCAGTGATTCGTCCATATTTGGCCTTGATTAGTGAACCCTTTCCTAACCGCCCTGCGCCGCCCCTTAACGAGGCTCAAAACGGCCCTCGCGCAGCTCAGGCGAGCGCAAGGTCGCCCAGGCCAGCGCCAGCCCCGCAACAAACAGCAGCGCGCCGATGGCCAGGAACCCGTTCGTCAGGCCAAACGCCTGCACGACCAGCCCCATGGCTATGGGCGTGATGATGGAGGCAAGCCGGTTGTTGGTGACGCGCAAGCCCACAATGGAGCCTTGCTGATGGCGGGGCACGGCGCGCGCCTGCAACGAGAACATCAGCGGCTGCACGATGCCCTCGCACCCGCGCCGAATAGCGTGGGCGATAGCGAGCACCACATACGATCCGCCAAGGAATGGCGTCGCGGTCAGCAGCGCGGCAGAAACCATCGTTAGCGAAACCATCAGCCACGGAATTGGCATGAGCCGCGAGAGCCTGCCGGACGCCAACGACCCAAGCCCGTTCAGTACTTCCGCCATCGAGAACATGAGCCCGATCATCGTTCCCGCGAATCCAAGATCGCGCAGGTACACAATGACAAACGAGTTTTCAGCGGCGTTGGTGGCGTGGCGCATGAACGAGATAGCCAGCGTGAAGGCGACGGCCGGTAAAACGATCAGGCCTATCGCGCCCGTGTAATCGGACAGGCGCGGCAGCACATCACGAAAGCGCAAGCGACCGGTGATAGCGTTGTAGGCCGGCGGCAGTTCAATCTGCGACACAGCGAGAAACATGACGCAGCACCATACACTGACGCCAAGGAAAGACAGCGTTGGCCCAGCGACGTCCCAAAGCAAGCCCATCAGGATGGGCGCAATGACGCTGCCAATGCGCGCGAAGAAACTGAAGCGACCGATGAGACCCGGATCGCCGCTTGTGACTTGCGCGATGATGGTTTGTGCGCCGATCCAGTTCATGTTGCCGGCAAAGCCGATCAGCATTTGCAACATGATCATGGCGGGCAGCCATGGCAGGAATGGATAGGCGGTGGCGAGCACCGCTGTTGCTGCGGCAAAGAACAGCATCACGCGGCGCGTGCCGAGCCGGTCCATCAGCGCGCCGCCGTGAATGGCGAGGAAAAACGTCAGCGCCGATTTGGCGCCGATCAGGAGGCCGATTTCTGCGGGCTGCGCGCCCTGCATCAGCGCCCACAGCGGCACCAGCATGGTGAGCAGTTCCGCCTGCCCCATGCTGAGAAGGCCCGATGCGTAGGAGAAGTGAAGCGTTCGTCTTGAGACGACAGGTTGTGGGCCGCTCTCGGCCTTCTTATCGGGCACTCTTCTTCTTTGCCTCCGTCGTCATGTGTCGTTGTCCGGCCTGTCGCACCCCGCGCCTGAGTGGAAAGGCGCGGGCAATGGATCTGGCGCTTGGGATCGCGCTAGGGCGCGATGAGTCTGGCCAGCCGCGCAGCCACATCCGGCGGTGTCGCGGCAATGCGCGCAACCAGCGCGTCCAGCGCTTCGCCGCGCTCGGGCTCCACGTCGATGCTCAACTTTCCCGTTTCCTCAAGGAAAGTCTTGTCCTTCGTCATTGCTATGAATCCGTCGCGAAGCGCAGCGAGCCTTTCGGCTGGCAGGCCCGGCGGCGCAACAAGCGGGCGCGCGACGGTCTTCTGCACGAAGAACAATTCCATCACTTTGCGGTCCTCTTCGTTTTTCACGAAGTCGAGCGCGAGCGGCACATCTGGCAGGTCGGGCGATTTGGCAAGCCCGCTCTGCATCAGCACCTTGAGTTGCAAATCAGGCCTGCGCTTCACGTTGCCCCATGCAAAGTCTGCAAGACCGTGCAGTTCGCCCCGCTGCATTGCGATCAGAACGTCCGTGGTTGCGGTATAACCTGAGACGATCTTGAATTTCGTGCCTATCAGCGCGTTGAGCATGCGCGGCACTGTTTCGGGATCGAGCGTCGGTCCATTGCCGCCAACGATGAATTCCTTTGTGAACAGATCCTGCGTTGTCTGCACGGGCGATGTTCGCCAGGAGACCACGGCCGCGACTTCCGGCGCGAGGTTGCCAATCCATCCGAACTTTTCCAACTCGAAGCGCACGCCGCCTGGGCTCGTCAGTTTGGCAGTCAGCACGCCCCGCTGCACCACGCCGATCAGCGTGCCATCCTTGGGGGCGATGGTGTAAATGTGGTTGGCCGCCGTCAGTCCACCTGCGCCGGGCATGTTCTGCACGATCATTGTCGGCTTGCCGGGCAAGTGGTCACCCATGTGACGCGCAAACAGCCTGCCCTGCAGGTCGTAGCCGCCGCCGGCGCTGGACGCGACGACGATGGTGATTTGTCGCCCCTTGTAGAAGTCCGCGACCGTTTGCGCCGAAGCGGGCGCTACCAATCCCGCCAATACGCCTGCCAGACTGAACGCCGAAACCGGCAAGAACCGACTGCGGATAAATTCACCCATCGAACAACCCCTCTCTGCGGAAGGGCGATGTTCCATCGTGACCGTCTCAAAAGCAAATGGCGGCCACATGGGCCGCCATTGGATCGTTTGACTGTTGTACGAACCTCAGCCGCGTTCGTGCCCTGTCGCCACGGGCCGATCAGGATCAGCGCTCCACGCAGACCATGAGCCGACATACAGCGCAGCGTCGATGCCTGCCGCATGAAGAGCGGCGATCTTGTGCGCGGCGGCGTTGCCGCTTCCGCAATAGACGCCCACCTGACGCGAGCCGTCCGCGCCGATCTGTGCGAGTCCCTCGCGCAGTTCCTCATGCGGCTTGAAGCGAGCGTCAGCGCCGATGTTGCCCGCCGATGGGGCAAGGATAGCGCCGGGAATATGCCCCGCCGCAGGTTTGCCTGGCTCTGCAGGCGCGCCAATGTAAGCCGCCTTGCCGCGCGCATCCAGCAGCACGCCATCGCGCGACAGAGCCTGCGCGTCGTCGGCCTCAATCGTCGGCATATTGCCAGCGGTCAAAGCGATGGTCCCGCCGCCGGGAGCAGGTGCAGGCTTCTCGTCGAGCGACCGGCCTGCGGCTTTCCACGCGATGATGCCGCCGTCGAGGATGCGCACGTTATCAAAACCAGCCCAGCGGAACGTCCACCACGCGCGTGAGGCCTGCGCGCCAGACGTGTCGTCATAGACCACGACGAAACTATCCGGCTTCACGCCCCACATGCGCGCATTCGCTTCAAACGCGGCGACATCCGGCAGCGGGCGTTTCCCGCCCGCCTTTGTGGGAGCGCCGGAAAACTCGCTCGCCAGATAGACATCGAGTGCGCCTGGTATGACGCCGCCCTCGATTGGCTTGCCGGTATCCTCGTCACGCACATGCAGGAGAACGACCCCCGAGCCGGCGCCAAGCCGGCTCGCAAGATCGTCAACGCTGATGAGCGTCCGGGCTCTCGCCTCGCTCACGATGGCCTCAGGCCGTCATGGTGGCGCGATAAAGGATACGGCGACCGCCGCCGTAGTCCTTGATGCCCTTGTGCTGCACGACGCGGTTGTCCCAGATCGCCAGCGCGCCTGCCTGCCATTCATGGCGCACGGTCGCTTCGGCCGACTTGATCGAGTCGAACAGGATGCCGAGCAGGTTCTGGCTCATGATGCGGCTCACGCCCTGGATGTAGGCAGCGTAAGACTCGTTCACGGCCACCCACTTGCGACCCGTCACCGGATGGACGCGGATCAGCGGCATTTCGAAAGGAGGCATCCGCATGCGGGCCTGCTTGGCCTCTTCCGCGTCAAGATAACGGTCCGTGATGTGGCCCGTCGCGTCGGCAGACTGGATGACCGTGAGAGTTTCCATATAAGCGGCCAACAGCGGCGGCAGATTCTCGTAAACCCAGTTCGCGTTACTGAACATGGTGTCGCCGCCCGCTTCCGGGCATTGCTTGGCGAACAGCGCGGTGAAGGCGGGCGCGTCGGCGCGGAAGCCGCCGTCAGCGTGCCAGATGTGGTTGCGAAGGTTCTTGTCCTTCAACGAATCGATCATCGTCGCATCGGGATTTTCCGGCGCGCGCGGCGTGTGCGGACCCGCATAGTGGAAAAACTCACCGAGGAACCCGGCGAACACGGTGAAGTTTTCGGCTGTCACCGTGCCGGGCTCGAACACGACGAGGCCGCGGTTGTGAAGCACGTCGCGCAATGCGTTCCGGAACGAGTCGGTAAGAGGCTTTCCGTCAAAACGAAAGCCGGAAATGCGAGCGCCAACGGCGGGCTTGAGGGGCGTTACGCGAACGCCCGCCGGCATGCCGGCTTCAGCGTCTGCAGCAACACGTAGCGTGGAATTGGCTGACATAGATTCCTACCTTTCTTAACGCGTTTCCTGTTCGGAGCGCTGGGCCCACGAATGTTGGCTCCCGTCATATCATTTTCCGGTGCGCGCCGCCTGTTCGCGAGCGACGACCTCGAGTGGCGTAGAGTACAAACGTTTTACACGTTCCGCCAGTTCGGCGCCATGGGTTGGGCTGACTTCCAGTTTCTGTTTCTCGGCCTCCGCCAGCAAAAAGCGGATCCTTAAGCGTCGCCATGAAAGCGGTGCGCAGCGGCACTGTCAACAATTGGCTGCGAGACTGCGGACCCGAGCCCGCGAGAAAATGCTGGAATTTACCGCTCGCGTCGTTACTTTGCCGCCGAGCGTGATCGAGGCCGCCAATGAGCCTTCACGCTAGTTCATGGGAGAGTTTCGCGCAGTGGGCCGGATGCAGCATGGCTCTCGAAATCGGCACGCCAACGTCGTTCACGCTGGTCGCGCCGCTGCGCGCGTCACTGGTTTTTCTGATAGGCGAATCCATCGCGCCCTGCCCTCCCCTTTGCGCAGGCCCTTTTTAAAATGTGACGCTTCGTGCGCCGCCCACATTAGCCACGGTTGAAAGAAAGACAGTCATGAGCAACGCCCGACAAACGACTGCCCCGCGCGACCTGCGCGAGCACCTCGCTCTCCTCAAAGAGCGTGGACTGTTGGTGACGATCGACGAGCCGATCAACAAGGATACGCAGCTTCATCCGCTTGTGCGTTGGCAGTTCACCGGCGGCCTGCCGGACAGCGCCCGCCGCGCGTTCCTGTTCACCAATGTGTTCGGCGCAGACGGCCGCAAGTTTGACGGTCCCGTGCTGGTCGGCGGCCTTGCCGCCTCCCCCGCCATCTACGCGACCGGCCTTGGCGTAAACGTTGAAGACATTGGCGATGTCTGGAACCGCGGCATCGAGAAGCCGATCCCGCCCATCAAGGTCGAGAACGGCGTCTGCCAGGAAGTCGTCATCACTGGCGATGATCTGCGCAAGCCCGGCGGCGGCCTCGCCGCGCTGCCGATCCCGATATCAACGCCCGGCTTCGACTCGGCGCCCTATTTCACCGCCACTTTGTGCGTGACCAAGGATCCCGAAAGCGGCATCCGCAACATGGGCACCTATCGCGGCGGCCTGAAGGCGACTGACCGCGTGGGCGTGCGCATGGCCACCCGCCTTACCGGCGCTGGCGGCTATCAGCACTGGCTGAAATACAAGGAACTCGGCCAGCCAATGCCCATCGCCATCGTGATCGGCGCGGCTCCGGTTGTGCAGTACACGGGCCCGCAAAAGCTCGCCGTGGACGATGATGAAATGGCGGTTGCAGGCGGACTGGCCGGAGCAGCGCTGCGCGTCTGCCAGTGCAAGACAGTCGATCTCGAGATTCCCGCCGACGCAGAATTTGTGATCGAGGGCCTGATCGACACAACATACGTCGAGCCCGAAGGCCCGTTTGGCGAAAGCCACGGTTACATCGCGCTCGAAGAGTTCAACATGTCCATGCAGGTGACCGCGATCACCCATCGACGCGATCCGATTTTCGTGTCCGTCGTCAGCCAGGTTACGCCCAGCGAGTCGAGCGTGATGAAGAAAGTGGCTTACGAGCCGCTTTACTTCCAGCACCTCAGGAAGGCGCTCAACGTGAAGGGCATCAGCGGCGTCGTGATGCACGAGCCGTTGTCGAACCTTCGTCCGATCATCTTCCTTCAATTCAAGCGTGGCGCCATTCAATCGGAAGTCTGGCGCGGCTTGCAGGGCGCAGCCACCCTTCAGGCGCAGTGCGGAAAGATCGTCATCGCCGTCACCGATGATGTCGATCCGCGCAACGCCGACGCGGTGTTCTGGTCGATGGCTTACCGCTCCAACCCCATCGACGATTTGCTTGTGGTGCCCTACCGCTCGCGCAGCCACGGCCCCAAGACCGCCGGTGGTTCAGCCAATTCCACCTTGCTGATCGACGCGACGGCGAAAGACCTCATGCCGCCGCTGGCCTTGCCCGCCAAGCAATATATGGAAGAAGCCAAGGAGATATGGGATCGCCTCGGCCTTCCGGCCCTGCGCCCGCAAGCGCCGTGGCATGGCGTGCATCTGGGCGATTGGGATGATCGCTGGGAGCGTTTCGCGCAGGCGGCCGTCGTGGGCGACTGGGAACGCAACGGCGAGAACTCGTTCCAGCGCCGCCGTTCCGACGTCTCGCCGGAAACGCCCGTGCGCCGCGTCGAAAAGTAAGCGACAAACAAAAGCGGCGGGCCTGCGCCCGCCGCTCGATCACACTAACTGAAAGCTATCAGCTTTCGCCCAGCGCCTGTGCGGCTTTTTGAATTCGCTCAGGCGACGCCTTGTAGAGGCCGCCGACGATTTCCTGCACGCGCGCGCCGCCAATCGGGCCATTAACTTCCAGCCTGAGCTTTTCAGCCTCCGCCAGAAACTCCTTGTCCACGATGACAGCATCGAAAGCCTTGCGATGCACATCCGTCACCTTCGCCGACTGCTTCGGCGGAGCGAACAGAACGCGGCCAATCAGGCTCTGCGTAAAGATGAGTTTCAAAACTTCGCGCTGCTCGTCATCTTTCGCCAACTCAAGGATTGTCGGCACCTTCTGAAGGTCAACGTGGCGTTCAAGCGACATCTGCGCGAGAACGTGAATCCGTCCTTCTGCAATCCACGTTGGGCGCATGCTTGTGACGGAAGAATAATTCCATCCGGCGATGCCCTGCACTTCCCCGCGCTCAAGCGCCAGGACGTTCGCCGCGCTGCCATTGTAGCCGGTGACGAGTTTTAGTTTCGCGCCCATCATGTTGTTGAGGATATTTGCGTACACGACGCTGTTGTCTGACGGGCCCGCGCCGCCCACGATCAGTTCTTTTGTAAAGATGTCCTCAATGGTCTTGACGCCCGAATCCGAGCGCGCCACCGCGACGGATACATCGCTGTTGATGCTGCCAACCCAGACGAGTTCGCGCGAATCATAACGCGCGCTCTTGGGCTTGAAGATGGCGGCTGTGGCCATCGAGCCCGGCCCCAGCGCAATGGTGGAGCCGTCCTGCGGCCCCTGCGCGGCCATGAAGTTCGCCATGACGACGCCCGCGGCGCCGGGCATGTTCTTGACGGTCGCCGCCACGAGGCCTGGAATATGCTTGGGCACGTGGCGCGCATAAAGACGCGCATAGGCGTCATAACCGCCGCCCGGCGCATGGCTGGCCAGCACCGTCAGCCCCTTCGAGGGATCATCCATGGCCTGCGCGGCGCCGTGGGCCGCGCCGAACAGAGCAGCCGAGACGCCAATTCCTAAAAGCCTGCGCCCCGGCGCCCGGCTGCCAAACAAAAAGGAAACGCCAGCGCGCATATATTACTCTCCAACGTTGTATTTATAATCAATATCGAAGATTTATCGTGAAATAGACCTACCACAAGCCGCAGCCGCTTGCCAACGACCGTTGGCCGCACCGAGGAACCTCATCGCAAGATGGAAGCTGAGCGTAGGGCGCCGCTCGCAGGTCATTGCAGTCGTGCAAGACGTCCCCCCCGATCAAGCGATTTTTCGCGCCCTTATGGGCTGATAATACCGCATGAACGCGTCATCGCCAATCGGCGAAGCGGCAGTCCAGACAGCGCCGGAAGCGTCACCAAAAACAGTACGACCGCCACGCTTGCTTGAATCCCTAGTGTAGGCAAGAAGCTTTGCTAGAACAGTTTATTCGGCCTACCCTGCGCGTCGCGAGAACATGAAAGCACGACAACGAGTTCACAGGATTTCAATATCCATGACAGAAACCGCCGCCACAAACTCGGGCGCCCAGAGAAGCAAGTTTAAACTCCGCCCGAGAGCTTTCTCCGTTCCACAACTTCTCGCCTTTGTGACCATGGCGACCCTCGCGCCGCTTATCCTCTTTGGCGCTGGCGCGATGTTTCTGTGGGATCGGAACGAGCGCAGGGCAGATGTGGCGCGCCTCTCCGCGCATACGGAAGCGCTGGCGCAGGCGGTTCAGCGCGAGATCAGGGGCTATCGCGAAATCGTCGAGGGCCTGGCCAATTCGGCAGACTTGCGCAATCGACAGACATCGAATTTCTCAAATTCCGCACAGAGTGTCGCACGGCATCTGGGAGGACATCTTGCGCTGATTGATTCCAGTATGCAGCAGGTGGTGAATACCAGCCTGCCAGAGGGCTCTCCGCTTCCATCTGCCCGTGCGGCCAATGACGTCAAGCGTTCGTTCGAGTCCGGGGCGACGATTATCACCAGCTACGAACCGGGCGCTGCCGGTGGCCGCACGCAGTTCACGATCCTTGCGCCAGTGCGTGATGGGGGACAAGTGCAATACATCCTCAGCTACGCTCCTCCACCCGATGCTATTCAAGGCGTCATGCGGCAGACTTATCGGCCAGAAGGCTGGTTTGCCGCCGTCCTTGATCAAAACGGGACAATCGTTGCGCGCAGCCATGACTACGCCGAGTTTGTCGGGCGGCCCGCAAGTCCCGGCTTCGTAGCTCGCATTATGCCGCCCAGTGGCAGCATCCAGTCACGAGACCTTCAAGGTCGCATCTCCACGACATCGTGGAACACGTCGCAAGATGGATGGAAAATCGTCGTCTGGGCGCCAAAGGATATTCTGGAACAGCGCACGGGCTATATTGTTAAAGCGCTCGCTCTAGCCGCGTTGGCCGCGATCTTGATGTCGCTGCTTGCATCATGGCTGGCGTCGCGGCTTATTCAGGGGCCCGCGCAGCGGCTGGTCCATGCCACGCGTAGTCTGGGCGAGGGGCGGACGGTGAAATTCGAGCCAACTGCAATGAGGGAAGCGAACGCCATTGGTGCCTCACTGTCGGAAGCATCCGAACTGATTCTGCGCCGGGAAGCGGACCTCATCGCAAGCCAGGCGCACACCAACCTGATTATGCGCGAGCTATCGCACCGTTCAAAAAACCTGCTTGCTCTTGTGCAGGCAATTGCCCGGCAATCGGCCCGGGCGTCGTCAAGTTTCGCCGACTTTCAGCCCCGTTTCATCGAGCGTTTGCAGAGCCTTTCCATGTCGCACGATCTGCTCGTGAAGACGGACTGGACCAACGTCCCGATCAAGGACTTGCTATCCGAGCAGATGCGCACGTTCATCGACAAGCCGGAGACGCGACTGAAGATGACTGGCGACCATCTGATGCTGAAGCCCGAAGCAGCCCAGAACCTCGGCATGGTCTTCCATGAGCTTGGCTCCAATGCGGTGAAGCATGGCAGCCTGTCGTCTCCGACGGGCGTCGTTCATGTGGACTGGCGCGTCGAAGCCGGACCTGCGCCCATGCTCACCCTCTCCTGGAAAGAAACAGGAGGTCCGATTGTAAGGGCGCCGACCTCACGGGGCTTCGGCACGATCATTATTGAAAAGCTTATTCCGCAAAGTCTGTGCGGCGAAGCAAAGATGGCGTGGGATGTCGATGGTTTTAGCTGGACGCTGCGCGCGCCGATCTCATCAGTGGCACGCACAGGCAACTACACGACAACCGCGCCAGGCTTGTAAACGCTTGAGCCTACCCTGCGCATGGCGCTGACTGCAAACAGCTTATATCATGTCGAGAAGTCATAGCCTTCCTTGACCACGAACTCGAGCAGGAAGGGCTTGCCAGTTTTTGTATGGGCGACGGCTTCCCTGATGGCCCCGCGGATGTGTTCGATCTTGTCCACACGCATTGCCGAAACATTCAGCGCCTCGGCAAGTTTGGCGTAATTTCCACCAACGTCGATTGCGCTGTATTTGGCCGTCGATGTCTTCATCACATCGCGCTCTGCCGCCATCACAGAATTGTTGAAAACGATTGTGAGCGATGCAATGTCATTACGTGCGGCGGTTTCCAGGTCCATGCCGGTCATGCCGATGGCGGCGTCGCCCATGATGTTGATGCATACCTTGTCTGGCGCGGCGAGCTTGGCGCCCATGGTGACTCCAAGGCCGTATCCCAATTGGGTCGACTTGCCCCAGCCCATGTATGATCCCGCTTTCGTCGTCTGCCAGAAGGGCAGAATCTGCTTGCGGGGGCTGCCTGAATCATGCGTCAGGATGACTTCGTCGAGATCCAGCGTCTGCATCATTTCATTGATGACGCGATACTGGTTGATCGGGATTTCGTCCGAGTTGAGCTGGCTGCTCCACTCGCCCAACCAGTCGCGCTTGATCGCAGCAATTTCACTGGCCATGTCCTGGACGCGCCGCTCATCGATCCTGCCGCCTTGACGCGCGATCTCTTCAATGAGCGCGGTGACGACAAGTTGCGCATCGCCGACAAGCGCTTGCGCCGCAGGGCAGTCCTTGTTGATGTCATTGGCGTCGTTCGTCGAGTGAATGACTGTTTTGGCAGATGGCAACGCTGGCCCGAACGAGGTTGTCGTTAGGCTCGATCCGATGGCGATGACAAGATCCGCCTCAGCCATGAACCTGGTGAACATCTTCGGCTGCGCGCGCGTGGATGCGCCAAGCGAAAGCGGATGCACATCGGGCATTGCGCTCTTGCCGGGGTTTGTACAACCCACCGGGGCGGGAATGAGACGCGCCAGCTCGGCGAGCGCATCGCTCGCCTGCGCGTAAAGAACGCCCTGCCCGGCCCAGATCACCGGACGTTTGGCCGCCATGATCAGTTTGACAGCAGCCTTCACCGCGTCCGGATCGGGCGCGCAGCGCACCATCGGCACAGGGGTGTAGTTGAGCGGGCCTTTGAACTGCGCTTCGAAGACTTCATCGGGAATTTCGACCAGTACTGGCCCGCCCTTGCCGCTGCGCATCGCGTGATAGGCGCGCCGCATGAGCATCGGCAAATCCTGCACGTTATGGGCCAGTGCGGCCCATTTCGTTACCGGACGAAACACATCCGCCGCACGGAATGTTGGCTGGTTGTATTGCCGTTCCAAAGAATAGCCGGACGGAATCACAAGCAGAGGCACATTCTCCGCATACGCCTGCGCGACGCCGGGAAACGCATTCTCGATGCCGGGCCCCTGCTGGGCGGCGAAGACGCCGTTCTGGCGACCACACCGAATGCGCGAGAAGCCGTCCGCCAGACCCACGCCCACGCGTTCCTGGCGGCAAAGGATAGGCCGGATGTCAGCGCGCGCACAGGCGTCGATCAGCGGGTTGCGCGGATAGCAGGACAGAAACTCCGTGCCTTCCCGCTTGAGGATTTCTGCGACAACGTCTGCGCCGTTCATGTTCGTCTCGGCCAAAGCCCCACTCCCCGCGCCTGTTCAATTTCTGCCAACGTTGTTAGTCCTCGGTGGCTGCCCGTTCAACAGCCAATGTCCGGCGGCAAAAGCGCCGTCACATGTTCCGGGCAGCGGAACGCAGCGTGTGATTTGTACGGATTGTCGTCGGCCCGCAGGTCGCCTATAGCGATGCCGTCAAAACAAACGAAGGGAAGGATTTCATGCGAAACGCAAAGCTTGCCGCTTTATGCGGGGTGCTCCTCGCGGGCGGCGCGTTCAGCACGCCTGTCTCCGCCCAGTCCGACTATTTCGCCGGCAAGACCCTGACGATGGTCGTGGGCAGCGATGCTGCAGGCGGTTACGACACCTATGGCCGCATCACCATGCGCCACATGGCGAAATACCTACCCGGCCAACCAACGATTGTCGTGCGCAACCAGCCTGGCGCTGGCAGCGCCACTGCGGCGGCCGCGATCTTCAACACGGCGCCCAAGGATGGCACCACCATCGGGCTCATTTTTCCGGGCGTGATCATCGGCCCGATCCTCGATCCCAAGCCGCAAAATTTGTTCGACGTAACGAAGTTTTCCTATCTGGGCAGCGTCGATAGCGGCACGCGCGTTTGCATCACGTTCGAAAAGTCGCAGACGAAAACCTTTGAAGACGTCCGCAAGCGCAAGACCATTGTGGGCGCCAGCGCGGCAGGCGGCTCGACGCGCGACTACGCCTACATGCTCAATAACGTCGCGGGCGCGCAGTTTGAAGTGGTCAGCGGCTACAAGGGAACCGCCGACATCTTCCTCGCGATGGAGCGCGGCGAAGTCGATGGCATGTGCGGTCTGGACTGGTCGAGTCTGAAAGCCCAACGCGGCGACTGGATCAAATCAAAGAAGTTGAACATCCTCATTCAGACAGGACTTGACCCCGAGAGCGAGCTCGTCGACCTCGGCGTGCCGGACATGTGGAAGTTCATCACAAACCCGGTCGATAAGGCTGCAGCTGGACTCGTTGTGAGCCAGCAGATCTTCGGCCGGCCGTTCCTCGCGCCTCCGGGCGTGCCAGAGCCCGTTCTGAAAATTCTACGCGATGCCTTCGACAAGACGATGGTGGACGCCGACTTCAAGGCGGATGCTGAAAAGGCGCGGATCGACGTCAATCCGACGAGCGGGCAAAAGGTGCAGGAGCTTGTGACCCGCATCTTCGCCACGCCAGCCGACACCGTGGCGCGCGCCAAGCGCATCATCACCCAGTAAAGGCAAATGGCGTAGACGCGCCAACTGCTTAGCGCAGGTACGGCCAACGGGCAGGGCTGTGGCGGAGCTGCAACACTCACTGCGGAGCAAGCTCTGTGGCATCAATTTTTGCGTGAACCTATTGCGCGCAATCGAATCCTGAGGCGTGTTGTAATTGCGGCAAAACCGGGACCGTCCTGGTCGCGTGCGCACGATATGGAATCGCCAATGCGAAATCTCACCAGAGCGGCCTTGCTGGCCGCCAGCATGATCGGGCTCGGTGGAGCCGCGCAGGCGCAGGAATCAGCTGCTGATGTCTTCCGCGCCGCCTTCAACCAGACCGCTGAAAGAGCGTCTTTCCGCCCGCAACAGGGCGCGATCGCGCGACAGGTTGTTACTTACCCCGGCCGCCACGCGCCCGGGACGATCGTCGTTTCGACTTCGGAGCGTCGCCTTTACCTCGTGCAGGGCGACGGCACTGCCATCCAGTACGGCGTTGGCGTTGGCCGACCGGGCTTCACCTGGGGTGGCAACATGAGCGTCACCCGCAAGGCGGAATGGCCTGGGTGGACGCCGCCGCCGCAAATGCTGAAGCGTCGTCCCGACCTGCCCCGTCATATGGTGGGCGGACCCGACAATCCGCTTGGCGCCCGCGCCCTGTATCTTGGCTCGTCGCTCTATCGCATCCACGGCTCCAACGAGCCAGAGACGATTGGACAAGCCGTATCATCAGGCTGCATTCGCATGACGAACGCCGATGTCACCGACCTTTACTCACGCGTCCGTGTCGGCACGCGCGTGGTTGTCGTTCGCTAACGCGCGTTGCGAGCAGTTTTATCAAAGGCCGGGCGCAAGTCCGGCCTTTTTTATGTCAAGCTTCCGGTGTGAAACCGCTTCATGAGTATTGAAACACAAATTTCCGAATTCATCCTCCGGCTGATTGGCGCTTTCTATTTCTTTGGCTCCATCATCGGCGCCCGCATGATCACGCGTTATTCGTTCCTTGATCACGCGCTCGAGGCAATCAGCGGCAAACCAATCCCCTGGGCAGAGCGTTTCCGCGAGCGCCTGATGCTGGCAGGGCTTGTCCCTGTCGTCGCAGGCGGACTCGCACTCATGCTCCTGTCGCCGTTCGCGACATGGTTGTTTGCTCTTTCGGCGATCTGGCAAGCGCTATACCTCAGCTGGTTCGCCCCCCGTTATCTCGATCCGCATGACGATCCGGGTGAGGACGGCCGCACCAAAACTTGGCGGGCGTTCTTGGGTTATCTGATCGCCACAGCTCTTGTGCTCGCAGCCGCCTTTACAGGAATCTTGCGTGGCCCCTACGGGCTGCTCGCCTTTGGGGTGGGTGCAGCAACCACCTTGGCGTTCGCAGGCTGGGCCTTCTGGTCCATGCGCAATAAACTTGGGATTAATGCCTCCCCCTTTGCAGCGCTCACGACCAATCCGGACGATCCATCGGACGGTTGGAACAACCTTTCGGAAAACGGATTCAAGATACGCGAACCGGAGGACATTTCCGTGATCCTGCGGCCGTCATGGAACGACGGTTACCTTTTCCGTGCAGATGATAATGAGCCCGTCAGCTGGGGATGGCAGGAGGAGCGCCTCTCAGAGCACGCGCGAGCAATGTTGAGCTATTTGGGGGACGTGTTTCGCGATGTGGGCGACCCTCATGACCCACGCCGCTGCGGGCTACAGAAGCCGGACGACCTGAAGGCGCTGGAGGACGCGGGAACGTCCGTTCTTGAAGTCCTGCAGAAAGAGCTTGGCGCTGAGCGCGTGCGATTCGAGACGCTGCCGGCCCCTGTCCTACCGGAGATCACGGCAAACCGCGTTAAGATCGAGCCGTTTCACATGAACGCCGTGATCTGGTCGCTCGACGAGCCGATCAGCGCTGCTCCGCGCCTCATTTACGAGGATACCTTCGGCATCTCGTGGTCGCTGGCCCGCCATATGTCCCATTGGGCTGAGGACTGGCATCTGGCTCATGGTGAGGACGACGAACACCCTGAAGCGCCCCCGAACAAATGGACTGACGCCGATTTCGACAGGCACGAGGAGGAAAGTCGCGTTCTCGCGGTCCGCCTGAAGCGCGAGCTCGTCGCAACGGACCGGGCGCATGTCATGGTCTATTACATGACGCGCCGCGTCGGGCTGCTTGAGGCGCATCCTGACATGACGATCCCGCCATTGCCGGGCGTCGTTCAGTTGTAGCTGTCCCCCGCCGCAAAGCGCCCCTCGCCCAAAGGCAAGGCGACTTCTCCAAAGACGCAACAGGGCCTCGCCAACCGCCATATTCCGGCATATATAGGGCTTGAGAGGGAGAGCATGAACCTGCACGCGCCAAAGCCCGCCACTTTGCTGAATCCGGCCGCCGCGCCGCTGGTCGATCCGTTCGGCCGGGCGATCACGTATGTGCGCGTTTCAGTCACTGACCGGTGCGACTTCCGCTGCGTTTACTGCATGTCCGAGGACATGCATTTCCTGCCCAAGCAGGATCTCCTCACGCTCGAAGAACTTGACCGGCTCTGCGGCGCCTTCATTGCGCGCGGCACGCGCAAACTGCGCATTACAGGCGGTGAACCGCTCGTGCGGCGCAACATCATGAGCCTGTTCCGCTCGCTCTCGCGCCATCTGCAAAGCGGAGCGCTGGAGGAGTTGACCGTCACCACACACGGCTCGCAGCTCGCCAAATACGCACAAGAACTTGCTGACTGCGGCGTGCGACGCATCAACGTGTCACTGGATACGCTGGACGCCGACAAATTCCGCGCGATCACGCGCTGGGGCGACCTGTCCAAAGTGATGGACGGGCTGGACGCCGCACAAGCTGCTGGCCTCCAGATCAAGATCAACGCTGTGGCGCTGGCCGGCGTCAACGACGGCGAATTTCCGGATATGATCCGCTGGGCGCATGGGCGCGGCATGGATCTCACGTTCATCGAGGTGATGCCGCTGGGCGAAATCGAAGGCCAGCGCGCGGACCAGTATCTGCCGCTCAACAAGGTGCAGGCGGACCTCGCCAGCGTGTTCTCGCTCGAGGGCAGCGATTATCAGACCGGCGGCCCGGCGCGATATGTGCGCGTCAAGGAAACCGGAGGCCGTATTGGCTTTATCACGCCGCTGACGCACAATTTCTGCGAGAGCTGCAATCGCGTGCGCGTCACCTGCACCGGCACCCTCTACATGTGCCTTGGGCAGGAAGACGCAGCGGACCTGCGCACGCCCCTGCGGGCCAGCGAAAGCAATGACTTGCTCAATGAGGCCATCGTGCGCGCCATCGCCCGCAAGCCCAAAGGCCATGACTTCATCATCGACCGTGGGACGCAGCAGCCTGCCGTTGGCCGCCACATGAGCGTCACAGGCGGCTGACCCGCCACAAGACCAAAGTTTTCCTCCGCCCCCTGTAGTTGCCCTGCCCCGACAGGTGCTAGAGGTTGGCCAGTGGCGCCCGCATCGAATGCGGTTTCCGGAGGGCTTGGATGTCAGGGCTGTTAGCAACAAGCCGGACGATTGACTGGCTGAATGAACGCTTCGGGTGGCTGTGTGACTACATGCTGGCCGCAGCGTGTTTCATAAGCGCGGGCAACGCGTTCATGCGCTACTCCATCAATTACTCATCCAACGCCTATCTTGAGATCCAGTGGTATCTCTTCGGCGCGGCCGTGATGGTTGGCGCATCCTACACGCTTAAGCGTAACGAGCACGTCCGCGTGGACATCATCTATGGACAGCTGTCGGATCGCGGCCGTCTTTGGGTCGATCTTTTCGGCTTCATCGTGTTCCTGCTGCCTGTGACGATCATCATGCTGGCGCTGAGCACGCCGTTCTTCACCCGTTCGTTCGCCAGCGGCGAGGTGTCGATGAATGCAGGCGGGCTGATCCTGTGGCCAATCAAGATGGTTCTGCCGCTTGGTTTCCTTTTGCTATTGCTGCAAGCGCTCTCCGAGATCATCAAGCGGATCGCGGCCCTGCGCGGGATGATCGTCCTCGAGACGAAATACACCAAGCCACTTCAATAGCGCTGGCAGAGATCGATCATGTTTCATTACGGTGTCCTGCCACCCCTAATGTTCGTCGGCATGATTTTGTTCATGCTGATCGGATTTCCAGTCGCTTTCTCGCTCGCTGCAGTCGGCCTGTTTTTCGGTTTCATTGGAATCGCCACCGGTCATTTTGAACTGACGTTCCTTCAAGCGCTGCCATTGCGCACATTTGGCATTCTCTCGAATGAACTACTTCTGGCGATCCCGTTTTTTACTTTTATGGGCGCCATTCTGGAGCGCTGCGGCCTTGCGGAAGACCTCCTTGAAGGCACAGGCCAACTCTTCGGCGCGTGGCCCGGCGGTCTTGCCGTCGCCGTTGTCATCGTCGGCGCAGTGCTTGGCGCCATCACTGGAACAGTTGCGGCTTCGGTCATCGCAATGGGCGTCATCTCACTGCCTGTGATGATGCGTTACAAATACGATATGAAACTTGCGACCGGCGTCATCGCCGCGTCGGGCACCATCACGCAACTCATCCCCCCGTCCCTCGTGCTGATCGTGCTGGCTGACCAGTTGGGACGGTCTGTCGGCGACATGTACAAGGGCGCCATAGGCCCGTCGCTGCTGCAGGTGACCCTGTTTCTGGCATACATAGCTTTCATCGCGATCACGAAACCGCACTTGATGCCGCCGATTCCGGTTGAAGAGCGTGAGCCCATGGGCTGGAAGCTCATCAGCCGCGTGCTGCGCGGCATGATCCCGTCAATCGTTTTGATCTTCCTTGTTCTGGGCACCATTTTCATGGGCCTTGCGACGCCAACAGAAGCGGGCGCCATGGGCGCTATTGGCGCCATTGCGCTGGCGGCGATGCATGGCCGCCTGAGCTGGACGCTCGTGCGCCAGGCCATGTCGTCCACGATGACGCTGACCGCAATGGTGGTGTTTATCCTGCTTGGCGCAACAGTATTCAGCCTTGTCTTTCAGGGCATGGACGGCGGGCGCTGGATCGAACATCTTTTGACGGGACTGCCGGGCGGACAGGTCGGGTTCCTGATCTTCGTCAACATCTTCATTTTCTTCCTCGCGTTCTTCCTCGACTTCTTCGAGATTGCCTTCATCATTGTACCGCTGCTTGCACCCGTGGCGGTCAAGCTCGGCATCGATCTGATATGGTTCGGCGTGCTGATCTGCGTGAACATGCAGACGTCATTCATGCATCCCCCGTTCGGCTTCGCGCTGTTTTACTTGCGCGGCATTGCGCCTGCCGAAGTCAAAAGCTCGGACATTTACCTTGGCGCGATCCCGTGGGTGTTCTTGCAGCTTATTCTCGTCGCCATTGTCATCTTCTGGCCGGAGTCGGTCACATACTGGCTTGAATCAGGACCAAAGATAGACCCCAGCACAATCAACATTGATGTGCCGCTCGACAACCTAACGGTTCCTGACTTTAATTTCGGGAATAAATAACAAACGACACCGTCGCTAATCTGCGCGGTGGGCATACAAGGAACAACACAAGACAAAGGCCCCGGTGTTCGCCGGGGCCTTGATCGTTTGCAGTGCGGATCAGCTTGCCAGCAGCATTACAGCCGCTGACGCACCATGAAGTTGTCGTAGTTGAACTCCGCCACCCGCCACCACTGATACTGGTCGCCGCGGAACGCCATGTAGGCGTCGTGCATCTTCTTGAACTTTGGGTTCTTCGCCGTATTCTCGGCGTACACTTCATTCGACGCCTTGAAGCAGGCTTCAAGCACATCGTTGCTGAAAGGCCGCAATTGGGTGCCCGCACCAACCAGACGCTTGATGGCGGCCGGATTTTGCGCGTCGTACTTTGCCTGGCAATCGACATTGGCCAAAGCCGCAGCGCTGCGCACGATCGACTGATAGTGCTTCGGCAACTCGTTGAACTTCTGTCTGCTGAGCAGCAGATGAAGCGCGGCGCCGCCTTCCCACCATCCTGGAAAATGATAGATCGGCGCCACCTTGTTGAAGCCCAGCTTTTCGTCGTCGTAGGGCCCAACCCATTCTGCGGCGTCGATGGTGCCTTTTTCGAGCGCCGGATAAATGTCGCCGCCCGGAATAAGCTGCGGCACGACGCCAAGCTTTTGAAGCACTATGCCCGCGTAACCACCGATACGCATCTTGAGGCCGCGGAAATCGGCCGGCGTTCTGATCTCGCGACGGAACCACCCCCCCATCTGCGTGCCCGTGTTGCCGCAGGGAAAGCCGACGCTGGCGTAATCGCCAAGAAATTCGTCAATCAGCTGATTGCCGCCGCCGTGATAAAACCACGCGTTCATCTGGCGCGAGTTGAGACCGAACGGCACCGCGGTCCCGAACGCAAATGTCGGGTCCTTGCCCCAATAGTAATACATGCACGTGTGGCAGGCCTCGACCGTACCGTTCTGTACAGCGTCCAAAGCCTGCAATGGCGGCACGATTTCGCCGCCCGCGAAAACCTGGATCTGAAACTTGCCGTCCGTGGCTTCCGACACGGCTCTGGCGAAGGTCTCCGCTGCGCCGAAAATCGTGTCAAGCGATTTGGGAAAGCTGGACGTCAGGCGCCACCGGATTTCTGGAGCGGATTGCGCGATGGCCGGAGCCGCAATGGTCGTCGCCGCAGCGCCCGCAGCTGCAACTCTGAAGAATTCCCGCCTACGAATTTTCACGCGCTCTCCTCCTCGTGTTCCCTCGCGCCGATGACTTTCTCTCGGTCAGGTACAGAACCTGAATCGGAGCCAGAGGGCGACCCGTTCTTTTGTCTACTTTACCAGAAATCTCCCGCCAGCGCGCGCGACATTCTCGCAAAGCGCGCTATCTTGGCCCCGAGAAATTCAACAACTGGAGGGGCGAATGGCTGAGGTTGCTTTTTTGGGTCTGGGCGTGATGGGTTACCCAATGGCCGGCCATCTGGAAGCCAAAGGCCATAGGGTAGCGGTCTATAACCGCACCTCGCAAAAGGCCCTGAGATGGGTCGCGCAACATGGCGGAGCGGCTGCCCCAACGCCGCGAGAAGCGGCCGCAAACAAAGACTTTGTCTTCGCCTGCGTCGGAAACGATGACGATCTTCGCTCTGTAACCCTTGGCCCCGACGGCGCCTTTGCCGGCATGAAAAAGGGTGCGGCCTTCATCGATCACACAACGGCATCAGCCGATGTCGCCCGCGAGCTCGAACAAGTCGCCAGCAAGCTCGGGATTGCCTTCATAGACGCGCCTGTTTCCGGCGGTCAGGCGGGCGCGGAAAACGGCCAGCTCACGATCATGTGCGGCGGCGACGCTGACGCGTATGCGCCCGCTGAACCCGTCATGGCGGCCTATGCCAAGGCCTGCAGGCTGATGGGGCCCTCCGGCGCGGGCCAGCTCACAAAGATGGTCAACCAGATCTGCATTGCTGGCCTCGTTCAGGGCTTGGCGGAGGGACTGGCGTTCGCCAAGAAGGCCGGGCTCGACACACAATCTGTAATCGATGTGATTTCTAAAGGCGCCGCGCAATCGTGGCAGATGGAAAATCGGCACACGACCATGACCGCAGGCAAATTTGAGTTTGGCTTTGCGGTAGACTGGATGCGCAAGGATCTTGGCATCTGCCTCACAGAAGCCCGCCGCAATGGTGCACAACTGCCCGTCACCGCGCTCGTCGATCAATTCTATGCACAGATTCAAAAAATGGGCGGGGGACGCTGGGACACATCAAGCCTGATCGCGCCAATCGACAAGTAGAGCGGCGCTTGCGTCATAAAAAAGGGCCGGTGATGAGCCGGCCCTTTTTCGTTGCTGGAGTATTGAAAGTGGCTACCGGCAGGCAGGCAAGCCGGGACGCCCGCACGTCGGACGCTGTTGCTGTTGCTGTTGCTGTTGACGCTGCTGCTGTATTTGCTGTTGGCGCTGCTGCTGGACCTGCTGCATCTGCTGTTGGCGCTGCTGCTGACCCTGCTGCATTTGCTGCTGGCGCTGCTGCTGCCCCTGCTGCAACTGCTGCTGGCGCTGCTGCTGCAATTGCTGCTGGCGCTGCTGCTGACCCTGCTGCATTTGCTGCTGACGTTGCTGTTGCATCTGCTGCTGGCGCTGCTGCTGCCCCTGCTGCAACTGCTGCTGGCGCTGCTGCTGCAATTGCTGCTGGCGCTGCTGCTGCCCTTGCTGCAACTGCTGTTGGCGCTGCTGCTGCAATTGCTGCTGGCGCTGCTGCTGACCCTGCTGCAATTGCTGCTGGCGCTGCTGCTGACCCTGCTGCAATTGCTGCTGGCGCTGCTGTTGTTGCGGCTCCGGCTGCCGTTGCTGCTGCAACTGCTGGCGCTGCTGCATCTGCTCCTTACGCTGCTGCTGGATCTGCTGCTGGCGCTGGACTTGCAAATCACGCTGCTGTTGCTGTCGAGTTTGCTGCTGCTGCAATTGTTGTTGACGCTGCAATTGCTGCTGCTGTTGCCGCTCCATCTGCATCTGACGCTGACGCTCCTGCGGGCTCACAGGACGTTGCACGCCGGGTCCGCCACGCTGTCCGGGCACCAGCCCTTGCTGACCGGGAAGCTGCTGCACAGGTCGCACGCCCTGCTGAGCGGGCTGTAACCCTTGCTGAGCAGGCCGCACGTCCTGCTGCGCGCCTATGCCAACGCCGGGGCGAGCCGGAATCTGGTTGTTTACGGGCCGCGGGCGCTGCTGGAAATTCTGCAGGTTCTCCTGCTGCAAAGCTGCCGGAAGCGGCCTGCCACGCGGCGGCACGGCCACCGGCGGAAGGAAGGGCCGCGCCGGGCCGACGCCCGGACGAGCCAGACGATCCCGGCGGTAAATGATGGAGCCTGCGGCAATGCCGACGGCGAGCGCGACGGGCGCCGCCACATAGGGGTTGATGCTATAGCCACTGTCAGGCGCCATTAGGACGATGGGCCGCTGCGGTTGCACCACGTAAACCGGAGGCGCAATCCAGTCGGGAGTCGCGACGACCTCTACCGGCATGGGCAGGAAGTAATGCGAATCTTCGACGTAAATCGGCGGCGGCGGCGGGCTCCACCAACGTGGCGTCGGCGCGAGATAAACGGTCTCGATAGGCGCATCTACGACAACAAAGTATCCAGGACCGTCGCCGGTGAAATACGCCGACTCGTCCAGAGACGGAGGCGCAATATCGTACTCGATTTCGTTAAAGCGCGCCGGAGGAGCGATAGCGGCTTGCAAGCGAGCCAATCGCGCACGGGCAGCCGCCGCGTTCGGTCCCCTGGGATAACGATCAAGATAAGACCAGTAAGCAGGAGCTGTATTCACCTGTGTTGTGCGGCGCCACGTCAGGGCTTCCCGACGCGCCGCGATGATGTTGCGCACGTTGCGCACATAGGCGCTGGAGGGATGCGCTGCGATGAACTCCTCGTAGCCACGGATCGTGTCACGATCGAGCGCAAGTGCGTAAGCCTCCGCCATGCCGGAGTCGCGCATCGGGCGAGCGCGACGCGCTTCCAGATCCGCCTGCGACACAGTCGGAGCCGGTGCGTTGGCAGCCCTGTCGAACAGCACAACCGGCGTTTCGATCCTCGACTCGCGCCACGGGACCTGCGCCCCCTTGGTAAGCTCAGCCACGCGGACGCGCACGCGATTGAATACGTCGGCGATCGGCGTGCCCGGTTCACGGGCCATTTCCGCCAGCGCCTGCGCAAACGGACCATAAGGCTGCTCCGCAGGTGGCGCGAAGGCGCCGGGCGCCGCGTTGAAGGCGACAAGATCGCCCGGACCAGCGTCCATGATCGCAAGGCCCGGCGGCGGCGTCTGTCTTTCACGCGCGAACGGGCCCGCGTACGCGAGATCGAAAACCATGATGCGCGCCTGCGCGGGCAACCCGCCAAGCGAACGCGTGATGTCGGTCAGCCGCACGCCATTGAGCGACAGGTCGGCAGAGCGGGCAATGCGCGCGCCGGGCGGAATGAAGTAATTCTCGCCATCAGCCTGCACACCGTAGCCGCTAACATAAACGAAGGCGACGGAGTCCGGTCCGCCCGCAGCGACTTTTTCGAGAAACTCGCGGTAGGAGGCGCGCAGCGTTTCTTGATCCAGGTTTCGCGCGCCCGTCACATCGAAACCGGCGCTCTTGAGCATCTCGGCGATGAGCGCGGCGTCGTTCGCGGCGGTGGGAAGTTCAGCGCCTTCATAACTATCGTTGCCGATGACGAAGGCGAAGCGTGACTGTGATTGCGGTTGCTGCGCATGGGCGGTCAACCCGAACGCTGCGAGCGCCAGAAACACAGTGAGCGCATGTATCAAGCGGTGGATCATTCCCGTCTCCAATGCGCCCGGATGGCGCTTCCTCCCAAGTATAAACCAAACCTTAACACGGTTCTTGCTGAACCGTCGCTGAACAATTCGTTCAAAGGAGCACCGACACCTCCGCTCGCAACACCGGCAACAATTCGCTTTCAAACCACGGATGCTTTTTCAACCAGCCGCTGTTGCGCCACGAGGGATGCGGCAGCGGGATGACCCGCGGCGACAGTGCAAAGAGACAGCGCCAGTCGCGCACGATCTGCGTCAGCGATGCGTCACGCTCGCGCGCAATACCGAGCCGCGCAAAATGATAATCCTGCGCATAAGCGCCAATCGCCAGAATTGTTTCCACTTGCGGCAAGGCGGCAAACAACTCATCGTGCCATGTGGCGCGGCATTCACGACGCGGCGGCAAATCCGCCTTGCGCGCATCGTGTCCCGGAAAACAGAAACCCATCGAAACGACAGCAATGCGTCGCGTGTCGTAGAACGTGTCGCGATCAACACCCATCCACGACCGCAGACGGTCGCCAGACGGATCGTCAAAACTCATGCCCGAATTGTGTGCGCGCACACCCGGCGCCTGGCTGGCAACCAGAAGCTTCGCCGTGGATGATGCGCGAAGCACAGGACGCGGCTGTTGCGGCAGAGGCGGCTGCGCGTTGACGCAGACGCGGCATACGGAAATGCGGCTCAGTAAAGCGTCAACAATATCGGCGTTACAGATTGCGGACGAGTCCGTCCTCGGCGACGCCAACGCCGGCGGCTCTGATTTCATCAATTTTGCTGAAGGCAGTTTCGCCAAGGTGAGTCACCAGAATCGAACGCGCCGTCAGACGCGGGAGATTTTTGCGCAACGTCGGCCAGTCAATATGATGGGGCACAGACGCTTCGCCCGAATAGCATTCGCAAACGAAAAGATCCGCGTCGTGGGCCACGTCAACAAGAGCCTCAACCCAGGCCGTATCGCCCGAATAGGCAAAGGTGCGTCCACCAGCGCTCAGGCGCACCGCAGTGGAAGGAGCGCCGGAGGGATGAAGCACCTCGGTGGTTGCGACCTCGAAATCGAGCAGGCGCATCGGCACGCCCGGCTCAATCTCGATAACTTCGAGCGGAAAAGTCCAGTTGATTTTGGAAGAGCCAACAAACATCGCCTCGCAAAGCGCCCAAAGCCTTGCTGTCAGGCCCGGCGGTCCGGCGATGACCAGAGGCTTGCTGCGGCGCGCTACAAACTGCGACTCGAGCAACAAAAACGGTAAGCCGCCAAAATGGTCCCCGTGGAGATGCGTGACGACCACGGCGTCGATGTCCAGCGTCGGACGGCCTGTGCGAGCCCAGCCCACGATTGAGGACGCGCCGAAATCAACGCAAACCGTGCAGCCGACTGCGTCCAGACGCCAGCAGGTGTGGAACCGTCCCCCCGTGCCGAAAGCATCGCCGACGCCAATTGCTGTGACCTTCATCGCGCACACATCTGCGACGTAAGCCCCTTCGCCAGAATAGACCTCATCCCCGCGATCAAACCCTGAAATTGTGTCCATATTTCCTTTGCCAGGTTATCGGGCGAAGGCCGCCGCAACCAAGGAGCGCGACTCCGCCCTTTTAACGTCGTCCGCCCGGGGGCGCCACCGCGTGGTGGCGCCAGTGCGCGTTAACCAACACATTATCTTTCCTCGCCTGCCGCCCGCGATGTGCGCGAACGCACATGCTTCGCTCAGGTTGAAGTGCGCATGTGCAATTATCATTAACGGTTCTGGCGCATTCTTGGCGGGCCATATGTTGGCTGTTCCGTTTAGTGTGTTGCGTCAAATGAGTGAAGACAGCGCCTGGGCCGCCGCCGCCGGCGAGCCAATGCCTGCGCCGCCGCAATCGCCGTCGTCGACCGCCCCTCAGCGGCGACGCATGTCGAGCCGCGTTCGCGAAGCGCGCGAAAAGCTCACGTCCACAGGGTCCGGCAGCCGGACCTTCGACATCGAGTTGATGCGCGAATTTGCGGAAAACCGCATCAACAGCCTCCCGCTGATGCTGGCGATCGCCGCTGTCATCAGCGGTGGCGCAGCGTTCTGGGCGCCGCCGGAGCGCGTTCTGGGCTGGTTGGCCATCGCGATCATGCAACTTCTGGTCGCTAGCCGCTTTTACCAGCACATGCTGACACGGATTGAAGGCGATTTCGACCCCAAGCCCTGGCACAACCGCACTGTCATTCTTGAGACTGTGCAGGGCGTGTGCTGGGCTGCCATGGTGCTGCTGCTCATCGATTCCGCCGATGAGACGCCGCGCTCGCTCCTCTTTTTCTCGTTGCTGCTCGTATCAGCGATGAGCGCCATGATGCTCGCGCTGATTCCAAGCGCAGTTTACGGCAACCTTATCCCGATCACCGTCGCCGTCACGGGCTTTGTATTCGCCACCAGCCACGACCCGGTGCCCCTGACGCTTATCGTCTGCATGGCGTTTGCCTACTTCCTGTATCTCAGCAAACGCTTTTACTCGACGAACCTGTCTTCTCTCACGCTGCGGCTTGAGAAGGACATGCTGATTTCCGAACTGGAACAGGCCAAGGCCAATTCCGACGAGGCGCGCCGTCGCGCCGAAGAGGCGAGCCTCGCCAAATCGCGTTTTCTGGCCACCATGAGCCACGAATTGCGCACGCCGCTGAACGCGATCCTGGGTTTTTCCGAAGTCATGAAGGGCGAGTTGTTCGGCCCGCACGCAGTGCCCGCCTACAAGGGATACTCGGCGGACATTCATTCCAGCGGCCAGCATTTGCTGGCCCTGATCAACGAAATTCTCGACCTCTCCCGCGTTGAGGCGGGTCGCTACGAGTTGAAGGAAGACGCCGTCTCGCTGGCCCATGTGCTGGAAGACTGCATGCATCTGCTGAGCCTGCGCGCCGAAAAACGCGCCATTACTATGACCGACGCTGTCGAGCCGCGCCTGCCCCGCATCTGGGCCGACGAACGGGCTATCCGGCAAGTCGCGCTCAATCTGCTCACCAACGCCATCAAGTTCACGCCGCCCGGCGGCTCCGTGTTCGTGAAGGCGGGATGGACCGCAGTCGGCGGCCAGTATCTGTCCATCCGCGACACCGGCACGGGCATTCCGGCAGAAGAAATCCCGATTGTCCTGTCGTCCTTCGGGCGTGGCACGCTGGCCCAGAAGAACGCCGACGAGGGCTCCGGCCTTGGCCTCCCCATCGTCAAGGGCCTCGTGGAGCTGCACGGCGGCACATTTACGCTGAAAAGCGAGGTGCGCGTCGGCACGGAAGTCATCGTCATCTTCCCACCCGAGCGCGTCATGGATTCGCTCCCGCAGATCGATCTCGAAAACGGCGACCGGCCCCGCCGCAGAAACCGCGCCGCGGCCATGGCCTCGTAACGGCCTTGGCCTCGTAACGGCCTTGGCCTCGTAACGGCCCTGGCCTCGTAACGGCCCTGGCCTCGTAACGGCCCTCCCTGCGCGCTATGTTGTTCAGGCAACGCCGCATAAGCGCGCGCTTGCTGGAGGAATGGCATGCGCGCGGCTGTTGCACTTATCTGCACAGGACTGACAATTCTGGCGCCGACGCTGGCGCAGGCCCAATCGGCCGCGCCCGCTGACGCAACCCACCAGCAAGTCCAGCAACAACGTCCGCAACCCGGCGCCACATCTCCCCCCGGTCCAGCTCAGCCGCCCGGCGCCCGCGCCACCCTTCCGCCCGACAGCGTCACCAAGCACAGCATGCTGCTGCCCGATGGCCGCGTGCTGAACTTCACTGCCACAGCTGGATCGATCCAGCTCACCAATCTGGAAACCGGCGCCCCGGTCGCCGACATGGCCTACATAGCCTTCCAGCTTGCGGACACGAACCGTATGACGCGGCCCGTCACGTTCGCTATGAACGGCGGCCCCGGCTACGCTTCGGCATGGCTCAACCTTGGCGCCATGGGGCCGTGGCGTCTCCCCATGGACGCGAATGGCGCGCGCCCCTCCGCGCCCGCAATCACAAGCCCGAACGCGCAGACATGGCTGCCGTTTACCGATCTCGTGTTTCTCGATCCGGCAGGCGCCGGCTACAGCCGCGTGCGTGGCGGCGATGACGCCCGCAAGATGCTTTGGAGCGTCAACGGCGACATCGACTCCCTGGCCACCACCATTCGCCGGTGGGTAGAGCAGAACAATCGCGGCGCCTCGCCCAAATTCATCGCGGGCGAGAGCTACGGCGGCTTCCGCGCGCCGCGCATTGCATCCCGCTTGCAAACGGATCAGGGCGTTGGCGTCAACGGCATGATCCTCGTGTCGCCCGTGCTCGATTTCGGACGCTTCAACTCAACGTCCGGCCTGCTGGACAACATCGCACGCCTGCCCACCTACGCCGCAGCCAAACGCGCCAACGAGCGACCTGTCACCCGCGCTGACATGCGCGACGTCGAGGACTACGCACGCGGCGAGTATCTCGACGATTTGATGCGCGGATTGAAAGACAACGCCGTTGTCGAGCGCGTCAGCAAGCGCGTATCAGATCTGACAGGCATCCCCGTTGACGTCACGCGCCGTTACGCCGGTCGCATACCGATGGACGTCTTCCTCAATGAATTTCGCCGCGCGCAAAACCGCGTCGTGAGCATGTACGACGCCAACGTCGAGGGGCTCGACCCCTCTCCGTTTTCGGGCCGCCCGGAGGCTGAAGACCAGATGCGCCTTGGCCTGCATGCGCCCATCGTGCAGTCGATGGTGAGCCTGTACCACAACGAGTTGAAATGGGTTGTGCCTGAAGGGCGATACTTTTTTCAAAGCACGCAGGCGGGCCGACAGTGGGACTGGGGCAATCGGTCAAGCGTGGAATCTGTCAGCGCCTTCAAAAGCGCCATGGCTCTTGATCCGCGCATGCGCGCGCTCATCGTGCATGGACTGACTGATGTGGTGACGCCGTATTTCGAAACACAGATGGTGCTTGATCAAATGCCTCAGATCGGCGACCCGGCGCGTCTGCGCTTTGAGGTTTATCCCGGCGGCCACATGTTCTACTCGCGCGAAGACTCCCGCCGCATGTTTACCGCCCACGCGCGCGAGATGATTGAAGGGAAGTGAGCTCCCTTCTCCCCGCAAGCGGGGAGGACGCTTGAACAACAGCCACAATCAGCACCGTCATACGCGGGCTTGACCCCCGTATCCAAGAGTAACGCGTAGGAATGTTTTTTTCCCGGCGGCCACACTGTTGGATGCGCGGGTCAAGTGTAAAGACCGGAGACATCACTGACAGGTGTTCGGATAGATCCCTTACACTTTTTGCGGTGCGTCCAGCGGTCGTTTGAGGTCGATGGTTGCGATCTCCGCGGCTCCGAAGCAGACACTGAACAGGCCATCGGACA
>JANPPJ010000064.1:0-1703 GCA_031428455.1 Hyphomicrobiales bacterium | reverse complement strand
CAACGGGGAGGAACGCGGGGACGCGCGCGTGATCGGCGGGCTTGCGGGACGGATAGCGCTTCATCCGCGAGGTTAAGCGAAAATGGGGCGATGTAGGAAAGTTAAAACCTTGGCAGGCGTACGGGCCAAGCGCCGTCCTCGGCTGACTTCTGCCGGTCTGCCAACGACCCCATTGCGGACATTCCCGGAACTCGAGGATGAGGGGGCGCAGACGCTGGTGGACAGTCAGCGGTTGCGAAAGGCGATCTCAGCAAATGCCGCCGCCGACGAAATTCACCCCCGTGGTTGCGCAAGGAACTGGGCAGGGGGGCCGTCCCGCGATAAGGGGCCGCCCCATAGGACGGCCCCTAGTTGAATTCGGTAGCCGTAACGTTAGCGGATCAGCGCCTGAATGACTGACTCGACCAGGCGAGTCTTCGGGTCTACGCTGTAGAGATAGCCGTTGCGGTAATAATAACGGTTGCCTGAATCCAGATTATACTGGTTGCGCCAATCCGTCGGAACCTGACTGTAATTCCACTGGCTGTAATTCCCGTTCCAGCGGTCACCGACGTTAAAGCTGCGCTTGGCGATGCCTGGCGGCAAGCAGCCATTATTCTTCTTGGCGAGGCCTGGCGGGCACGAGCGGTTGCCCCAGTAATTGGCGGTGGTACGGCCCTGGTACGCGTGCCTGGAATGCTTGGCCTGATGCTTACCTTGGCCTTGGTGCATTGTTTGGCCATGTTTGGCCTGCTTGCCCTGGCCCTGGTTCTTGCCGGGGTCTGCCGCAGCCGGAGCCGCGAGAGCGAGCGAGGCGGCGCCTGCCGCGAGTAATAGTTTGTACATGGGGTAATCCTTTCGAGATGCCGTCCTGTCAGAGCCCCAACGCATGAACCTTAGATGTTGGTCCCGACCTTTGTAAAAGGCAGTATCGCGCTCCACTCCATTCCAGCCGTCAGGCGACAGCAAAGCCAGACCTCCAATGACCAACCTCACCATCTGGACCTACGACTGGGTGCCCGAAATGCCGCGCGGGTTCGTGCGCGATTTGCGGTTGCGGTGGGCGTGCGCGGAAGCGGGCCTTGCCTACACTGTCCGCACCGTTTCGTTCGACGGGCGCGAGAGCAATCATCTGGGGCAGCAGCCGTTCGGGCAGGTGCCGTTCCTGAGCGACGGCGCGCTGGAGTTGTTCGAGAGCGGTGCAGGGCTGCTCCCTCTGTCGCGCAAGTCAGACACGTTTATGCTGCGCGATCCGGCGCGCGAGACGGAGACGGTGCAGTGGCTGTTCGCCGCGCTCAATTCGATCGAGATCGTCACGCTGCCGTGGTGGTTCCTCGGCATCACCGGCGGCGAGAGCGAGGCGCTGACCGGGTGGGTCGGCAAGCGGCTCGGCCAGCTCGAACGCGTGCTGGGCGAGCGGGAATGGCTCGCCGCCGGGCGCTTCACCGTCGCCGACCTGCTGATGGCCGACGTGCTGCGCGTGCCGGACGTCCGCGAGTTCGGGGATCGCCCCGCGACCGCCGCTTACGTCGACCGGATCACCGCCCGTCCCGCGTTTCAGAGGGCCCACGCCGAGCAGATCGCGCAGTTCGCGGCGGCGGATGCGGGGCGGGGATAGCAGAAAACTATCCAACCAAACCCGCTCGTGCTGAGCTTGTCGAAGCATTGTACTTCACTTCGTGCCTCACGCGCAACTGCACGAAGAAAAAAGCAGTCCTTCGACA
>JANPPJ010000063.1:0-20231 GCA_031428455.1 Hyphomicrobiales bacterium | reverse complement strand
CCGAGGAACACCGGTCAGAATGATGGTGCGAGGATCGTCCTCCGCCAGGCCAAACGCATCAAGCTCCTCTTTGGTCCCCACGATAAGGAACTGGGGAGGATGCTTCTCATGGCGAAGCCGCTCCAGTCGCTCGAGGCGCGCTGCCAATCCAGTCTTCATGCTGCTTCCCTCATGCGCCGGCTTGCGAGACTAGCTGGCGTTACGATGCGCCACACGATGAACAGGTCCGATTCCGCCGCTGCGCCCGATGCGACCATTGCGGCAATCTGCGCATCGCTTTCTTGGTGGTAGTTATCCCCATCGTCGAGGGTGAGCGTGTGCACCTTGCGATCCATATGTTTGCCGCCTTGTGCCGCCTCCAGCTTTGCCAATCGCGTCTCGAGCATCCGTCTCATTGGTTTGTCCTCGCTTCCAGTTTGGCGATGCGTTCTGCGAGTTCCGACACCTCAACAGCACGCGCATATGCGTCGAGCAGCTTGGAAACCTCGCCTGCTTCAGATGGCGTGACCTCGCCGGATGCAACAGCTGCGATCAACGCACCCTGCGCGCCCACGATGTCGCTGACGCTGGCAATGCTCGGGAGGGCAAAGGATATTGGCCGGTCCTTCCGTGGCGGGCATAGCCGTTCCATGCAGAGGCGTAGAGCCTGCATGTCGCCACCTACAAGTCGGGGTGTGGCGTTTTCGTGAAAGGACACAGGGTAAGTCGACAGCAACTGATCCAATATGTAGCTAATAAGAAAGGCGGCATTCATCTGGACCGTAAACGAAAAAAGATGATGAGAACTTTGAGGCATTGGACCGCCACGCAAAAGAACTGAAAGTTGGAGGGGTAATAGACCCGCAAACCGGGGCAACCACGGTGGGAAATATCTGGTATTTGCTGAGCTAATCTCCATAGCGCAGCACATCGTACAGAGTGCCGACGTTCAGGCTTTAATGGACGCCGGCAAGGCTGCCACCCCCCCTGACGGTTTCCATTAAAAATTCAGGTATCCGCCAGAAAGGCGGCAGCAATCGCGGCGTTACGCTGCTCCGCCGTAGCGTGGGGGAGGCCGCCACAGGGCGTGGTGGGTAGCATCCCTGCGTCGAGCGCCGCCCTAACCAAAGCGTCACGCTCCGCCTTTGTACGATGCTGGACGGGGGCCTGCGCAAGCCGATGCGCCTCCAGTTTGTCGAGCCGCTTCAAGGTGTCGCGCTTCAATGGACTGCCCTCCCGTCGAGACCCGGCTCAGAGAACTTTCGTATGATGACGAACAAGTCATCAGGGCCGTCAGCGCGGCCGTCAGCAATCATGGCGGCGATTGTCTCTTGTTCCTGTTCGTCAGTCTCAGCCGGGAATAAGTGTACCTTGTGACGGGGCTCGTCGCCGCGGCCGAATGTCTGTTCAATCTTGGCGATCCGCGCCCCAATCCTGCTCATTGCAGCACTTTCTGTTCGAGCTTCGTTAGCCGTTCCTCTAGCTCTGCGACTTCCACAGTGCGTGCGAACATCTCGAGCAGCTTGCCAACTTCGGCAGCCTCGCCTGGCGTTATGTCGCCTGCTGCCACCGCGACGAGAATAGAGACATTAGCCTTCACGGCGTCAGCGACAGTTTCAACCTTTGGCAGCGCAAACGATATGGGCCGGTCCTTTCGTGGCGGGCATAGTCGTTCCATGCACAGGCGCAGAGCCTGCATGTCGCCAGCCTTTGCAAGTTCGATGGCCTTGCGCGTCAGGGCCTCTCCCTCGCCGTCAAGTAGGGCCTCGATGGCCAGCGTTGTCTTATTGCGCGCTCCTTTGGGCCGTCCGGGGTTGCCGGGTTCAAACCGCCGGCCCTCGGGAGTGTGCTTCGCCGTTTTCGCGCCGTTCTTTCGGGGAGACGTGTTCGGATCTCTCATGTCGACTCTTGCTCTCTCAACCTGCGCTCCACCTGGTGTGCGGGAGCCGCATCGACCAAAGGGGATGGTGATGACAGCTGCATCACTGGCGGCGATCTGCGATCTGCGGCGCAGGCGGCGCGTCGTTCTTGCGATTGCGCTGCACGTACTCAGCGAGTGCTGCGCGAACAGCGCGCGAGATACCACCCGGGCCTCCGATCTGTTCAAGCGCGCCGCGAATGTTAGGCGTAATGCGGACGCCGATGAAATCACTTTGACGCATGAGGAATCCCCTTGCTTTGGTCCTCCTAATTATATGTGTTTGCTTAACAAACCGCAAGGGCATCTGCGCCTGTTCTCATCGCAAAATTAGTAGCTTGTAGACAGGATGCTACCCCCCGTTACTAGATGGTACGAGATGCAAATAACGGGCATAAGAAAAAGGGGCCAGCCCCGATGGCCAGCCCCATGTTTTCCACAGATCACGGTGACGATCAGGCAACAGGCCCGAAGGTATGGTCACCGCGACCATACCTTGCGCTCAGGGCTTGACGTTGGCTTCGTCCCGAACCGCCTCGGCTGCATGCACAGCGAAGTCCGCGAGATCGTCGCCCATGACGGCTTCAAATCCGAGGATCGTCCAGTGTCGCGCTTCAACTTCGCGTCGTTCCACTGGCGTTGCTGCCCTCGCGACATTGACCGCAGCCTGCTCATAGGCATTTAGAAACTCGAGGATGTTCTCAACGATGCGCCCCGCATGGGTGTAATTGTTGTTATCGTCCGAGAACCGCGGCTGGCAGCATAAGCCGGCCATAACATCGCTCGTTGTGCGCACAGCGTCGCGGAGGTTTCGCAGATCCGTCATGTCGAGTTGGCGGAGTATGGTCATGTCAACCTGGATTGATACTCGCCCACGAGGGGCGAGAGGATCACGAGAAAGAGGTTCAGCCGTCCCTCTCTGGCCGTCGTTGCTGATAGCATTCATGGGGATTCCTCCGGCGAGCGGTTCAGGACAGGGCGGCTGCAATGCGGGCGAGGTCGATTGCGAGTGATTGGGCGACATGCGCTCCAGACACGACGCTGCCCTCGGTTTCTTCGGCGAGAAGTTCGTCCATCTCGTTGGTGTCACCTGCGTAGCACCAGAGGTAGATGCGGGCCTTCGCGAGCAATCCGTCATAGGTGGTCGCCCGGGTCTCCATGATCCTGCGTCGCAGATCGCGATTGCGCTCGTTCGCTTGCTCGCAGTGCTGCTTCGCATCGCGGTAGCCGGTGGCGATCTCTGCCGCCTCGCAGGCGGCCTCATAGTAATTGGCGGCCACAGTGATTTCCGCGATGCGAGCCGCCCTCTGAGGAAGCGCAGGGTTCGGGCGGTAGCCTCGGATCGTTGCCACCGATGAAGGGGGATACCAGTACCGACCGCTGTTTTGGAAAAGCCAGCCCTTCGCATATCCGACAAGTGCGTCGTCGCCCGGCTGGCGATACATCGCCTCTGGCAACTTCGGGGCAATAGCCTCATAGCGTTCTTCGGCCTCCCACATAATCCGGTCGGCTTTGTCGCATTCCATGGCTGCAACTTCCCACTGAGCGAAGAGAGCAAGCAATCCCACGTCCGGGTGCATTGCTGCGGGGCGAGCTAGGGCGGCGGCGGTGGGGACGGCGAGCAGGGCACCGGCTGCTGCGGCGCTGGTCAGAGCCTTACGGCGTGAGATTGTAGAGATACGGGGTTGTGGGCGCGCGTCATCGCGCGTGCTATCTGCACGTTCAGCCATTTGCGATTTCCAATCAGTTCGCTGTGGTTAGGGCTGCCTCGGTGCTATCAACACCTTGGCGGCCCGACTTCTTTGTGATACCACTTCGTCATGGCACGGTCAATAAGTGATACCACAAGCAAGCGACAATCTCGGCGCGGCGCTGTAATGGGTACGCCTGTTCAGGTGCGCTTTCAGCCGACCGAACTCGCGCCGATTGATAACTGGATTGCTCAGCAGCCGGTGCCGCAACCGTCACGCCCGGAGGCTATCAGGCGGCTTCTGACGGAAGCCCTACAGAGCCATCAGCCGGTCAGGACCACCGACCAGAAGATCGCCAGCGCAAAGCGCCAAATTGCAGACAACCCCGCAAAGGGTGATCCGTCGCCAGCTAAGGGCATGGCCACGCTGCGGCGGGGCTTGGCGGAGACGAAGCTACGTTCTCTGAAGGGACTTCGGCGCGGTCAGCGGAAGACAACTGAGGGCGACTGAATCATGATTATGAACATCGGCATCGCCGCCAGCATCCCGCGCAATTCGAAGTGAGCAATCAGCCCACGATTTTGGAGCGAGCCTTCGAGCTCGCGCAGTCGGGCAAATTCCGCACGTTGCCGGACCTCAGAAAGCAACTTAAAGCGGAAGGGTATGCGGCTCATGAGATTGAGGGGCGCGCTTTATTGCGGCAGATCCGCGAGCTTATGGACAGAAAAGCGGCCACGTTATCGCGTCCGTCGAG
The DNA here is from genome assembly GCA_031428455.1 of Hyphomicrobiales bacterium. Classification (GTDB taxonomy): domain Bacteria; phylum Pseudomonadota; class Alphaproteobacteria; order Rhizobiales; family Beijerinckiaceae; genus Terripilifer. The sequence goes on along the minus strand of JANPPJ010000063.1, from coordinate 15,889 downwards.
TGGTTCGTAGAACATGAGCAGAAAGATCAGGGCTGCCGAGACGGTGGTGAGGCTGGAAAACGGGGGGGAGCTACGCGAGCGCACAGTCGAAGCAATTTAGCGCGTCCTGGAATCGCCGGCATCGAGTTCACCAACGGCGACGAACCTGGCGTAAAATCCGGCTACCCGGCACCCGGTGAAACCCACAGCCTCGAAATAAACTTGGCAGCCTTCCGGAACTTATATTTTCGTTGCGAACTTGCAATTATTGATTTAAAAATGCGAATTAGCAGGGGAAAGACATGCCACACGTTCAGCACGCGCAGGGGCCCCGCGACCGCACGCCAGGCGAGCAAACCCGCTTGGCGCTCAAAGGCTACTTCGAGATCATGAGCAAATGGGGCACCGACGGCGAAACAGCACGGCGCGTTCTCGGGTCGCCTCCTGAACGCACGTACTATGCTTGGAAGCGCGGCGAGGCTTCGCGTGCATCTGAGGACACGCTGCGCCGGATCGGCTACGTGGCCGGTATTTGGAAAGCCCTTCAGATCATCTACTCCGATCCCGCTCTCGCTGACGGATGGGTGAAGCGTCCAAACAGCTTCTTCAACGGGCAAAAGCCCCTTGAGCGAATGGCGGCTGGCGACGTGACGGACCTGGCTGCGGTGCGAGCATATCTCGATGGTGCCCGTGCCCCCTGGTCCTGATATTCAGGTCGCTTCGATTAGATGGCAGGAAGCCTGGCGGGTAATTGCAAGCCGATTCCCGCCCATCCATCTCTTCGAGCGAGTTTCGTCTGATCCAGCGGTTTGGGATGTCCTAATCGACTTAGAGCAGCGCACCAATCCTCGGGTCCGCGATGAAGTCGGGAACATCAGCCTTGTCCCGCCAGATCGCAGAGTTTCGGGGCCCGGCGCGTCCTACTGCATGGCGCCCTTCACCCACGTCAATCCAAGAGGCTCTCGTTTTTCCGACGGATCCTTTGGCATGTATTACGCCGCTGACCGCCTAGGAACAGCCATCAAAGAAACCGTTTATCACTTCGAAAATTTCGCAAGAGACTCAAGCGATCCACCGCGGCGAGAGGACATGCGGGTGCTTCTTGGTTCCATAGTCGGAAAGTTTCACGATGTGGGAACGCTCTCTCCCGAACACAAAATGCAAGTTCTGGATACCGCCTCGTACAAGGCGGCCCGCGCACTGGGGGCCGCCCTCAAAGCCGCAAACAGCAATGGCATTGTCTACCCGAGCGTTCGCGACAGCGGCGGATCGTGCCTCGCAGCATTCTGGCCCGACGTCATCGGAGTCCCTGTTCAGGAAAGACATTTGCAGTACGAGTGGGATGGTTCTCGGGTGAGCAGATACTTCAACTACCGGGACGAGACCTGGGCCATTATTTGATGCGCTAGAAGCCCCAGATTTGACCGCTGACCGGCTTCACGGCCCTGAGCTAGCCCAAGGTAGCCAAAACCTCTCTCGCCCGTCGTGAACCATTTTGAAGGCTCTGTGAGTCATTCCCCGGCCAACGAATATCGCTTGCCAGAGCCGCGCGAGCTGGAAGTGCCCCCGGCGACGCGCGGGAAAGCGGTATCTGCCTCTAGGGGCTCCGGCAGGCCGTCTGCGGCGCGCGGACTGCGGATAACGTTCAACGCCATGTCGGTGTAGAGCGTCACCACGCCGCGCGGGCCTTGGCGGTTCTTCAGGACGAGCAATTCCAAAGTGTGCCGGTATTCCTCGGCCAGCCGATCGCCATCCATGGTCCCAAGGTTCTGCTGGTAATAAGCTTCGCGATACACCGCGAGAACGTTGTCGTGGTCCTGCTCGAGAGAACCGGATTCGCGCAGGTGCGACATCATCGGGCGCTTGTTGGTCATTTTCTCCGTGTCGCGGTTGATCTGCGCCAACAGCACGACGTGTGTGTCCAGCTCTTGCGCCAGCTCGCGAGCCGCCGCGCTGACTTCCGCGACTTCCATCACGCGGTTGCCGGAGTAGCGATTGGAGGGCGTCACCTTGCCGACGTGGTCGATCGCAACCAAAGCAAGCTTGATCCCGCGCTTATCGAAGTCGGCCTTCACCTTGCGAGCCCGGGCCGTGATCATTTGGGCCGTGAGCGTCCGATCGGGATCGATCTCGCATCGGCCAACGAAGGCTTTCAGGCTTGCGGCGGCCGTGCGCAGGGCTGACTTCTCCGCATGGTCAATGTTCCCCGCCTCAATGCGTGAGAACGGGACACCCCGGCCACAGCGGGCCGAAACCATTGCGAGCGCGCGGTTGGCGCATTCCTCGCTCGTCATTTCAAGCGAGAAGATCAGGACGCCATAACCCGCCTGCGCAACATTTGCCGCGATTTGAATCAGGGTTGCTGACTTACCCATGCTGGACCGCCCGGCAAGGATCGTTGTGCGCCCCGCGCGCAGGTCGCCGATCTTGTTGTCCAATTCGCCTATCCCCGTGAGGATGCGGGGTACGTTGTCGCCTTCCTGCCGGGCAATAGACGCATCAGCCGCAGCCTCGGCAGCCTCCCCCAGACCAATGCGGCGCTTTGCAGGGGCGGTGTTTTTCGACATCACTGTGTCCAGTGCGGAAATCCCGTCCGACGCGATCTCCGCGGCCTTGCCTTCCAATCCAATCGATGCGGCCTGCGCTTGCAACACAGCCCCGACGTCGAACACGCGGCGACGATCCGCCAGCTCTCGGATCGTGCGCGCATGGCTGGCAAGCGTGAACAGATCACCGCCCTCTGCGACGAGCCGCGCGAGGTATCCGCCAACCGTTTGTCCGCCGAGATCCCCATCACCCAACCACGGCTTTACTTGAACGATCGTGGGCGATTTGCCGTCCGCAGAAAGTCTTGCGATTACGTCGAAAATCCGCCGATGTATTTCTTCTGCGAAATCGTCTTGGACTAGGATGGCCTGCACCCGATCAAAAGCGAGCGCGCCGTCCCTGAGGATTGCGCCTAGGACCAGCTGCTCGGCCTCGGGCGAAATAATTGGCTGACTGACAGTGTTCATTTAAGCGGCCCCCCGCCTGAGGTTTTCGGAAAGGTACTGCGCAGGAACCCGACATCCGGGCGCGCCTGGCTCCGGACCGTGCCGCCGTGGCGCCCACTCGCCGGTGTGATTGAATGTCGCGACGGCACGCTGCCATTCGGCTGCGGTGACCTCCGTTTGTGCCACTGGCTCGGGCACGCCGCCCCAGTCGGCTTCCCACGCGCGCTGATTTAACCAGGCTTGGGCCTGTTTGATGAAACGCGCACGGTCGCCGAAGTTGCCTTCACGGATGCAATGGCCAGCGTAGGCCGCAGCCTGCCGAATGATCGTTTCGGAATCTGCGCCATCGCGCACAGCTGCCGCGAATTTCTTGCGGCACTCGGTTTTGATTGAGCCGGTGCGTGCTGGATAGGCATCCCAGAAGCGAGCGAACAACCGATCAGCGTCGGTCGGCCTAGGGAGCTTTGCTGATTTGGATTGTCCAAGCGGCGACATGTCTTGTTTGTCGTTGGCTGGGACCTGCTTGCCAGACCTTGGTGAAATCGGATTTCCCGACGGCGCAGCCGTAGTATGTTCCTTATAAGGTTCTTCATTAGGTTCTGTCGGAAATTCTGTTCCGGTTTTACGACCTAAAATTTCCGGTTTTATGACGCGAATTTTCCGGTTTTCGGCAGTGTTGCACACAGAAAGCCGGAAGTTCTGTTCCGGGTTTATGTCATTAAAACCGGAAGCTTTGTTCCGGTTTTCCGTCATAGAGTAGGCGTTAGTATTGCCCCGGCCACGCCCGGAGGCGCACTCAAGGTGCCCGCGGTCGACAAGCTCCTTCAGCAGCCCACGAATAGCGCGGTCGGTCATCTCCAACCGCGCAGCCAATGTCGCCTGTGAAGGCCATGCCTCGCCCGTCTCTCGATTGAAGTAACCGGCAATGATGTACGCTACACGGAAGGCTGCATGAGGCAGCCCTGCGTCATTGGCAACGCGGTCCAGCCAGTCTGATCGGCGCTTGTAAAAGTCGTCGCTCACGGATTGAGCCCCCTTCGCCATGCACCTGCGATCATGATATCGAGAAGCGTTATCTGCTTGGGTGAAAGCCGCAGCGGGTATGGGCGGCGCACAAACTCTGCGAGCTTATCGAGGAAACCACGTTCGAATTGGCTCAACTCGTCGGCGATGCTGTCCAACAGGCAGAGCCATTTCTTTCGCTCCCCATTTGGCATCGTACTCCATTTAGGCGGGAGTCCGGGCGGCTTTGGTGCCTTTCGATAGGTCGCTCCCTGCCCTGCGCCACGGATGTTTCGTTGCAAGTCGAACCAATCACAGGAATGAGACTTCAGGGTGCGATCGATTCCTGCCGCCGCCGCCAGAACGTCGCCCCTTTCAGCGCTTCCTAGCATGGGAATAATAGCGGCGACGCGCGGCGCTGCTGTCAGCCATGTCATTGGCGCGTCCTCAACTGTTCGAGGACTTTGTCGGTGACATCTGCCAACGGAATCCACGGATCAGCGAAGCCGCGGACGTTCGCCAGCTCCGCGATTGCTCTCGCAACGGAGGGACTGACGCGGCAGCGTCTGGCTACCCAGGCGATCGTCGGATCACGCGGGAATTGGATGATATTGCTGTTCGGGTACGTCATCGCGCTTCCTTTTTATGAAGCGCGGGGCTAGCTTTTGGGGCCGACTTGCGTTATAGAAATAGTTGTCACACTGATTTCCCAACGCATGCAGACCCCGCGCCCCCGCGCGGGTTTTTGCGTTCAGGCGGCTTTCATGTCCGGCTCCATCCCGAGCATTTGCCGCAGCTTTGCGCAGGGCACGACGATGCGCCCGCCCAACCGGATTGACGGGATTTCACCCTTACGTGCTGCCTCATACGCGGCGTTTCGGCTCTTCAATCCAAGGACTTTTCCCGCCTCAGGAACAGTCGTGGTTACGCCAGACAGAAGCTTACTCAAATCGTCCGTCATGAATGCCCTCCTAAAACTATGCACGTTAATTCACGCGCAGAATTTATTGGGGCAATTCCATATTGTCAAGGAACATCGCGCGTGTTATTGCGTGCAATAATATACGACCGCAAAACATTGCAGGGGACTCGGCATGACGGAGGGGTCACAAACGAAGCGGCGGGGTCCAAAGCCTAAGGCTTTATCTGCGCTGAAACGGGCGAATCTGACCTTCCGCGTCAGGGACGGGATGCGGGAAAAGCTGATTAACGCCGGCGAAGCTTCCGGAAGATCCGTTAGCGAGGAGATCGAGCGTCGTCTCGAGGACAGCTTCCGGATCAATGAAGAGTTCGGAACCGGGGGACGGCTTGACCTCTTACGGCTTGTTTCGTCGGTCCTGCGAATGACGGAATGGCTTACGAAAGATAACAGCTACAAAGACCGGACTGCGCTGATTGAGGCAAAGGTAGCTATAACCGTCCTGCTAGATCTCTGGATTAGTTCAATGAGGACCGGCAGCTCGAGCCGTTTGATCGACATACTTGCCGACGCCGGGGCGAAAGGTCACGCCGCCGCTACGATGCAGTTCATGGGGAGCGGCTTGGACCCTGACAACAAAATGCCGCCAGGCGGGGAAAAGGCCTTCGGCATATTCGCGCAGAGGCTTGTGGAACAAGGCGCGTCAGACCCTCTCATCACAGCTCTTGCCTCTCTTGGGAAGCTTCCTTCGCCCGCCCGCCCAAGTGAGGACACACAGGTAGCCTTCGACAACATCGACGCCCTTTTAGAGGCAGGGACGAAAGACGCTGCATTCCGCGACGGCCCGGCCTTCACCGCCGCTCTGAGCAATCTTAAATCCAGACTAGAGGCGCGCGCCGCCGCCGGGGATGAATTGGCAGGGCGGGAATTGTCTTTCATCAACACTATGAATGACGAGCCACAGTTCGATATTTTTCTGCGCGAACGCACGAAGCACAAGACTTAGGTGGGCCAGTAGCCACCGTTATCAGTGGAACTGCCCTCCCCTTCTCGCGTTGTCACTGTTCAAGATGATCACTAGCCGCATCCCTGCGAGAGCAGCTGCGGGCTTCGACGGGAAACCTCGAAGATGATCACCAAGACAGAAAGCCCAGCTGAAAGGCTGGGTTTTTTGTTGTGCATGTGCCCGCACGTGGGATCCTACCGTGCTCGCCGTCTTTCCGACCGCCTCAGCAACACCTCGCGAGTAACAATGCTCACGGTTCCCGCGCGAGTGGCCATGACTGCTGTCAGAAACTGCTCTTCAGTCAGGTGAAGAGCAGATCTGCTCTGCCGCGCGAGCGCGATCCGCTCAACTTCGCAACCTTCCACAGCAGCTTCCGCAATATTGCTGGCAGGTGATACGCCGTCGTCTAGAAGTTCGATTTGGTTTAAAGTGCAGCTGCGGAATTTTTCTTGTGCAGAAGCTAGATTCGTCTGCCCTAGCGCCACTTGGGAGCTCACAACCAGCGCGAGCAGTGCGGGTATCCAGCGTTCGACGCTCATGTACAACCCCTCAAGCTTTTTCTTTGAAGCCTATGAGACGATCGAATCCTTCACGATAGGACATGCGCTCGGATTCGCACCACTCAATGAACGCATTCGCCGACTTTACGCTAACCCGCGCCGTGAAGCTGCACATTGGCTCCGCTACGCCTTTACGTCGCTTGCGTTGAACAGGATCGCGATCGCGAAAACCATGAGCCTCAGCGATACTCTTCACGTCAGGCTCGTCTGCGCGCGGATGTGGAGATGATGGGCGGAACTCGGCGAGATTCATAAGACCAGCCGGCGGTTGTCTGGTGGTGTTCATGCCGCTCTCCTGGTCCGCAGCGCGTCGGCGACTTCAGCCGCGAAGGCGTCAGCGTTCTCGATAGCCTTCTCGATTCCGTTCACGGCGGCGGGATCGAGTTCTTCAAGCGCCTGACGATAGGTGAACATTGAACGGTACGCTGCCCGCTCGGCGAGGTCAGTCGCAAAGAGGGGCGTCCCTGCTCTCTTCAAAGTGTCGCGGATCGCGCGTTCGTCACGCGTGGCAAAGCCCGGCTTGGTGCGTGTGAACAGCACGCGGAACTCGCGGGGCCCAACAGCTGACGCTTGATCCTCGATGAAAGCGATCGCACGCTTCGCCTGCGTGGCGTCCATCGCCGAGCCCTGGGTTGGGATGATTACGAGATCGGCAGCAAGGATTGCGCTCGCAACCATGAGCGATGCTGTTCCTTCCAGGTCCGCGATGACAAACTGACTCGACGTGGCTTCAGCCTTCAGGGCGCGCGCCATGTTGGAAGGGTCAGAATGCGCGATGATTTTCGCAGCGTTCCGCGTCGGTCCGTCCTTCCACGCGACCAGGTGCTTGTTCGGGTCGCAGTCGAAAAGCGACACGGAGGCGCCATGGCGCGCAAGGGTTGTGGCGAGCACCAGTGAGGCGGTCGACTTCCCGACGCCACCCTTCGGATTTGAAATGGCGATGATTGGCATAGCGTGCATCCAGGTTGATATGCTGCACGCAAGGTTGCGTCAGGTTCGTTAATGTCAGGTAAAGCGACCAGGCGTGAGGTGAAGTGAAATAGCTTCATGTGAAGTGATTTGACGCCTAATGACTTCATTTGACATCCGGACCTAAGCACCTAGTTTTACTTGCAGATTGAATGATGCGGTGGCCGAGCTAGGGACACCGACTTCCAATTTGAAATCCTTCGAGAAGAGATCGCCGTTTTCATCACCAATTACCAGCGAATAGGTGCCGTCCCCGGGATACGGCACCACTGGGGGAATTTGAAGGTTGACCTGGATCATCATCGTTTTAGAGGGGCCACTAGGTACATCGAAGTCCCCTCGCGCGGAGAAAAGGACGTCTCTGTCAGGTTTCACGAACCGTATTGTGACCACACCTTTAGCAGTTAGTGGCAGAAATCCGATGTGAAGAAACAGCGGGATCATCGAAGGTGGCTGCGCAGCTAATACAACTTCTCTTGCGTAAACCCCTACAAGGACACTCTTGCCGCCTTCGGATGAGGTGATGTAATCGCATAAGAGACACGCATCCACTTGGAGCTGTGGCATCGTCATCGTTACCGCCCAGGCACTGTGAATGAACGGGAAATAACGTTAGTCGCCATGGACGCCGGGTCGACCCTCATCTGTTTTGTGGAATCACAGTAGGTGTACGCAGGAAGCGGGCAGGATAGGTGCGTAACCCCGTCGATATGAGCGGCATAATAGTCGAAGTTTTGCTGGGGCTGGGCTTCCCGCGGCGTTACTTCAACTTCGATCTTGCCGTCCAATGCCATCAGCATTTCAGCTACTGTCTTTACAGTCCAATTTCGGGGACCGGCCAGATTCCTGCTTACCCACGCAGCGTCGCGCCCAAGTTCCGTCGCGAGGTCCTTCTGCGTTAAGCCTTGTTTCTTCCGCTTGCGCCAAAGCTGGTAAACGCCATCGAAAAGGGCATCGCGAACCCTAGCAATGTTGAGATCCTTGATCTCGTCTCTCGTGAGTGGATCAGGCATTAAGGTCCTCCCAATTTTCCGAAATGTAATCGGCTACGCTCCCCGCCTGGTAAGGGGGCTGCCCTGGGAACAATCGATCCCATTCCTTGACGCAATCATCCATCGCGCGCTTCCAATTCGGAGACCCGTCTTTGCCGAGCATGCTCCGGGTATTCATGTGGGTTACGATCATAAGGTCCTTGGCCGCAAAGCGGCAAAACAGTCGCCCCTGCGACTGGGGCTCGGTGACACGAAGCTCCCACACTTGATCTGGCGGCGGATTAAGCATCGCCAGGAAAGCACCGTGCTTCTTTCCACCTATGCGGGCTTTTATTACCTTTCCCGTCACCCACCTTTCCAGCACGGCTATAACATAGCCTCGCCCAACCAGTTTCATGGCCCCGTCCAAGTCCTTCTGAGCCTGCGGGGCAAGTAAAATGCCCCGCTTTGCAACCTCTCCTTTTGGTTGCCCGATCCGCTGAAGGGTAGGGGGCGTCAGCGCCTCATTGGTTTTGATTTGATCTATGATTGACATATAAGTCAACAACCGCCTTTGGAGTACCCGGGAAGAGCCTAAACAGTTTCTTTGTGCGCCTCTACAGGCTCAAGCATACGTGAAACGCGGAGCCTGCCAACTTTAGCTTGACCGCTTTTCTCCCTCGAAAGTCCTACTGCCTCGCCGCTGCTTCGATATTTCCTATGAACCTCTGTAACCGTGGCCTGCACATTTTTTCCCCCTATAGGGTGACGGGGCAGGGCAGGGCGCTTGGCTATCCACGCCAGCCATTCCCGCGAAACGACCCGGACGACGTTGCTGAGGTTCTTCGCGCCCTTGCGGCGACGTTCCACGATGATCACTAGGCCGAGGGAGGCAGCGGCGCGAATTGCATTGCGGGCCGTTCGATCACAGACGCCGGCGCGAGCGGCGATCTCGCCGATCGTCAGCTCGCACTGGCGTTGGGCGCGAACCTCGTCAGAAACGATTTTCAGCGCCGCCAGCTCGCCGACCGTGAACTTGGACGCCAATGCAGGGGGCATGACGCCAGACGCCGCCAGCGTGCGCCTACGGGCGATTGACGCCGCACGGTTAGGGCAGGGCGGTCGACGGCGCTTTGCGGGGAAGATCGAATTCGCCAGGCGCGCCACGCTGGGCGCCCGATGGGCGAGTGTGTCGAGCGGCCTAACTGCGCGCCGCCGGTCCTCGATGGCCTCACTCAGAAAGCCGGCGGCCTCTTCAGTGACCGCCCCAGAACCAAGGGCGCGCCAAACGTCGCGCGCGATTTCATCCAGGCGGGCGAGTGAGCGCGTCTCCTCGATCGCCGTCTTAAGCGTAACTGCAAACATGGTCAGCCCCCTTTGGGGCCGCGCAGGCAAAACAATACCGTTACGGAAAAACTGATTTTCCGTTTGACTCCCCGAAGGGAATTTGAGAGCGTGGGAGCTGTCGAGGGCTTCCCACGCTCTTTCAGTTTTCGCGGCCCTGAACCCTGCAAGGTTCGGGGCCGTTTGCTTTTCAGGCGCGGCTCTGTGTCGTGCGAATCTCCAATGCGCCGAGATTCGGCGCATCTGACAGCGTGGCGATGCGCGCGAGTCGCGTCAACCAATGTCCACAGGAAAGAGCACTACTCCCCCGGCATTTGGTTGCGGCGATTCACGTCGCCGATAATTAGCGAGAGGTTGATTCGCGCAGCCTATTGACTGGCTGCAAACGGCCACGGCCGATATCGAACAGGGCCGCGATGCTCTCGCCCGCTTTGCAGCCGATGTCTATGCGCACGAAGGGGTGACAGATGGCGCAAATGACTGACGGCGGTAAGACAAAGCCGGGGTTACGCGAAATTCCCCCCGGCATTTGGGCGCTCGGCTTCGTCTCGCTTCTGATGGATATCTCGTCAGAGATGATTCATGCGCTGCTGCCGGTTTATCTGGTGACGGTCATGGGCGCGTCGATGGTGACAGTTGGCATCATTGAGGGCATTGCCGAAGCCACGGCCTCCATCGTCAAAATCTTCTCTGGCGCAATTTCTGACTGGCTGGGCAAACGCAAGCTGCTTGCGGTCATCGGCTACGGCCTCGCCGCCTTCACCAAGCCAGTGTTTCCGATGGCGGCGTCAGTGTCCTGGCTTGTGGCTGCACGCTTTATGGACCGGATCGGCAAAGGCATTCGCGGCGCGCCGCGTGATGCTCTGGTGGCGGATATCGCGCCCCCGCACCTGAGGGGCGCAAGCTTCGGGCTGCGCCAATCTCTGGACACGGTGGGGGCCTTCGTTGGGCCGGTGCTGGCGATTGGCCTGATGTGGCTCACCGCCAACAACTTTCAGGCGGTGTTCTGGGTCGCCGTTATCCCGGCCTTTCTGGCGCTCGGCCTGCTGCTGTTCGCAGTCCACGAACCGGCGCGGCCCGCGGGACTACGCAAGGTGCGCTTTCCCCTGAGTCTGCATGAACTCAAGCGCCTTGGCTCCGCCTATTGGCTGGTCGTGGCTGTTGCGACTGTGTTCACGCTGGCTCGATTCAGCGAGGCTTTTCTGGTGCTGCGGGCGCAAGGCACGGGCCTGCCGCTCGTGCTGATTCCCCTCGTGCTGGTGGTGATGAACTTCGTCTATGCGCTTGCGGCCTACCCAGCCGGAATACTCTCCGACCGCTATAATCGATTGACTGTGCTCATCATCGGGCTTGCCCTGCTGATTGCAGCCGACCTCGTGTTGGCGTTCGCGCCGGGGTTGGTAGGTGTTGCCATCGGCGTGGCGCTCTGGGGCCTGCACATGGGCGTGACCCAAGGGCTGCTCGCAACACTCGTGGCGGACACCGCACCGCCAGAGCTCCGTGGCACGGCCTACGGCATGTTCAACCTGATGGGCGGTCTGGCGCTGTTAGTGGCCAGCATTTTGGCGGGACTGCTCTGGGATGGCTTTGGCCCGAAGGCCACCTTCCTCGCCGGGGCAGGGTTCACGGGGCTAGCTCTGGTCGGTTTGGGTCTTGTCCGGTGGCGTCTGCCGGGCCTCGGGGCGACGCTAAAGGCGTGACCGGTCGCGTCAAATATCCCCGCTCACACAGATGTTCAGGAACACGGCGCTGTGGGTAGCTTCATAGTCGGCCGGCTCCGCTCGCCTGATATTCCGTCCACAGCGGGCGCGTGCTGACGTTCTTCGATCCGCACCGCGAACACCGCAGCCGCAGCGAGTGCCCGCACAGCGTTTCCTCGCAGATAGCGTCGAGAGAACGCACACCGAGGCTGCGCATGTGCCGAGCGTCATCGGCTGGATTGGTTTTCCATCACGGTCACAGGCGCGGCGCTGCATGGGCGGAGGCTGGAGATTCCTAAGAGCTAGCGTTTTCCCCCAGCATCAGAGTGCATTTTGCTGCTTTGTCGGTGAATACAGACCTCTCGTGTCTTCATCCAGCCAGTCCGCCATCCGCCGGCGCAACTGGTGCTCCGAGACAGCTATACCAGCGGCGTCGAGAACAGAGCGCAGACGCTGCACGACTGCATCGTCTCCGTCCGCGACGCCGCACCGAACAATCTCGGCTTCGTAAGGAAACCACTCTTGCGGCGGCAATCCCGCTTGCTCTGCGGCCCAGTTGGCGATCCGGCGATTGCGGATGGCCCGGGCCGAAAAAACTAGATCCTGTTCGCGGACGAATTTGTTCTCGAAGGCGCGTTCACGCTCATCAAAGGTGGTCATGACGACCTCCAACGGGACTAGCCCCGACCAGTAATTATACGGGGGTTTTTTTGCAGGTCAAGTTTACGTAGTCAGGTTCGCAATCCAATGACAGCCATCGTTCCGCGCCGGCGATCACGATCGGCCCGCGTTCCGGATGCAGCGACCGCAGGCGTTAGGAAGAAGCGCAGCAGCTGTTAGGTCCGAACGCAAAAAGACAGGAAATTATTAGTTGCGACGAGACGGTATCTAATGTAACGTTTACCGCATCCTTCGTTCGGCTAAACGAGACACACTATGGCTGAGGGCAAGTTCATTGCTTATTACCGCGTTTCGACCGAACGGCAGGGACGCTCCGGCCTTGGTCTGGAAGCGCAGCGCAGCGCGGTCGCCGACTTCCTGAACGGGGGCAACTGGACGCTGGCAGCCGAACATACAGAGATCGAAAGCGGCAAGAACGACGAGCGCCCCAAATTAGCCGAGGCTATAAAAGCCTGCCGCCTTTACGGGGCGAAGCTCGTCATTGCGAAGCTAGACCGCCTCAGCCGCGACGCTCACTTTTTATTCGGGCTTCAAAAGGCCAACGTCCAATTCGTTGCCGCCGACATGCCGGAAGCAAACGAAATGATCGTCGGCATCATGGCCGTTGTAGCGCAGGCCGAGCGCAAGATGATTTCCGCTCGGACGAAAGCTGCTCTCGCCGCCGCAAAGGCGCGCGGTCAGAAGCTCGGGGGACTTCGGCCCAACAGTCCGATCCTCTCAATCGAGCACACAATGAAATCCGCCGCCGTCCGACAGGCGAAGGCAAAGGGCAGGGCCACCGACGTTGCGCCCGTAATCGCTGACCTGCGGGAGAAGGGGGTGACGAGCTTACGAGGCATGGCCCGGGAGCTAACGGCGCGCGGCATACCCACAGCCCGGGGGAAAGGGACTTGGACGCCCATGCAGGTGGCGAGGGTGCTAGAGAAATTGGACTAGGGACAACGCCTTCTGCGCGCGCCTTTGTTTAGGCTCTAGCTTCTTATATCCTCTTAGTGTAATCCGCCGGCACTAAGGAGCCTTAGCCATGAATCTTACTAACCGACAGAGACAAAAGCTTGAGGCCATTATTGCCGGTGCCCGGGCGATACTTTTAGAAGCGAAGTCGAGTTCGAGCGTAAAAGGAGCTGGGCCCAAACGCCTCCGCCGCAGCGGAAAAGACCTTATCGCGTTCCGGAAAATGCTGGTTTCAGAGCGCAAAAAGGGCGTCCCCGTGGCGGACCTCGCCAAAAAGCACAATGTCTCAATCGCATATATCTATAAGCTTTAACTGCGGTGTGATGACGTGCTCCCGCTGTGGGGCGCGCTCGCGCAGCTTCCCACATCAGGCGCTGACTAATAATCGCTGTCAGCGAACCAACCAGTAACACTGGCTAATCAGTTCATTCGGCCTAGGCCGCCTTTTAGAAATGGAAACACGTTCTCCAACGCCGAATATACAAAGGCTAGAACGCAGGTACCAATTGATATGCCAATGATGAACATAAGCTCGCGGAACCAATCGAGGTGAAGCATGTGTTCCTCCCGTAGTCAGCCGTCTAGCGGATCAAAGCTACACCGGAAAGCTACGGTGCGCCAGTGCCTAAAACGGCGTGCGCCGCGGGCTCCAGCGATTAGCCTTTGTGCCGGCAGGAAGACGCCGTGCCTGCCTTCAGGCACATTGCGACGTGTTGACGGAGCCCGTGGTGTTCGCGCCAAGTGTCAAGAGCGGCCCTTTCGAGCTGAAAGTGCAATCCACCCTGCGCCGATAAGCCCAAGGGACAGGCCGGCGACGTTAGCAGCCGCCTCTACAAACTTGTTATCGATCCAAATTAAGACGAACCCCTGTAGGGCATCGGAAACGCTGGTAAGAAAATCGACCGCTGCTGAGATCCACGCGGCGCGGGCTACAGTCTTCGCCGAGCGCGAAAAGGGGTGCAACAGGACAGCGACCAGCCCCGATGCGACAACCGAGATACTCGACGCCTTAAACGCTGATAGAAAGGGCGGCGAGGGGGTAGGATTGCTCCATTCCTGAATGATGTCACGCAAGTCATCGGCCGCACTGATGACGAGGATCATCGCTACAGCGTAAGCGCCTCGCCTTGCAGCCTCTTTCGACCGACCATGCGTGACATAGATGACCGCATAGATCGCGACCGAATAAAGCCATTCAAAGGCGTTGCCCCCTAGCAACGTACCGCTGCCGATCCGACCAGCGAGCACTTCTGAGACGCCGACGATAAGAAGGAATGCGATTACCCATCGGAGGCGGGCGCCAAATCGCTTGTTATCCGACCCCTGCTCCTCCATCGAGGTTTTGATCCTATTCACAGTCCTCTTCGATGAGCTGAAGCGTCTTCGCATGGAGCGTGAGGTCACATTCCAGCGCACTGTCCGGCTTCTTGGCTCCCTCGATTTCCCAGTTGCCATCCAGTTCAATATCGCCCCATAGGGTGTAGCCGAAGCCCCGAAGTGAGGTTTCTATTTGCGTACGTTCCTCCGGCGTCGGAGCGCGTGCCTGTGCGGGTGCGATCATTGCAGCAGTGAAGGCGGCAAGTATGGCAATTTTAATTAGCTTCATTGAAAGATCCTTTTTTTGCGCGCTGAGCGGTTGTTAGTGATTGTAAATTCATAAATCGCTGACCGCGTTTCCGCTTGCAAAGTCCGCACGGGCCCGCCCATCACTCGAACGTCGCCGATGTCTTGTCCGCCTTGCGGTTGTAACGGATCGTGATCTTCGTGATCTTGCACAGATCAATGTCGTGCCAGACGGCTTCGGAGTCATCTTCGGAATACACGACCTTCAGATCCCAGATGCAGGTTTTCTCGGCGCGGTTGAACCGGATCAGCTGTTCGTCGCCATCCTCCAGTTCATCGTCGCCCAGCACATCCTCTTCCCAGCTCTTGGCCTTGCCGGGGGATACATAGACTTCCTGGATGTCATACCCCGTGCGGTTAACGAGTGTGAAGTTCTGACGCGCCTGGCTGGCCGTCACCGCGGGAACAGCCGTGGGGGCATTAGGGGCCGCCGGGGCCGGAGCCTGCACGACAGGGGCTTGAGCGGGCTCAGCCCTGACTTCGAAGCGCGCCTCGTGGGTCGTTTTGCCGTCAACGAGGAGTTCGACACGGTAACTGCCCACCGGCCAGTCGGCTGACGGTTTGCTCAAGGAGCAATTCAGGACGTTGACCCGGACGCCAAGAACTGTGCCGGCCGTCTGGTCGAAAGTGGCGATAATGTAATTGGGCGGAGAGCCAACTGCTTGCGAGGCAATCCACGCGCAGGTCATCTTGGCGTCCGCGGGTACGTCCGAAAGCTCCGCGCGGAGGAACAATTTCGGCGTATCGGGCCGGAAAACGGATTGAGACTTATCAGCCTCGGGCGTCGAGGCCAGCGTCACGTTTTTGAAACCCGGGTCGGCAGCGTGCGCCGAAGAAGCAGCAGGCAAATTGCTCATCAAGAGCAAACTTAGAACTTGCGCTGCTGCGCGCATATGGGAATGCAGGTTCATAATACGGCCCCCAGAAAACATCCCGACGTGAGCTGCGACCGGCGTCGCCCTGGGTGATGTTTAGCGAGCTTTCTCGATTATTCAATGATGGCTTCAGCGCTTGGCAGGGCTATGACGCCCCCCACTTCTGCCGTTGGTGGCACCGAGGCCCGAGGAACACCGGTCAGAATGATGGTGCGAGGATCGTCCTCCGCCAGGCCAAACGCATCAAGCTCCTCTTTGGTCCCCACGATAAGGAACTGGGGAGGATGCTTCTCATGGCGAAGCCGCTCCAGTC
>JANPPJ010000062.1:0-9785 GCA_031428455.1 Hyphomicrobiales bacterium | reverse complement strand
CACTCGGCGACGATGGTGAAGGCTGGCGTGTTTCTGCTGGCGCGTTTGTGGCCCGCCCTCTCTGGAACCGAGATGTGGTTCCTCATCGTAACGGGCGTTGGCCTGACGACGATGTTGATCGGCGCCTGGATCGCGCTCTTCAAGGATGATCTCAAGGCCATTCTTGCTTACTCGACCATCAGCCACCTTGGCTTCATGACGATGCTGCTCGGGTTCGGCACCAAGTTCGCGGCGACAGTGGCGGTATTCCACATTCTCAACCACGCGACCTTCAAGGCTGCGCTCTTCATGAGCGCGGGGATAGTCGATCATGAAGCCCATACGCGCGACATCAAGCGTCTGGGCGGGCTGCTTTGGTTGGCGCCAATGAGCGCGACGGTTGCGCTCATTGCAACAGCATCCATGGCAGGCGTGCCGTTATTCAATGGCTTTCTGTCAAAGGAATTGATGCTGGAGGCCGCGTATTTGACAACCTACGCGGGCGTGCCCGGCGTTATTGCGGTCCTCGCCGTGGTGGCGGCGCTTCTGTCCGTCGCCTATTCTGTTCGCTTCGCATTTTGCGTTTATCTTGGGCCTGCGAGAGATGATTATCCGCATCGTCCACACGATCCACCGCTCGGCATGTGGGCGCCGGCTGGGCTCCTCGCGGTGGCAGTCGTTCTGATTGGCATTCTGCCGGCTTTCTTTGCCGGCGGGCTTGTCACGTTGACCGCGCAAGCGGTGGTGGGTGGTGAAATTCCCCCGTTCAAGCCGTCGTTGTGGCACGGGATCACGCCGGCGCTCGTTATGAGTATAGTCGCTTTTGCGGGCGGCTATTGTGCGTATCGATATCAAGGCCAGCTTGATCGCATGCGGCAAGCTATGGCGCGACCTGATGGTCGTACTTTGTTTGAACGGGCGCTCGCTCGTGCAATCAGCGCAGCGCGGTGGGCCAACGCGCGCCTGCACACGGAATCTCTGTCCAGTTACGTGGCGGCGATTCTCTGCGTGGTTCTCGTTGTTGGCTTCACCGGATTTTTCACGACGACCCACGGGGCTGGCGCTCGCGCGACGCTACCCGTGACCATCGTGGGTCTGGCGGTCTGGATTTGCGTGCTGGCGGCGTGCGGGGCGCTCGTGCTGCGGCATGGTGATCGCTTGTTCGCGCTCATCGTTATCAACGTCGTGGGGCTTTCTGTCTGCCTGATGTTCGTGCAGTTCTCGGCGCCTGATCTCGCGTTGACGCAGATTTCGGTGGAAGTCGTCACTACGATATTGATGCTGCTTGCGCTCAATCTTTTGCCTCGTCACACGGCAAGCGAAACAAACTTCGCGCGCAATGCACGCGATGGCGCCATTGCTTTGGGGTGTGGCGTGGGCGTCGCGATGTTGTCCTGGTTCGCGATGACACGCGATGTTCCGTCCATCGCCAGTTATCATATCGCTGAATCGAAAGTGCAGGGCGGCGGAACCAACGTGGTGAACGTCATTCTCGTTGACATTCGCGGCTTCGATACGTTTGGCGAAATCATCGTGCTTTGCATTGCGGCGCTTGCAATTTATGCGCTCCTTGACAGCGCGTTGACCGGCGCCGCCGCGCGGCGGCTGGCGGGGATGCGCCAGGGGCAGGAAAGCGCCGACGCGCATCCCTTCCTGCTGGTGGTCGCCAGTCGTGTGATGTTCCCGCTCGCGCTTGTTGTCGGCGTTTACATATTCTTGCGCGGGCATAATCAGCCGGGTGGGGGATTTATTGCAGGGCTTATCGTCGCGATTTCGCTTCTTATGCAAGCTATTGCGAGCGGCTATCGATGGACCGCGCGTCGATCGCGCGTCAACGCGCACGTGTTGTTGGGATGTGGCGTATTGATCGCGGCAGCCACCGGCGCGGCCTCGTTTGTTTTTGGACGACCGTTTCTCACCAGCTCCTTTGGCTATTTTCATATCCCGCTTGTCGGAGAGGTTGAGCTAGCGACAGCGGCGGTATTTGATCTTGGTGTGTTCCTCACCGTCGTTGGCGCAGTCATTCTGGTGATCGCACAGATCGCTCGTGTGGAGGCGCGGGCGGAGCGTATGCTCGTGCCTGAAGTCGCATTGAACGAACCTGCCGCTGTCTCCACCCCCGTACAGAGGGGCGGCTGACATGGAATTTCTTGTCGCCACCGGTCTTGGCGCGCTCACATCCGCCGGCGTGTATCTCATGCTGCGTCGTCAGACCTTCCCGGTGATACTCGGCCTCACGCTCTTGTCGTACGCCGTCAACGTGTTCATTTTCGTGATGGGTCGGCTTGCTGTCCATCAGCCACCCATTCTTGGCAAGGCAATTACCAGCTACGCGGACCCGCTGCCTCAGGCGCTTGTCTTGACGGCCATCGTGATTTCTTTTGGCATGACGGCGCTCATCGTTGTGCTGGCGTTGCGTGGGTTTCTTGAAACCGGATCTGATAACGTCGAGGCGCCGCATGTGGATGCTGACTCCAGCATCAAGGACGAGCGAGAGGGCGTTGCGCGATGAGCAATGCCTGGATCATCGCCCCTATCCTGCTTCCCGCCGTTACAGCTGCGCTTTTGATACTGTTGCGCAGGAAAAATCATTTTGTGCGGCGCGCCGTCTCCATTGGCGCGACTTTGCTGTTCCTGCTGATCGCAATCTGGCTTTATTGGCTGGCGAGCGACGGAGGCCCGCGCGCTTATCTTCTGGGAGCGTGGAAATCGCCATTCGGCATCGTCATCGTTCTTGATCGCCTGTCGGCGACGATGGTGTTGCTGACTGCGGTGCTGGCCTTCTTCGTGTCTATCTACGCAGCCACTGGCTGGGATATTCGCGGAAACCATTTTCACTCGCTGTTTCAGTTCCAGCTCATGGGCATCAGCGGCGCGTTCCTCACGGGTGACGTGTTCAACCTTTTCGTTTTCTTCGAGGTGATGCTCATCGCTTCTTACGGGCTGATGTTGCACGCGGGCGGCCCGCGCCGCATCACGGCTGGTTTCCAATACGTCACGATCAATCTGATTGGCTCGGCTCTGTTCCTTGTAGCGGTCAGCCTGATGTACAACGTGACCGGTACACTGAATATGGCGGATTTGGCGTTGAAGACGCAGTCAATTGCCCCTGAGAATGCGGCTCTTCTGAAGGTTTCTGCGCTGCTTCTGTTTCTTGTGTTTGCCATCAAGGCGGCGCTTGCGCCCTTGCACTGGTGGTTGCCAACAGCTTACAGCGCAGCCTCGGCGCCAGCTGCAGCGCTGTTTGCCGTCATGACGAAGGTCGGCGCTTATTGCATCATCCGGGTCTACACGCTGGCGTTCGGTCCCGATGCTGGTCCGGTCGCCAACATCGTTGAACCGTGGATCATGCCCGCTGCGCTGGTCACGCTTGTCGTTGGCGCGATCGGCGTTCTCGCCAGTCGTTCGTTGGTGGGTTTGATCGTGTTTGCTGTTGTCTGGTCCACGGGCACGCTACTGAGCGTCTTCGGATCGTTCGATGAGCGGTCACTTTCCGCCGGACTCTACTACGCTCTGCACAGCACATTTGCCGCCGCAGCGCTTTTTCTCATTATCGATCAGATTGCCGCGCGGAGGGCAATGGGCGGGTTGCTTTCAGCGAGTTCTCCAGTAGCGCGAGCAACTCTCCTCGGTAGCGCCTTTTTTCTCGCGGCGATTGCGATGACAGGCATGCCGCCTTTGTCCGGCTTTATCGGAAAACTTCTCGTGCTGGATGCGACGCGAACAGCTTCAGGCGGATCGTGGATATGGGCGCTTATCCTCATCACAAGCTTGTTCGTCATCATCGGATTTGCGCGCGCCGGGTCGCTCCTGTTCTGGCGTGCTGAACAGGATGCGGGAGAGGCTGCGGTCGTATCGAAGGGCGCCTCTCTGGTTGGAGTTGTTGCAGCGCTTTGCCTCGTTGCGATGACGGCTGCGCTGGCTCTCTTCGCTGGCCCTGTCATGAACGAGCTGAACGCAACGGCGTCGCAGACGCTTGATCGGGCAGGGTATGTGCGCGCCGTGCTTGGCGACGATGTGAAGCCGACTTTTGCCGCCAACCGTTTGGGGAGTTCGCCATGATATCGCGCATCGTACCCCGTCCGCTCACTGCGTTCGCGTGCGCACTCGTCTTTGTTCTTCTGATGAATGAAATCACTCTGGGCGTCGTTTTGCTTGGCGCAATCGTCGGCCTTTTCGTCGCGTATTTTACCAGCAGGTTCTGGCCCGGCGCTCCGCGGCTTCGCAATCCGCGCGTTATCGCCGCGTACGTTGGCGTGGTCATGAAAGATATTTTCGTGTCGAACATAGAGGTTGCGAAACTTGTTCTTTTTCGCCCGGGTAACGAGCTGCGTTCGCAGTTCATCACTGTGCCGCTTGATCTTCGATCGCCGGAGGCCATTGCGGCTCTGGCTGGAACGATCACGCTGACGCCGGGCACTTTAAGCGCCGATATCTCGGCGGACGGACGCGCGTTGTTGATTCATTGCCTCAACGTTGATGATCCAGATGCTGCTGTTGCAGACATCAAGGCTCGATATGAACGTCCTTTGAAGGAGATATTCGAATGATCGATATCGCCTGCATCATCGCTTTTATTCTCCTCACAGGGTCTCTTGTGTTGACTGGCTACAGGCTGGCCATCGGTCCAGACCCACTCGACCGCGTCCTGGCGCTTGATACGCTTGTGATCAATGCGACCGGCATGATCGTCGCAATGGGCGTCTGGTTCGCAACCTCAATGTACTTCGAGATGTCATTGCTGTTCGCGGTCTTTGGGTTTCTCAGCACCGTGGCATTCTGCAAATACATCCTGCGCGGCAACGTGATCGAGTGACGCCATGATTGTTTTCGAAACTATCGCATCCATTTTGATCGTGCTCGGCGCCTTCTTCATGTTTGTAGGCTCGTTGGGCCTTGCGAGACTGCCCGACATGATGCGTCGGTTGCACGCGCCAACCAAAGCCTCGACGCTCGGTCTTGGCTCGATCCTCCTTGGGTCGATGATCTACTCATCAGGCGTGAAGGGCGATGCTTCATTCCATGAGTTTCTGATTATTGTCTTTGTTTTCATTACAGCGCCCGTCTCGGGCATGATGATCGCAAAGGCCTACATCCTGACCAACCATGCCGTGCGTTTGACGTTGACGGTAACGGGCACAAAGGAGGGATGGGCGACGCTTGATCCCGGAGCGCCTAGGTCTGACAGGTTGCCGCCCGTAACCAAAGCGGAGTAAGGCGGTGGAGGTGATTCGGCCCGTCGTGCAGAACTAATTCTTGTCCTGAGCGTTCAAAAGCTGCCCGCACACCTGGTCGTGGGCGTGGCGTCATACGCCGCAGATTCGAGGAGACTTTCATGACAAACAAGCATCTCGCTTATCTTTTGGCGACGACCCTGCTTGCAGCGCCGGCCTTTGCGCAGACAAGCAACTCGCCGGGTTCTGCGCCGTCAGCACCTTCTTCAGCGTCGTCACCGTCGACTCCCGCGCCCAACTCATCAGATACGCAGCGCGGCAGCACGCCGGGCATGAGCGGAGCTACTGGCGATCAAGGTTCTTCAATGTCCGGGTCGCGCTCCGGTTCCTCGATGATGGGGTCATCCCCGGCGCCGACTGATGTAAACAAGCCGCTCGCTTCACCGGGCGTTGCGCAGATGATGGCGTCCGACATTCGCGGCACGCGCGTGTACGGAGCCAACAACGAGAGCGTCGGCGACATCAGCGATATTTTGATGTCCCGCGATGGCAACATTGTAGCGCTTGTGGTTGGCGTCGGCGGCTTCCTTGGCATAGGCCAGAAAGATGTCGCAATCCCATTCAAGGCGTTTGAGTTCGTGACTGACGGACAGGCCTCTTCGACGCGCACGTTGACCAGCACGTCTACCGGCACGTCATCGAGGAGCGCATCGCCGAGCACATCAGCGACCGCGCCGCGCGCAACGTCCAGCCCGGATACGGCGACAGGTTCGGCAACGGGGACCGGTTCCACCGCCACTTCGCCGCGCACGACCTCTAACTCTGCATCCAGCATGGGCTCGCCGTCGACTCCGGGCGACTCCTCCGTGTCTGATGCAGGTCGTTCCACAACGGGCATCCCGAGCGTAAGCGGAATAACCTCCAGCATGTCCGATGCAAACCGCACTGCCTCTGGCGCTGCTGTGACGGGCTCGACGCCGAGCGCAACCGCCACGACGACAACGACGGGCACGCAGGCTGCCGGTCTTCTTAAACCCGAGCGCATTGTATTGCGTGGTATGACGAAAGCTGATCTTGAGGCTGCGCCACAGTTTGAAAAGATTGTTGCATCGTCCAGCGGTACGGCGCGTTAGAGTAATCACTACGCTCGCAAGAGAAGGAGGCCACCGATGGCCTCCTTTTTTGTTTTCAGTAATTAGCGCGGCGTAGCGGGAGCTGTGTTGGCAGGCGCGTTGGGCATAGTCGGTATAGTCGGCGTCGGCGCTGTCGCGGGAGGCGTAATGGCGCGTCCCTTAGTTGTGCCGGTGGTGGCGGGCTCACGTCCGGCGACGTTCGAGGCGCGGTCCGGCCACATAAAGAATCCGGCGACAACAATGATTGCAAGAACAAGCAGACCGATCATCCAGCCGGATGATCCAGACCGTGTCGTCGTGGTCGCGCCAGGCGTGAGGTTGGGCGCGTGCAGCCGGTCGCGGCCAGTGGGGGGGATGTTTGGATCGATTGCCATTCGGCTCTCCTGTAATGTGAGTAACCAAAATCAACACCCGGGGCGCCCAACAGGTTGCGCACCCCTGTTATTTCGCGCCGATCAATTGTGAAAGGTTCGAAGCAATTCCGCTGAAGTAGATGATCAGTATGACTGTCTGCACGACGATCAATGAGTATTTACGCCACAAAAACCCGATAACGAACCAGCCCAGGTTGCCGACAAAGTTGAAAACCAGATTGGCGGGGTAAATGTTCAGGCTGGTGAGCAGCACACCTGTGATCAAAACAACGGTGGATGACCACTCGATCCAGAAGTCGAGTTTACGGCTGCGTAGAGATGCGAGGGCGGATGAAATCATGGTGGCGCTGTCCTGACGTGCGGACCATCACTCGCCGGAACGTCCCGGTTGCGCAAGCTCAACCGTTGAGGGGGTAAGTCTTATAAAGCGCCCGATGCGATCGCCATCCGCGGCCAGGGGGTAAACTCGGATGGCAATACGGGCGAGGCGCCGGCGAGCAAGTCGAAGGGCGCGGGCGGTTCGATGGCGCCCTGCAAATCTGAGGGACGAGGCGGCGGCTCCGGGGCGTTGGCTAGGGCAAGTTGCGTCGATTTGCGCGCCGCCACGAGAACCACTTCCTCGCCTGCAAAAGCTAAAGCTTCCGGACGGCTGACGACGCCAAGCTTTGGTTCGTTCTTGGCCGCCATTGCGCGGAAGATCGCGTTCATTCCGCCATCCGAGTACGTCGTGCGCACGCTTGCGGCGCCGTCCTCCACCAGCTTTGCAATGCGCTGATCTTCGGTTTCACGATAAGCGAGAACGCTCGCGCCAGCCTGTGCATCGCCAGACTCGAATACATAACGGTTAGCGGCGACCGAAACGCGCGGCTCGGCGCGCGTCGCCTCAAAATGGTCATAGCCCACCTTGAGCTGACGCCAGAAGGCGATGTTTGGATCGCTGCGATGGCGAGCGATGTTTTCCGCCGTCATGCGAAATGGAAAGGCCTGAAACTGAAACGCCTTTTGCCCACCGGCGAACGCGTCGCGCGCCAGCGCATAGACCTCCTCGATCTGGGCGTCTGTCATCGCATAGCAGCCCGATGACGTGCATTGTCCGTGCACCATGAGGTAGGCGCCGGTGCCTCCATGGGCGCGGTCAAAAGCGTTCGGATAGCCAATGTCGAACGACAAATGAAACTGAGAGTTTGGATTCATCTGCCTGGGGCCGACCGTGTAAAATCCCTCTGGCGCCTGCCGGTCACCCACGCGCCGCTTTGGCCCAAGCTGGCCGGACCATCGACAGATGGGAAATGACTTCAGAAGTTCGTAACGACCGGCGCGGGTTTGTTTCCAAACCTCAAGCACGGATTCCTTTTTGAACACGCGCACAAGAATGGGCGCTGAAGCTGCCATATCCTTTGCCGACATCAGCGTGCGCGTCTGCGAGGGCGCTGGCGCGTTGGCCTTTGTGGAGCCATGCGCGGGGCTACCGCAAGCTAGCGCGAGCATAGCAGCTGCCGCGCCCGCTCTCAGGGCGCGCGCTAGCGTCTTGCTCATGCGGAAGTGTCGACCCATCATCTCATCAAATGCTACGCGCTCCATATGTCAACAATGTGCGCGGGCATGTAGGTCAAGCTACAGCGCCAACATTAATGCACTCTCAACCATGCGAACGGCCGCTCCCCCTCGCTGCTGGACGCATCGCTTACTCGGTCCAGTTCACGATTGGCGCGAACAGATCTTTGGTCGACGGCTTCTTCTCGAGGAAGGCCTGATCGACGAGATAACCCATGAAGGCGTCGAGGATCCTGGCGTTTGCCTCCACGCCGTAGGGCCACGGATCGTCGCCCATCAGCTGGTCCATCTCTGCGATTTCCTCAAAGAGCCACGGCAGCATGAGGCGTTGCGCCCCCGAGAAGCGCATCTGCTTCAGCGCCCAGCTCTTTGACGCCTGACACGCCTTGAACAGGCTTTCCGCCACCCAGGGCTGTTCCTTGTAAAGCTCTTCGCGCATCACGAGCGTGTGCATGATGGGATGGAAACCCGTGCGCTGATAAAAGTCCTTCTCTCGCGCGCGGTAGTCGGGAAACAGTCGGATGACGTTTTTTCCCTTGTCGAAGGCAGCCGGGCGGCGCGCGCCGAAATAAGCGTCGATCTCGCCAGCTTCAAGCATGTCGTTGAGCGTGCGATGGGCCCCGATCAGTTCGAGTTTGATCGGCCTTACGGGCCGCAAATCCATCTCATGATCTTCCGGGCGACCTTCATTCACGCCGCCTTCGACCCACGTGATCTTGTCGAGATCCACGCCATAATCATGCTGGAGGATGCCGCGCACCCACACGCCAGCCGTCTGCCGGTACTCTTGCACGCCGACGCGCTTGCCTTCGAGATCCCTGGGTTCGCGGATGCCCGAATTCTTGTTGATGAAGATGTATCCGTGCCGGAAGACGCGGGATGGAAAGACGGGAAGAGCGACAAACGGAAACTCGCCGCGCGAACGCATGATCGAGTAATGGGCGAGAGACATTTCCGCGACGTCGAAGGACGCCGTCTTGATCATGCGCGCGAAGATTTCTGGCGGCGACTGGATGGCCACATATCGCAGGTCAACGCCTTCGGGTTGAATCACGCCCTGTGCAAGCGCCTCCATCCGGTCATAAGGACCGCAGGCCATCGTAAGCGGCAGGCGCGACATGGAGTTTTCTCCCGGCATCATCGTGACTGGGAGCGAACTTTAAATTGCGAGAGGTGCTTGTCAACACAGCGGCGCTTGCGCCAGCCGTGCGTTGGGTCATTTCGCCGGGGGCATATGCCGCGAGAACGACATTTCGCCTCGGGCGGGGCAAGGCTTGTCGCGGAAGTATCCGCGCGCGAACAAAAATTCAAAACCTTCGATCAGGTCTTCAAAGCGTGGTCGGGCAAAGGCCGTATTCTGGATCGACGAAAACCAGAGCGTCTTGTCGGGCGCTATGAGAAAAACTGCTGGTTCGCAACAGATGTCAGGTTCTGACATGCCGCTGGCGCGCGGGCGTCCGGCGGTGAGGAACAATCCCCACACACGGGCTTCAACAGGGGAGAGGCCATAGCCAATCCGCAGGTTGGACAGGCCCCATTCGGCGGAGGTTTGTTGGCCGCGCGCGGCGCCA
>JANPPJ010000061.1:0-11125 GCA_031428455.1 Hyphomicrobiales bacterium | reverse complement strand
CCCGCGACTATCGAACGCACGACGCACGCCCGTTCGCGCTCCGACGCGCTCATCGTCAGTAATCCACTGTCCATCAATGCCCCGTCGAATCAAACGCAAGAAGGGGACATTCTCACTTTGCACAAAGGGGACATTCTCATTGTGCGCTCACACCATTAACCCAGCATGATCTAAGCACTCTGATCTGCGTTAAGTCCGACCTTGCGCCACGTCAAGGCCGCGCGGCCGAAGGTGCCCTACCCATGTGTTCTCAAACTGAGGAGCGTGGGATGGATTGGCTTGCCGACAATTGGGGATGGGTTGTCTTCGCCGTCCTGATGCTCGCGATGCACATGTTTGGTCATGGATCCCACAGCCGCCATGGCGACTCGGACGAAAAGGAGGACGCGTCGGCCAAAGATGCGCCCGCGCGCCCGTCGCGTGCGGACCGCCTGCCACACCGTCACTGACTGCCCCTCAGCTGCTGTGCCTCTCATGTTCGCTACTGGAGTGCGGCCCATGTTCGGCGATGAATCGGAAGCTCGACTGACGCCCGACGACCTTACGCGGCTCGAGCAAGCGCTTGAGCGCGCCTGCGCGGAGGCGACGCTTACGGGCGCCGCCGGCCGCAAAGTCATCTACGGTCGCCTGCTCGCGCGCTTTCGACGAGGGGCGAGCGACGAGGAGCTCAGAAGGCAGGCCAAGATGATCATCGCGCGGCGGCGAGGTTTGCCCGGCGTATCAGACGCCGGCGAGCCGTCAAGGCGGTCCGCTGCCCGGCGAGGCGGGTCCCCTAACGAGAGCGCCACCTAGCACAGCGCAGGCATCTGGCCCCGTGCTGGACTTTCGTTCTTCAGCTTGATTCGCATCAAGGTGTGTTGGGCTGCGCCGGATACATTGTTGAAAACCGGAAAAGGGGACGCTTCCTCAATGAACCTTAAGCGGCAATATCAAATCAACTTTTGGTACCTTATCGTCGCCGCGTTGATGGTGCTGGCGATCCGCGACGCCGTCACGACCGCAAACCATCTGAAGACGATCCCCTATAGCGAGTTCCAGGTCCTCCTTTCCGAGGGACGGTTGACTGATGTGGTCGTCGGTGAGCGACGTGTGACCGGCGCGTACAAGGACGCCGCGCCGGGCCAACCCAAACACTTCACCTCTGTGCGCGTTGATGGCGATCTGGCGCAGAAGCTTGCCGCCGTAGGCGTGCCATTCTCCGGCGAACCCGAACCGGGGTTTTTGCAGGCGGCGATCAGCTGGCTCCTTCCCATACTGGGCTTTGTAGCGATCTGGATGTTTTTGATCAGGCCCTACGCCATGGGGCAGGGCGGCGGCCTTATGGCCATCGGCAAATCACGAGCTAAGGTCTACGTTGAGAAAGACACCAAGGTGACGTTCGCTGACGTTGCCGGCGTCGACGAAGCCAAGGAGGAATTGCAGGAGGTCGTCGAGTTTCTGAAGAACCCCGACGCCTATGGCCGGCTCGGGGCTCACGTGCCCAAAGGAGTGCTGCTGGTGGGCCCCCCAGGGACCGGCAAGACGTTGCTGGCCCGCGCAGTGGCGGGGGAGGCGGGCGTCCGCTTCTTCTCGATCAGCGGCTCAGAATTCGTTGAAATGTTCGTCGGCGTCGGCGCCGCGCGGGTGCGCGACCTCTTCGAACAGGCTCGCCAGCAGGCGCCCGCCATCGTGTTCATCGACGAACTGGACGCACTCGGTCGCGTGCGCGGCGGCGTCAGTCCGGTTGGCGGGCACGACGAGAAAGAGCAAACTCTCAACCAGCTCCTCACCGAAATGGACGGGTTCGACACGGCCAGCGGCGTGGTGCTTCTGGCGGCTACGAACCGGCCAGAAATCTTGGATCCGGCGCTGCTCCGGGCCGGCCGGTTCGACCGCCAAGTCCTCGTGGACCGTCCGGACAAAAAGGGGCGGATCGACATTTTGCGCGTTCACCTGCCCGGCGTCACACTCGAGCCAGACGTAGACGCCGAAACCATCTCCGCGCTCACGCCCGGGTTCACCGGCGCCGATCTGGCGAATCTCGTCAACGAGGCGGCGCTTCTCGCCACCCGGCGACGTGCGAACGCCGTGTCACAGAACGACTTTACGCTCGCCCTCGAGCGAATCGTAGCTGGCTTGGAGAAAAAGAACCGGCTCCTCAATTCCCGCGAACGAGCAGTCGTCGCCCACCACGAGATGGGACACGCAATACTCGCCTTCGCGCTGCCGGGCATGGATCCGGTGCAGAAGGTCTCGATCATTCCTCGCGGCGTAAGCGCGCTTGGCTACACGATGCAGAGACCGACAGAAGACCGCTTCCTGATGGGGGAAGCCGAACTGAAGAACCGCCTGGTCGTGCTTATGGGGGGACGCGCGGCAGAGGAAATCATGTTCAACGAAGCCTCGACGGGCGCTGGCGACGACCTCGCCCGTGCGACCGAGCTTGCCCGCAGCATGGTGGCGCGGTTTGGCATGGATCTTCGCCTGGGACTTGTCGCTTATGAGCCTGAGCGGCGCTCTTTTCTCAACGCAACCGAGCCATCGGATTGGCGGCCGCGGCAATACGCCGATAAAACAGCCGCCGCCATCGACGAAGCCGTTCGAGAGATTCTCGCTGAGTGCCATGCCCACGCCACGGCGATCCTGACCCAAAAGAAAGATCTTCTCGCGTCCAGCGCTGCTGACCTCATCAAGCGCGAAACCCTCCAGGGTGTCGAGCTTACCCGGATCGCCGGGCTCGCCGCATTAGAACCTGAACCATCAGTATCGCCTGCGCTCTCGACTAGGCCGGCCGACATAATGCCAACGCGTATTGCTGCGTCAGCCAAGGCCGCGCCGACGTCTCCATAAGGAGTTTATCCATGCTGTTCCGCAATTTCTCCCATCCGCGTCCGGGTCTGCGATCCTTATCCATCAGCCTCCTCGCAATCGTTGCGCATGCGACTCTCGCGACCCGCGCCGCGGCGCAAGCCGAGCCGACATCACGCGATGTCGCCGGCATGACTGTCTACGTCGGCCTGGCGCCAAGCGAGATCGTGCGCGGACACAAGCCGTCCCATACTGAAGCGCAGATGCATGGCGGCGCTCGGCAGGGCGCCCACGAATTTCATCTGATCGTCGCGATCTTTGAGCAGTCCAGCGGCAAGAGGATCGAGGATGCGCAGGTGACCGCGACCCTCTCCGGTCTGGGGCAGGTCGCGCCGCGGAAAATGAAACTCGAACCTATGACGATCGCGGGGACTGTCACCTATGGCGCGTTCGTGAATCTGCCCGGCCCGGACCGATATGCTCTGGCGATCGATATTGTGCGCGGTTTGGCTGTTCCCGTGCGCGCTGACTTCACCTATCGCCACGGCCGATAGGTTTTAGTTTCCGGAAGGGGAATCCTCATGCAAGATGAGACAAAGATCAAGGTGGCGGTGAACGGCTACGGCGTAATCGGCAAACGGGTCGCTGACGCCGTGGCGGCTCAGGGAGACATGCGCCTTGTAGGCGTTGGCGATGTCACTGCGGACTGGCGTATGCGGGTCGCCGCCGAGAAGGGCTTCGCCGTGTTCGCCGCCAGCCCGGAGTCGCGCAGCGCCATGTCAGCCGCAGGCATTTCTATCCAAGGCGAGTTCAATGATCTGCTGGCTGACGCCGACGTCGTCGTCGATTGCACACCCAAGAAAGTGGCCGCGAAGAACATCGCCACCTATCGCGCGAAAGGACTGAAGTTCATCGTTCAGGGAGGAGAAGCTCATGAATCTGCCGGACATTCGTTTGTCGCCGAAGCGAATTACGCAAGCGCGGTCGGCCTCGACGCCACTCGTGTCGTCTCTTGCAACACCACGTCAATCGTCAGAACGCTGACAGCGCTCAAACGGAGGGGATTACTGCGCCGCGCGCGTGGAACCTTGCTGCGCCGTGCAACCGATCCCTGGGAGAGCCACGCCGGCGGAATCATGAACACGCTGGTCCCGGAGAAGACGATCCCCAGCCATCAGGGACCGGACGCTAAGACTGTCGACCCGGAGCTCGATGTGATCACGATGGCGGTCATGGTGCCCGAAACTCTGGCGCACCTTCATTACTGGGCAATCCAAATGACGCGACCAGCGAGCCGGGATGAAGTCTTGTCGGCGTTCGCCGTATCTTCACGGATTGCACTCATCCGGTACGCAGATGGCTTGCCCGCTCTCAACGTCGTCAAGGAATTGATGGCGGACAAAGGTCGGCCGCGTGACAACCTCTACGAAGTCGCGCTCTGGAGCGACATGCTTCGGGTGGAGGGCGACGAACTTTTCTATGCCTATATGGTCGACAATCAGGCGATCGTCATCCCTGAAACAATCGACGCCGTCCGGGCGCTAACGGGGCGCGAGACTGATGGCGACGTGTCTATCAGACGCACCAATGAAGCCTTAGGAATTTCGTCAATCTTGTACTAGCGCATCCAAGAGGACGTCACCACGGCGCCGA
Organism: Hyphomicrobiales bacterium; assembly: GCA_031428455.1. Classification (GTDB taxonomy): domain Bacteria; phylum Pseudomonadota; class Alphaproteobacteria; order Rhizobiales; family Beijerinckiaceae; genus Terripilifer. Next base: position 6,685 of record JANPPJ010000061.1, on the reverse strand, counting down.
TATCCCGCAGACTTCGAAGCCACGGGACGCCGTTGATCAAGATCACACGGAGCACGACCTAGATGACGGGAGGGAAGCGGATGCGCCTTCACCCCATTTTGCTTGGAGGTCGTCAATGCGGTTGCTCGCCAGTGCGAATTTGCTGAGGACGCCCAATGCTCACAGACGCCTGCCAGATTTTTGCGAATGCGAGCGCTGTCATTCCTTCCTGCGCCCTAAAAAAGGTAATTGTTCTGCTCCGACGGGTCCGTTCCGTGCCTGCCGGTGCAAGTTCAACGAGCTGGTTAGGCGTTGTAGAGCTGCTGCTGAACCATTTTTTGGGTCCGCATAGCACAAACTGCCAGCACAAGGAGAACGTATGAAGATCGTGATCTTCGAGACAGCGGACTGGGAGCATCAGGCGTGTTTGAGGCTCGCAGCGCAAGCCGACTTTGATTGCACGCATGAGCCGCTTAACGCGGTTACGGCGGCCTTGCACCCGGATGCTGAGGTCGTCAGCACCTTCATCAACTCGCAGGCAAACGCGTCGGTGCTGGCGCAATTTCCTAAGCTTCGGTATGTCGCCACGCGTTCGACCGGATTCGATCATATCGATGCCGCCTATTGCAAAAGCCGTGGCGTTCCGGTCTCCAATGTCCCGTATTATGGCTCTTCGACAGTGGCGGAGCACGTGTTCGCTTTGTTGCTGGGGCTCAGCAGGAAACTTGACACGGCGACCGAGCGGACACGGCACGGCGACTTTGGTCGCAAGGACTTGCGCGGGTTCGAACTGGATGGTCGAACCATGGGGGTGATAGGCGCTGGTCAAATTGGGCGGCGCGTGCTGCGGATCGCTCGAGGCTTTGGCATGAAGACAATCGCGTTCGACGCGCAGCCCGATCCTGTCGCGGCGGCGGAGCTCGGCTTTTCCTACGCCGATTTGCCCGATGTGTTGCGTACCGCTGACGTCCTGTCGTTGCATGTCCCAGGCCATGCGGAAAACGCCGGACTGATGGGAGCCGATCAGTTCGCCCTGATGAAACAAGGCGCAGTCCTTATCAACACGGCCCGCGGCAACGTGGTTGACCTTGAAGCCCTGTTAGGTGTCCTGGAGTCGGGACGGCTGCGCGCGGCGGGGCTTGACGTCCTCCCCGAAGAAACTCTGTTGCGCGACGAGGCGGAGGTGTTCCGTTCGCCCGACGTCACGCCGGAAAGTTTGCGTAGCCTCGTCGGCGTGCACGCCTTGCTGCGACTCCCCAATGTCCTCATCACGCCGCACGTCGCCTACAACACGGATGAGGCGCTCGCGCGAATTATCGAGACTACGGTCGCCAACATTGAGGCCTTCCTGGGTGGAGTCGTGCAAAATCAAGTGGCGTGAACCTCATTCCCCTGAGCCTTGCGATGCCCTCGGCGCGCGCGCCGAACGGGAAAAAGCACGTCGCTGCGGCATGGCCATGATGCATTGCGACGATCGTTTTGACGCTCCAGATCGTTCGCCACGCAGCGGGCGGCTTTGCGTTATGGAGGTGATGTGATCGACGCCTTGGGCGGATTCGGCTGGACCATGTTCCTTCTTCTGGAATGGTCCATTAGACTGACGATGCTTGTTGTCGTGCCGTTTCGACGGTCGCCAGAAGCGGCGAAGGGCTGGCTGCTTCTGATCCTGTTTATGCCACTGCCGGGCCTCTTCCTGTCTCTCGCCATCGGCCACTCGGCCGCGTGCAAGCCTCCTGATCTGCCTGACAATCTCAAGCCAGCGGGGCAGATGCGCCGATTGAGCAACGGGCGATCGGCAGAGCTGGTAGAGTTGCGCAGCTCTTTCGCCATCGGAATCCGTCGAACTCGATAAGCTTTCCTCGTCGCTCGCATTCGGCGCAAAGGTGACAATCTTCGATCAGGACGAACCCGCTGCTAACGTCCTCAACATCACGTCTGGCGCAGTGCGCCTTTCCAAGCTTTTGGCGGATGGCCGCAGGCAGGTGTTTGGCTTCGCGCTTCCCGGAGATTTTCTTGGACTTTCGATGAGCGAGCGCAACGCGTTTTCAGCTGATACTTTGGTCGCCACGACAGCGTGTCGCTTTTCGAGGGAGCGGTTTTCCATTCTTCTCGATAACAAGCCCCACCTGCTGCGCCGCCTGCACACCATGGTAAGTCATGAGCTTTCTCTCGCCCAGGACCAAATGGTAATTCTTGGACGACGTTCCGCCGAACAGCGAATGGCGGCATTCCTCGTTACAATGAGTGAACGCTGGAACCGTATATCCGGTGCCAAGGCGTACGTTCCGTTGCCTATGACGCGCCGTGATATTGGGGACTTTCTCGGCATCACAGTGGAAACCGCCAGCAGGCAAATCACCCAATTCGCCCGTCAGAAGGTCCTCGTTGTGGCGCCGGACGGAGTTCGGCTTTTGGATGCTTCACGTCTTGAGCGGATTGCTGGCAATTAAGATAGAGAGGAATCATTGGTGAAGTATCCCGGCTCTTGCCATGCTAACTGCGCGCGCTACTCCAGCCAGCAAGCCGAGAGCGCCTGCATCAGCACCGCGAGCGTCGTGTCCGCCGGCTGCCGGCCGTCGAGGATCAATTCGACGAGGTCCGGCGCTAGCGGGTCAGCCGCGCTTCGCTACGCTAAAGGCTCCGCGCGCGGGTTCTCTTTAGACCATCGCCCGGAACGCAACCGACATCAACGCACATGGAAGGTCCCAGTTTTTGCGAGCGAACGGTCCGGCATTGTTGCATCGAGAAGCGTGTTAAGCTCCCAATACTGCGCGGGTCAGGCTCACCGTAGGCATCGGTCCTCGGTATCTTGAAAGAATGGACTGGTTAAATCTTAACAATCTGCTGCGCAACTTGGCCGGCACGTCGAGCAAAAGACGGTTCGTCTGCAGGGGCCCGGGCAACAGGACGAAGAGCACCGGCATGACGCTGAATTTCCTCCCAAGCAGCTTGCATGAAAACCCCTTCAGGGGCGAGCTAACCGACGAACAGTTTCAGTCGATTTTCGCGCAGAACATTTGCTACGGCGTGCTCGACGAAAATGCCATCATCGCCATCACCGATGTGAAGGGCGTCATAAAATATGCGAACCACTCGTTCTTGAAATTGTCAAAGTATTCACGGACTGAGATCGTTGGAGCAAACCATCGAATTCTGAATTCGGGATTTCATCCGCGCTCGTTCTTCAAGGACATGTATCGGAACATCGCCAAAGGAAAAAAGTGGCGTGGCGAAATTCAAAACCGTGCGAAAGATGGCTCATTCTATTGGGTCGACACCACGATCGTGCCGATCCTCGGCGAACGTGCAAAACTTATCGGTTACGCCGCGATCCGGATCGACATCACCGACCGCAAGCAAATGGAATTTCGCCTCGCGCAGCAGGCGCAGGATCTCCTGCGCTCCAACGAGGAACTGGAGCGGTTTGCCTATGTGGCCTCGCACGACTTGAAGGCGCCTCTGCGTGGCATCGAGAATCTGGTGAGCTGGATCGAGGAAGATCTCGAATCCTCGCTTACCGGTGACACGCGTACCAACATGGACCTTTTGAAAAGCCGCGTGCGGCGGTTGGAGAGCCTGCTGGACGATCTGCTCGCCTATTCCCGTGCAGGACGCGGTGACACGGCCAGCGATCTCGTCGACACCAAAGAGCTGGTCGAAGAGCTTGCCTTTATCGTCAGTCCGCCGCAGGGCTTCAGCATTGCCGGGGACGAGACGCTGCCAACCTTGCAGACGGCTCGTGCACCTCTAACCCAGGTGCTGCAGAATCTGATCAGCAACGCGATCAAGCACCACGAGCACCCGGTAAATGGACATGTATGGATTGAAGCGCTTGCCCTCCCACACGCCATCGAGTTCACCGTTACGGACGACGGGCCTGGCATCCCGGAGCGTTTCCGTGAGCGCGTCTTCGGCATGTTTCAGACGCTCAAACCCCGCGATGAGGTTGAAGGTAGCGGAATGGGGCTCGCGATAGTAAAGAAGTTGATCGAGCGTCAAGGTGGACAGATTTGGCTAACCGAGGGACGGGCGGGGCAAGGCCTCTCGGTTCACTTCACTTGGCCACATAGCAAACAGGATAGAACCCATGTCATCGATGGTAAATTTGCTGTTGGTTGAAGACGATGAAGTCGATATTCAGGGGCTGAAACGCGCTTTCGCAAAAGGCCGGATTGGAAATCCCATCACGGTCGCGCGCGACGGTATCGAGGCCCTTGAGTTCCTGCGCGGTGAGAACGGTCGGCCCAAACTCCCCAAACCACATCTGATCCTGCTCGACCTGAACATGCCGCGTATGAACGGGCTCGAGTTTCTTGAGGCAATCCGCGCCGACGAGGATTTGAAAAGTACGGTCGTATTTATGATCACGACATCGAAGGCTGAGGAGGACAAGAACCGCGCCTACGCTCAAAATGTCGCGGGGTATATCGTTAAGCAGGATCCAGCCAACACCTTCATGCAGGCCGTGGCGCTGTTGGAGCATTATTGGAAGATCGTCGAATTTCCCGAGTAGCGACATGGCAACCGTGACCCGCATTCTCCTGATCGATGACGACAAGGTTGACCGGGCGATGGTGCGGAGGGCCCTTGAGAAGTCTGGCCTCGAGCACGACCTCGTCGAAGCACCGGACGGCGCGAACGGCCTTCGTTGCGCTAAAGAGCAGGCGTTCGATTGCGTGCTGCTCGATTACCGCCTCCCCGACGTCGATGCTTTTGAATTACTGACGGTTCTGATGTCGCCGGAGGGCGGGGGCCAAGCGGTCTTGATGTTGACGGGCGAGGCCGACCAAGAGATTGCCATTCGCTTGATGCGGGCGGGAGCGCTCGATTATCTTACCAAGGCCGAGGTGACGCCATCGAGTCTCGCTCGGGCAATCCGCTACGCGAAGGCGCGACGGGGGTTCTTGGCCGAGCTCAAGACGGCACGTCGCGAGGCCGAAATGAAATCGCTCGCACTCGATACATTAAATCGGCAAATGACTTTTCTGTTTTCAATCATAGCTCACGATCTTCGCAATCCCTTCCAGGCGGTGTTAGGGCTGTCGACCATTTTATGCCAAGCTTTATCTACGAGGGATATCGCGTCAATCGAGCGTCGCGCTCAAGGCATCAACGAAGCGGCAGCCCAAGCCTATGCATTGATGGAAAGCCTGTTCGCGTGGGCGACGCTGCAAATGGATACGACGACGATCTCCCTGGTTGACGTCGACCTTGAGGAGATCGCGCTCGAAACGGTCCGAGGCGCGGCGGAGGCTGCTACCGAGAAGAGCATATCTCTCTTTGTCAACTGCTCGGGCATCCAGGTGCGCGCGCATCGCGACATGCTCGCAGCGGTGCTGCGCAATCTCGTGAGGAATGCGGTCAAGTTCACTTTGCCTGGCGGGAAGGTCACAATCACGGCGTGTCGGCGTAGCGATTTCGTTGAAATCGAAGTTACCGATACGGGCGTCGGAATGCCTCCAAACAAGATTTCCGACCTGTTCAAACTGGACAAACGGACTTCCACCAAGGGAACCGCAGGTGAGCACGGCAGTGGTTTTGGCCTTCTTCTGTGCCGCGACCTCGTAGAACGGTTCGGCGCCGAGCTTACGGTCAGCAGTGTCGTCAATCACGGCACCACGTTTCGCTTCATTCTCGCCGGCATTTCGAGCCGTACGGAGCCCGACCGGTAAAAGCGGACGCTATGGATTAGGGCGTGGCGCGGATCATCGTTTCTTGCCCTTGGGTAATCCGGTAAGCGGATGACGAAGACGCGCAAGATGATCGCTGGCGTGCCGCTGCGGCTCGCCCATGCAGGCTCGTCGACCGCGCCGAAGTCGGATCCCGCAGGTCTCGCGATCACCGACGAGGCCGACGAATTGATGCGCAACGTCAAGGGCTAGGGCGATCCGGTTGGATTGGTTGATGCGCGTGGCGATACGTATGACAACTTTGTCCACGCGATGGTCTCGACCCCGTCGCGCGGCTTGAAGGAGACGGAGATGATCCCGTGTCCGGCCTCGAGTTCTGGAATGCGCAAGCGCCTGAGGACATCGATTCGACGATCTGGAAGTTTTGGCAGGCCGGCACGCGCTATCATTGGACCTGGCGTTGCCCGCACTGCGGCGAGCGCTTCGTGCCGCGATTTTCCTGTCTCGAGTTCGAGGGCAAGGGCAAGGAGTTCGAGACTACGGCGCACGCGGCGCGCGAAACCGCCATGCTCGCCTGGGGCGTGCGCCAGGAATCTTGGCTGGTCGAACATGGCGAGTTGTTCGGCTCGGGCGACACACGGCTCGACGACGTCTGGATCGATCTGTGGACCCAGGTGCTTGACGCGGAATACAGCAAGCCGCTTCTGATCGTCCGACCAGCCACGCGCCAGAAGGCACGGCACCTCGGCCCATCCGAGTTTCTGCGCGGCGAGAACGCGGCCATGCCCAGCGATGATCCCGCCAGCCTCGTCGACCAGCACAGGGTTCGTCCAGCCCCACTCGCGAATGCTGGCCGCAATCTGCGCCACCTGCGCGTCGCCGTGCGTGCGAGCGTTGCGCGCGTACGGCACGAGCGCTGCGACGGATCGGCGCTCGACGAGGTCCGCCTGCCATGTCCGCTGTTATGTGATTAGACCTCTAGGTGCAACGGCGTCTCTGTGTCCGATTAGTTTTTTTGGCAGGGCAGGAGCCAACAGTTAGCTCTGAAACGCGAGATAGATTTCTTTGCGGTGCAG
>JANPPJ010000060.1:0-3098 GCA_031428455.1 Hyphomicrobiales bacterium | reverse complement strand
CAACCGCATCTTCAAGTCCTACGACGACATCCTCGATCACTGCTGCTTCGCCTGGAGCCGCCTCACCGATCAACCATGGCGCATCATGTCCATCGGACTACGCCAATGGGCCCATGGGTGATAGTCAACGGGACTTGGTATAAGGCGCCGCCTTGCCACCCTTGTCAATGTCCCACGACCAGATGTCGCCCAATTGCTCGCCGGGTATGCCGGCCTTCATTCCATCGTGATTGTTAGGTCCAAACCAGGTGGTAAGCCGAAGAGGGCCAGCACCTGCGCCAAAGTGCTGATGATACCAATCGCCACTCATCGGGGCTGCTGAGACAAGTCCGCCTTCTTCGTAGTCCTGTCTCAACGCTTTTTCGCCGAATCCCTCCTTCCATGGAGTCATGCCCATGGGGTCTGGCCACGTGTATGTGTAGCCCTTGCCTTTGACACAGATAATGGGCGCAGTAGTTCCACACAGAAGCAACGTCTGTGAGTTCGTGGCGTACCTTCTCATAAATGTGACGGTCGACCTTCAGCGAGCCACCTGCAGGGATCTCGATCACATACATGCTCCATGAGCGTGCGCGACGCCATTCCGAAATCGCGCGACCTCGCGAAAGCGGAGTTCTCGACCCTGCGCCTGATCAAGATCGCCGCGCGCGTCATTGAAACAGCAAGCCGCGTGCGACTGGCCTCCTCGGCATGCCATCCCGAGGCGGCTCTGTTCACACGATCGCCAGGCGCCCTCGCGCCGCTCGGGCCCTGAAAGACGGGGCATCGGCCCCGTCGCCCGTTCCATCCTTCCAACGCGTCATCAACAGTAAGGATCGGCAAGCCGCAAAAATCCCGGACACGAACGTGCGACCAAAATCAACCAACGCAAATCCAGCCGGAAATCATGAGCCCAGGTGAATAGGATGGGTTAGGGATTGCGCGATCTGAAACTCAAGCCTGCTGCTTGGGGAAGTTGCGACTAAGCAATCGGGAGCCAACTCTGCCAAAGCGCCATGCAATGTCAGTAGCGCGTGTTACCCCGATGCGTGGCCCTACTAACAAATGCGCTTCTGTTTCGGATGCTTCGAACTGAAACGGAAGCGCCTCAATACTCAGGCCGTTATGTTCGCCGGTAATGCCAAGCGCCTGGCACAGTCGCCCCGGGCCAGCGCAGAGTAACGCTAACTTTTCGGTTTGGCGCCGCGCGCACATTTCTGCGAGGCCCGTATCTGGCTCAATAGCGCGCAGGAGCACGGCGGAGCCTGGCTCATCGGCGACGATGTTCAAACACCAGTGAAGGCCATAAGAGCGGTAGACGTAGACGTCGCCAGGCGCCCCAAACATCGAAGCGTTACGAGCGGTCCTGCCCCTGAAAGAATGCGAAGCAGGATCCTCAAGCGTATAAGCTTCAGTTTCAATGATAACGCCCCCTACCCCACCCAGGCACAAGCGGCATCCAATCAGCTTTTGTGCGAGAGCGACTGCGTCGCGAGTAAAGAATGACATTGCTGTATTTCATAACTTTTAGTTTCGGACTGTACTGGATGGCGGTGGTATTCATTCGAAACATGGCCTCAAGCAAGCTGACATCTGTTGCGGCCTTTGGACTTAGCTTCGTAGACGGCTCGATCCGCAGCTTGGAATAGCGTTTCCTAGGAGCTGGTTGATAGTTCATCAGCTTGCGTGGACGCCAACCCGATGCTCACTGTAATCGGCCGCGTCTCAATGCCGCTCACAAGCAGATGCGCCCTCTCCCGGAAGCTTTTCAGAATGCGCTCGCCTATGTTCTGCAGTTCACTCAGCTTGGCGCCGGGCAGAATTATGACGAATTCTTCGCCGCCTACTCGTCCAATGACGTCGTACCGACGCGCGCATTCCGTCAATGTTTCAGCGACAAGCCTGATGCCTTGGTCGCCCACCAAATGGCCATAGGTGTCATTGATTGTTTTGAAGTGATCGATATCAACAAGCGCCATGCCAAGCGGCGACTGTGTGCGAATAGACCGCTGGCGCTCACGCTCAAACATTTCACGTACCCCCGCACGATTCCACAAGCCACTCAGGGGACATATCAAGGCGTCGCGCTTTGCCTTATCCAGTTCTCGAACGAGCGAAGCATAAGCTTCGCTGACCTCGCGCGCCTCGATCAAAAGCTGCGCCATATGGCCGAAATCATCCAGGGCCTGTTTTTCGTGTTGCGCCAATCGCCGCGGCGCAGTCGATATCAGACACAAGGTTCCAATATTGTGCCCATCCTTGTTGCGCAGGGGACGCCCCGCATAAAAGCGGATGCCTGGCCCAGCCACAACCATTGGGTTGTCGTAGAATCGTTCATCTTCAGTGGCGTCGTTTACGATGAACAGGTCGCTGTTCGCAATGGCGTGCCCACAGAAGGACGCGCTCCTGTCGGTTTGAGCGACGTCGAGTCCGCATTGAGATTTGAACCATTGCCGATCTGCGTCAATCAATGAAATAGCAACGATTTCTACACCGAAATAATGTTGAGCCAGTCGGGTCAGGCGATCGAAACTGGCTTCGCGCGGCGTCGAAAGCAAATTCATTCGATCCAGCGAAGCCAGCCGCTCTCTCTCATTGGTGGGGATCGGCGCGGGTATCATGTAAACTTCCACCCAAAAGCGTCGGAACTGAAGAACTAAGACAGCATTACCGTTGCCACATGATCTTCACCGGGAGATTAAGGAAAGCAGCATCATTTTTGATATTCGAATGGTTTCCCGTCCGAATGAACCGTCGCCATCAAATCCGAGTTTACAAAAAAGGCGCCAGTGACATTGCCCTGGAAGCATAAGTCTGGCTCTCGCTTAGCAACGGCCACGCGGACGTAGCCCGCTGCATTGATGACTCCCCACGGCGAGTGCGTGACCACTGCATTTTGCACTTGCTATCTGGGTATGGGTATTGCGCTTATCATAATAGCGTATGTCTCTGCGCCACCAACCCGGTTGCCGAAGCACTGCGTGATCTAATGCTTCGAGTCGCGCAAGCGATCCCGCTAATGTGCCGATGGCAGTGAGCCGGGGCTCGCCAGAACGAATGTCAAAGGCGCCAGGTTCATAAAAGCCGCTTCGGTTCACAAGAAGCGAGTTCCAATCGAC
>JANPPJ010000059.1:0-30715 GCA_031428455.1 Hyphomicrobiales bacterium | reverse complement strand
ACCGCCATGTGGACGAACGAAAACCGCGCGACCTACAATCGCGATCACCTGCGATACCCGAGCGATGTCACGAACGAGGAATGGGCGCAGGTTGCGCCGCTGATCCCCAAAGCCCGGCGCGGCGGGCGAAAGCGCGAAGTTGACGAGCGGGAAGTTTTCAACGGCATCATGTACGTGCTGAGCACCGGATGTCAGTGGCGCTACATTCCCAAGGACCTGCCCCCGAAAAGCACGGTCTATGGTTATTTTCGCGATTGGGCGCACGACGGCGTGCTCGACCTCCTGCATCACGCGCTGTATGTGGCGTGTCGCGAAAAACTTGAACGCGAAGCCAGCCCCACCGCCTGCATCATCGACAGCCAAAGCGTCAAAAGCGCAGAAAAAGGGGGGCCTGCATCGATCCTCATGGCTATGACGCGGGCAAGAAAATCAAGGGCAAGAAGCGCCATCTGCTTGTAGACACGCAAGGCCTGCTGCTTCACGCCATCGTTCACCCCGCCGACATCCAGGATCGCGACGGCGGCGTTCTCGTGATGTCGACTTTGTTCGGCATGTTTCCGTTCTTGAAGAAACTCATCGCCGACGCCGGATATCAAGGGCCGAAGTTCGCCAGCGCGTTGGCGAAAGCGCTCCCGCATATTGAAATTGAAATCGTCAAACGTTCGGATCACGCGCAAGGATTTGTGCTGTTGCCTATACGATGGATCGTCGAAAGAACAATCGCCTGGCTCAATCGTTGCCGCCGGCTGGCCAAGGATTGGGAAAACCTGAACCTCAGCGCGTTGATTTTCCTGCGCTTCGCCTCGATCCGCCTCATGCTCAGAAAGCTTTGCAACGGCTAGAAAACTTTCCGGACGGACTCTCAGGCAGAAACTCCACTTATCCCAGGTGTTCAGATTTCCCGAGCCAGCTCTGACCACTGATGGAACGAAATCGAAAACTCGATCGAATTCGTCAAGGGCATGAACCCAAAGTAGCGCGATCCAAATGGGCGCCGCCAGAAAACTCGTTGCTCGCGTCTACTTTTTTGCCAACAATTTCTGGGCCCTTTCTATGACTGGGGCCGGCAGGTGGTGAAGACCTTCGACAAGAGCCTGCACATCGGCGCCAGTAGTAGAGTCGACCTCAAGCCCGATCCTCTTGGCGGTCTCGATCAGTTCAGTATCCTTCATCGCCTTATCAAAGCCCTCCCGCAGCGCCTGCACGGTTGCTGAGGGTGTGCCTTCCGGCGCCATGAGAGGCCGCCCCATCGTCTGACGTGCGAACACCAACTGCATAAACTGCTTCTCATCGGGCGTGTTTACGAGGTCAGCAATGAGAGTCAGGTTTGGTAATTCGGGATGCTTGTTCAGACCGAGCTGCAGAATGTTGACGATCTTGCCTGACTGGAGCATCGCGGCGCTTCCCGTTTTCGCCGCGCCCCAGGAATATCCGATCAATCCGTCGACCTCGCCCCGTTCCAGGGCCAGGAGAATTTCGTTGGTTCCTGGGTAGCCGTCGATGATCTTCAGTTTTGCCCCGAAGATCGAGTTCATTACCAACGCGAATGCGTGAAGATCACTTGCAGCGCCGGCTGAGCCGACAGTCAAAGGTTTACCGGCGAGGACGTCATCAAGTGATTTCACCGGGGCGGCGTTGGATATGAAGAAGCCGCCAACTTCATTGTTCATGCTTCCTAACCAATGCTGCTTCATTGCATCAAATTTTGCCGCGGAAGCGCTGCCATAGATAAGCCTATCCATAGCGACGCCCCGCCCCACCAGTCCAATTTCGCTTCCGTCTTTGGCTGCAACGTTGGCGATATAGTTGGCGAGCGTCATCGATCCGGCGCCTGGACGATTTGACGCCGTCACGACAGGACTGCCCGGCAGATACTTTCCGTACACTCGGGCCAGAACGCGCCCGTAGGTATCGTAGCCGATGCCGCTGGTCGCGGAATATCCGATGTAAATCGTGAGCCTTGAAATGGGGGTCGTCTGCGCGCTGGCGTTCTCGGGCGAAAAGGCAGCGAAGATCGCCGATACTGCTACGCCAATAATGCTTCTGATCCTCCGCATCCGGCCCCTCCGTTGATGTCCGACCCCGTTAAAGTGCCCGCCGGTATGAGAACGATATACTCGACCGGGGCATTTTAAAAGGCGCTGGGGCCGGACCGCTTAGTATGGTCCGGATCACCGCCCCGCGCTCGCCAATATACGCGCCTCACGAAAACGATGGCTAGGCACGACCTGCAGAGGAGCTGGCTCCTTTTCCAGCATGTCTGAGCTAGAATTGAGATCCATCCGGATTATTTCAGCTCGTCGATCCCGGAGAGAATCTTCTCGGGGCTTTGGTTATAGCGCGACATGCGATTAGCGATTCAGTGTAGATCATAACAAGCGCACTAAAAGAAATGCGCACTGAAAGCTCAAGCTTCACTGCCGATACTTTTTTGTTGCTATTTCCGTAATACTCGCGCGCAGCTCCAGAGTTGCGCGGGAGAAAATTGAGTCAACTAACGCAGCTGTTTCGTCTGGAGTCCTGTAGTCGACATATAGCTTCCGTTGACTTGCCTCTTGCAACAGAGCCTCGTCGCGAATAACTTTGGCGACTGATGACTGCAAGTACTGGAGGCGGTTAGCCGGGGTGCCCGGCGCAACTACGAGAATTCGCCCAAGCTCGTCAATGTCGATACGGAAGCCGATCTTGTTTTTTTGGCCTTCCGTAAGGCGGACAGCCTCGAAAATAGTCGGGATATCTGGGAAAGCAGCAACTCGCTTCCTCGACATAGCGATCAGCGGTCGACCAAGACCAGAACCGGCATAGTTCTGTGCGGGAAGCTCCGAAACATACATGGCGTCAACTTCACCTCGTCCCATGGCAACCGCGACGTCGTTGCTCCCTTTGTACCCGCTGATGATTACGCAGTTCAAATCCAGCGCTTCGCACGTCATGGCGGCTCCATCGGACAGACCACTGATCAACCCTGAAGCGCCCCATACGATACGGGTGGTCGATCCAACCACAGCGGAGGGTTCCTTAATGGAGCTGCCTGGGCCAACCATCCAAACCCATGGTTCCGCATTGACAATGCCAAGATTAGGGAATTTCGCTAGATCGTAGCGCACACTATCTTGACTAACGATCTGAGACATCGCAGCCGCAACTCCGTTCACGATCATGATTTGGAGACCTTCAGGCTTGCTCGCATAGATGCGATTCAATGCGGTCAAGCCGCCTGCTCCTGGAACGTTTTCGACGACAACAGAAGTTCCAAGGGTCTTGGATAGATAAGGCGCAAGAAGGCGGGCGAACGTGTCATAGCCGCCGCCTGGGGCTGAGCCGACAGTGAAACGAACTTCCTGCGATTTGTAGACCTCGTTGGGACTTTGAGCAGACGCCGGAAACGCGCCGGCTATCATTAGCAAGGTTGCGAGAATACGCGTGTGAACGCTAGCGCCTTTAATCCAATTTGGCACTGCTAGTCTCCCGTTTGTGTCCAGCTCAATTTTAAACATGCGGTCAAAGCACGAAGTCTCATTTTCCCTCGGCCAAAAGTCAACAAAGGCAAAGAATGGATCGCGGTGATGCGTTGAGGGAGCGTTTTCTGTTGAGATAATGAAACCTCTTTCCTTATAGTTTCACATGCATGCTGGCCGAGCTATTCCCGCCGACGAGGACAACAGCGTCAAACAGTTCGGGTTGATCGAGCCCAAGCAGGACAGGGCAGTATCTCCAACGTTTCTGCCAGGCTGAATGAGCTGCCCATGGCGGCGGCGACAGGCGAATTGCCCCGACGATCTGAGTAGGGAAGATGAGAGTTCGGATTACTGGGTCCAGACGTGTATGAGCGGACTGCTCCCAATCCAACTGAAAATTAGATGAAGAAAGAGCAGCCTGAAGCGGCCATTCCCATTGCAAATCCGCAGCCAAATAGGCGTTTCCCGGGAAAGCACAATCGACTTCCCTGTTAGACTCTCAAAAATCTCTGATGACGCGCTGAATATTCCCTGTTCGCTTTTTAGGGAATTCACGCGCAACCCATTGATTTCGAATGAGCCACCGCGCCGATTTTCGGGCCTTTCCTTGTTAATGAGCGAAAATACCCTGTAACACCCCTGTTTTCAGGGAATTTCCGCCGGAGAGCAGTTCGCTCCTGACTGCGTCGTCAGCCACACAGTTCTCCCAGTGGAGACTTTCCCTGCCAAAGCGCCCCCCCCGTGTTTGCGCACTTTCCGTGCGCCGCCGGAGATTGGGGACTTCGAAAGCGGCGGCATTTGGCCAATTTCTCTCATTCTAAGGTGGCCAGTCTGCAGCCGCGAATTCCAAATCTCCGTGTTTGGCCAATCCAGACAGCGAAGACCGGTTGATTTGCAAAGGAGACGGGGTGCGAAGCAGGGAATGGCGGCGAAGTGCTTCCGAGCAGTGTGGAGACTGCAATCGCTTATGCGGAAAAAGACGCTCCCGGCGGTCGGTTTCTTGACGCGACTCCACGCGCGACGCGGAGTCAGCCGCCGAGAACCGCGGCAGCTTGATCGGCCCACCTGTTCGGCAGAGCTTTGGCGAGCCGCGTGACGGTCAGATCGGCGGGCGCCTTGCCGTTGGCGATTGCGTCAATGATGGCGGGTGCGACGAAGGCGAGCGGCATGAGGAAGCGCAGGCGCCTCTCGACGTGTCCCTCGCGCGATGCGATCACCTCGAAAAGAGGTCGCTTTGCCGGTCAGGACTTCATCCAGCTATCCGCGCGCACGGGCAATGGCTTTCAGCAGCGCCTCCCGGGTCTCCGGCGCCATCGGCGGTTTGCCCTGCGGCTGATGCAGTCATGGCGATGCGACGCCGCATGCGGCGCGAAACAGTCATCGATAAGGCGCCTAATGTACTCCTCGTGTAATGCCGGCTATAAGTTTCCCATAAAGTTAATTCGAACCCTGCGGTTACCCTTCCCATTCTCACCGCAGACTTATCAAAAACCCGACGCGCTTCATTGGGAGGTTACGGTGTTCATCAGAATCATCAGCGGTAAGGTCCGACCCGGATCCTGGTCTGAATTTCAGCGGGCTTACCTCCACGCCGTAGCCGACGCGGGCGCGATCGAAGGCCTGGCTGGCCGCTGGCTTACGCAGGATGCCGACGATCCGGACTCTGGAACCACCATCAGCCTTTGGGCGACGCGCGAAGCGCTGGAGGCTTATGAGAAGAGCGATGTGCTTCGCGACAAGATTAACGCCCGGCTTTCGCCGTTTTTCGTTGGTGAGTACCGGACATCGAAATCAAAGGTGCTGTTCGCCGAAGGTGACCCCGCCCCAAGCGAGTGGGGTGGAAGCGATAGTTGAATTGATCTGGCGTCAATGATGCTTGATGGTGTTCCTTGCACACCGCCTGTATTTCGGTGACCGCCAATTATGAACGTTTGTTCCGTGTCGTAGAGGCTTTTGAGGATGCTCCCTGCGCGGTAGCGCGCACTAGAGACAAAGCGCCTACGCCGACATCAAATCGTTCATTTGAGATCAATCGTTGATGTGTAGTCAAGCATCGACCGCGTTGGCCAAGCTTTACACTTCTCTGCCTACCTGGGATGGAGATTCGCCGGGGGTCAAAACAAAGCGCCAGATGAGGGCGCCGATCGCAGCTCCAGCAAGAGGAGCAAGCCAAAACATCCACAGTTGCGAGATAGCTGCGGTCTCAGCGAAAAGGGCTACGGCTGTTGAACGAGCTGGGTTGACGGAGGTATTAGTCACAGGAATCGAAATGAGATGGATTAATGCGAGTCCCATTCCGATGGTCAGAGGCGCAAATCCGGCCGGAGCGGCGCGAGATGTCGAGCCGAGTATTATGATCAGAAAGCCCGCAGTGAGTACGATCTCCGCCGTTAACGCGGCGGCCAGCGTGTACTTGCCAGGAGATAACGCCCCATAACCATTTGAAGCGAAGCCGCTTGCTGAGAAATTTGGAGCGCCTGATGCGATAGCATAGAGGATTGCAGCCCCCGCAAGGCCGCCAATAACTTGAGCGACCCAATAAGGCACTATTTCGGACCATGAGAACCTATCAGCAATAGCAAGGCCCAGTGATACTGCTGGATTGAAATGCCCGCCCGAAATGCCACCCACGGCATAGGCCATAGTGAGGACGGTCAACCCAAACGCCAGCGACACCCCGACGAAACCAATCCCGAGCTCAGGATAGGCAGCAGCAAGAACGGCGCTTCCGCATCCGCCTAGCACCAGCCAGAAGGCGCCTATGAATTCTGCGGCGAGCTTGCGCACCATAGTAGCCCCCAGTTGTTACATCGCCGCGTTATGAATGAAGGCTATGCTGGCCGACGTCGTGAGGCAATACCGTTACTGTACCAACCGTACCGCCGGCCAACCCCCAGTGGCGGCGACTGAACAGCGAACGATAAATCTGGCCCTGAGCCAACGGATGTAGTACACAAAATAAACAAGGATCGTCGGCCACCAAAACCTCAACGCTCTTGCCGACGCGATGCGCTTGCTCCGTAATTATCTTCAAGCTTCCAAAGCATATAAGACGCTGCGTGCTTCGCGTAGCGACCTCTACAAATTTCTCGCCCAGCTTTGATAAAGGCTCATTTCCACGTTCAGTGACGCCGGACTTAACGAGCAAAACCATAGCCAGCGTTCAGGAGATCCCGATGTCGCATAAGTTCATGTTGCAACAGCAAGTTCGCTTGATGCGTCCGTTTACGGCCGACAGCAAGGCCGGATCGCACCCAGCTTACGAAATCACCCGACTGATGCCGGCTGACCAAAGCGGTGAGTATTCATACCGAATTCGTGCCAGCCAAACCGGCGAACGCGTAGTTCGTGAGAGCGACATTACAAGCGGCAATTTTGGCACGGAAATCTGAGATAGACAATCAGGCGATCGATTTTAATCGTATCTGACCCATTGGTGCTTACGCAAGCTACCCAAGAGCAGCGATAAAGCTTTTCTGGTGGAAACAGCTGCATTCGGACCGCTCGCCTGATCTGTAAAATCGGCCACATGTTGTAGTGGGCGGAAGATTTACATCGACCGCGACACTACTCCTGCTACAATTCGGCGTGAGTGCACTCAATTTATGTAAGCGCTATAAAATAGAAGCAGAATGCTAGCGATGCGCGCTGCGTCGTGCGTAGCTTGGATGCCAACGGCAACAAAGGAATAGGGATCGTAGCGGCGATCGGCCGGATAACCGAGATGAAAATGAGCGAGAGGTCAGCACGCCTGCCGTTATCTTCCGCGCCATAACCATACGGTCAAAACTGCACCAGTAACCGCGCCTATGTACAGCATCAAGGGCGTCGGTAGCAGGCCTAGAATGACGAATATGTAGAAGCCAATGAATGCACCGGCTATGCCGACGAGCGCATACGTGACATCGCTCAGGCCCGTTACACTTGCTGTCTTTCGGCGTAACCACGTTCCACCGTAGCGACGGAAAACGATACCAACACTGGTTCCGATGGCGAGGATGACAATCAAATTCATTACTGCAGTGGTGATTATTGGCATATGAGCCCCTACCAATTTATAGGATGTTTCCGGAAACGTGGGTGACGGCAAAGGGAAATAAGCTGGTTAGCGTTCAGGAGAAGCTGATCCACGGCGGAATAACACTGACGATGCGTGCATAGTAACATTGACGATGTAAGTCCAGTCTCAGAAACAACAACGCAACTGGCGCTCACACGATGCAAAAACGCTACTCGGCAGCTTGCTGCGCCCTTGGCTTTTCTGTGATTAAGCCGCACACGGAGGATCTTTGAGTTTTCTTCCCTACAGCCTGCCTACGTGGATCGGCATATACCATTGTGAAACATGTTAGTCGTGGCGACGAAGTCCTTCCAACCAACGAGTTTGCCATTCGGGCCGCTCGGGCATTTGTACTCGTTTGCCAAACCCGACTGCTCCCTCAACAGGTGGAACCATGAAGGTGACCCCAACGACGCCCTCAGCCCTCCACACAATCTTGCAGCGTGCGATCATTTCATAATCTGGAACGTGGAGCTCTACTATCGCTAAGGGTTTTTTTTCCTCACTCAGCAAATGTAGCATTGCCCCGGAGGGTGAAATGTTGACGATCCGACATTTGCTCACGGTAGCATCGCCTAACGCCAAGTAGCCTTCGGCGGTCTTGTCAACCCTTGGGACAAAGCGACGCTCCGGAAGTGTCAAGGTTATGCTCCGTCCTGTAAACGGCCACGTGATGCAAATCTATTGTTTACGCCGCCCATTAACCGCCCGTTTGTGAATTCGTGTCAGATGACGCAAGCGTATTTGTACACTGCTAACCTTTTCAGGCAAGATAACGTGCCGAAGTTAGGTCTCTCACGCATAGTGTCCCAACGTAGGGTGATCTACAGGTGACCCGTGAAGCAGGCCGACGCTGCAATCTCAATCGACAGGCGATCAGCCCAGCGGGCGCCAGTGAACCTGTCCGCTACCGTGATTGACGGAGCAAATCGCTTTGACTGCACCATCGATAACCTGTCGTCCACCGGCGCCAAGCTCATAGTACCGCTCGATCGAACGATGCCCACGCGAGAATTCGACGTTTCTTTCAATGAAGGAAACATCGTCCGGCGCGCAATCATAATGTGGCGGCTCGACCACATGGTCGGCGTGAAGTTTCTAGAAGCGACATCTCGAAAGCTGTTGCAACCAGAGGCCTCTTTAGATGTGCGAGTTCCGCTACGCCCAAATCACCAGGAGTAGCGAAGTTGGGCGCGCCCAGCGTAAGAAGTCGATCCGCTCGCCCACTTACTATCCAACAGACCGGCTAGTGTCAGACCATTGGCCATTTTCAACTCAGCGCCAGTTGAGAGAAGCAGCGAGTCTCCTGGCCGTGCAGCGCCATACACTCTGAAGGTCGAGCCAGGCAAGGCCTGGAAGCTGGCATCAATATACGGGTCATCGGAAAAGTCATGCGCCCACGCTGCGCGCACCCGAAGTCGAAGCGCAACCCCCTCGCTCACAGCAAAGGTGTGTTCCGCACGAAACCCTAGCTGAGTACGCGTAGCAATAGCAGTACGGCCGTCATAAGATAACGCGAAGAGCGAGACCCCATTCCTTGCTTGCTCGGCATAGTAAGGCGTGGTGAACGCCTGTACGCCAACGGCGGCATATGGACTCAACCAGCCGAACCTGTAACCTGCTTCCAGCTGCCCCGCTACATTGTGCGCGGTAAACTGAGCACCCAAGACGTCGTTTCCGGCCAAAGCAACTACGCGGTGTGTGTTCACGTCATGCCAAGCGTAAGCAACTATAGCGCTCAGGTACGCTGGGCCGAAATTACTGCGACCATAAGCTGCTGCTTGAAAAACATCGCTGGCGCCGCTGCCTGAGCCATTAGCCAAGCCGAACCGAGTATTACCACCCCCTAGCGCGAAACCTATTTTTGTGTCGGCGCTGACACGATATTCTACCCCCGCCGCTATCCCTGCTGCCCGCGATGAACGGTTGTGCGATCCGGCATAACTGTTCCCGTCGGTGCTCGTGTTTTGCGCGTAGGCAGCAGCCCAGACGCTCCAGAGGCGCGATGATGGCGAAGGCCTGAACTCGGATGGTCGAATACTCCCAAATGGACCCTGCCGGGTTTGTTGATATGGTGCGTAGCCCAAAACACTTATTGTCGTATTTCGTTGGACAAGCTCGGGCCGCTCCTGCGCGGGCGCGTCGCGCTCATCTTCGAAAGCTTTGTCGGAAAGAGTGGACAAGAACGCATCCATTGCCTGCATTCCTGCCGGTGCGACGCCGGTCCCGACTTCGCCTGAGAGCTGCGTCATCGCCGCCGCAAGTTCCGTTGGTGACAAAACGCCGGGGAGTACCTGGAAGGCAAGCGGCAGCGGGCCCCCGCCCGCGACAAACCTATCGATTGCAGCGCTCACAGCGCGCTGGTTCGCTGAGGCAGAGGAGCCGAGCTGAGAGTCGTACGTTGCTGCAGCCAGCGTGCAGATAGAGATTGTGTTAGTGTCGAGTGTCACCGCACCATTGCGAGCAAGGGCTGCACCACAGGCGATATCAGCACCGGTACCAAGTGTAATGCTCGTTAAAGCGAAAATTTTACCGGCAAAAGTGGTCTCTGTTCCTAATGTTGCCGAACTCCCAACTTGAAAATAGACGTTACGGCCCTGCGCGCCATTGATCAATTGGACGCTAGACGCACTCGCAGTGGTGAGCGTGCTCCCAATCTTGATGATGAAAACGGCGTTCGAGTCTCCCTGCGCGTCAAGGGTCAAGGTTCCGGTAAGCTGGGCCGACGTCGAATAGTTGTAGACGCCAGCCGTAAGCGTTTGCCCGCCAAGGTCCTGTCCGGTCAGATCCGCTGTTGCGGGTCGTCCAGCGAGCAAATTGTACGCTGTTGTGAGGTCGCTTTGAGCTTGCCCGGAGACGGCGTCAGCTTGGTAAATTGCATATGGCGGAAGTACCACCCCGGGTGGAAAACCCGTAATCGCACTACCCGGGCTCACGCCTACGCTGCCTGTAATCACTGTAGAACCAGTATTCGTAATAGTGCTTCCTGCTAAAATAGCGAAGCTCGAAAGGTCCTGCGCAAATGCGGGGGTAGCGACACCTAGAGCGCAAGTGATAGGGAGCATTTTCCAGCAGGCTCTTATTTGTCGCATCATGGCTCCGGTTGTCTTGCCGTCGGATGTTCCCAAAAGGGTGAAGCGCAAAAAAGCTGTTGTCAAATTTTTCGGCACTCGTTTCGACAAGTTGAGTCCAGAGGTTACCTATTTGCTACAATTAACGGTAAAGCTTGCAGCACAGGGTCCAGTGCAGGCCGACAGAGTTAAGTTGCAATATGTTTGACGACGCATCCAGCCGCGCACGCTGGTCGCCAAGCCGCGAGTGCCGATAAAGCGACAGGTGACGGCGCACTGTACGAAGGCGTATTTTGCAGGCATTGCGCTGTGTTACCGCCACGTACCCGTTAGCCCGTTTCATTTTGTAGCAGCTTTCACCGCCTCGACGACGTCCTTTGAAGTTTTGTTAAGCTCACGAACAAGCTTTTCGATTTCTTCTCCCGAAACAGGGGTGAGCTCAATATTCGCCTTCTCGGCAAATTCTATAAGGGCTGGGTCGCGCATCGATTCTGTGAACCCGTTCCTCAATGCCTTTACGTATTCCGCCGGAGTGCCGGGTGGCGCAATGAACGGTCGTCCAGCCTCCTGTGGGCCAAGTAGCAACCGTAGGGCGGCGCGATCGCGATCGGTCTTCGCGCGTTCCAAGATGGTCGCAACATCCGGCAACTCAGGATGCTTACTGATGGAGAATTGGGCAACGACATTAATCTTCTTCTCACGCACCCAGTCGGCGGCAGTGCTCTTGAGGCTTGACCAGGAGTCGCCGCAATTGCCAACGATTTCGCCGCGCTCCATCGCCAATCGCACGTCACTGCTTCCCTTGTAACCAGGAATGATCTGCAAGTTCGCGCCAAACATGTTCCGCATGATGGCTGTATGCTGGTAGCGAGCGTCAGCCGGTCCAGTCGCGCCCATGGCAAGAGGCTTTCCCGAGCGGAACAAGTCGTCCCAGCCTGCGACGCCTGAGTCGCGCCAAGTGATGCAAACATTGTATCCCTTCGCCATGCTGCCTACCCAAATTAAGTCTGACGGATCGTATTTGGCGTTCTGTTCGCCGAGCAGCGGCGCAATCATCAGGGTCGGATCAAAGATCGCGAGAACCTGTCCATTCTTTGGAGCGACTGAAGCGATGTGGTTGACGGCGACGAGGCTGCCCGCGCCGGGCATATTGCGGATCACAACACTGGTAGAGCCTTGCAGATGTTTGCCAAGCACCTGCGCTAAGGCACGAGCGTAGGCGTCGTATCCGCCCCCTGCTGCGAAACCGACAAGGATTTCAATATTTTTCCCTTTATACAACTCTTGCGACATCGCCGCGGCGCAAGGGAATAAGCCCAGCGACGCACCAAGCAGCGATCGTATAACAAACGTCAGAGCCATTGAATCCTCCTCCCGATTTGATTAGGACGATTGAAGCATGTTCAACTCAATTTGTCTCCAAGAAGCAACGAGCCGCTTGTTCCCTGATTCTTTCCCATGTTTTCCTTCCGGTTTGTCATTCGAACGGCAGCAATACGCATGCTGCTTTATCTCGCCCGCGCCACGCAGGTCATAGACTCGGAGGTGCGTGATCCACGATCCTATCTCGACAACGTCGGCACGCTTCAGGCGAGCATCGACGAGGCCAAACGAGCGTTGGGCATCGCCCTCATGCGCAAGGCGCGGAGCATGAATAGCGGTACAAAGGAGTTCGACATTCATTGGGACAAGCCGCTGAAGGCGCGCTGCGTTGTCCCCAGCTTCGCCGCCAACGGCAACAAGGGGCACTGGATGGAAGCAGCGATAGGACAGATAAACGAGATGAGAGTTTGCCGAAGCGCGTCAACACCCGCTGCGGAAGGGAGACCGATTACTTCCCGGATGCGAAACGAGCGGTCAGTTGCCGGCGTCGTATCGATTTATGTTGCACGTTGGTAAACGGGCCTAAGTAGACCCTTCGCTTGCAAGTCGTCTAAAAAGCCACGCGATAACAATGCCAGTTCCCGCTAACACACAAGCGCTCAAGAAGAGGGAGGCCTGGTCACCGACCACCGCCATTGAGATGCCCATCAACGGCGGGCCGGCTGCCTGACCAGACAGGAACGACAGCGCATGAAGGGAATAGGCCGACTGACGAAGGTCCGGAGCTAGCTCCACGGCTTCCGTCTGAATGGAATTGTGCAGAAGCATGAAACCGAAGCCGGTAATCGCGAATGCGAAGGCCGTTACATGCCATGGGGTAGACGCCATCAAGGCGAGCGGACCAGCCGGCATCACGACGCCACCGGCCGCCATGAATTGGTAGCGCGTGAAACGCAGGAGTAAGCGCGACACGAGGAGTACATAGACGAGCCCCCCTACTCCGAGGGCGCCTATGACCATACCCGCTTCTGCGACGCCGCCCCTCGATTGCCGGGTGAGGATGTCACCGACATAGGGAAGAATACCAAACAGCGCGACTCCTTCGAGGAAAACGGTCGAATAACATAGGACCGCTTTTGGATTGCGAAAGACGATCCCGTAGTTGTGCACGACGGTTCTGAGAGTGAACCGCTGCGTTGAGGCACGCTCCTCTGCTGGCAGCATCGCCCTTGTTGCGATGGCCGCTACAATTGCGATACAGGCGGACGTGAGAATGACAATGCGCCACCCGTAAGCTTCGCCGATGAAGCCGGATGCGCTAGTGGCAAAGATTTGCGCCAGCAGGTTCATAGTTATGAACCTGGAGATCGCAATTTGTCGCCTTTCACCAGTATATACGTCGCCTATCGCCGCCATACAGGCCGGTATAACGCCGCCCCCAGCAAGCCCCGCGCAGAAGCGAGCTAAGGCAAGCAGTTCCAGGGTTGGGGCAACCGCCGCGAGCAGAAGTGATCCAGAGAGGGCAAGAAGACTGATCTTCAGAATACGGGTCTTTCCGTACATGTCTCCCAGTGGACCAAGCACTGGCTGCCCGAGTGCGAAAGGCAAGGTGTACGCGGATGTCAAAAGAGCGGCTGTCGCCACTCCAACCAGAAATTCGGCAGAAATGATCGTGACCAGGGGCTCGATTGTCCTGCCCGCGACGTTTACAGCCAGCCCCGCGAGGCAAAGGCTAGGCAAAAATAAGCGGTTTAACGTGGACTTTTCTCCCAACTGCATCGCTCTCTGTCGTGTTGGTATCCCAAGCCTTGATAAGAAAAACTTTTAAGCGCTCAGGTCATGAAACCGCTCAGCCAAAACACAAAACCCAGGCATGCTGAACCGAGGATTACCAGGACGGGCGACACATTACGCCAAGCGATCAGAACGGCCGCCGCGCCCACCCCGGCCAGTTCAGGCAAAGACAGCTGCATTGGCTTCGCAAGCTGCCAAGCGGCGGCCGCAATCATTCCCGCGATTACGAAGCCGGCCGGAAGGCTGATGACCTTGATGATACGCTCGAGTTTGGCGAACCAAATGGTGACCGCTGCCGCACCCAATGCTGTCGGAATGATCACGGCGCCGGCCGCTACAATCGCGCCCGGAATCCCGTGCATATAATAGCCTGTGGCCGCCAGGAAGCCGGCGTTGGGCCCGGGAGTAAGATGGCCCAGAGCGATCGCCCACGCGAAGAGTGAAGGGTCCAACAAACCCGGCGTCACCCATCGATCCTGGATGAAAGCGATCGGGCCATTCCCACCGCCGATCGAAAACAGAGTGCTCGTCGCTACAACGAGAAACACCTCGAGAAGTCCAACTGATCTCTCACTCATCGGCCTAGGGGTTCCCTGATAAGCAGGGCGCCTATGGCAAATCCAGCGATACCCGAAACTATCAAAGGAAGACCGGCAAGAGTTGCTCCCGCCACCCCAACCGCGATGGCTACTCCCGTGACCCACTGCAGACCGCGTACCTTCGATGAGATGAGCTGAACGTAACCATTGGCGAAGAGCAGGCCCACGATGGCGATGCCGACAGTTCTCTGGACCGGGACTATTGCCTCACCCACGACGTCCAGGCTCAGGAAGGCAACTCCCGCGACTGCCAAGATCGAGGGCGGGGTGAGAAGAGCTGCGAGGGAGACGATGCTTCCAAGCCAGCCTCCCAGTCGAAAGCCGACCATTCCACCGAACGCGAGAAATTTTGGCGCGGGGATCAGGGTGGCGGCTACCATAAGCGCTTTCTGCTCTTCGGCACTGAGCCAGGCTCTACGCCGTACGAGCTCGTCCTCGAGCCGCTGCATTGCGCCCCACATGCCGCCAAAGGTGGTTGCTCCCAGGTGAAAAAACACCAGACCGAGGTTCACAAGAGATACGCTTGCGCGCGCATTGGGAGCCGAGGGGATCATCTGGTCGGCCAATTGGCTTCTCGTGAGCTGGAGCAGAATGTGGCCAACAGGGTTTAAGGCAATGCAGCTGTTGTCCGCAACGTGCTACCTCACGGATCTGAATCTAAAAAGGAGCGCTGCGGTCGATCTCCGGCTCAGCTTCCGGAGTCCGCAGCGCGGCGAGAACTCGACTCTTGCCCGGGTCCACGCCGTCCTACATAGTGATTCCATAACAAAAAGGAGGAGCGCGCGGATGGGCAAATTTCGCATACAGCCGCATGGCCGTCTGAACGACTGGGTCGCTGCTGAAAAGGGCTATTTCGATGAGGCAGGCCTCGACTTCGAGTTCGAAGCGCCCCCTATAGACCGCAACATGCTGAGCGAAGCGGAACTCCGCCAGAGCAACACGCTCCGCGACATCACTTCGGGCGCGTTCGAGAGCTATGTGGAAGGCGGCGGTCGCAAGGGCGAGGGAGCCGGCGATGTTAGCTGCGCCTGCCACTGGACAGTCAACCAGGCCGCGAAGATCCAAGATGGCGTGATGTGGGGTAAGGCGTACAGCGTCTGCGAAGCAGCCATTGTCGTGCCAGAGGAATCAGACATCCGCAGGCCAGAGGATTTGGCTGGGAGGGAGGTCGCCGTCGGCTATCACTCCGGCAGCCATTATTCGGCCGTCCAAGCTCTTGAGCAATTCATTCCGCAGAGCGCAATCAATTTAAAGTTTGCGGGTACCACCTGGTCGCGAGTTGACGCGGCCCTCGCCCGCCGCGTTCCGGCAGCAAATGTTTTTGGGCTTCAGCTTTATCTATTGGAACAGCAAGGATTTCGTCGTGTAGCATCAACTACGTTCATGATGTCGTTCATGTTCCCGCGGGGCGTGGACGAGAGTGACGTCGAGAAGTACATGAGCGGCCTGCTGCGCGCCCAGACCGACATCGACTTCGAGCCCGAAAAGTACAAGCATTATTTCCTCCATGAAACGCCCGAGAAATACAATTCCATGATCGACGTGAGGCGCTTCGGGGTGGGCGAACGCGTTGTTCCGCAGCTTTATACCCGTGAGATCTTCGAGAAAACCCAGGCTTGGATGCACAGCCGCAACTTATTCGACGTGGGTCCGGAAGTCGGGGTTTCCTTCGAACAGGCGGTGCGCCAGTAGAACCCAGTCATTCGATCTGCGCTCTGTGCGCTCAGACCGGGCGCGGTTCCTTTGCGGCAGCAATTTTGCGAGTTCGCGTTGTTCCACGGTAGTTACAGCTGGTTCTGCGGAGTTCATTCTGGACACTTGTCAGCCGATTGAACTGCGGTGTACTGCCTCCGTCGGTGTTTGCAAGCCGGCCCCCACGCGGGGCCATTTTGAAGCCGGACCGAACTTTTAGCCGGCGGGAAAATGGGGAGCAGGGCAGACGAGGCAAAGGTAGCGGACGATGCTGTTGAACATTTGAGGTGCAAGGTGTCAGCGGCTACCGAGTTCGGATGAAACCTGCAAGCCAACGCCTCGCACAGTATTCCGAAGCCACATGACCGCAGGATGCCGCCGTCTAGTAGAGTTCCACGCCGAAACGATGGGCATTTCCGGGACTTCATAAGGAATATCCGCAATCTGGAAAAGAGAACGATCCATAGAGAGCGCAATACTTTTCGGGATGCACGTTATGACATCTGAATCTGTCAAAATTTTAGGCAAAGACTGGAATTGGGAGACGTTAACGACGACTTTGCGTTCTCCGCGAAATTTATGCAGATAGCGGTCAATTTGCGTGCCCCCCTCCCAAATTGATCTAACAGCAACCTGCGCGGCGGAATCAAAGCGCTTTCGCGTAAGGGGTCGCTTAGCAAGCGGATGGTCATGGCGCATCACGCAAACGTATTTATCAATAAACAAACATTCATGACCGAACCGTTTCGGCAAGCGAGGGATAAATCCGATTGCGAGATCGACCTCGGCAAGGTCAAGTTCAGATTGCACCGTCAAATTGGACTTGATGCGCGTTTGAAGTTTTCCCCCAGGCGCATGGTGTCGCATCTCTGCGATGAGTTTAGGGATTATAGCGATCATCATCTGTTCTGAGACGGCAACGCTCAGCGTAACGTCTTTCGGTTCCTCGACCGCAGTTGCCTTCTCTAAAGCTTCTCTCAAATAAAGTAGGGCGTTGCTAACGGGCCCTGATATTTCGATCGCTTTGGGGGTAGGCCTTAGTCCTTGCACAGTACGCACAAAGAGTTGATCTCCAAGTGAACTGCGAAGCCGTTTTAGCGCGTTGCTCATAGCAGGCTGAGACATGCCAATTCGCCTCGCCGCTCGCGTCAGATTCTTCTCGATAAGGAGAGCTTCCAAAACGACCAGCAGTCGCAGGTCAAACGAACCAATATTCACTGACATGATAATGGTCTCCTCGATATCAATTGGACATCTGATCAGATTGTCGGAAACTTGCCAAATTAAGCGCGCAATGCGGGGCACCCGCAACGAGGTAGCCGTGGACAAGATTACGCAAGAGCTTGGAAATTTCATCGTCAGCTTCTCCGAGAAGGAGATGAGCCCCATCCTTTGGGACGCCACGGAAAACTATCTCGTCGACACCCTGGGATGCGCTGCGGCAGCGCACAACTGCAGGACCGCCCAGATGGGGTTGGCGCTTGCACCATCCAATCCCCGCGAAATGACTGGATCGATCCTGTTCCATAGGCAGACGACCTCTCTTGAAGCTGCCGCGTTCGTCAACGCCTGTATGATCAGGGCGCTTGATTTCAACGACCGGTATCCAGGCGGGCATCCGAGCGACTGTCTTGGTGCAATTCTCGCCCTCGCGTTCTCACAGAAAGTTTCAGGGCAAAAACTTCTCAACGCAATGGCCGTTACTTACGAGATCTTCGCACGCCTCAGCGATGGAGCAATGCTGAGCCGCCGGGGATGGGATCAAGGTTTTGTCGTCGGCCTGTCTACAATAGGGGGCCTATGCAGACTCCTAAACATGCCAATCGAACAGGTTGGAAGCGCAATTGGGATGTTTGCGTCGACTGGTGTCCCGCTGCGCGTCACAAGAGCCGGCGAACTTTCCGAGTGGAAGAACGTAGCCACGCCCTATGCGGTGAAGAACGCTACTTACCTTACGCTGCTGGCGAGACAAGGCATGGAGGGCCCCGGTCGACCTTTTGAAGGAAGGAACGGGTTGTTCGAAAACATTACGGGCGCCTTCGAACTCGCACCATTTCCAACTGCTGGCGGAATCATCATGACACCGCGTGTGCAGATGAAGTTCTGGCCGGTGGAAACCAACGCCCAGCCAGTCGTATGGGCAGGCCTTGAACTTCGTTCCCAAGTTCATAACCAGGACATCGATTCGATCGAAGCATTTACAAACAAGTTCACAGTCTACGAGATTGCGAGCGAACCCCAAAAGTGGGACCCACAGTCGCGTGAGACTGCCGATCACAGTCTACCCTACATCCTCGCGAGAACTATTGTGGACGGGCCACTCACCGAAGAGGCTTTTACCCTGCAGGCAGTTCGCGATCCAGACCTGCGTCCGTTGATGGACAAGATCCGCGTTTCCGTTGATCCCAGAATTGATGCGTTACCAACCGGGCAGGTCGAATTTCGGCTTGTAGCCGCGAACAAACGTGGCGAGCGAATCGAAGTCAGCGTCGGCAACCCTTTGGGCCATCCGGATCGGCCCATGCAGCGATCAGAAATAGCTGAGAAGTTCCAGCGCCTGTCCGAACCTGTGTTCGGGGAGAAAAGGTCTAAGAAGGCATTGGCGCAGCTTCTGAAAATTCGGGATGAAATTGACGTCAGCATTTTGATGGAGACGATGCATGTTAACTAGCCGAATCCTTCTGGGCATGTCTGTGATGACTTGCATCGGGGCCTCTGCAATGTCGCATCGCGCTTCGGCGCAGACCGTCGAGTTAGACCAATACGCCGGCAAGACGATAAGCCTGATCCTCGGATATCCGCCCGGAGGAGCCAACGATGTGTTTGCACGATTAGTCACGCGACACTTTGGTGGGTTTATTCCGGGGTCGCCCAGATTGGTGCTTCAACACATGCCCGGAGCCGGCAGCGCCACAGCTGCAAACCACGTATTTAACGTCGCACCGCGCGACGGATCGGTTCTCGCGCTTCTCGTTCCGACATTGCCACTAGAAGAACGAATGGGAGCCCCGCAGGTCAAGTTCAAATCCAAAGAATTCACGTGGATCGGACGCCTTGCACCTGCTCCCAATGTGACCTTCATCTGGCATACGTCTAACGTGAAGTCCTATGCGGATGCTTTGAAGTTTGAGAGCACACTGGGAGCAACTGGCCGCAGTGCGTCGAATGCCATTTACCCCTCCGTCACGAACAAGCTTCTTGGGACCAGATTCAAGATGGTGATGGGTTATCAGGGTTCTGCGGCGGCAATGCTTGCGATGGAACGAGGCGAAGTTGACGGGCATTCGCCGACGCTGGACACTTTAACCACTCTGCATCCCGATTGGATCACGGAGGGGAAAGTGAACATCGTTTTGCAATATCTCGATAAACGTCACCGCGACCTGCCTGGCGTTCCAACTGCCGTTGAAGTAGCCAAATCCGAGGAGGAACGTCAGGTTATGAGCTTCGCGGTATCCCCTGGGGACATCGGCAAATACATATTATCCACCCCCGGCCTCCGGCCCGATGTTACGGTGCTGCTTCGCGATTCTTTTGTAAAAATGGTCGCTGACTCTCAGTTCCAGGCGGACGCTGCCAAGCAGCGTGTGGGCCTCGATCCATTGCCCGGCGCGCAACTTGAAAAGATTGTGCATGCCGTCATCGATGCGCCTGACGACGTGGTGTCAAAGTTGAAGGCCGCCTACCCTAACTAGGCGTTCTGTATGCTGCACAGAGAAGCATCACGCAACTCTTTAACCTGTCAAATGGAAGTGACCTAAGACAGGACCAATTTGCGGTCTCCGGCATCGTAAAGCACTGCCATTGGACACGCGGCGCCCGCACCTACCGCAGGCGCCGCAATAGCTAGTCAGGATAACTATCCTCGTCATCATCCTCGTAGTCATCATAGAAGGGCATAAAACCGCCACCGCCCGGGTTCTTGTCGGGTGCGGAATCAAGAATCCAGTTTGATGTCGGTCGCTGCTGATTTTCTTCCGCCCGGTTCAAGAACTGCGTGGTGCTGTCGACCTGATCGTCGTAGCGCGCGTTCAGAAACGTCGTCATCTCCTGCAGATAGGGCTCGACCCAGTCTGCAGCCGGCTTTCCTTGTCGCGATCCGGACGGATCCGCACGACCGCAGGGCGCAAGAGCTCACGCGACAGCGCCTGGAGAAGCGCGCTGCCGTTGGCGGCATCCTCGATCAGAACGTAGTTTGTGCGATCGCTCTGGATGCGTGCGCGAGCCAGCGCAAGAAGCGCGGGAAAATCCACGCGGACGCGAACGACTTCAAGAAGGTAGTATTTGTTCGGCATTGTCCGTCATCTGCGTTCTGCGGATCATCAATGATCAGGAAGTCGGCGCCGCGGCCGGTCAAGGTTCCGCCCACCGATGTGACGAAACGAAACCCGCCCTTGGTGGTGGCGATTTCTCCCTCGGTGTTGCGGGCGATGCGCACCTTCGGGAACATCTTGCGGTATACTGGGTGCTCAATGAGGCGGCGGAACTCGCGTGAGAAAAACGAAGCCAGCGAGTCGCTGTAGCTCACGCAGATGACGCGACAGGAGCTATTCACGGAAGTTGGTGACGGCGTGAATCGGTGAGGGCGGCATATCATGGGGTTGCTTGACGACCTCACTTCTCCATCGAAGGAGCGATATGCCGCGCCGAACGATAACGTAACCAGGCTGGTTCAGCCAGGATACTTCGACGATCCGCTCACCGGGATCCTGCGTAATGGGCGCGCACGCTGCTCGCTCAGGCCGTCGAGGCCGAGGTCGCGGAGTTTCTTGCCAAGCACGCCGACTTGAAGACGGAAGACGAGCGCGCCCGCGTCGTGCGCCATGGCCATCTGCCCGAACGCGAGGTGATGACCGGCATTGGCCCGGTTACTGTGCGCCAGCCGCGTGTGCGCGACCGTGGGGCGGCTGCTGAGGATGCCGACCGCATCCGCTTCACGCCGGCGATCCTGCCGCCTTACGCGCGCCGCTCGCGCAGTCTAGAAGTGCTGGTCCCGACCCTCTACCTGAAGGGCATATCAACAGGCGACTTCGAGGAGGCGCTGGCCGCGTTGCCCGGCAAGGATGCCCCGGGCCTGTCGCATCGACCATCGTCCGGCTGAAGGAAGTCTGGACCGAGGAGCACATACGCTGGCGCAAGCGCGATCTCTCGGCCCGACGTTACGTTTATGTCTGGGCGGACGGCATCCATCTGCAAGCCCGGCTCGAGGTGAATAGGATGGGTAAAGATTCGACGATAGCTTATGGGGAAGGGGCGGTCTAGCTTTCCGGAACCCGCCGATCTGGCGCGTGCGGTTTCTATGGCGGCGGCTGTGATCTCAATGACGTATCGCCCGCAACCGACGTAGATCTGCCGTTCATTTAGTTTGCAAACGCCAACGCATTGCGAAGCGAGCGCACTGGCTTGCGCGTCTTCGGGGATCATGTCGTCAGCACCATTAATCACTTCGGTCCATACTCATCCGCAATGCACCCTTTTCGCAGGCAGAACGTCACTGCAGGCAAGCGCAAACAGGTGCGGCATGGTTCCGAAGGAACTGGCCTTTCAAAAAATCTGCGCTTAGTCTCATTTCGCAGGGTTCTCAAATCGAAGGGCGCCCGCGAGGAGGAACGTCATGATGAGGCTGAGCCAGCGCCTAGCTGTTTGGATGCTCGCGTCCACTGCAGCATGCATTGCGACCGATGCATTCGCAGACGATTTCTACAAAGGCAAGACAATCAAACTTATCATCGGCAGCGGCGAGGCGAGCGGGGTGGATATTCTAGGGCGCGTAGCGGCTCGCCATCTGACCAAGCATATCGCGGGCAGGCCCGTGATCGTCTCGCAGAACATGCCTGCGCCTGAATCCATCGCCGCCGCGAACCATGTTTTCAACATTGCCGAAGCTGATGGATTGACGATTGGCGCAGGGTCGTCCGGGCTTTTCAGTCGCGCGATCTCCCAGCCAAATATTCGCTTCGATCTCTCAAAGTTCACATGGATCGCCAACATCTACAGCGCGACGGTGATCTTCTGGATGCGCACAGACTTCCAGTGCCAGACGTTCGAGCAATTGCGCAATTGTCCCGAGCCCCTCAAGTTTGGCGCGACGGCGCGCGGCTCCACTGGTTATGGCCTTGTGCCCGAGTTGTTGAAGGACTCCCTAGGGCTCAAGATGGATATCATCTACGGCTACCGGAACGCCGACGTCGATCTGGCAGTAGAGCGCAACGAGGTGCATGCCTCAGGAGGCGATCTCATTGGCTTCATGGGTTCGCGCCCGCGTCAGTTGATGGAAGAGGGCAAGGCGAAAATTTTGCTTCAGGTATCAGGGCGAAAGAACCCTGAGCTGGAGAGGTACAACGTCGCATGGTCGATGGATGTTGTGCCTGACAGCCACAAGCCGCTGTTCAAGATGCTTAACCCGATACTGGACCTCGCACGGCCGTACTTTGCCCCGCCAAACGTGCCCGCTGATCGCACGGCGATACTGCGCGAAGGTTTTGTAAAACTCGTCAACGATCAGGATTTTCGCGCCGACATGAAGAAGGTCGCAGGCATAACGCCCACGCTCGTGCCGGGCGATGAGATGGCCACGAACATCAAGGATATGTTGGATCAGCCACCCGAAATTAAGGACAAGGTCATTCGCCTGCTGCAAGGCAAATGACAGACCTTGGCGTGCAGGCGCCCTAGCGCCCGCACGTCTTGCGACACGCATCGGCGATCTTTGAGACGCCCGGCGTCACTGCCTTCTCAAGCGGCGGGCTGAAAGGCACCGGGACCATCGGGCGCGCAACTCGAACCGGCGCAGCCTTCAGTGCGCTCCATGCGTGAATGGAAACGGTCGCGATCAATTCCGAGGCGACGCCGCATATCTCATACGTTTCATCCGCAGCAACCATTCGCCCGGTCTTGCGCACCGACGCCACGATGGTTTCGACATCCAGCGGCGCAATGGAGCGGATGTCCACAACTTCAACGTCGATGCCTTCTTTCGCAAGTTCCGCCGCAGCCTCCATCGCATCGACAACGCTCCGCGAACACGCAATGACGCTCACATCCTTGCCTTGACGCTTCACCTCCGCCATCCCCAGCGGAATCATATAGTCTTCTTCCGGCACCTCTTCCGTCAGGCCAAGCAAGAGCGCGTGCTGCACGACGATGGTTGGATTGTCGCTCGCCATCGCCGCGCGAATGAGTCCCTTCGCGTCGCGCGGGCCCGATGGCATCACGATTTCGAGCCCGGGGTTGTTGGCGTACATGGCGTACGGACTGCCCGAATGCTGCGGCCCGCCGCCGCCGCGTATGCCGTGAAACAGATGGAACGTGACGGGCGCCTTCATCTGCCCGTTGGACATGTAATGCACGTTCGCGGCTTCGTTGACGAACTGGTTCCACGCCTCGTAGGCGAACACCGCCGTGCCATAGTGCACGAAGGGGCGCATGCCGGTCATCGCGGCGCCAACGCCAAGCTGCGCGACAGCAGCTTCCGACGTTGGCGGATCAACGATGCGCGCAGCGAACTCCGCCTTCAGGCGATCTTCTGCATGATGCTCGGGCCCATGCCCCGCCATGCCCCGGCCTATGATCGTGGCTTTGGGGTCTTTGCGCAGGCTCCAGATCAATCCATCGATCAGGGCTTCCGCCAGATTCATCTGCGGCATTCTCTTGCTCCGAAAATCAGGCGAATACGCCGCTGAAAGCGGCTGCGGGTTCAGGGAAAGGGGACGCTTCGGCAAACGCGCGCGCATCCTCCATCAGCTTTGTGACGCAGGCATCCATTGCGGTGAGTTCATCGCGCGTGGCGGTTCCACTCTCGACGAAGACACGCGAAGCCCGAAGGATGGGATCGAAGCGTTTGATCCATTCGGCATGCTTGCCGCTGATCTTCTCCTGCTCAAAAGCGAGCGCCAGATCGGTAACGCCGGTCGGAAATGCGGCGGTGACTTGATGTGAGCCTGGCCAACGCTCCAGCGTGCATTCAACAAAGACTGGCTTGCCGGTCGAGCGAACGCGCTCTGCGGCCTGCGCAAACATGGTGCGCGCAGCGTCAGCGTCTGCGCCATCCACGATCATGTTTTCGATCTGCAGGGCTTGCGGAATATCGCGCAACCTTGCTGCAGCCAGCATCGACGACGGCCGCTGGCCTGCTTTTGAATTGTTCTCGCACACGAAGAGCACCGGCAATTCAAATATCGACGCCAGATTGAGCGCCTCGAAACAGACGCCCTCATCCAGCGTGCCATCGCCAAAATGCGCGAACGAAATGTTCTTGCCTCCCTGCAGCTTCAGCCCGTATGCAGCGCCAGTTGCCAGCGCAATGGAACCACCCACCATCGCGGATGTGGACTGCATGCCAGTCGACGCATCGCACAGATGCCATGAGCCGCCTTTGCCGCCGTTCAGCCCGTCCTTGCGGCCAAGTATTTCTGCAAACGCGCGACCGGGATCCGCGCCCGTGGCGATGACGTAGCCATGGTTGCGATGGGTGGTATGTATTTTGTCGCCTGGCTGCATGGCCAGCGCGACTGCAGAGCCTGTAGCTTCATGGCCGATGTGAAGGTGTTGCCTGCCAATATACTCGTGCTTTTGAGCGAGACGGATAACCATCTCTTCGAAGCGGCGCATGCGCAGCATGCGTTCAAATTGCGCAAGTCGAACCTCGCGCGTAGCGCCCGTCATTGCGAACCTCCCGTGCTGCGCGCTTTTGTCGATCGCGGTATGCTCCCGCCAGATTAGGTCGAGCCCACGTATTGTCAACGGCGCCGGGTGCGTTGCTTCTGCTTGACGAGTGCGGTTACAGTGCGCGCCAGCCCAGCCACAGCGCAGAATAACAACCCGGAGGAAAACATGAACGACATGCCTCGAATTACGCAAGAAATGATCGATCTGTATGATCATTTCACGCATGTATCGACCGACAAGGCCGCTTATCTCAACAAGCTGACGGCGCTGGTGGGCTCGCGCGCGGCCGCGGAAGTCATCACATCGCAGATTGCAGCCAACAAGATGTCGGCGCCGCTTGCCGCCGTTGATGATCCGCGCGTCACCATCGAGAAGGTGACATTCGGCGAGAACATGACCGGCTATCTCGCCATGCCCAAGAACGCATCAGGCAAGTTGCCCTGCGTAGTCGTGGTGCATGAAAACCGTGGCCTTGTTCCGCATATTGAAGACGTGGCGCGCCGCGTTGCGCTGGAGGGCTTTATCGCCTTCGCGCCCGACTTTTTGCAGCCGCTGGGCGGCACGCCTGAAAATGAAGACGCGGGCCGTGACATGATCGGCAAGCTTGATCGCGCCGAGACGGTCAAGAACGCAGTGGCCGCTATCGCGTATTTGAAAAATCATTCGCAAAGTAACAGCAAGGTTGGCGCTGTTGGCTTCTGCTAGGGCGGCGGCATCGTCAACGCCATCGCCGTCGCGTCCGGCGATCAGCTCAACGCATGTGTGGCCTATTACGGCGCGCAGCCCAAAGCCGATGACGTGTCAAAGATGAAGGCGAGCATGATGCTGCACTACGCTGGCCTAGATGAGCGCATCAACGCGGGCATCAACGCTTACCAGGCTGCGCTTGAAGCCAACAAGACGCCGCACGAGATCTTCATCTATGACGGCGCATGATGCTATAATCGGCGGATATTACGACGAATAAGACCCCACCTTTACCAGATCCCCTTTTGCATTCGGAGCCCTCGCAAGGGCATCACGCTTAAATCCGTTTTGGGATGCTGGCCGTTAGACGCGTGGGGGCGCTGTGCCTCTGCCTAATTCGCGCTACGGGATCGGCTTGATTAAAGAAATATCGTCCCAAATTCGCTGAAACTACGTCTCAATTTTGCGATTTTAACAAAGCACGACCTATCAGGATGATTTTGGCTGGACACGCGTTATTGCCTAGTGTCTAGAATCCTTTTCGCTCAATTGTAATCAAACATGAGAACTCAGGGACAGGGAACTTCAGAGACCGCTTCCCTTGCAAAGTTTTCAAGGTTTGCGTGAAAGCGGCGCGGTTGTGCCCAGCTGCCGTCCGGCAGCTTCTTTTTTGCATCGTAGGTAATCTCTCCACTTTGATTTATGCTGATTACGGTTCGTTGCTCACCGTGCTTGGTCGCATAACGCTTTCCAACCGATACTGCGTCCAGTCTCAGCTTCATGATAATCCCCGCTCGATTGAGGGTGCCGAATTGCTTTCGTGCCAGAGCACTTCTTGATGCAAATTTAAATATCGTATCAATCAGGTCCGCACCGCCTGAAGCTATACACGCGTCATTTTCATCCCGCCGCCTGCTGGCTTGAAGTTAGCTTTCTTGTAAGGACTATCGCCCTCAACCCTAAAACTGGATCGACCAAGACCCTGGATCTCTATTTCAAATACGTCGCCGACGTTGACTTCGCTCAAGCCCGCATGAAACCCGCCAGTCGCGATGAGGTCACCAGGGCGCAGCTCTACGAAGCGCGTGAGCCAGGCAATCTGCTCCTCAATTCGGTACATCATATTCGACGTGCTGAAATCTTGTCGGGGCTCCCCATTGACCCACGACATGATTCTCAGATCGTGAGGATTTTTAATTTCATCGAGAGTCGTTATCCAGGGGCCACATGCCGAAAAGCCATCC
Organism: Hyphomicrobiales bacterium; assembly: GCA_031428455.1. Taxonomy (GTDB): domain Bacteria; phylum Pseudomonadota; class Alphaproteobacteria; order Rhizobiales; family Beijerinckiaceae; genus Terripilifer. The sequence continues at coordinate 4,120 of JANPPJ010000059.1, read as the reverse complement.
TGTCCCTTAGGGAGAAACTGGCTTCGCCTCGTCATGCCCCTGGCCGATACGTCGACATACGGGACGTAGCCGAAGACATGATCGTATGCGTTATCGGGACGCACACTACGCGCATTGCGACCCACGACGACACCAAGCTCGGCCTCTGGCTGGAACTCGATGACCGATTCAATATCTGGTAGATAGATCGCTGCATCCGGTCCCACGAGATGGGGAGATTTGTGAAAGAACTCGATAACGTTGCGTTCGCCACGGTCATCGCTGTTCCAATAGTTTACAAATGCGGCCAGCACCCGACTAGGACGTGCGAGCGGCGAGCGAATGGTCACTTCGCTTAGCGGGAGGCCGACTGCATCTGCGCAAAGCCCTTCAATCTGAGGTTTATAGCCTTGAAAACCAGCGATCAATTCTTCCAGCACGCCCTGCGGTCCGCGGTGAACGCGGTGGGGGATTAAGTCACTGATGTCAACCACGCCAGAGCCCACGACGAGCCCAATCCGATCATCATTGAATCGCAGTATCTTCATCACTTGGTCCCGCGGGTAAGGGCTTGCACATGCTTTGCCATATCTTCGGGGGTCGCCATGATTGTTTCGACGATTTTCTGCAGAGTTTCCCCGTCGGTGAGCGTCACCTTGCCGCCAACCTTGCGGACCTCTTCCTGAAGTTGCGGCTCTGATACCGCCTGCACGAATGCTTTGCGAAGAGCATCCACTCGCTCTTTCGGCACGTTTGGCGGCGCCAACATTGGCCGTCCAAGGCGCGCTGCGGACGTGAAGAACTCTATAACCCGCCGCTGTTCGTCGGTCTTCACCAACTCGTAAATGGTTGGCGCATCCAGCCCGGGCAAACGTTCCTTCTCCAAGTTGAACAGAACTTTTAGTCGTCCGTCGTCGATCCAGCCCGCAAGATTGCCACCCTGCAAAGCGTAGAGCGACTGGCAGACAGCGTGCACTTCGCGCCGCATCATCGCGAGAGACACGTCCGGGACGCTCTTGTATCCCTCAACCAGCCGAAATTTCGTGCCCATAAGAGCATTAAGCAGATTCGACACCTGTGTCGGACTGGAGCCGGCTCCAGCGCCGCCGATCAACAATTCTGTCTGAAACAGATCGGCCGCCTTCTGCACCGGCACGCCTGAGATGACGGCGCAGATTTGTGGCGAGAGCTCAGGGTTACCGATCCAGTTGAACTTTACAGGATCGTAGCGTGCGTTGGGCTCTTTCAACAAAGCAAGGTTCGGAATTTCGCGTGCAACCATGCCCAACACCGAACCATCCTGCGGCGCAATCGTGTACAACCAGTTTGTTGCGTTAAGGTGTCCGCCGCCGGGCATATTCTGCGGTGTAAAAACAGGATTACCCGGAATGTATTTAGTCATCGAACGCGTGATTAAGCGCGCATACATATCGTAATCAGAACCGGGTGCGCCGGAGATAACTATTTTCGATTGAGCTGTTTTGTAAAAGCCCTCGATCGAGTTCTCTGCGCTGGACTGCGCTGAAGCGGGCGTCACGGGAGCCGATATGAGAGCCAAGGCTGCAAATGCAGACAGCACACGGAACTGAGCCATTTTTCCTCCACATTCTTGCTGTTTTTCTTATCAGACACCGTGGCTCCCACCCTTGCAAGAGAAAATTCCGAACATCTGCCCAAGCGCCTCAAGTCGGTATTGGATCAGCCGCGTTCTCAGCACGGTCGGTACCTTCCCGCTTTCTCACCGGCCATCTAACCGCGTTCAGATTATGGAGGCCGAAGCGTGGTGCGTAGCCCCAACAAAGCCCGTGCCAAAGTCGCCTACGCCAAGGCCATCCGCGTTGCTTGGGACCCCAAGTTCCTATCGCGAGGACTTGTTCTTTGTGCCCGTGAGAACAAAGTTTGCCCGACCTATTCACTGCCTGCGCGGTGCGCGTCTTTGATCCACGGAAATTATGGCAGGGTCCGCGCAGTTTGACGACGGCGGCCCGCAAGTCGAACGCGCAGCGTAACCCTTTTGGCGCGCACGTAGGGAGACTACGCTTTCTCGCATTGCACACAGGCACCCTCCTCGCCACCGCCGCCACCAACGTGCAGAGGGCAGAAGCATTGAAAGTCTGGGCGTGGCGAGCTGTCGAGTTACTGCCTAGTCGGCACTCCAAGCTTGAAGAATGATGCGTTTCCCTAGCGCGCTTCCGCGCTGCAGCGTCCATCTTCTGGCCGCGTCGAGTTGCTTGCCGGCAAGGAACTGCGGAACACAGGTGTGTGCCCCCGGGGGTGTACATCGCACCGTGTATCAAAACCTCTGGCTTCGGATTTGTCGACAAGATGCCACGCCAATACATAAGGGCAGAGCGGGGCCAGTCTGGGTCGGGAGTATTTATGTAACGCGCGTTGCCTATGTGCACGAGCGCGTCGGGATGGGGTATGACTTCGACGAGCACACGGTCTGAAAGATCCCTGGCGCTTTCCCACTGCGATCGGCGCGCGTACTCTTGGCTAAGAAAAGCATGGAGCGACCCTCTGCGACTAGACCGATAAGGGGGGGCGCACGCTCGACGATAGGCGCGGGTAGTTGCCCTTTGAACAACGGAGAAGACGGCAGTTCGGATTACCGGGTCGAGACTACTTAAGCGGACTGCTCACGATCCAACTGAAAATTAGACAAGAAGAGCCAGCCTTAAGCGGCCATTCCCACTTCAAATGCGAAGCGAAATCGGCATTTCCCAGGAAAGCATATGCACTTCCCTGTTACACCCTCAAAAATCCCTGTTACTTGCTGAATATTCGCTGTTCTATTTTTATGGAGTTCCAACGCAAACCATTGATTTTGAATAAAAATACCTCGCCTAGTTTCAGGCCTTTCTTTGTTATTGGGCAAAATTCCCTGTAAAATGCCGGTTTTCAGGGAATTTGCCCGGGAGAGTCGTTCGCATTCGACTGCGTCGTCTGCCACACAGTTCTCCAAGTGGAGACTTTTCCGCGAGAGTAAGGCAGATCGCATATTTGCGAGCTTTGTGCGAGCGCTCGCAGGTCAACGACCGCGAGGGCAAACTCGCGCTGTTGTCTCAATGTCTGGTCCGGTGAGCCCATCGCCTCTTTTTGCTTTCGATTTCCGCCAACAAGGAGTTTTCGCTTTTTGCGCGGCGGGCTCGCACGCGGGCGAAGCGTCGTGTTGACAATGATCAGGCGCCGTTTCTAACTGATCCTGATAAGGACGAGACGGTGGCAGGTGCTGCCGCCGCTGCAGGGAGATTAAATGAGCGTCATTGCTCCTGCCACTATGCTGCAGAAGATATGGAACCTGCATTACGTCGCAACGCGGCTTGATGGCCGTGAACTCATCTACGTAGACAGGCACGTGCTTCATGACCTGCACGCCCCGCACGCTTTCGCAAAACTCGACGAAACGGCGCGCGGGGTGCGACGCGCCGATCTCACGTTTTCCATGCAGGATCACACCATCGCCACCAAGCCGGGCCGTGACGAAACAACCTACCCGGAGGGCGCGCCTTTCCAGCGCGCAATGCGCGCAGGCAGTCGCCAACATGGGATCAGGCTGTTTGACCTTGACGATCCTGAGCAGGGCATCAGCCATGTGGTCGCGCCTGAGTTGGGCCTCGTCCTGCCTGGCGCGACGCACGCTGTTCCTGATTCGCACGCCTGCACGGTCGGAGGTTTTGGCGCCCTTGGACTTGGATGCGGCACCAGCGAACTCGAGCATATTCTCGTCACGCAAACCATTGCTTTGAAGCGGCCAAAAAGCATGCGCATCAAGCTCGAGGGCAAGCTGGCGCCATACGTCACAGCCAAAGATGTTGCGCTGAGGATATTGGCTCTGTTTGGGACGTCTTTCGCCCGCGGCTACGCGATCGAATACGCCGGTCCCGTGGCGCGGAATATGTCCATTGAGGCGCGCATGACGTTATGCAACCTCACCATCGAGATGGGTTCGCGCTCAGGCTTCGTCGCGCCGGACGACAGCACATACGACTATCTCGCTGGTCGGCCCTACGCGCCGCGCGGCGCCGAGTGGGACGCGGCGCTGCGTCATTGGCGCTCGCTGCCCAGTGATCCAGGAGCCGCTTTTGACAAGGAACTAACGGTCGATTGCTCCGCGCTTGCGCCGCAGATCACCTGGGGC
>JANPPJ010000058.1:0-31299 GCA_031428455.1 Hyphomicrobiales bacterium | reverse complement strand
CGTTGCGAAATCATCCGCACATGTTCACATGAAAAGGTCGCGGAGGCCGCGGTGCTCTCGGTGGGGCCTGCTTTCCGCGACCGGATTGCGCTTCTGGCGGCGGCTTCCGGCATGCGGTCGGGAGGATTCGTCGCCAGTCTCGTGCACCGCTTTCGCGATGAAGCCTCGGATGCAGAAATGGACGGCCTCGATCGGGTCATCGCGGGCTCGGACATGCCGATCCTTGAAGGCGTGCGCTGGATCGTCGATGTTATGCTCGACGGAACACGCAAGAGGGGTCAGCGCACGCAAAAGGGCGCAAGAACCCGCCGCACCGTCGGATGCTTGCGGGCGGCGTAATGCATCACGTCTTGAAAATCCTTCCAACGCGCTCGTGAATACGCTCGGTTCCTTGGGCTCAGGGAACAGGTCTATTGCTGAGGCGTTTGGTCTGCATGCGTATCATCCAGCGAAGCCTATGGACTCTGTGTCTCCTTAGCCCGGTCATCGCTTTTGCGACGGAGCAACCCGCCCAGTTCGTGCCGGATGCCGAACGTCGCCCGGGCGAGACACTCACCGAGCGGCTTGACCGCACGGACAGCGTCATCAAGCCTCCCGCCGTCAACGACGACATGCTAGTCGCACCCCCGGCGAACGACGCCAAAACTCCGATTATCAAGCCGGGAGCGGCGCCGCCCCAGCAGGTCTTCCCTGTAAAGTGACCTCGGTTCAAATTTCGACCATTGACCGGGAATGCAGAGTACGCCCGCTACTTGGGCGAACGTTAAATCAGCAAAAATATGAGACGATGCGGTCTTAAACAGGCGCACACAATTTGTTGCGCCTGCGAAGGTTGATGTGAGTCAATGCCGATCCCCGCTTTTGCGCATCATTGTCGCAACTGGGGGTGCTCGTGACTTCAGCTTGAGTCGCCGCCCGGTCGGGAGCACGATAGTGGCGAATACAGCTGGGGTTTCGGGGCCCATGAACCCGTTGAAACGCATGTCGGCAGGCGAGATGACGCTCATCGTCGCTGGCTTGGGCGTGTTTTTTCTCTCTCTCTTGATAGCAGCGAAAACTTTCTCTGCGCCGTTTGCCTTCCACGCTGTGTTGTTTGCAGCGGCGAGCGCGGCGACCGTGGTCGCGGTGGTCAATCGTTTTTACGCCCGGCCAGCTGAGGCTCCGCCTGCCGAAATCAACGGCAAGCCGAACTACAATTATGGACCAATCAAATTCGCCACCCTGATCTCGTTGTTCTGGGGCATAGCTGGTTTTCTTGTCGGGCTCATCATTGCGCTACAGCTCGCGTTCCCGGCTCTAAATCTTGGTCTGCCTTGGACGAGCTTTGGCCGCTTGCGTCCGCTTCACACTTCGGCAGTCATTTTTGCCTTTGGCGGCAACGTGCTGCTGGGCACTGCTTTTTATGTGGTGCAGCGCACGTGTCGCGTGAGGCTCGCGGGCGACCTCGCCCCATGGTTTGTCATTCTCGGCTACAACTTCTTCATTGTCATCGCGGGCACGGGCTATCTGCTCGGCATTACACAAGGCAAGGAATACGCTGAGCCGGAGTGGTATGCGGATCTCTTCCTGACGGCTGTGTGGGTTACCTTCTTCCTCGTGTTCCTCATCACTGTGACGAGGCGCAAGGAGCCACACATCTATGTTGCCAACTGGTTCTACATTGCATTCATTGTGACGATTGCAGTTCTCCATATCGGGAACAATGCAGCGATACCTGTCTCGCTCTATTCGCCCAAATCCTACATCGTGTGGGCGGGCGTGCAGGATGCGATGATGCAATGGTGGTACGGCCATAATGCAGTGGGCTTCTTCCTCACCGCAGGCTTCCTCGCCATCATGTATTACTTCGTGCCCAAACGCGCCGAGCGACCGGTGTATTCTTATCGCCTTTCAATCATTCACTTTTGGGCGCTGATCTTTCTCTACATGTGGGCTGGCCCGCACCATCTCCACTACACGGCGTTGCCGGACTGGACGCAAACACTTGGCATGACCTTCTCAATCATGCTTTGGATGCCTTCATGGGGCGGCATGATCAACGGCCTGATGACGCTATCTGGCGCGTGGGACAAGCTGCGCACGGACCCTGTGTTGCGGATGCTCGTTGTGTCTATCGCCTTCTATGGCATGTCGACTTTCGAAGGTCCGCTCATGTCGATCAAGGTCGTAAACTCGCTGTCGCATTATACTGACTGGACCATTGGCCACGTGCATTCAGGCGCGCTCGGGTGGGTCGGTTACGTGTCGTTCGGCGCTATTTACTGTCTCGTTCCGTGGCTGTGGAACAGGCCGCAACTCTACTCGCTGCGTCTTGTTAACTGGCACTTCTGGGTCTCGACGATTGGCATCGTTCTTTACATTACCTCGATGTGGGTCGCCGGCATTCTCCAGGGTCTGATGTGGCGAGCCTATAACTCGCTTGGTTTCCTCGAATACTCGTTCATCGAGACCGTCGAAGCGATGCATCCCTTCTACATCATTCGTGCACTTGGCGGCGCTCTCTTCCTCGCAGGCGCGCTCATCATGTGCTGGAACGTCTATCGCACCATCGTCATGCCCGCTGAAAAAGAGCGCACGGCTGTTGGCGGCGCCCTGGCTGCGGCCGAGTGAGGATTGGAGTTTCACATGTCACTCTGGAACAAGCACCAGATCTTCGAGAAAAACTCGATCTTCCTTGTGATCGGCGTCCTTGTCGTGATCTCCATCGGCGGTCTCGTAGAGATTTTGCCGCTCTATTATCTCAAGAGCACAATCGAGAAGGTGGAGGGGATGCGTCCTTACTCCCCGCTCGAACTTGCTGGACGCGACATCTACGTCCGTGAGGGGTGTCACAACTGCCATTCGCAGATGATCCGTAGTCTTCGCGATGAAGTCGAGCGTTACGGACATTACTCGCTCGCGGCTGAAAGCATGTACGATCGGCCGTTTCAATGGGGCTCCAAGCGCAATGGTCCCGACCTGGCGCGTGTTGGCGCAAAATACTCGGACGACTGGCACAAGCAACATCTCGATAACCCTCGCCAGATGGTGCCGGGCTCGATCATGCCCGCATATCCCTGGCTCGCAAAAACGCCACTCGACACGCGCGAAATCCGTTCAAGCATGAAAATCCAGGCCATCCAGGGCGTGCCTTACACGGCCGAGATGATCGACAACGCCGAAAAGGATATTGTCATCCAGGCGACAACCGACAGTCCGCAAGCCGATGCGCTAACGTCACGCTATCCCAAAGCGCAGGTGCGAAAATTCAGCGGAGGCACGGGCGCAGTGAACGAGGCTGACGCACTTATCGCCTATTTGCAAATGCTGGGCACGCTTGTGGACTTCAAAGTCTACGACGGCAAAGCGAACATGCGCTGAGGAACATGCAATGACACTTCAAAACTTCTTCTTCGAAGCCAAGGCGATGACCCTCATCGCACTTATGCTCACGTTCCTTGCAATCGTTGCATTTGCCCTGTGGCCGTCGAACCAAGCGCGTTTCGACGATGCCGCACGCCTGCCCCTCAATGAGGATTGAGCGTCATGTCATCGCCTCAACATCAGGAAGTCGACGCCCATACGGGCACCAGCACAACCGGCCATGAATGGGACGGGATACGCGAACTCAACACGCCACTGCCCAAATGGTGGCTCTACATTCTGTATGCAACCATAGTTTGGTCGTTCGGCTATTATCTCGTTTATCCATCTTGGCCGCTTGTCTCCACTTATACACCGGGCATATTCGGGTGGTCATCGCGTGGCGCTGTGACCGCTGATCTCGCGTCGTTGCAAATGCAGCGTGCGCCCATGCTGTCAGCACTTAACGCCACATCTTTTGCGGATGTCGCCAAGGACGAAAAGCTCCGCAGCTTTGCTGTCGCACAGGGGCGTGCAGCGTTTGGCGACAATTGCGCACCGTGTCACGGTTCAGGCGGCGGCGGTTCACCAAGTTTTCCAAACTTGAACGACGACGATTGGCTCTGGGGCGCAACGGTTGAGGATATCCAGCATACCATTGCTTACGGCGTTCGCTCCGGTCATGAACAAACGCGCGTCGGCGCCGCCATGCCAGCATTTGGCCAGTCAGGAATACTGAAGCCATCGGAGATCAGCCAGGTTTCTGATCATGTACGCGCGATGGCCGGGCTTTCAACGGAAAAAGGATACGACGCAGCTCTGGGAACAAAATTATACGGTGAGCAATGCGCGTCGTGCCATGGCGATGCTGGCAAGGGAAACATCGAGCTTGGGGCGCCAAACCTTACGGACAGGATCTGGCTGTTTGGCTCCGATAAAGCGACAATTGCTGACGGCGTGAACCGCGGGCGCGGCTCAGTCATGCCCGGCTGGACTGGCCGCCTCGACGACACGACCATCAAGGCTCTTGCAATTTATGTCCACGGACTAGGGGGTGGAAAGTAGATCAATGCGAACGGTTCTGAATTAGGCTTTGTAACGGGCATACGCCGCCTTGAACGGCGTACGCCGGAGCATCAGGAATGAGCGTTAAACAGGAGCAGTCGCGCGAGGCCGCTCTCCAGGCGACGGGCGTGCAATCTGCTCTCTATGCGGAGCGGCAGAAGGTATATCCCCAGAGCGTGCAGGGAGCCTTTCGCCGCCTGCGTTGGGCAATCCTCTGCGCAACGCTGGGCGTTTACTACTTTTTGCCGTTTGTGCGTTGGGACAGGGGCCCACACGCGCCCTCGCAGGCCGTTCTCATCGATATGGAGAACCATCGTTTCTACTTTTTCTTCATCGAAATCTGGCCTCAGGAGTTTTATTACCTCACCGGCCTGCTCATCATTGCATCGATGACGCTGTTCTTGATGAATGCTGTGGCGGGCCGCGTGTGGTGTGGCTATCTCTGCCCGCAGACTATCTGGACAGATTTGTTTCTGTTGATTGAGCGTCTCACTGAGGGCGACCGGCGCAAGCGCATGCAGCTTGAGGGAAGCCCATGGACGCTGCGCCGCGCGCACAACTTTGTGTTGAAGCATTTCCTTTGGCTCATGGTGGCCTGGTGGACCGGCGGCGCCTGGGTGCTTTATTTCAACGACGCCCCAACGCTTGTCTATGATCTTGCAACCTTCAAAGCACCCGCTATCGCATACATCTGGATCGGCATCCTCACACTCACGACCTATTTCTTTGCTGGATACATGCGCGAACAAGTGTGCACATACATGTGCCCCTGGCCCCGCATTCAGGCTGCGTTGACGGACGAGCACGCGCTCAATGTCACATATCGATATGATCGCGGCGAGCCGCGCGCGTCCGTCAAGAAAGCCGAGGCGGCGCGTCTGGTCGGTGAACCCGCAGGAGATTGCGTTGATTGCCACCAATGTTTCAATGTCTGCCCGACAGGCGTTGATATTCGCGACGGGCTGCAAATCGACTGTATCCAGTGCGGCCTTTGCATAGATGCATGCGACAATGTCATGGCAAAGATAGGCCGGCTCAGCGGTCTTATCGGCTACGACACTGATGAGCGCGTGAAGGCGAGGGCCAGCGGCCAGACGCCTCCCACATATCGCATTCTTCGCCCACGCACGGTCCTCTACGCCGCTATCATCGCGATTGTGGGGGCGATCATGATATATGCGTTGGCGACCCGAAGCCTGATCGGCATTTCTGCAATCCATGATCGCAATCCCGTGTTCGTCACGCTCAGCGACGGGTCAGTCCGCAACGCATATACGATCAGGTTACTGAATAAAGAACTGCATCCGCGCAAATTCAGCATAGCTGTGTCAGGCTTTGAGGGAGGGCGCCTCGAAGTCGTTGGCGCGGAGCACAATGAGCACAACCATGTCGTTGACATAGGTCCAGACCAAACCCGAGAAGTGCGCGTGCTGGTTACAGCCCCGCGCAACAGTCGCCATGATCGAGAGGATATCCTCTTCATCGCAACGGACACAGACTCAAAGCGTTCAGCGTTCGCAAAAGACCACTTCATCGGACCGGAAAAGAGATGAACATGCAAAAGGAAACAGCCGCACGTCCCCTGACAGGCCGCATGGTTCTCTTCATGCTTCTTGCCTTTTTTGGGGTGATTATCACGGTTAACATGGTGATGCTCGGGCTTGCGTCGTCAACATTCAGCGGAAGAGGCGACAGCAACGCATACGTTGCCGGGATTTCGCACAACAAGTCACTCGCAGCTGCGCGTGAGCAGGACAAGAGGGCATGGAAAGTCGACGTAAGCCTCAACCGCATTGCGGTGGGACGGAGCGTCATCAGCATTGCTCGGTCTGATAGCGGCGTATCCGCAAACACAGATGTCACGGTCCGCTTTCAACATCCTACGAGCGGAAGCCGGGATCGTGTGGTTACGCTGGCGTCAGTTAGCGCCAACGCATGGCGCGCCGCGATCGAGTTGCCTGCGGGTGTTTGGGATATTGTGATCGAGATGCGGTCTGGCGGCGCCATCGTCTTCATGTCGCGTGATCGTATCGTCGCGAGCGACAGCAAGGTCAATGGCGATGGATGATCACGCCAATCTTGCATGTTTCGTCAGGCCTGTCAGTGAGGTACTGACGGCGATGGATTTCGCGCTGGAGGGCGCTGACTGCGCCGCTTGTATCGACGATATCGAGGGAGGCCTTCGGCTTGCAGCCGGAGTCGTGTCGGCCCGGCTGAACGTCGCCAATCGCAGACTTTCTGTCACATGGCGAACTGACGAGTCGGACGCTTACGCCATCGTGCAGCGTCTTGCGGCTATGGGCTACAAAGCTCATCCATTTGATATGAATCACATCGAAGCGGAGGATGCCGAGCAGACAAAGTGGCTTATTCGCTGTCTCGCTGTCGCATCGTTTTCGATGATGAACGTGATGCTGTTGTCGGTGTCTATCTGGTCTGGCGCCGTCAGCGATATTACGCCCGAGACCCGGTATTTCTTCCATTGGCTCTCTGCCCTTCTTGTCATGCCAGCGGCTGCCTATGCCGGTCAGCCCTTCTTCCAGAGTGCGCTTAGAGCGTTGCGCTCGCGTAACCTGAATATGGATGTGCCGATTTCGCTGGGCATTGTTCTGGCAATTTCCATGTCGCTTTATGAGACGTTGCATTCTGCAGAGCATGCCTATTTTGACTCGGCCATCATGCTGCTTGTCTTTCTTCTTCTTGGCCGCACGCTCGACCAGATCATGCGCGTCAGAATGCGGGCTGCCGCTGCAAATATCGCTGCGCTGAAGGGTGATTTCGCACAGCTTATTGATGCTGGCGGCTGCGTTCGGACCGTTCCAGTTGCAGCGCTGAAGACAGACGACATCGTGCTCGTGCGGCCCGGTGATCGCATTCCCGCAGATGCCATAGTTGTTTCGGGCGACACTGAGATCGACGAAAGCGTCATCACGGGCGAGACGCTGCATCGAGGTGTTGATGAGGGCGCGAAAGTCTGGGCGGGTTCGCTCAACGGCTCTGGCGCCGTCACGTTGCGCGTTACGTCAGCGGGCGAGGGCACGCTCATCGACGAAGTCAAACGTCTTGTCGACGAGGCAAGCGAAGCAAAATCACGCTATCGTCGGTTGGCTGATCGCGCCTCAGCAGTCTATGCGCCGCTTGTTCATCTTACTGCGCTGCTCACTATAATTGGTTGGCTACTGGCCGGTTCCTCCGTTCATTTCGCTCTTGTGACGGCGATTGCGGTCCTGATCATCACGTGTCCCTGCGCACTCGCGTTGGCCGTGCCCGCAGTGCAGGTTGTGGCTGCAGGCAGCTTGTTTCGCGCAGGTGTTTATCTAAATGCATCGGATGCGATAGAGCGTTTGGCACAGATAAATCACGTCGTGTTCGATAAAACAGGCACGTTGACTTTGCCTGAGCCTTTGATCGAAAATACAGCGAACATTCCTGCCGATCTCCTCTCAGCTGCCGCGCGCCTTGCATTATCCAGCCGACATCCACTGGCCGCGACCCTTGTTCGCGCCGTGTCGGCTGCTGACCCACTCAGTGATGCGCAGGAAGTCGCTGGCTCGGGCGTCGTCGCCAAGATTGATGGCCAGGAAATTCGTCTTGGTAGCGCAGCCTTCTGCGGCGTTGAGAATAACGCGCTTCACTGCTCATCCGATGCATCGCTGATCTTTGTCCGCTGGGCGCAGCGCAGCGCGGCAATCGAAATAAGGCAAGCGTTACGTGTTGACGCGCGTGAAGTAGTCGATGCGTTGCGGGCGCGCGGGGTGACAGTTTCGATCCTCTCCGGTGACAGACCTGAGGCGGTGGCCCCCATTGCGGCCGCTCTGGGCATCGAGAATTGGCGAGGCGCCGTAAAGCCGGATGAGAAGATCGCCGCCATTGCAAGCCTCACGCGCAAAGGACGCAAAGTGTTGATGGTCGGAGACGGCCTGAACGACGCGCCAGCACTGGCCGGTGCATACGCGTCCATGTCGCCAATTGACGCCGCAGACATTGCGCGCGCCAAGGCGGACGCAATGTTCCTTGGTGAACGACTTCGGCCTATTGTTACGGCCTTTGATCTTTCGCGAAAAGCCAGCACGCTTATGCGTCAGAACTTGTGGCTCGCAGTAATATACAATGCCATCGCCGTGCCGCTTGCCATCGCAGGCTTCGTCACGCCGTTGATTGCAGCGGCTGCGATGTCTGGGTCGTCAATCCTTGTGACCTTGAATGCGTTGCGCGCGCGCTCGCCAAATCGCAGCGAAGCCGTCAAGCCGCACTTAAGACGAGCGCCTTTGCTGCGCACAGCTACAGCGAGGGCGCCTTAATGAATGTTCTCGTTTATCTCATCCCGCTTGCGCTCCTGCTCGGCGGCGCCTGGCTTTTCGCATTTTTGTGGACGATGCGAGGCGGCCAGTACGACGATATGGAGGGGCCCGCGTGGCGCGTATTGTCGGATGAGGATCTGCCCAAATGACGATGCCTCATGCTGAGTTCAAGGCGCCCGTGCGCGCGGGCAGGCTCTCCTGTTTTTGTCCCGCAGGCGCGCCGGTTGCGGGTGAAGCGCGCGGCATATTTAATCTCGCTGGCGGCTTTGCTGCGTCCGTTTTATCGCAGACGCTCGTTCTTGGTCTTCTGCCTCTCGCAGGCCTTTTGCTCGCGCCAAAAGCTTCCATGGCTGTTCTTCCGCTCGTCGCGATGTTGCTCGGCGCCGCGCTGGCGACATTTCCCGCGTCCTTCCTGCTCGATACTTTCGGTCGCCGCGCGTCTTTTGCACTCGGCGCGTCGCACGGGCTTGCGGGCGGTTGCCTGATGGCATGGTCGCTGGCCACACACAACTTCTATCCATTGTTGCTTGGCGCGTTCTGGATGGGGGTCGCGCAAGGGTTCAGCCTGTTCTATCGGCATGAGGCTGCAATTGGCTCATCCGGTGGCGAGAAGGTTGTCGCCATTGCGCTCGTGTTTGGGGCTGGCAGTCTTGCCGGGCTCGTAGGGCCGGGCCTTGCGCAGGCAGCTGAAACACTGGCGCCTGGGCTATATGTCGGCACAGCGCTTTTGGCGGCTGCTGCGCAATTTGCGACGCTGGCGTTCGCCGCCGCCACTTCGCGGCGCTTGCCCATCGCGGCGCCTTTTTTGGAAGCCCCGCCGCCGATCTGGCGCGCCATGCTTGTGCCGACTTTGATCGCAGCGCTGGCTTGGTTCTGCATGAATTTCGTCATGCTGGCGGCGCCTTTTTCGATGGTGAGTTGTGGCATTACCGCTGCGGGCGTCATGGGTGCGGTCGCCTGGCATGTCGTTGCCATGTATGCGCCGGCCTTCATGCTCGCGCCGCTGGCAGGCCGCATCAACGTGAAATGGATTGCGGCGCTTGGCCTTATCGGCATTGTGCTCGCCCTGCTTGTTTTCATCGGCGCAGCATCCGCGGAACGGTTTACCGCGTCACTCGTGTTATTGGCTGTTGGCTGGTCTTTGACAACGACAGCGACGACAGCGTGGCTGCATGAAGACGCCGCTCCAAGCCGCTCCATGCTGGCGGTGCATGACAGTGTGCTTTTCATTGCAGCCATCGGCGGCGCTTTGGCAGCTTATCCTTTCGCGCCGGGTTAAGTTGGCCGCACGCGCACAGCGGGTCTATAAAGGCTCAGCACGCGGCGCCGCCGCCTTGAGCCAAGGAACACTGCATGATGTCTTCTGACGACAGAATTGTCGCGCTTGAAGCACGGGTGGATGCGTTGAATGACACGCTCGCCACTGTTCTTTCCACGCTGGTGCTTCATGGCGTGCTAACGAAGCCTGCGGTCGAGCAGATCCTGAAGCACGCGAAAACCAACGCCGCTCCTGCGGGCGCGAAACAGGTCGATAGCCTGCAGCAAAGTTACCCGGCGGCGATGCGCAAAGCGATGGGGCCAGCCCCCGATGAGGACGACGACCACGGGCATTGACGCGGGGGACATGGACGCGGGGGACATGGACGCGGGGGTGACCGCGCGAGACGGGAGGGGTACAAGAGGCTGACCCAACCCGGACCTTGACGTGATCCCTTCGCCGCACCGCTTTTCCGTAGCGCCCATGATGGACTGGACCGACCGGCATTGCCGCGTCCTCCATCGGACTCTGTCGCGCCGTGCGCGGCTTTACACGGAAATGGTGACAACCGGCGCCATCATTTTCGGGCCGCGCGAGCGTCTGCTTGGCTTCAGCGAGGCGGAGCACGCGGTGGCCTTGCAACTGGGCGGCAGCGAGCCCGACGCGCTGGCCAAATGCGCCGCCATTGGCGCCGATTACGGTTATGACGAGATCAACCTGAATTGCGGTTGCCCCTCAGACCGGGTGCAGAACGGCGCGTTTGGCGCTTGTCTTATGCGTGAGCCGCACCTGGTGGGCGATTGCGTGGCTGCGATGAAGGCTGTCGTCAAAATTCCCGTCACGGTGAAGTGCCGCATCGGCGTCGATGATCAGGAGCCGCGCGAGGCGTTGTGGAACATGGCCCACGCCGTCATTGATGCGGGCGCAGACGCGCTCATCGTCCACGCCCGCAAAGCGTGGCTGAAGGGGCTTAGCCCCAAGGAAAATCGCGACGTTCCCCCGCTCGATTATCCCCTCGTCCACGCGCTCAAGGACGCCTTCCCCGGCACGCCGATCTCGATCAACGGCGGCTTTACCTCTATCGAATCCGCACTGGCGCAGCTTGATCCTCTCGACGGCGTGATGGTGGGCCGCGCGGCCTATAATGATCCGGGGCTTTTGCTACGCGTCGATCGCGAATTGTTTGGCGAAGCGCCACCCGTCGCAGACCAGTTTGAAGCCGTTGAGGCCTACGAGGGCTACATCGCGGCGCGCCTTGCCGAGGGGGTGCGGCTGGCGGATATGACGCGCCATATGCTTGGGTTGTTCGCCGGCATGCCGGGTGCGCGCTCGTGGCGACGCCATCTGGCAACCGAGGCGGTGAAAAAGGGCGCCGGGCTTGAGGTGCTGGCGGACGCGTTGGCTTTTGTGCGACGTGATGGCGCGCAGGACGCCGCAGCCGGGGAAGCCGCCTGAGTGGGCGCGGATCAGCTCACCGCCCTCTGGATATACACGCCATCGGAGTTTCTGGTCGCTATTGTCATAGCGCTGCTTGGCGGGTTTGTGCGCGGGCTCACAGGCTTTGGTGGCGGACTGGTGATGGTGCCGCTGTTTTCCATGCTGTGGGGGCCGGTCGAGGCCATTGGCGCCATGGTGGGGCTGGGGTTCCTCACGCTGTTTCAGGTGCTTTTTCCCGCACTTCGGGTCGCCAAACTGCGTGACGCAGCCCCGCTGCTGCTGGGCAGCGCCCTGTTAACGCCGCTTGGCGTGGCGCTGCTGGTCTCGCTGGACCCGGGCGTCGTGAAGAAAATCATCGCCGCCGTGATCCTGACGCTCACGCTCGTCATGCTCGCTGGCTGGGTTTACCGCGGCAAACGCGGGCCCGCGCAGGGCTTCATCGTCGGCGGCCTGACCGGATTCATAAATGGCGTGGCCGGAGCGGGGGGGCCAATCACAGTGGTCTACGTGATGGCTGAAAAGACGCGGGCGGAATTCCAGCGCGCCAACATTATCCTGGCGATGGGCTTGTCATCCGTCATGACCATTTTCGCCCTCGTCATGGCTGACGCCATCGGCAAGCGCACGCTTGTGCACGTCGCGGCCTTCATCCTCCCCACGGTCATGGGCACCTGGCTCGGCGCGCAATTGTTCGCCCGCCTTCCAAGCGGCCTGTACCGGCCGATTGTGCTTTGGTTTCTGGTTGCGATCAGCGTGGGGTTGTTGGTGAAATAGGTCACGCCCCCAGGTGCGCAGCTTGCCCGGGCGGCAGCGACAGGCTAGAACCCGCGCAGGATTGCGGCGCGCCCGCTGTCCACCTGCGTGCCTTCCAAACGCGCCGGGCGGTTAGCTCAGTTGGTAGAGCGCCTGCTTTACACGCAGGATGTCGGCGGTTCGAGCCCGTCACTGCCCACCATTTACATCACTACTCGCAGTTCGAAGGCATAATTAGGAATACCGCGTTTCAGGTCCTATTGACATTTCCCATAATATTCGCTGCTTAATACTCGGTCAGGTCAGACGCGCTTTTTTATGGGGAAAGTGGCATGCGGTATCGCCTAGCGGTGCTTTCAATGTTGCTTGTGGGTGGCAACACGCCAGTGTGGGCTGACTTTGCTGCGGACTGCTTTAAAAAAAGTGGTGACGCCGCGATCAGGGCTTGCACTAACCTGATTGGCCAGAAACCTCGGAACGCAATCGCCTACTATAATCGCGGCGTTGAATATCGGGCCAAGGGCGACAACGACCGGGCGATTGCAGATTTCAGCAAGTCCATCGAGATCAATCCGAAAAACTTCAACGCTTATCACGCTCGTGGCCTCGTTTATAGAGATCGCGGCGACAACGACCGCGCTATGGCCGATTACACCAAGGCGATGTCACTCAATCCTAAGAATGCTAATGTCTATTACAGCCGCGGCGTCGCCTTTCAAGACAAGGGGGACAACGACCGTGCGATTGCCGATTACAGCAGGGCCATCGAGCTCAATCCAAAGTTCGCCAACGCGCATTACAGCCGCGGCGTCGCGTACCGGGCCAAGGGCGACAACGACCGTGCAATTGCCGAGTACAGCAGGGCCATCGAACTTAATCCGAAGGACGACTTCGCGTATAACAACCGGGGCCTCGTGTACGGCGCCAAGGGGGACAACGACAAAGCGTTTGCCGATTACAGCAAGGCCATCGAACTTAATCCGAAGAACGACCTCGCGTACATTAATCGCGGCGTTGAATACCGGGCCAAGGGCGACAACGACCGGGCGCTTGCCGACTACAACAAGGCCATTGATCTCAATCCCAAGAGCTCCCTCGCGTACAATAATCGAGGCGTGACCCTCCGCGCCAAGGGCGAGCACGACAGGTCCATTGCCGATTACAGCAAAGCCCTTGAGATCAGCCCGAAATACGCGACCGCCTACAACAACCGCGGCGATGCTTTTGTGACGAAACGTGAGTTTGATCGCGCCTTGGCGGATTACTCAAGGGCATTGGAAATTGAGCCCAGGAACGCCACCTACCTTCAGGATCGTGGCTACGCCAATTTCTACAAGGGTGACTTCAAGGCCGCAGCCGCCGACCTCCTCCGCGCCATTGAGATCAGGGACAACGCCTACCCCATGTTGTTCCGATACCTGGCGCGGGCCCATTCCGGTGAAGCGGCGGAGGCTGAACTCGAGGCCAACGCCGGACGCTTGAAGACCAAGGAGTGGCCCTACGCCGTGACGGAGCTCTATCTGGGCAAACGCTCACCAGCTGCGACGGTAGACGCTGCACTCAAAGCGAATGATCGCTGTGAAGCTCACTTCTACATCGGCCAGTGGCATATCCTGAAGAGCAATTTAGTGGACGCCGAGGGGGCGCTTAAAATTGCCGTTGAGACCTGCCCGAAGGGGTTCATGGAGTACATCGCTGCGGAATCGGAAATGAAACGACTGAAACGTTAAATTCGCCTCGCATCCTCCTGCGTCTTAATCGATGTCAGCGGCTCAGGGCCGCCGACATCGTGGGGATTGCCAGACGCTGAACCTCGGCCCCGCTTTTGTCTTCAGGCTTTACTGGCCACATTCCCGATTTCGCGGAAACTGCACTCATTTCAGCCAGCCGCGCTCCGCGATTTGATCAGCGATACGCATCGACAGCAGGCGCGCGCCCGTCGTGTTCAGATGATCATCGTCCAGATAAAAGATGGATTTTCCCTCCTCAAGCAAGCATCGGCCCGGCTTGGCGACGTTGCAAAAAACAGCATCCGGACGAACGCGAAGCAGGCGGTCAGAGTCATCTATCGCGTCAAGCGCTGCATGCGCGCGCTCGTTGCGTTGCAGATAAACCGCATGGCTTGTTGACGCAGGCCGCTTGATATCGGCGCCAAACATGCTCGCCTTGAACAACAAGTGCGGCACACTCCATCCCGCCTCCGGAATGGTGTACACGAGAACAACATTTTTGCCGCCGCTCGTGAGCATAGCCACCAGTTCGCGGATGCGTTCGGGCAAATAGGTTGCCGCAGCAGCAGCGCCAGTCTGAACCTTGTCGCCGTCGATTACATGAAGTTTGTGAATGTCGGCCGGGCCTACCGCCTCCACTCCGCCTTCCTTGTTGTCAAACAAGCCGTGTTCGATATTGCGCGCCCATCTTGAGAGCAACACAACGGTCTTGATTGAAGCGTCGTTGAGGATGAAGTGCAGTGCGGCCCGATTGAACACGTCGCAGCGAACGTTTCCTCGCGACGTTTGAAGGTAGACGCCAAGCGCCGGCGGACAGGACACGATGCTGAACTCGGCGAGCCCCGCGCCACGCGCGCCGAGCGCCTCCCCGAGCGTGTGGGCGATGGAGTTGGCATGGCTATCGCCGAGTATCGCGACGGACGCCTTGTCGGTGACGCCATAACGGCAAGCTGACGCCGGTGCGATGAGGGCGCCGATGTTGGCTATGCACTCGCGGCGAGGATTCCCCTCGCTGACGGCGCTCGCGGCAGCGCGGGCGTCAGCCGGTAGACGCGCCGGAAATCCGACGCTTAGGTGACCGCTGATTCCAAACGCCGCTAGAGCGGCGGCAGCGCTGGATGCAATCCATGTGAGCTGGCTGCGAGATACAAGCGGCGCTGGCTTGCCGGTGCGAAACGGGGTCTCGACGAAGCGCCAGGATAGATAGGCCAACGGCAGGATCGCCAGCGTGAGTGCGGCCATAATGATATGGTCAGGCTCACCCATCGAGCGGATGCGCGCGAATGCAAAAAGCGGCTGGTGCCAAAGATAGGCGCTGTAGCTCAGCAGTCCAACCACTACCATGGGCCGCATGGAAAGCAGCCGCGCGGCATAAGTTCCTTTTACTGCGAAGAGTATGACGAGGCAGGAGCCCGTAACGGGAGCCAGCGCATAGGCCGAGGGAAAGCGGGTCTGAGGACCAAGCAGGAAAATGCTGCCCACGATCAACAGCAGGCCAAGAGCTGACAGCGCATTTTCGCGGGTTCGGCTCTCCTTCACGCTCACCAGAGCGCACAACGACCCTGCCAGCAATTCCCACGCTCGGGTGAGCGGCCAATAGAAATTGAAGCTTGGCGCGTTTAGTGAGGCATACTCGGAAAGCGCAAAACTGGCGACGCCCACCTAAATCAACGTGATCATGGTGGCGCGCAGGCCAAACTTCCAGACGATCATTAAAAGTATCGGGAATACGATGTAAAACTGCTCTTCTACTGCGAGACTCCACGTGTGTAGCAGCGGATTGGATTCGGACGATCCGTCGAAATAACCGGTCAGCTGCCAGAGCCTGATGTTGGACGCAAAAAGCAGAACTGCGACCAGCGTATTTGAGAATGTCCTAAGTTCACCTGGCATCATCCACATCCACGCGAACGGGATGCAACACGCGAGGACAAGGAAAAGCGCAGGAAGAATTCGCCGTGCGCGGCGCTCGTAGAAATTGATGAAGCTGAACTTCCCTTCGCGCAGCTCGTTCACAATGATCGAGGTGATCAGGTAACCGCTTATGACGAAAAACACATCGACGCCGACGTACCCGCCGCCGAAGAACGAGGCGCCGGCGTGAAAGGCGATGACCGGCACAACGGCCAGGGCGCGTAATCCGTCGATCTCGGGCCGGTAATGCAGTTTGGTTGTCAATGCAGCCTATCCTTGAGGATAGTCTTCCTTTTAGATGATTGGCCCGCGTCATGTCGATGCCAAGCCCGCCACTGAGCCCAAGGTTTGTGATCATCTCGCAGAACCCGGTCCTGATGAGATAACGAAGGCGCTGCAGTATTGAAATATTCTTGCATACCGACTCATTGTTGGCGAAACAGTCTGCGGTTCGAGCCCGTAACTGCCCACTACTCCATCCAGCCAATCCCATGAAAATTGCCTTCCTGACATGCCATGATTTGCTGGAGGGGGCGCCTGATCGGCGCGCGGACGCTTTTGAGCACGATTTGCAGATCGCCGCTCTGCGCGCTGCTCTTGCGCCGACGTCGGCGGTCACAGAAATCGACTGGCGGTCACCTCTTGCAGCATTTACCCGTTTCGATGTCGCTTTGCTGGGTACTGCCTGGGACTATCAGGATCACGCCCCGGCGTTTCTGACCCGGCTCGAAGAGCTTGCCTCGCACGGGATCGATGTGTGCAATGGGCCGGAGGTGGCGCGCTGGAATATCGACAAAAGCTACCTGCGCTCGCTTGAAACCACCGGCGTTGCGACGATCCCAACTTTCTGGCGCGACGACCCGGACGCGGCAGACATCAGCGCCGCGTTTGATTGGTTCGCGTGCGAGCGCTTGGTGGTAAAACGGCGCGTCGGCGCGGGCGCCGTGGGACAGGTTGATTTCAGGCGCGGTGCGCCGCCACCGCCCACATGGCGACTGGGCTGCGCCGGGCTTATCCAACCTTTCCTGCCGGCCATTTCAACGGAGGGCGAGTATTCGCTCGTCTTTGTAGACGGCAAATTCTCGCACGCGCTCGTCAAGCGCCCGACCGGCGGCGATTATCGTATCCAGTCGCTGTATGGCGGCATGGAAAACGCCATAACGCCATCGCAGATGGATCTCCATGCCGCCCAAAGCGTCCTTGATGCGTTGCCTTTCAAGGATCTGCTGTACGCGCGCATTGACATGGTGCGCGGGCTTGAAGGCAAGTTGTGCCTGATGGAAGCGGAGTTGATCGAGCCGTACCTGTATCCCCTTCAGGGGCGCGATCTGGGAGCCCGACTCGCGAAGGCGATTGAGCAACGCGGCCGCTAGGCTTCGCCTTCTAAAGCCTCGCTCATTCAGCCATTTTTGCCGCCTTCGCAACATACTCGCGCGGGAAAGCATGGATGCGCTTGATGGCTTCCGTCGCCTCCGATGCCCTGACGATGGAAAGGGGCATGTGAAGACGTTCCGCCTCCTCGAGAAAGGCCTTTTCGACGGTGGTGGCGTCAAAGGCGCCGCGCACGGCGGCGAGCCTGTCTTGCGGCACCGAGGCTGACATGATGAAGGGGCGGCCGAGTTCGCCGGGCGCGGTAATGATGTCGAGGATTGCCCTGTGCTCCGCGCTCTTCACGAGGTCGCCTGCAAAAGGCATATCCTCCGGCATCCCGGCAACGAGCACGGGCGTGAAACGCACAAGCAGGTTGTATTTCTTGTCTCGCACCATCTCAGGCGGGAGACTCGTCCATGCTCCGCATTCGCCATCGAGTTCGCCGCGCTCCATAGCAAGCTGCTTGTCAGAGCTGCCTGGAAACCCAAGAATCTGGCGCACTTTCACGCCGAATATTTCCCGCAGCAAAGACGAGTTGGTGTAGGAACTGGTGCCCTTTCCAGTGGCCCCCATCACAAATTCGTCGCGCTTCAAAAGGTCGTTCCAGTCCTTGATGCCCGTCGCATGCCAGGCAAAGCAGATCGTCGAATTGCGCATGATGCTGCCGACCCAGGAAACGGCGGCGAAGTCGATGCCGATCTTCTCCGGGTTGAACATCGCTTCGCTGATCAGAAACGGATTGAAGGTCGCCAGAACCGTGCCGTCCTTTGGCAGATTGCCCTCCACGCGCCGCAGCGCCGTGAGGCTGCCTGCGCCGGGCGCGTTCTGCACGATGACGACCGGGTTGCCGGGGATATGCCTGCCGATATGTCGCGACAGCAGGCGCGCGTATTGATCGAACCCGCCGCCCACAGAATAGCCGATCACGATTGAGAACCGATTGGACTTGTAAAATTCTGCGGGGGTTTGCGCCTGCACGACGCCATGTGACACACACACCAGCAATCCTGCTATCGCTGCCGCGCCCGCGCGGATGGGGAGCTGTGCGCCGACGTGCTCACCGAACTGCGCTTTAGCCATGCTTCTCTCCCGGCGCCCGGCTTGATGCGGGCTCTTTATGCAGGCTAGCGCCTCAATATGATCCAGGTCAACGCAGACGTCCAAGCGTGAACTTATGAATGGGTCTGCGAATTCAGCGCTTGAGGCAAACCTTCCCGCCCTCCCGCGCCCTCGCGAACTAGCCCTCCCGCATGTGGGGGGCTTTTTCTTTTTGTGCGCTACTCCGCTTTTTTGACGCCCTTCAGGAACTCGTCAAAAAACCTCAGCATCGGCCCCGATACCTGCAAGGATCGGCTGAAAGGCTCATCGAGCGGTTCGGACTCGAAGAAGTGTCCGGCCCCCTGCAGAACGAGGCGCCGCGCGTAAAACCGGGATTGCCGCAGTGCGAGCAGGAAATCGTCGGTCTGGCTGCGGTCGACCACATCGTCCTCGGTTCCGGTGATGAGCAGGAAAGGCGTGTGGTTCCGGCGTTTCTCGACGTAAGTGGTCGGCGACGCTTCGATATAGCGCCGTCTCTCCTCCGTGGCCGGGGCGCCTATGAACTTCTCTGTGATATTGTCCGTAGGTCTGCAATGGACGTCGTGGCTCCATTGACGCGCCATATCGAAAACGCCGTAAAACGGCGCCACGGCCTGCACCTGCGTGCTCAGGTTCGCATGGGCGTCATCGGGGTAAGCGCCTGCAAAGGGTGGCTCATCGCCCGCCAGTGCGACAAGCGAAACGAGCTGCCCGCCGGCTGAGCCACCCATCAGTCCAATGCGCTGGCCATCAACTTTGAGGTCCGCGCCACGCCCACGCAAAAACTGCACGGCTGCCCGCAGGTCGTGCACCGCCTCAGGGTAACTCTTCACGCCGGGACGAGAGAGTCGATACGCGATAGGAAAGAAGACATATCCGCGCGCCGCAAAATATGCGCCCCAGTGTCGATAACTGCCCGGACCACCCGATTGCCAGCCGCCGCCGTGAACCGCGATGACGGCCGGAAAGACGCCTTCGCCGCTCGGCTGATAAAGATCGCCACGCAGCGACGCGCCGTCATGCTGAGCGTATTCAACACCCTTTTGAACAGTCCAAGCCGCATCCGACATTATGGGTTAGTCCTTCAACAATTGCTCGCGCAACATCATCATCTCCGCTAGCGCCTCTGTGCTGACCTTGGGAGGCGCGATATCGAGCTTCTCCAGCTGCATCGCGATGATTTCAGAAATCATAAGCCGCGCAAACCACTTGTTGTCAGCGGGCACAACCCACCACGGCGCCCATTTCGTGCTGGTAGCTTCCAGCATGTCTTCGTACGCTTTCTGATAGTCCTTCCAGTGAGCGCGCTCTTTCACGTCCCGCGCATTGAACTTCCAATGCTTGTCCGGCTGTTCGATCCGTTCGATGAAGCGTTGGCGTTGTTCGTCGTATGAAATATTCAGAAAAAATTTCATCACGATCGTGCCGTTGCGCTCCAGATGTCGCTCAAAGGCGTTGATGTCTTCGTAGCGGTCTTTCCAGATGTTTTTGCCGCGCGCTTCGGGCGGCAGCTTCTGCTGGCCCAGGATATCTTCGTGGACGCGCACGACGAGCGTTTCTTCGTAATGCGAGCGGTTGAATATCCCGATGGTGCCGCGAGACGGAAGCGCCTTCTGCACACGCCAAAGAAAAGTGTGATCGACTTCCTTCGTGCTGGGCGCCTTGAAGCTCGTGACGTTGCACCCCTGCGGATTGACGCCCGACATGATGTGGCGAATAGCGCCGTCCTTGCCCGAGGCGTCCATGCCCTGAAGAATGACGAGCACGGAGTAGCGGTCGTCGGCGTAGAGCGTCTCCTGCAATTGCGCAAGACGGTGCCGATTGAGGGCCAGGTGCTCGATCGCGTCGCCCTTGTCCTTGAACCCGCCTGTAAAATCCGGATCGAAATCCTTCTTGAGCGATATCGATGACCCGGGCTTGACCGCGATGTCCTTCAATCGAAATTTGATGTCGTCACCATTGACGGCGATCCGACGCTTCTTGTCGAAGTCCCATGAACCGAGCATGCCGTGCCTCCGTGTGCACCCCTTCCAACGAGGTCTCTGCGGCAAGTTCGCAGCTATCTTGGGCATGGGCAAGCGCCGGGGGGCTTGCGGGAAGGGGGACGCGCGGGAGCGAATATTCGCAGCTTCGCTCAACAGACCGGCAAAAAGGTCGCTGCCTGGGCACGGCGCCGCCCAATTGATCTTCGCCCCTTGCGGCCAAGGCATTATTCTGTGGAGAGCTTGTCGAGCCCTTCGACGGCGCTTGCGGACAACGCGACCATGCGACCCTTTGCGAAACAGGCGGAGCGATTTCGCTCCACGGCAAGGCGCCTGAAGGCTCGGGACCTCCGCCAACTTGTGATGGTTGGCGACGCCGTCAGCAGCGTCAGCGCTTTCATTCACAGCCTTCAAAAAGAACGCGGTGTCTCGAACGTTTACCTTGGCTCGCGAGGGCTCGAATTTGGCGAGCGCCTGGCGGCCGCTCGGACCGCGTCACGCGCCGATCAGGCGGCAGTTTGTGAAGTGTTTGATCGTTTGCAAGAGACGGCGGGCGAAGCCGCGTTTGACGCGCGACTGTTCAGTCGCATTGCCTACGTGGTGGAAGATCTCGAATCGCTCGACCACATGCGCGCGCGCATTAACGAAGTCGCTGCGCCTGCACCAGAGGCGACCGCTTACTTCGTCGACCTGATATCCGCGCTGCTGGCCATCGTATTTGAGGCGTCCGACGCTACAGCGGATGCGGAGACCTCGCGCGCGCTTGTCGCCATGTTCAGCTTCATGCAAGGAAAAGAATTCGCCGGTCAGGAGCGCGCAACGGCGGCGGCAGGCTTTTCTTCTGGTCGCTTCACCCATCAGCAACACAGCCAATTGCTGAAACTCATTGATGCGCAAACGCGGTCGTTCCAGTTCTTCACCAGATTCGCAGCTCCGGGTCTGAAATCGCTATACGATGAAAAACTGTCTGGCCCCGACATGATCGAGTTTGAGCGACTGCGCCGGATCGCCTGTCTCGCGGGCCCGACCGCTGGATTGACCGGCATCACCAGTCAGCAATGGTACGATCAGGCGACGCGTAGAATGGACGCCATGCGCTTTGTTGAGCGCAAACTCGATGAAGACCTGCAAAACCTTTGCAGGGCCAAGTTGGTGGCGGCCGAGATTGCCACAGGCGCCGAGACGGACTCGTTTCCTGCCGGTGAGATGGGCCGCTATCAAATCGCGTTTGTCATAGGGGGCGCTGATGAGGCCTTGTTGACCGACGCAGCTGAGACAGGGGCGGAAGTGCTCTCCGTTGATGGCGTGAGCCCGCGCGTCGGGCGCTCCATCCTTGATATTGTGCAAAGTCAGGCCGGTCGCTTGCAGCAGATGAGCGAAGAGTTGGAGGCTGCTCGAATGGCCATCAGCGAGCGCAAGATCATTGACCGCGCAAAGGGCATTCTCATGCGCCATCGCGGCGCATCCGAGCAGGAGGCCTATGAGTTGTTGCGAAAGACCGCCATGAGCCAAAATCGGCGTATCAAGGAAGTCGCTGAAGCGGTCCTCGCCATGAGCGATATTCTCAAGCCTGCCTGATCAAAACCAGGGGAACGCGCCTTCGAACTACGCACGCAGAGACACAACAGCTGCGCCTCGTAAGCGCGGCTGTTATTCTTGGTCGGGCATGAAGCCGTTTAGGAAATTCGGCTAGTTGAAAGCCTGAGCTTAAACTTTTCAGTCTTTGCGAGTGAGGCCTACGAGCTTCGCAATTTCGTCAATCTGCCTTTCCTGAGCGATGATTGCCGCGCTGAATTCGTCAGCGCCGCCCGGGTTTGGCACCTGACCGCTCGCCACGAGTTTGGCCGCAATCGCAGGGTCAGCGGCGATCGCCTTCACCTCATCGCCGATGCGCGCGCGCAATGCGGCAGATACGCTGCGCGGACCGAACAGGCCCACCAGTCCTTCAACTTCCAGTGCGGGGAAGCCCGCTTCCCGCGCTGTCGGCGTGTCGGCTATCAATGGCACGCGTTCGCGGCTCGTGACCGCTACAAGGCGTGCGCCGTCAGCCTGCAGCACGGGTTGCTGGATCGCCAGCGAAGACATCGTTACATGAATGCGCCCCGTGGCCATTTCGCCTGCGCCTTGCACCAGATTATTGAATGGCACTTTCGTAATTTCGATTCCTGCTGTCTTCACAAAGCCATCCCAAACGAATTCCGTTATGCCGGGCACCACAACTACGTTCAGCTCCTTCGGGCGCTTGCGGGCGATCTCGACAAACTCGTTGAGCGTTTTCACGCCGAGAGAATTTGAAATGCTGACAGAAAGAATAGTGTTCGAGAACCGTGCGATGGGGAGGAGATCCTTCTGCCGATCATAACCGCGCTTTTCATGCCGGTAGGGATGTGGCGTGAAATTGCCTGCGGGGGAGAAAAGGAATTGATGATCGTCGTTGTCGTTCACCACAGCGCGAATTGCGATGAGGCTGTCTCCGCCGGGCCTGTTTTCAACGATGACGGCCTGTCCCCATTTGCGTGACAAGACGTCGGCGGCCAGTCGCGCGCCAATGTCAGCGCCGGCGCCAGGCGCGAAGGGAACGATGAATTTCACGGCGCGGCGCGGCCACGCCTCGGCGGTTTGTGCGCTTGCCAGTGTGGGCGCGGCTACGCCTGCGAGGCTGAGCGCGACGGCCCCAAGACGCGCGGCAAATTTACGTCTGTTCATTTTGTAGTCCCCTTGGGTCTTCCTGTGCGCGCTTTCGTTGGGGCGCGCTGCACATGAAACTGCCCGGATTTGCGGGGACCGGCAAGTGTGTGACGGCAGAAACGAAAAGAGCCCGGCGCTTTGCCGGGCTCTCAAGTGGTTTCTAATTCGCTTCAGTACGGACAAACGTCCCAGAAGCCATTGGTGCGGCTGGGGTTAGTGTAGTACCAGCACAAACCGTCTTCCGGCGGCTGGCCATAATAGGCCGCCGCAGAGGCTGCGCCGATCACGCCAATGGCCGCGCCGACTGCGATGGCCGTGCCGGGGCGCCAACGGTAGGGGCGATACCAGTTTCCGTAGCCGGGACGACCCGGCCTGTACACAGGCGGGCGCACGCCGGGACGCACGATTGGTCTCACGCCTGGACGTACACCGGGCCGCACTCCGGGTCGGAAGCCTTGCCCAGCGCCTGGGCGAAAGCCCGGGGCTACGGCCACTGGGCGACCCGGGCGAATCCCCATGTTGGGACGCCCGCCGGGGCGAACATTGGGACGAACGCCCGGTCGACCAACGGGGCGTACGGCTCGAGCGGCGCCTCTGCGAACGTTCCCGCGCTCGCCGTACTGAACATCGGTTACAAGGCTCTCAAGCGCGGTAGCTGGGGCCACCGGCAAAGCCTGCGCGTTTCGCGGCGCAGTAAACATAACGCCTGATGCGATGATTCCTGCTGCCGCAATGACTGACTTAAATCTCAACATGCGTTGCTCTCCTCACATCCAGCAATACTTAAGCATAGACTGATCTGTAGAGAAGGCAAAACCGATGGGCTGCTCTGGTAAACCCCCAAAACCTGAATGATGCCTACAAAAAAGAGCGCGGCGTTAAGGCCGCGCTCGGGTATCGTTTTTCTCCGTAGAGATTTTGGCTTTACTCGGCTGCCGTCTGTGTCGGGAGCTTGAGCCCACGCGCGGTAAGCTCTTCGTCGGCCAGCCCCGCCACGCGCCAGTCTGTAGTCTTGGGCGCGACGCCTTCAAACGAGCGAAGCTTGCACTGCGGCACGCGTGGCTCGGTGAGCCCGATAACGGTCCCATCCTTCGCAAACGTCTGTGCCGCTTCAACCATCTGCTTGCGGAATTCCACGATGGCCAGATCGCTTGCGCCGAGCAGATCCTTGCTGCGGTCAGCGATGGGGCCCATGGTGACCCACATCACGTAATCCTGATTCGGGATGCCGTTAATGCCGGTGAAGTTGCCAGCCTTCATGGCTTGCCGATCCTGCAGGAACTTATTCTCGAACGTGCGCTTGCTCGTCCAGTCGTCGTTGAGATCAAGCCCACGCGTGGCGCCAAGAAACTTGCGCCAGGTCTCCGTTTCCGGTGTTGTCGCTGCGTCGCCAAAGCACAGGAAATAGAAGTCGGTGTTTGTATCATCCACCGGCACATGCAGGATCGCTACTTTGTAATTGTTGTTCGGCGGGATCAATACAGTGTAGGGCGCGATGAACAGCGTCGTGCGAATGTAGTCGTGGGTCTGCGCGTTCTGGATAGGGCGACGCAATGCCGCGTAGCGGAAGCCGAACGGCGTGCGCTGCGCCTGCAGGCGCGGCGACTTGTCCGTCGAGGGCCGCAACCAGTTCTTGTCATTGGCCTCTGCGCTGGCCACGCGCGCGGGCACCATGTCCGACGAATGCAAGGTTGACGAATGGGCCGAGTCAATGCCGCCTTCGAGAATCTGCGCCCAGTTGCACGGTACGCGGAACTTGGCGATCGAGATGCGCGTGTCCGGCGTCGGCTGGAATACAGGCGGCTCAAACTCCGGCATCATTTCAGCCGGGCCGAGATAGACCCACACGAACCCGGCCGCTTCGCGCACCGGATAGGCAGTCGTCTTCACTTTCTTGACGAAGCCAGTTTCCGCGGGCTCGGACGCCAGCTCCATGGCGTTGCCATCGACGTCAAATTTCCAGCCATGGTAGAGACACCGCAGGCCGCATTCTTCGTTGCGGCCGAAGGCTAGCGAAGCGCGCCGGTGCGGGCACAACTCGTCAAGAATTCCGAGCTTGCCGTTGGTGTCGCGAAACACGACGAGGTCCATGCCACAAAGCCGCACCTTCACGGGGTCGCAGTCAGGCTCCTCAACCTCTTCGATGAGGCATGCGGGCAGCCAATGCCGACGCATGATGTGGCCCATTGGGGCGTCGCCTTCGACACGGCAGAGCAGGTCGTTTTCTTGGTGTGTCAGCATGACGTCCTCCACCGCCCAGCGCGGATCCGCTCCAGCGCTTGATTAGCTCTCTAAGAAACTAGCGCGCCCGCTGCCGTTTGTCGAGAGCGCGCGGAAGCACTTGCCGAAAAATATTTAGGCGTCTAAACATCTCGCTGTCGAAGCGGCCAGTCTGAACCGGCGATGGTCTGGCCGCCAGACCCCAATTGATGATCCCGAAGCGGCGAATGGGAAGGCGACGAAAACCATGCGTGAACTCCGCGTCGAACGCGCCGAGAGAATCGCTGACGACATTCATTTGTTTGATCTGCGTGACCCATCGGGCGGGGACTTGCCTGAGTTCACCAGCGGCGCGCACATTGCTGTCCGCACTCCCGGTGGCGAGGAGCGCAAATACTCGCTTTGCAATGATCCGATCGAGCGTGATCGATATATCATCGCAGTCAAGAATGAGGCTGCGAGCCGGGGTGGTTCGCGTAGCATGTGCGAGGCCCTGAAGGTCGGCGACATGATCGCCGTGTCCGAGCCCGCGAACGATTTCGAGCTCGCGCCTTCTCCTGCAGGCTACACGTTCGTCGCAGGCGGCATCGGCATCACGCCACTTCTGTCCATGGCGCGTCATTTGCTGACGCAGGGCGGTCCCTCGTTCAAACTTTACTATTTGACTCGCAGCCCCGAAACGACCGCGTTCCTTGATGAGTTGCGGGCGCCAGAGTTTGGCGGGAAAGTCGTTATCCACCATGATGGAGGCGATATCTCCAACGCCTACGATTTGTGGCCGGTCTTCGAAAAGCCAAAGGGCCATGTGTATTGCTGTGGCCCTCGTGGGCTGATGGATTCCGTGCGCGACCTGACCGGCCATTGGTCCACAAGCGCAGTCCATTTTGAAGCCTTTGCCGACGGTTCGACGACACGCCCTGATGATATGCCTTTTTCGGTGAAGATCGAAAAGACTGGCGAAGTGATCGACGTGCCAATCGGCGTCTCGATCCTGGACGCCTTGCGCTTGGCGGGTCATCCCGTGCCGTCATCGTGCGAGAGCGGGTCTTGCGGCTCCTGCCGCACGCGGCTTGTTGCTGGTGATGTTGATCATCGTGATTACGTGCTGACGACTGACGAGTACGCCGACAACATCATGGTGTGCGTGTCACGCGGGCGCGGCGGCGAAGTCGTCATCGACATCTGAGGACTGGAGCGGCGCGCATGAGCCAACGCAAACTCAGGATCGGCGTCGCGGGGCTCGGCAGGGCGTTTTCCCTTATGCTTCCCACGCTCGTGCTCGATGAGCGTATCGAGATCATTGCAGGCGCCGATCCGCGGCCTGAGGCGCGCGCGCAGTTTGAGCAGGACTTTGCAGGCCGGGCCTATGAGCGCGTCGAGGACATGTGCGCTGACCCGCGTGTCGAGGTTGTGTATGTATCGACGCCGCATCAATACCATGTGGAAAACGTCGCCGCCGCCGCAGCTGCGGGTCGCCACATCCTGTGCGAAAAGCCGATGGCGCTGACAGTTGCCGAATGCCTCACAATGATTGAGGCGGCGCGCAATGCAGGTGTTTCGCTCGTCGTTGGCCATTCCCATTCGTTTGACGGTCCAGTGCGCCGCGCGCGCGAAATCGTCGAGAGCGGCGTCTACGGCGATGTGCGCATGATGAGCGGGATGGACTACACCGACTTCCTGTTTCGCCCGCGTCGCGCAGAGGAGCTGGACACATCCAAGGGCGGCGGCGTCATCTATAATCAGGCGCCTCATCAGGTCGATAATGTTCGCTTCATCGGCGGTGGCCTCGTCAAATCCGTGCGCGCGGTGACGGGCGCATGGGACGCATCGCGTCGCACGGAAGGCGCCTACACGGCGTTGCTGACGTTTGAGCACGGCGCCGCAGCCAGCATCACCTATTCAGGCTATGCGCATTTTGATTCCGACGAGCTGGTGGACTGGATCGCTGAAAGCGGACTGCCCAAAGACCCTGACAAGTACGGCGCAACGCGGCGCGCGCTTGAAGGCGTCGCGGGAGAGGCTGAATACGCTCTCAAATCGCAGGTCAATTACGGGGGGGCGCGCTATGCAGGGTTTGATCCTGTGCAAGCAAAACCAGCCGCCAATCGTCAGCATCAAAACTTTGGATTGCTGGTAGCGTCCTGCGACCGTGCGGATTTGCGACCCACGTCGAAGGGCGTGATGATTTATGATGATCGCGAACGCAGGCTGGAAGCGGTCGCTGTTCCCACTGTGCCGCGCCGCGAAGTCATCGACGAACTTTACGCTGCGGTTGTTGATGGACTGCCTCCGGTTCATGATGGTCGCTGGGGACTGGCGACCATGGAGGTTTGTTTCGCCATTCTGCAATCGGCGCGCGAGGGCAGGGAGGTCACGCTGAACCATCAGGTTCCGACCCCGCGTCTTCTTGATCGCGCGAAGGCTTCGACATGAGTGCGCGCAAGCCTGATCCACGCACCGCAGACATCATGTTGCGCCACTGGCGCGAGGCGGTGCCCAATGATCGTATCGCGCATCTCATCAAGGATTCCAGCCGTGGACTTCAGCGTGCGCTGCATGCGCGTCTCGCCCGGCATCATGTGTCATTCGGACATTGGGTTTTCCTGCGCATCCTGTGGGTTCGCGATGGCATAACGCAGCGCGAATTGAGCGAGGAGGCTGGGCTTATGGAGCCGACGACGTTCTCCGCCCTCACCACTATGGAGAAGCTCGGCTACCTTGAACGCCGCAAGCTGCCGCACAGCCGCAAGAATGTGTATGTGTTTCTGACGCCCGCAGGCCGGCAATTGAAGAAGAAACTCGTGCCGCTTGCCGAAGAGGTCAACGAAGTTGCGGTTCGGGGGATCGATCCAGCAGATGTGGCGACGACAAGACGCACGCTTCTCGTGATGATTGAGAACATTGCGCGGGACGAAACCGAGCACGTCGATCCTGTGCGCGCGGCGCGCATTCGCCGTATGCTGGACCTGACCGACGAACCCGCCCTAGACCTTAACAACGAAAAATTAACGGACGCCTCGGGCGCCTGACATCAATCAGTGGAGGAAAGGTTGCACGACATGGATCTTGATCACGAACATCTTGAACTGACTGAAGAGCAAAGGCTGGCGATCGCCAAGTCGATCTGGGAGCAGGAGAACGTCGAGCTGACCACGGTTGGCATCGACATTGGCTCTTCCACATCGCATTTGCTTTTCGCTCGGATCATCATGCAACGCCAGACGCAGGGGCTGTCGAGCCGTTTCGTCGTCATCGACCGCCGCATCGTGTGGCGTTCGCCCATCATGCTGACGCCCTTCCTGCCCAACGGCACCATTGACGCTGGCAAGCTGGGCGAATTTATCGCGGACGCTTACAAGCAGGCCGGCATCAAGAAGCATGAAGTGGACAGCGGCGCCGTCATTCTCACGGGCGAAGCGATCAAGAAGACCAACGCGCGCGCCATCGACGAAATCTTTGCGGCTGAAGCAGGCAAGTTCGTTTGCGCCACTGCTGGTCACAAACTCGAATGTTTGCTCGCGGCTCACGGTTCTGGCGCCGTCGCCCTTTCCAAACAGCGCGACACCTGCATCCTTCACGTGGATGTCGGCGGCGGCACGACAAAGCTCGCGCTCATTGACAAGGGCCAGATCATTGCGCTGCAGGCCTTTGCGGTCGGCGGCCGCCTTATCGCGCAAGACGCGACTGGCGCGTGGACACGCTTCGATGATTCCGCTCAGGCCGTCGCGCGCGAACAGGGATTGCCCAGCGACCCTGCGTCGCTCGCAGACGAAGGCTTGCGTCGCAAGTACGCGCTTCGCCTTGCGCAAGTGGCCGCCGACTATATTCTTGGCGCTCCCAAGGATGCGCTTGGAAAAGAGCTTGGACTGACCGAAGCGCTCCCCGATAGCCCCAGGCCGCAGGCGTTTACGTTCTCGGGTGGCGTGGCCGAATATCTCTTCACCTATGAGGAGCGCGAATACGGCGACATCGCCAAACTACTTGCACAGGAACTCACCGCTCAGCTCAAGGCCCGCGGCAGCGCAACGATCATCGATCCTGGCCAGCGTATCCGCGCGACGGTGATCGGCGCATCGCAGTTCACGGTGCAGGTGAGCGGCAAGACGATCTACCTGCCTGATCTCAGCGTGCTGCCGGTGCATAACATTCCAGTCGTTCGCCCCAAGTTCAGCCTGGAAGGCGATATCAACGAAGCCGCCTTCACAAAGGCGATTCTGGAAGCGGTTTCCAATATGGATATGGAGCCGTCGCAGCGACTGGCGCTTGCGTTCACGTGGGAAGGCGATCCCGAGTATTCGCGCCTTGCCGCAACCGCTCGCGCCATCAAGGCGGCGCTTGGCCCGGGCGATACGCGCGATGAACTGCTTGTTCTGATGATCGACGGGGACGTGGCCAAGAACATGGGCCGCCTGCTCAAGGAGGAGATGGGCCTGCCGGGCAGCCTCGTCTCGATTGACGGCGTCCAACTACAGGAACTCGATTTCGTCGACGTCGGCGAACTCATCCAGCCGCCCGGCGTCGTGCCGGTCGTCATCAAGTCGCTCTTGTTTTCTTGATAAGCGAAAAATTGAGGAGGAATTGAAATGTCAGAGAAGTTGGATTCGCGTTACGGCATCGATCCGTATCTGGATTGGGTGGCGAAAGAAGGCATCAACGTCACCGAGCATTACGGCATCGACCTGTTCTCGGTGGAAACAAACATGTGGCCGCGCTTCGGCGTGAAGGGCGCCGCAGTGCATCTCATCGGCCGCGGCGATTTCACAAACATGTTCCTGCTCGACATCCCGCCGGGCGGCTCCACGACGCCGCAGCGCCATCTCTACGAGGACGTATATTACGTT
Organism: Hyphomicrobiales bacterium; assembly: GCA_031428455.1. Lineage (GTDB taxonomy): Bacteria > Pseudomonadota > Alphaproteobacteria > Rhizobiales > Beijerinckiaceae > Terripilifer. The sequence goes on along the minus strand of JANPPJ010000058.1, from coordinate 1,320 downwards.
CTTGAAGGCACGGGCTCAACGCAGGTGGAGTTCGAAGACGGCACGAAGCGCAGCTTCGAGTGGGGGCCGAAAAGCCTCTTCGCCATTCCGCTGAACGCCAAGCATCGGCACTTCAATGGCTCTGGCCGCGAGCGCGCGCTGCTTGTGACGACGACCGATCTGCCGCTGGTGCTCAACACATTCCACAACGAGAAGTTCGTCTTCGAAAACGACTTCGACTTTAACGAGCGTTCAGGCAAGCAGGGCTGGTATTCCGGCGAGGGTGATCTCATCACCGTGCGCCCCGGCAACCACATGTGGGAAACCAACTTCGTCCCTGATCTTGCAGCCATTGAACTGAAGACGTGGGGCGATCGCGGCGCGGGCGGCACGAACATCATGTTTGTTCTGGCTGACGGCACGATGCACGCGCACATTTCGGAGATGCCAGTCGGCACCTACAAGAAGGGCCATCGCCACGGTCCGGGGTTCCACGTGATGTGTGTCACAGGCCACGGCTATTCGCTGCTGTGGTATGAAGGCCAGAACGACTTCCTGCGCCTTGACTGGAAGCACGGCGTCGTATTCCCGCCAGCCGACAAGCAGTTCCACCAGCACTTCAACACGAGTCAGAATCCGGCGCGCTATCTGGCGACCGGCACGGGCGGGTTGCGCTATCCGTTCACATTCGCCCAGCGCCGCTCGCTGCTCGGGATCAAGCCCGGTGAAAAGGGCGCGGTCTCGACGTCGATCAAGGAGGGCGGTGATCAGTACGAGTACGAGGATCAGGACGCCCGCATCCACGCAATCTGGCTCGAGGAAATGATGAAGAACGGCGTTCAGCCGAAGATGGAAAAGTGGTTTCCCGGTCAGGCTTGATCGTTGAACCATCCAGAACGCGAAACGGCGGCCATCGCGCCGCCGTTTCTATTATGTGCAGGCGCCTTCGCGTCACATGATTTCGATATCAAGCCCAATGTCGAGGATGGGCGAGGAATGGGTGAGCGCACCCGACGAGAGCATGTCTACGCCGCTTTCGGCCACAGCCTTCGCGCTTTCTGCTGAAATGCCGCCCGAGGCTTCCGTCTTCATGCGCCCGGCAATCATCTCAACGCCCTTGCGCATGTCCTCAGGGCTCATGTTGTCGAACAACACTATGTCAGCGCCTTCGGCAATGACCTCCTTGAGTTGCTCAAGGTTGTCGACTTCGATCTCGATCTTCACCATGTGGCCTGCGTAGGCCTTCGCGGCCTCCAGTGCTTGGCGAATGCCGCCGCACACGGCGATGTGGTTGTCCTTGATGAGGACCGCGTCGTCGAGTCCAAAGCGATGGTTCATGCC
>JANPPJ010000057.1:0-7243 GCA_031428455.1 Hyphomicrobiales bacterium | reverse complement strand
CGAGTTCGAAGCCCATGACTTCTGCAAAGAAGCAGCTGCGGCGGTCATAGCAGGGCAGAATAATGGGGCGGCGAGGCAGCTGGGAAATCTGGCGTCGAAGCTCCTCGGTCGGGGTAGTCCTAAGCGTCAGGTTGATCGCCCCGGGCACGTGCCCCGCGGCGAAGTCGCCTGGATAGCGCACATCAAGGAAATACGCGGTTTTGCTCTTAAGCAGATCCCTCACCTCGGGGGTAGTGAGGAGCTTGCGATCATTGGCATAGCGCGGGATGGCGCGTAACGAGTCGAGCGTGCGCTCTGAGAGGCCCGTCATCTTTCGGCCTTCGACGACCCATTTCTCCAGCCCGCCGACGATAAAGCGGCAGTTAATGCCAAGTTTCGCCAAGTCTGCGCATGTCTCCCAGCTTCGGTTACCGTTATGGCAGAAGAGAATAGCTGTTTTACCCGTGGCCTGCTCTTTCAGCTTCTGCAGATCGATGTCGGGATAGCGCAGCTGAAGCGCGCCCGGCACGCCGCCAGTGGCCATTTCAGCCCGTTCGCGGACGTCGATGAATAAAACATCGCCCTGACCTCGATCGGACTGCGTCTTCAGAAGGTCGCTTTCCTCCGTGCTAATCCCCAACGGATGAGTAAGCTGTCCCCGATAACTGATCTCCCTCTCAGTGGGATCCCGCAATTGCGCAGGGCGAAGCAGCGTCTGCTGGAGCCGCGCCTGTTCATTCTCGCCAACGTTCAGGTATTGGTAGATGTTGAGGCCTGCGGAGATGGCCAAGGCGGTGAGCACGCCCAGGAACACCGCGAGAGAGTAACTGCGGCGCGCGCCCCTCAGGCCCAGCCCCATTGCCATGGACGCGAGCACGCCGGACCCTACCGCCACGATTTGCGACAGGCTTGAGATCGAGCCAATTATAAGTTCTGGCGATGGAATGGCGAAGCCCGGGGAAGCGGAAACCACAAATAGTCCTGATCCCAGAATCCAAGTCCGCAGGTTTATGATCATGACAATCTCGCTCACTGTGTAGCCTGCGCGTTAAGACCATAATTACCATGATGCAGCCGGTTATAGTTTCCTGTTTTAAGACATAGTTAACTTCGTTCGCCTGGACGAGTAATGCGAGTTCGTAATCGATTTCTTGCAGAGAGTGCATAGAGATTGCTCGCTCCGGCGTTCAAAAGGTCTGCTAGCAGGCGGTTGAAAAAGCCGCTCGTTTCTCCCGCGCCATCGTGATTCAATCCTTCCATTGGCAGGAGACGGCGAGGATTGCGACGGCGAACAGCGCGTCGCCATAATTGGCCATCATCGCTCACCTTCCTTCATGCGCCCGGCCAGATCGGCCAGGGCGTCGCGCGCCTGTTCGGTTGCGGTCAGCGAGCGGATGTAGGAGGCTCTCGCCTGGTGCGTAGCGCGTTCGTTTTCGTGCTGCGCGCGCCGGAGGCGCTGCGTTGCGCGGTCGACCTCGTCCTGTAGCAAGGAGCGTCGACTCGGCCGAAGACCGATCCGCTGCATAAGGCCTTCCCACCAAGAGGCGAGCATCATCTCCGCTTTCGAACTTCTTCGAGGGTCCGCTCAATCCGATCGACGGCGCGGCTGGCCATGTCGCGATGCGTGTCGATTGACTGCTTCATGGCGGTTACCACCTCGATGAGCTGGCGGATCGTCGCGTCACGCGCCTCACTCAAAGCGGCCGTGGTCTGCATGGCGGCGTTCGCCCGCTCGGTCATCGCCGTCTGCACGCGGACATCCTCAAGGCGCTTTCCCTGCAGCGCCCGCATGTCGGCCTCGCGCGCGGCAGCAATGCGGTGGAAATACCAGGCGACCCCAAGGGCGGCTAACGCCAGCGCGGCGCCAAAGCCGCCCTGCGCCAGTAGCGCGTCGATGATCCTGACCGCGCCCTGTTCCATGTTTGCGGATCCCCTTATGAGCGGGCGCTGCGCCAGCCGCCGTCAGCGGCGGCCGAGGGTCGTTGCAGAACGCCCTGGCGGAACAGGATGACAAGGTTCAGGACTGCGACTGTGACCCTGTAGATGGTCCAAAGCCCGGCAAACATCGCGAATAGCCACCAATGGGCGACGCACCATTGAAGCGTCGAGACGATCGCGACGAGCATGCCCTGGAACGTTGCGAAGGTCGTCGCAGCCCCGTCAGCGGCCTCGCGGATGCGGTCCAGGGCGCCGAGTTCGTTCACAGCGCCGAGTAGCCCACCGAGACCGAGCGCCTGACCGAGCCAGCCGAGACCCTTGAACGCCTTCGCCTGCTCGTTGCCGGCGGCGCGCAGATCGCGCGCAGTCGTGTTGGCGCGGCGCTCGGCGACCGGGCGCTCACGCGCCTTCGGCAGTGTCGCCAAGATATTATCCGTAATATCGCCGTTCGATCCGATGCCGTTATCGGCCGCAAAGGCGCGGATCGCAGCTTGCGTCTTCGCGCCCATGTAGCCGTCGGCGAGCCCGACTTCCGGATAGCCGAGCGCCTGCAACTGCTGCTGTACGCGGCGAACCATCTCGTCAGGACCTGTGGCGTCGGTCTTAAGCACCTGCTGGCTCACCGGTTGGCGCACGATTCGCAGCCGCATGAGAGCACGCGCGATCCAGGACCCGGGCAGGAGCGCGGCGCTCTCGACCGGTGGCTGTGGGGAAGGGGCCGGCCGCGGGGCTGGTCTAGGTGCAGGAGCCGAAGGTAGAGCCAACGCAGCCGAGTGGTACGCGGCGAGCGCCTTCTTCGCCCAGCTGACGCGCTTGCTGTACGCTTTCACACCGGCGCGCTCGTAGGACGCCTCGAACGCTTTCACCTTGGCGTCGAGGCCGCGCGGCTTCGACCAGCTTGCGGCCCGGTGGTGGAAGTGGGCGTAATACCGCCGCACATGGTTCGGCGGTCGCCCGACCGGACGCTTGAGCAGGTAGCCGATCCTGTCCAGCAAGACCCGGTTCGCCGGAAGCCGGATAGCGTATTTGATCCCTTCGGCTTCGAGATATTCGTAGACATCTGGATTGGCAAAGCCCGCGTCAGCGCGGAAATAGATGCGCGCTACCTTTCCGCGATAGCGCGCCACGACGGGATCAAGCACACTCTTCCAGCCATCGGCGCTGTGGACGTTGCCGGGACGAAGCGCGCAGCGCTCCAGATCGCCGAACTGATTAAACACGAACAGCGGATGGTAGCAGGTGCAGTCGTAATGCCCGTTCCAGACGCTGTTCTCCTGCTCGCCATGCGTCGGGCTGACGCTGGAATCCATGTCGAGCAAAATGCCTCGCGGCGCGCTCGACGAGGTCGTCGCGGGATCCCAGGTTGAGGCAGCAAATCTAAAATGGTCGGCTGAACAGGACCTTTCCGTGTACCACTCCAGAACCGACAATGTTCACCGATATTGGCCGCACAAGCTCGTCCGCGCACAATGTCATTTATGTAACTGCCACAAAGTACCGGTAGGCCGTTCGCTATTAAGGTGACACGGGAGAAGTGGTCCGACTTTAATGCTAGTTTTTTGCCGGGTTTCCCATGAACCGCCCCGCGCAGCCAGGACGGTCGAAACTAGAATTTCCCAGCTATCCGTGGCCCCAAAACTTGGGGCAGGTCAATCGATCCAGCCTTCAAGCTCACCCGAAGGCGATTGTCCGATAACGTCGTCAACATCTGATCCGAGCTAAGCATGTGCATATCTGTCGGCGACAAGGTCACCGGCCATGGCATCCTTCTGCAATCGCCGTCAGACGGAAATGTGAAGCGGTAAGGCTTTAGCCATCCGGCAATTGCGACAACAGGCGCCCATAGCCTGCCCTTGGCGCGTGAACGCCGAGGCGCAGCAGGATCTCCCACGCTGTCGCTACGCCCGGATGCAAAACGGGAACACGCAGGTCGTTCTCCAGCGTTTCTAAAATATCAAGCATGCGTATCTTGCCGCCTTGAATATAAACGCCGTCAGCACTGGGATAACGCTTATGAACCTGCCTGATCAGGCGATAAACTTCCAGCGATGAGAGGCTGCCTATGTCCTCCCATCGGCCGGGCAAGCGCTCCAGCGCAAGAACTTGAAAGCCTGCGTCCGTAAAATAGCGATCAACTACGGCGGTATCCTCGAAGTCATAGCCAACGCCGACAAACCTCTTCATGCCAAGCGCGTTTAGCGCGCGCACCTGGTTGCTGCCCGATGTGAAGATGGGAATCTGAAAACGATCTTCCCATCGCGCGATGAGGTCTTTCTCGCCCTGATAGCCAAGCAGCATGAATGGCGGCGTGCCGGCCGGATGAATGAGGTCGACGCCGTCTTTTGCAAGCTCCGCAATCTTTTCTTCATATGACGGAATGGCTGATCCAAACTCCTGCAAGGAGCCATGGCGCACATTGTTGAAGAGCGGCAAGACGCCGATGCCTTCAGGCAACATGCGGATCAGTTCTTCAAGCGAGCCCGAGCCTTTGGTTGGCTTCACCGTCCCGACCATCCCTCGCCACGCGCCGCCAAACGCCATTCTAAGCTCCCATGTCTTCGCCCTGCGCGGCGCGGAACTTGCACCTGTCTGAGCCGGTGAATACTATGCCCTCAATGGAGCGGGAGGAAAGCATGAAGACGCATTTCGCAGCGATAATTGCAATCGCAGCGGCCGTTGCTCCGGCGACGCATGTCACTGCGCAAGAAGCTGTGCAGAAATTCTACGCTGGCCGCAACATCGACATGGTGATCGGCTACCCGCCCGGCGGTGGCTTTGACGGGTCCGCGCGGCTGCTGATCCGCCACATGCCCAAGCATCTGCCGGGCTCGCCCGCAATGATCCCCAAGAACATGCCGGGCGCGGGAAGCCTTGTGGCGGCGAATTATCTCTACAACGTCGCGCCCAAGGACGGCAGCGAGTTTGGCATCATCGGCGGCTCGGTTCCGTTCGGTCCGCTCTGGAGCCGCGACGGCGTGTCGTTTGAAGCCACGCGCTTCAGCTGGATCGGCAGCATGGACCGCTGGAACGGCATCGTTCTCCTGTGGGGGAATGGACCGGCCAAGACGCTTGATGATCTTCGCAAGATGGAAGTGCCCGTTGGCGCGACAGGCGCCGGAGATGTGACCGCGATTTATCCCCGCGTACTGAATGCGCTTATTGGCACGCGCTTTCGCATCGTCGGGGGCTATCGCGGCACAACGGACCTCAATCTCGCGATCGAGCGCGGTGAAGTGGCGGGGCGCCTTGGATGGTGCTGGGATTGCGTGAAGGCGGAAAAGCCGAACTGGGTCAGCGACAAGCAGATCATCGTGCCGCTGCAACTTGGCTTGCAGAAACACCCCGACCTTGATGCGCCGATGGCGTTCGATCTGGCGAAGGATGAAGAATCCCGGCAGATCATGCGGCTAGTCCTCGGCAGCCAGGAAATGGCTCGCCCCTTCGTGGCGCCGCCCGGCGTGCCTACAGAGCGGATCGCCGCTTTGCGCAAGGCGTTCGAGGAAACTGTGAAAGACAAGGATTTCCTCGCTGAGGCGCAGAAGATGGGGCTGCCCGTCAACATTGCCTATTGGCATGAACTCGAAAAACTCATCAAGGACGTCTATGCGACGCCCGAGGCCATTGTGGCCAAGGCGGCTGCAATCGTGAATGGCAAGTAAGCGGGAGCGCGTCATGTACGGAAGTCGTGCGCGCATAGGCTACACCTCCGTCGCTTTTGTGACTGAGGTGTTTCCCTACGCTTTTTATAAAATGGTTCCGGAGGGCGTCAGTCTGGCCCTATTGACGCTGCACCAGACAGAACTGACCCGCGGCGAGATGGACCGACTTTACGACGAAACGATGAAGGCGGCGCGTGCGCTGGCCAAATCCGGCGTCGATCTTGTTGTGCTGGGCGGCAGGCCGGTGTTGCTGTCACGCGGCGAAAACCTTGATGAGATCACGGGCCGGCTTACGCGCGAACTGGGGGTGCCCGTCACCAGCGACGCGTCCGCGCAGTTGGCCGCGTTCAAGGCGCTGGGTTCAAAGCGCGTGGGCACAGTGCATCCTTTCGATCCGCACGAAGACGAACGGCATGATCGCATGATCACGCAATTGGGCCTCACGCCTGTGGGCAGTTTTGGCGGCGGCAGCAACCTTGTGGAATTGCCGAAACTGACGTGCGAGGACGCGCTGGAATGGGGCCACGCGTTCATGAAGGCGCATCCTGATACGGATACGCTGCTTTATCCTTGTCCCCATTGGGCGACGGTTGAGGCCATCGAGCCGATTGAACGCGAGTTTGGCGTCAGCGTCGTCACAAACTTGCAAACCACTGTGTGGCACGCCTTGCGCGTGTGCGGGATCAACGATCGTATCGAAGGATACGGTCGCCTTCTGCGCGATTTCTGATAATGGGAATCAAGCACATGACGGATCTTCGACAGCTATCAGGCTCTCAGCAACATCCTAGCACCGTTTCTAACACGGTGATGACAATCGAGCCACGTTGGCTGCATTGAGTGGCGTTGGTGGTGGTCAGGTTTTCGTCGTTGCATCGGCAGCGTGACCGATAAAGCCTTGGCACACCGTCATGGGCCTAGCTGAAAATCCCCGTTATCTCCAGTTCACCAAATCTGCCAATCTTCAGCCAAAATCTACTCGTGGGTCATGCCGAGAAAATTCTACTTTTAAACCCGATTATACCAACGGCGTGACGTGCTGACTCACGGGATTCCCTCCGCTCACAAGTTCTGATTCTTTAGGTGCGAGGAGATTCGCGCCATGCCTTCAGCCGTGACATTGCGAGCCGATTATTCTGCCGCAGATTTGCGGGTTTTGGCCAAGCGGACCAAGGACAATCATCAGAGCCGGCGATTGCTGTCTCTGGCCGCCGTGCTTGACGGCATGAACCGGACGGACGCCGCTCGCATCGGCGGTATGGATCGCCAGACACTTCGGGATTGGGTGCATCGCTTCAACCAACAGGGCCCCGTAGCTAACGATGACTCCGATAATCATGGACTGAGCGGGCGTGTCGTGCAAGCGGTATCAGTCGTTGCTGATAGACTGATTACAGTTACACTACCCAAGCAGTGTCTTGGGAGATCAGCCGGAAAAGATTCACAAGACCTACCCCGCAAGTCACCCCGAACAAAATTCCTCGGGTTTCACATGCTTGGCATCGGAAAACCGCGACGCAAGGTTCTGGGGAATGACGGCGACCCTTGGCATCCACCAGCTGATCCCAATATGGGAGTGTCAGAAATTTTGTGTGCGAAGCCGGATTGACCATCACGCGTTGACGAACCGTTCGTCGAACATGATGGCAAATCGCGGCGGCATTTTC
>JANPPJ010000056.1:0-16245 GCA_031428455.1 Hyphomicrobiales bacterium | reverse complement strand
TCCACGCCAAGCAACAAGCGCCTTCGAAACCACACGAAACTTCAGCCAGACCGCCTGATTAGAGCGGGCGTCGTTCGCGTCCCCGGACTTTATTCGGGGATCGCCCGTCACCACACTGCGACCTCACGCCTGGAAAGCCGGATCAAGTCCGGCTATGACGCGCGGAGAGTTGTGCGCATCGGCCTGTCGTGGATGGTCTGCCTTCGCAGACCATGACGCGTTGAGAGAGCGCCTGTAAAACTGCTCCCTCACGCCACCTGCATCAGCCTGCGCGCGACCACCATGTAATTCACATCGAGATCGCGAGACGTATCCCAGCTGTCGCGCAGAGGGTTGTAGCTGACGCCTGAGAGTGCGTAGAGGTCGAGGCCTGCCGCCTTGATCGCGTCTTCAAGCTCGCCGGGCGTGATGAATTTTTCCCATTGGTGGGTGCCGGGCGCGACCCAGCGCAGGATATATTCGGCGCCGACGATGGCGAGCGCGAAGCATTTGGCCGTGCGGTTCAGCGTCGAGCAAAAGAACAAGCCGCCCGGCTTCACCATGGAGGCGGCGGCAGCTATGAACGCCGCCGGATTGACGACGTGCTCGACGACTTCCATTGCGCACACCACGTCAAAGCGCTGGCCTTCAATGGCCAGGTCTTCGGCGGTCACGGCGCGGTAGGTCGCGGGCGCGCCGGTTTCCTCGGCGTGGGCGCGGGCGATGTCGATATTGCCCTGCGCCGGGTCAACGCCCAGCACGTTTGCGCCAAGGCGGGAGAGCGGCTCGCACAGGATGCCGCCGCCGCAACCAATGTCGAGGATCGACAGTCCTTCCAGCGAGCGCAGGGAATCAGGGTCGCGCTCGCTCCCGTCCATGCCTGCGAAATGGTCGATCATGGCGTCGCGCATCCAGCGCATGCGCACCGGGTTGATGCGGTGCAGGGGCCGCATGGGGCCCTTTTCGCTCCACCATTGCGCGCCAAGGCGCTCGAACTGGTCGAGTTCGCGCTGGTCTATGGAGGGGGCGCCTGTGGTTTGCATCGGTCTGCTCCAGATATCGCGAAGCGCCAGCGTTGACAGGCATGGCGCCCAAGGTATGTATACGCGCCTTCAAAACAGGCGGCGAGCGACGACTTTGCCGCCTTTTCTTCCTTCCCAGAGCCGACCGGCTTTGCGCGACCCCAGATGATCGAGCGGCATGGCCAGACTGGTAATGAAATTCGGCGGCACGTCCGTCGCCAATATAGAGCGCATTCGCAACGTGGCCGCCCATGTGCGCCGCGAAGTGGAGGCCGGCTATCAGGTCGCCGTGGTCGTGTCCGCCATGTCTGGCAAGACGAACGAGCTTGTCGGCTGGGTCAATGAGTGCTCGAAGCTTTACAATGCGCGTGAATATGACGCGGTTGTGGCTTCGGGCGAGCAGGTCACCTCCGGCCTGCTGGCGCTGACGCTGCAGGAGATGGGGCTCAAGGCGCGCTCGTGGCAGGGTTGGCAGATTCCGATCTGCACCAGCGACGCGCACGGCTCGGCCCGCATCGAATCAATCGACCCCGCGCGGCTGAACGCCGGGTTCGCGGCTGGCGAGGTCGCCGTGGTCGCGGGCTTCCAGGGCGTTCATGAGCCGACAGGGCGGCTCACCACGCTGGGGCGCGGCGGCTCGGACACCAGCGCGGTCGCTTTGGCTGCGGCCATCGGCGCGGAGCGCTGTGACATCTATACGGACGTGGACGGCGTCTACACGACCGATCCGCGCATCGTTCCCAAGGCGCGCAAGCTCGACAAGGTCTCCTTCGAGGAAATGCTCGAAATGGCCTCGCTGGGCTCCAAGGTGCTCCAGGTGCGCTCGGTCGAAATCGCCATGGTGCACAAGGTCAGGACATTCGTTCGGTCCTCATTCGACGATCCGGCCAGTCCGCGGCCCGGAACGCTCATCTGCGAGGAGGAAGAGATCGTGGAACAGCAGGTTGTCACCGGCATCGCCTTCTCGAAGGACGAGGCGCAAATCACACTGCGGCGAATCGCCGACAAGCCGGGCGTCGCCGCCAACATCTTTGGACCGCTGGCCGACGCCAACATCAACGTGGACATGATCATCCAGGTTGTGTCCGGCAAGGCGGAGAACCGCGACGCCACGACGGACCTCACCTTCACGGTGCAGGCGGCCGATTACGAGCGCGCAATGGATCACCTGCGCAAGCACAAGGCCGATATTGCCTTTGAGGCGCTGGAAGGCGCCACCGATGTGGTGAAAATCTCCGCCATTGGCGTGGGCATGCGCAGCCACGCAGGCGTCGCAGCGCGCGCCTTCAGGGCGCTGGCCGACAAGGGCATCAATATCCGCGCGATCACCACCAGCGAAATCAAGTTCTCGGTGCTGATCGACAAGGATTACACGGAGTTGGCGGTTCGCACGCTGCACTCGCTCTTTGGGCTTGACCAGGCCGCCTGACGCTTTGCAGTTGCTGCGAAGCTGATCACAATCTTGAGCCGTGCGCGGGGCGCCGAGCAATCGCCTTGCCCGCGTCGCGCGTGGTGGCTATAGCCTCCATGAGGGCAGCTGACAGGCGCCCTTCCTGTCGCGGATCAAACACGGACGCACCTATGCCCACGCGCAGCGCGCTCGGCGGACCTCGCCTGCTGCTTCGCCGGCTCCGCGAAGCCATGGCGGAACCGGTGAACGCGCAGACGCGTCTGGACCGGATCGTCGTGCTGATCGCGGCTAATATGGTCGCCGAAGTGTGCTCCGTTTATGTGCTGCGCGCCGACCAGAGGCTTGAACTTTTCGCCACAGAAGGCCTGAAGCGGGAAGCTGTGCATTTGACGACCATGCGCGCGGACGAGGGCCTTGTCGGCCTCATCTCCACAACGGCGGAGCCGCTGGCGCTGACCGATGCGCAGGCCCATCCCGCGTTCTCGTATCGCCCGGAAACGGGCGAAGAAATCTACCATTCCTTCCTTGGCGTGCCTGTCCTGCGGGGCGGCAACACGCTGGGCGTTCTCGTCGTCCAGAACAAGGTGAAGCGCGCCTACCTCGAAGAGGAGATCGAGGTCCTCGAGACCATCGCCATGCTCATGGCGGAGATGATCGCCTCGGGCGAGTTGCAGGCGATCGTGCGGCCGGGCGCCGAAATTGCGGCGCGTCAGAATTTGTCGCTGACAGGCACGCCCATCGCCGATGGCGTAGGCCTTGGCCATGCGGTCATGCACGAGCCGCGTGTGATCGTGACGCAGATCGTCGCCGAGGACACCAACAAGGAGCTTGAGCGGCTGGAGGCGGCGCTCACCGCCATGCGCGCCAATATCGACCAGATTCTGGATGCCGACGGCTCGGCGGGCGAAAGCCGCGAAGTGCTGGAAGCCTTCCGTGTGTTCGCCAATGATCGCGGCTGGCTGCGGCGTTTGCGTGAAGCTGTCTCCACCGGCATCACCGCGGAAGCTGCGGTTGAACGCGTGCAGAACGACGCGCGCGCGCGGTTGCAGCGCCAGACCGATCCTTATCTGCGCGAACGCCTGCACGATCTGGACGATCTTGCCAACCGGCTGCTGCACAAGCTGACGGGACAGGCGCTTATCGCGTCGCCCGAAAGCCTGCCGGACAACGCCATTCTGGTCGCGCGCAGCATGGGCCCCGCGGCGCTGCTTGAATATGACCGCAAGAAACTGCGCGGGCTTGTGCTGGAGGACGCTGGCGGCTCAAGCCACGTCGCCATCGTCGCGCGCGCGCTGGGCGTTCCCACCGTTGGCGATGTGGAGAACGTCACCAATCTTCTTGAGCAGGGCGACGCCATCATTGTCGATGGCACAAGCGGCGAAGTGCAAATTCGCCCGCTGCCAAATGTTGAGGCCGCGTATCGCGAAAAGGCGCGCCTGCGTGCGCGGCGGCAAGAGCAATATCACAGCCTGCGCGATGTGCGCGCGGTCACGCTGGACGGCGTTGACATCAACTTGATGATGAACGCGGGTCTGCTCGTCGATCTGCAAAACCTGCCGGAGGCGGGCGTGCAGTCGATTGGCCTGTTCCGCACCGAATTGCAGTTCATGCTGGCGTCGCGCTTCCCCAAGGTCGAGCAGCAGTTCAATCTTTACAAGCAGGTGCTTGAGGCTGTTCCCGGCGACGTGACGTTCCGCACGCTCGACATCGGCGGCGATAAAATATTGCCGTATATGCGCACGTTTGAGGAAGAGAACCCGGCGCTGGGCTGGCGCGCGCTGCGCATCGGTCTCGACCGTCCGGGCTTGCTGCGGATGCAATTGCGCTCGCTGTTGCTGGCGGGCGCGGGCCGTGATTTGCGCATCATGTTCCCCATGGTGACCATGGTGAGCGAGTTTGATGAGGCCAAGGCCATAGTCGAGCGTGAAGTGGCGCATCTGAAGCGCCACAATCATGAACCGCCAAAGTCGCTTCGTCTTGGCGTGATGATAGAAGTGCCTGCGCTGCTGTGGCAACTTGATGAACTGCTGGAGCGTGTCGATTTTCTCTCGGTTGGCTCAAACGACCTTGTCCAGTATCTGACCGCCGCTGACCGCGACAATCGTCGCGTCTCAAATCGTTTCGATGCGTTGTCGGCGCCTGTGTTGCGTGCGCTTGCAAGCGTGCCCAAAAAGGCCAGCGCCTTCGGCAAGCCGGTGACGCTGTGCGGCGAGATCGGCGGTCGCCCGCTCGAGGCCTTGACGCTGATCGCGCTGGGCTACCGGGGCCTGTCCATGTCGGCCACCAGCGTGGGGCCAGTGAAGGCCGCCATTCTTGCGGCAGACGCAGGCGATTTCACGCAATACGTCGAAAAGTTGCTCGAAGAGCAGACAGGCGCGGCCTCGCTGCGCGACAAGCTTCGCGCGTTTGCGGACGCCAAGGGCGTTCCGTTATAGCGAGGCGGCGTCACTCGACCGTCGGCAACGTCGCCCGCAACGCTTTTGCAGAATGTTCAAATGCTCACCCACGAAAAACTAGACCTCATCCTGCGCCGCCGCGACGAAGTCTCGGCGAAGCTTGCGGCAGGCGCGAGCGGGCCTGAATTTGGCGCGCTGTCGCGCGAATTGTCCGAGATCGAGCCGGTGGCTGAGACGATTGAGGCGTGGCGTCATGCGCAGTCAGATCTCGCTGGGGCGCAGGCGCTTCTGGACGACGCCGCCAGCGACCGCGACATGAAGGAACTCGCCGAGATCGAGATCGGCGAAACCCAGGAGCGCATCGAAGCGCTTGAACAAACCATTCGCCTCGCTCTTCTGCCAAAGGATGCGGCGGACGAGGGCGACGCGATTCTGGAAGTGCGCGCAGGCACGGGCGGCGATGAAGCCTCGCTCTTTGCAGGCGATCTCTTCCGCATGTACGCGCGCTATGCAGAGGGCAAGGGCTGGAAGATCGAGATCGTCTCGGAGAGTGAAGGCACATCCGGCGGCTACAAGGAAATCATCGCGTCCATCAAGGGGCGCGGCGTGTTCGCGCGGATGAAATTCGAGTCGGGCGTTCATCGCGTGCAGCGCGTTCCTGCAACTGAAACGCAAGGGCGCATTCATACGTCGGCAGCGACGGTTGCGGTGTTGCCAGAAGCGCAGGATGTCGACATCGACATCAACGAGGCTGACCTGAAGATCGATACGATGCGCGCGCAGGGCGCGGGCGGTCAGCACGTCAACAAGACCGAGTCCGCCATCCGCATCACGCATTTGCCGAGCGGCATTGTCGTGTTCGTTCAGGAGGAGCGCTCGCAGCACAAGAACCGCGCCCGCGCGATGACGCTGTTGCGCTCGCGGCTTTATGACGAACAGCGGCGCAAACTCGATAACGAGCGCGCCGCAGATCGTAAATCTCAGGTGGGGTCAGGCGACCGTTCGGAGCGCATCCGCACGTATAATTTCCCGCAAGGGCGCTGCACCGATCACCGCATCAATCTGACGCTCTACAAGCTCGACCAGATCGTCACCGGCGAGGCGCTGGACGATGTAATCGAGCCTTTGATTACGCAGCATCAGGCCGATCTGCTGGCCGCCAGCGGCGTGTAAAATCAGTCGCGCGCGAGCCGGACCGCGACGCCCACTGCGTTGACGCGATGAAGCGGCAGCGGCGACAGGTCTGTGGTGGCGACGTCGTTAATCTGGAAGTCGAGGCCCACAATCGCGTCCGCCTCGAATTCGCGGGCGAGTTCCTTCAGCTTGGCGAGAGCCGCCTGCTGCTGCGCCTCAATGGATTTTTCGCCACGCCACTCGGACGCGGCTTCGATGCGGCCGATTTCGCGGATCGTTCTGGTTTCTTCAAATTGACGTTTGGCTGTGACACGCACGCTTGATAACTCCGGTTTCGTCGCGACCTGCGCCGCGCTCGAAACCTGATGCTTGCGCATGGCGCAAGCGCGTCCGGTCTGGGGCGAAAGTGGCCTCGCTAAAGGCAAAATCGCGGCAAATTGCTAACGCTGGATTAACGGCGCGCTAATGGATCGCTCTCTTGGCAGTCCGACCCGCAAGTTATCGTAACGTAGGGCTGTCTGCGCGCGACCTTGCCGACTTCCTCCACACGCGCAGGTCAACCATGGCCTTCAGGGTCGCGCCTAGAACCAGCGCACAAAGCGCCGCCTTCGACATCGTCCCCATTGTCCCCTCGATCAGTATCGCATGCACCACGCTGCCTGCGACGATGACCACGGCGAGCACCATATGAACGATGCGCCATCTGCGCGGCCCCAGGCCCAATTGGCGGCGAAGCGCAGCCAGGATCGCGACGGTGAAGATCGCCCACATGGCGACCACACCCCAGGGGGAGAACGGCGTCGGCGATGAAAAGAGAAGAGCGTCGATCATGTCCGGCGGACTGGTGATCCAGAGGCCCACAACATGGACGACGATCGCAGCCACAAGCGCGCCGCCGATCCAGTGATGCGCACGGCGCCCGCGATAAGCCGACAGGCCCGGCAGGTATCCAGCCATCAGCAACGGCTGAATGAGCACGAGACAGAGCGCGACGATCCCGGCAAATCCGGCGGTTATGTAGATCGCATCGCGCCATGCGAGGAGCGGGCTCGCTGTTGCAGCAGCAATTGGTACGAAAATGGCTGTCGCCAAGGCCGCCCAGATCACAGTCGCCCTGACAGACGTCATTCTCCCTCGCCGCTCAGGCGGACTGAAGGACGAAGTGCGCCTCCAGTGTCTTGTCCTGTGCGCTGCGCATGACGGGACGCAGAAACACCGTTTTGAACTCGCCGCTGTCATAGGCCAGATGGCCATGGGGTTGGCCGAAGATTGGGATGATCTGCGGCATCTCGAGACGGAAAACCCCGTTCTTGTCTGTGACGGCGGCCCCATGACTGTGCTTTTCGTGCTCCTGCCCTTCGACAGTGTGCGCCCAAATTTGTATGCGCTGCCCTGCAAGCAGGGCGCCGTCCCCCGCCCGGCGGACTGTGCCGCTCATCCAGAAGCCGCCTTTGCCGATCCGCTCCACGATCGGCGCGCCCTTGAGGTAATTGTTGGAACCGCCTGACATCGATCTGGTCGCCGCCACGCTTTGCGCGCTCGCGGGTGACAGGAGCCCGGACGCGCCTGCCGCTGCGAGCGAGCCGCCAGTTGCGAGGAGGTTGCGCCGGGTGAGGATGACGAAGGTCATATGGACCGCTCCACGCGAGACGTTGTTGGCGATACAACACGTCCTGAGTTTAGCGCGACGGCGACCGAATGCCAGTCGCGGAAAACGACTGTGCGCCGGGTCGCAATAACAGTGCCGTGAACGCCCGCGCGGAGATTTTCTCTTTCCGCCTCGTGGCAGAGCTGTAGCGATGGCTTTAGCTGCAGCATTTAGTGCCTGAAGTGCCGATGGCCCGTCATCACCATGGCCAGGCTCGCCTCGTCGGCCGCCTTGATGACCTCATCGTCGCGCATCGAGCCGCCGGGCTGGATGATGGCCGTTGCGCCTGCTTCAGCTGCCGCGAGCAGACCGTCCGCGAAGGGGAAAAAGGCGTCGGAGGCGACGACCGAGCCTCTGGCGAGGCTTTCCGGCAAGCCTGCCGCCTTCGCGGCTTCTGCGGCTTTCCAGGCTGCGATGCGCGAGGAATCCACCCGGCTCATCTGGCCCGCGCCAACGCCTACAGTCGCGCCTGCTTTCACGTAGACGATGGCGTTGGACTTGACGTGCTTGCAAACGCGGAACGCAAACTTCAGGTCCGCCAGTTCGTGCGCATTGGGCGCGCGTTTGGTGACGACCTTCAATTCCATGTCATCGACCACAGCGTTGTCGCGACCCTGCACAAGCAGGCCGCCCGCCACAGTGCGCAGCGTGAGACCGCTGGCGCGCGGGTTCGGCAGGCCGCCGGTCAGCAGCAGCCGCAGGTTTTTCTTGGCGGCGACGATGGCGATGGCTTCATCATCGGCGTCGGGCGCGATGATGACCTCGGTGAAGACTTTCACGATCTCCCGCGCCGCTTCTGCATCGAGCTTGCGGTTCAGCGCGACGATGCCGCCGAACGCCGAGACGGGATCGCAGCGCAGGGCGCGTGCATAGGCTTCCGCCAGCGACGGGCCTTCGGCCACGCCGCACGGGTTGGCGTGCTTGATGATGGCCACAGCCGCGGTGCGCGCAGGATCAAATTCCGCCACGCACTCGAAGGCGGCGTCAGTGTCGTTGACGTTGTTGTAGGAGAGGGATTTGCCCTGCACCTGACGCGCTGTGGAAACGCCAAAGCGATGCTCGGGCGTGCGGTAGAAACCTGCTGACTGGTGCGGGTTTTCGCCATAGCGCATGGTTTCGGCCAGCACGCCGCCGAAGGCGCGATAGGTGGGCGCGCTTTCGCCGATTTCGCTGGCGAACCAGTTGGAGATCGCCGCGTCATAAGCGGCGGTGCGCGCGTAAGCCTTCTGCGCAAGGCGCTTGCGGGTGGGAAGGTCGAGCGCGCCGCCGTTGCTCGCGAGGCCTTCGAGGATGAGCGAATAGTCAGCCACGTCGACGACCACGGCCACGTCGCCATGGTTCTTGGCGGCGGCGCGGATCATCGCCGGGCCGCCAATGTCGATGTTCTCGATGCAATCGTCGTAGTCCGCGCCCTTCGCGACAGTCGCCTCGAAGGGGTAAAGGTTCACCACCAGCAAATCGATGGGGGCGATGTTGTGCGCCAGCATCGCGGCTTCATGCTCGGGGTTTTCGCGGATTGCCAGCAGGCCGCCGTGCACGACCGGATGCAGCGTCTTCACGCGGCCATCCATCATTTCGGGAAAGCCGGTGACGTCCGAGACGTCGCGCACCGCGATCCCTGCGTCCGCAATCGCCTTGCAGGTGCCGCCCGTCGAGATCAACTCGACGCCAGCGGCGTTCAACGCGCGGGCGAAGTCGATGAGGCCAGTCTTGTCGGAAACGGAGAGAAGCGCGCGGGAAATGCGGCGAAGATCGCGGGGCATGGTTCTTCTCTGAATTGATGTGACGAGCGCGCGCTTAGCACGGTTTCGCGGACTGGGGAAAGCGCGGGGGCATTTATCCCCGTATGAACGCCCACGTAACATTGGGCTCGCTCACCGCGGAGCCTCGAATGACAAGCTGGTGGGTTGTGCGCGCCCTGTCGGGCACGGCGAAGAACGCGCTTTCCTCGATGTCGATGAGCGCGCCGCCCGCATGGAAGGTCCATTGTTCGCCGCCCGGCGTCACAAGGAGCGCGCCAAGCCCGTTCTCGATGCGCCCTGCGCGCACGCCGGGGTGCAGGTGAAAGCGGATCGTGTATTCAACGTCCGTTCGTCGTCCGCGACCGGAGGGCGCAAGGCTGTCCATCCCCTCGACGCGCGAGCCTTGCGCATACACAAGCACGCGGCGCGTGTGCAGGAAGCCGAATGGCGCCGCGTAACCGTCGTGGGTCGCTTCAACCGAGCAGGCCTCTTCGTCATCAAGGCGCTGCGCCCTGATGGGCGAGGGGCCGATGATGATGTGGTTGTCTCGCCAGCCTGTGCGGCCGGTTTCGTGCGGCACGAGGGCGGACGATTGCTCGCCTAGCGTCAGGGTGGAATGCGCCGCTGTCGTGCGGGCTGCCTCATGCACCGCGCCGCGCTGGCCCGGGGCGCCGCAATTGACCACCAGCCTGTGCCCCGCAGCGGACAATTCAAACGAAAGCGCGCCTGCGTGGGCGTCGCCGGAGAAATCGGGCGGCGGGGCTCCGCCCGCGTCCATGATGAGCACGAGCCCGTCGCCTTCGAGCCGCTGATAGCCGGAATGGGGCGCGTTGAAGATCGCCTGCGCCCGCGCGTCGTCGTAAGCGAGCACGGTCGCCAGCACATCGGGCTCGGTCACGCCCATGCCGTTGAACAGGGCGAGCGACGCGTCCGGGTGCCGGAACAGACGCACCATCGGCATCATGCGGTCGATGGCGCCGGTGATTTCGGCGGGGGGCGTGATGTTGCGGGCCGCGAAGGCCTGACGCAGTGGAAGCAGGTCCAGCAGCAGCTCCACAAGTGTGCGCGGATTGCGGCCGATATGGCCGCCATCGGCCAGAATTTGACGTTTCAATTCTTCGTCGAGCCAGCGGGCGGCGCGCTTGCGCAGGCTTGTGTAGCCGTCCGTGCAAAGCGTCGCCTGCGCCAGCGCGATGGCTGCAAACAGGCGTCCCTCGCCGGGCGAGCCGGAGCGCAACTCTGCCTTCAGGAAGGTGATGTGCTTGCCCAGATTGCGGATGAAGAGGCGATAAAAATCAGAATCCGCCGACTCCAGAAGCAGCGGCGACTGGCTGACCAAAGACATGGTGCGCCGGGCCGCAATGTCCGCCCGCCAGGCGTTTGTGTCGCGCGGCTTGCCGTGAAGAGCCAGAAACTCGCGAAAAAGCGCGCGCGCGTTCTCGCGTGCAAGGTCAGTCTGGCTCGCGCGCAGGTGCCGCAACCAGCTAAACCCGAGGAGCCCGGCCTCCCAGTCGCCATTGGGCGGCACGATGGCAAAGGGCGAGGAGCCGCGCGTATCCACAATGCGTGAGCCGAACGCGAAATACCCGGCGTAAATGTCGTCGGCGACCGTGGGGTCGCTGGTGCGAATGTCCTGTGGCGCGATCACAAGACGCTGGGGCCCGCGTGCGCGGAAAAAACTGATGCGCCGCATGGGTTCGCCCAGCACCCAGCGCGCGCGGCGCGCCTTGAAGCGTGCAGCCTGCCGGGCGATGCGCCATCGTTCAGCGACGGTGCGCCCTGTCAATAAAGAGGCCTCCTTGAACGCGCCGCCGCCGACGCTCACCCCAAACCTTAATGTGATTCAGGGTCTTTCTCAAAACGACTTCATGCGAACACAGCGTTTGCTGCGGACTTACCGCATCTTGCGCGTCAGTCTGCTGGCGAAGAAGCCATCCAGACCCGCAAGTCTTGGATCATCATTAGGCATGTGACACGGCAGAATGCGCACTTCGCCGATATCGCTCACACAATCGGACAGTCCGCCAATCTCGTCAGCCGTCACGGGCGTGCGCGTCATGTCCGGGTTTCGCCGCAGCAGCGCAGCGATCTGGGCTTCGCCTTCCTCAGGCTCAATCGAGCAGGTGGAATAGACGAGCCGTCCGCCGGGCTTCAGCATGGCGCAGGCGCGGTCGAGCATCTTGGTCTGCACGGCCCCAAGCGAAGTTATGTCGCTCACGCGCTTCACCCACGCCACATCGGGATGACGGCGGATTGTGCCGGTGGCGGTGCAGGGAGCGTCCAGCAACACTGCGTCAAAGGGCGGCGCATCGAAGGTCAGCGCGTCGCCGACCGAGATGTCGACGGGCAGACGAAGACGTTCGAAATTCGCGGCAAGCCGCTTGAGGCGCTCGGCGGATCTGTCCAGTGCAGTGACTACGGCGCCAGCAGCCGCCATTTGCGCAGCCTTGCCGCCGGGCGCGGCGCACAGGTCCACGACGCGCTCGCCGGAGCGTACGGCCAGCAAGCGCGCGGGCAGCGTTGCGGCGGCGTCCTGCACCCACCATTGCCCGTCGGCATAGCCGGGAAGATCAGGAACTGGATCGCGCGTGACCAGCCGCACGGACCCTGTAGGAAGCACGATCCCGCCCAGTTTCTCCGCCCATCCGGCTGCATCGCTGCGCACGGTGAGGTCGAGCGTCGGCTCGCAGCGATTCATCAGCGCGATGGCTTTGGCATTATCGGCGCCAAAGTTCTTTTTCCAGCGCGCGGCTAGCCAGGGCGGCGTGTCGATGAAAGCGTCGGCGGGATCGCGCAACTCATCACGGGCGCGGGCGACATTGCGCAGCACGCCGTTGGCGAGCGCCGCAAAAGGGGCCGCCTTGGGATCGGCGCGCACGGCCCGCACGGCAAGATCGACCGCTGCGTGATCGGGCACATCGAGAAAGAGCAGCTGCGCTGCGCCCACGATCAGCGTGTGCTCGAGGGAGCCCGCCTTTTTCGGCATGCCGCCTTCGAGAAACCGCGCGAGCGCGGCGCGAATCGTGCCGAGGCGGCGCAGCGAGGCGGTGACGATGGAGCGAACCAGCGCGCGGTCGCGTGGATCGAACGCCAGTTGGCGACCCGCCGCCGCGTCGGCTGCGAATCGCTCATCGAGCGTGTGGCCATTGGCCAGAATGTCGGCAAGCGCGGCTGCCGCCGCAACGCGCGCGACAAGTCCCGGGGGAGGCGGAGGAGGTGGAGGCTCTGCCCGGTCGCGGCGACCGCGCGGGTTAAACGCCTTTTTTATCTGATTCAAACGAGACGACTCCGACCTCTTGCGGACGATTTAGGCACAGTTGCGCCGTCGTCCGATTCGCGCGGTCAGCCCCACGGACCGCGCTTCTGTCCCCACTTCGAAGTATCACGATCGCCTCCGCCCTGCCACGGGCCAGCGGCGCTTTGACCACCAAAATCAGAAGCGTAGCTGTCCATGTAGCCGCGGATGCCTATCTGCCGGGCGAGATCGTCCAATGCGGCGATACGGTTAGCGACATTGGGATGGGTCGAGAACAAATTGTCCATTCCCTGCCCGGTGAGCGGGTTGACGATGAACATGTGCGCCATCGCCGGGTTGGATTCGGCGGCCTGATTCGGGATGACGGCGGCGTCGCCGGAAATCTTCGCGAGCGCGCTCGCCAGCCACACGGGGTTGCCGCAGATCTCTGCGCCCATCCGGTCCGCCACGTATTCGCGCGACCGGCTGATCGCCATCTGCACCACCATTGCCGCCAGCGGCGCGAGGATGGCGAGCGCAATTGTGCCGATCATGCCCATGCCGTTGTTGTTGCGGTTGCCGCCAAAGATCATGCCCCATTGCGCGACGGAGGAGATAGCGCCCGCCAGTGTGGCGGTGATCGTCATGGTCAGCGTGTCGCGGTTCTTGATGTGCGCAAGTTCGTGGGCAATGACGCCAGCGAGCTCCTCGCGGGTCAGCATGGCGACAAGGCCGGTATTCACGGCCACAGCGGCGTTTTCAGGATTGCGGCCGGTGGCGAAGGCGTTGGGCTGGTCCTCGTGCACGACGTAGACGCGGGGCATCGGCATGTTGGCGCGCTGCGCCAGTTCCGCGACCATGTGCACCAGTTCGGGCGCAGTCGATTCGTCAACTTCCTGCGCGCCGTTGGAGGCCAGCGCCATCTTGTCCGAATTCCAGTATGCGTAGAAGTTCGTGCCTGCGGCGACAAGCAACGCCAGCAGAATGCCGGTCTGTCCGCCCAGCAGGGCGCCCACGGCCACGAAGATCGCCGTCATGGCGGCCATCAGAACGGCGGTGCGCATGAAATTCATGATGTCAGTCTCCTTTGGTCGCCTGCCTTGGAGGCGACCGGTCTGCGCTATATGTGGTGCCGAAGTAGCCCTTCCTGCAAGGCGGCGGTTTTGACGGTGGCAGGAATACGGGGGCGATGAGGATTTTGTGATGAACGACGTTGAAAAGATGCCTGCGGACGCAGCCTCCACCACTGTCGAACCCGTGCGCGTTCTGACGCTCGAGGCGCAGCGCGCGTTGGCTGAAGCGCAGGCCCGCCGCGAAGCCGCAGAGGCGGCGGCTGCAACTGCGCCAACTGAGATTGCAGGACGTGGCGGGCTTGATCCGGTGCGCTATGGCGACTGGGAGGTGAAAGGCCTCACCAGCGACTTCTGATCAGGCGCGGCTCGCCCTGTCGCGGGCGTACATGAGCGTCAGCGCCGTGGCGGTCAGCGTGGCGACCAGCATGGCGGCAAAAGCGGTGGCGTAGGAGCCGTCGGCGTCGAAAACGAGCGCGCCCATCCATGCGCCAAGGCCGCCAAATGCGTGATGCACCATGGTGATGACGCCCGTGAGCGCGCCCAGATGGCGCATGCCGAATGACTCGCGCACGAAAAGGACGGTGGGCGGCGCTGTCATGAAAAACGTGAGGCCAAAGGACAGGGCGAACACCGCGACCGAGATGGTGGACGAATCGATCAGCACCAGCCCGAACGCTGCTATGCGGACGAAAAAGGCCACCAGCGTCGGCCAAACGGGACCATGCCGGTCCGCCGCGACGCCGGCCCACAGCACGCCGGCAAAGCCGGTCAGGCCCATCAACGCCAGCAGATTGCCCGCCAAAAGCGCTTCGACGCCGCTGTCCTGTGCGAAGGCGACGACATGGGCGGCGACAAAGAAATCATTGAAGCCGCAGACGCCGTAAATTCCCATCAAAAGCCAGAAGGGCCGGGTGCGTGCGGCCTCACGGATCGTCTTGCCCTCGGCGGGTTGTGAAACGGAAGAGCCCGCGGTTGGCCTGCCGGGCGCAGCGGCAAGGATCAGCGGCAATATCGCAAGATGGGCGACGCCCACCCAGAAGAAGATTGAGCGCCAGCCAGCCTGCGCGAGGATCGCCGCAAGAATCGCGATGATGATGAGCTGGCCCACGCACATGCCCGACAGCGCAACTGAATTGGCCAGGCCCGTGCGGCCCGGGAAAGCGCGCGTCACCATCACGCCAACGGGAATCGTCGAGGCCATGCCGCTGCCGATTCCAAACACAACTCCGTAAAGAGCGATCGCCTGCCAGGGCTGCGTGATCCAGGTCATGGCGCCGATGCCTACCGCACAGATGGCAAGGCCCGCGCACAGGACAAGTCGCAGGCTCATGCGATCCGCCATGCGTCCGGCCGCAAACATGCACAGCGCCGAGGCGAACTGGAAGACGCCGACCGCAGCTCCGATTTCGCCGCGGCCCCAATTCAGATCGGCAACCATAGGACGAAGCGTGAGGCCGATCGCCATGCGCGCGCCGTTGCCGACAAACAGGACCAGGAAGCCTGCGGCCAGAGTGAGGCCTGCGGCGAGCGAGATGTTCGCAAGTGCGGATCTTTGTTGGGTCACACGTCACTCGGCAAGAAGAAATACTGATGAAACGATGGCTTTGTGTAGCCGCGTTCCAAAGCGTTCGCCATCATTACGTCAGCCAGTTGCAAATGCGAGGCAGCAGTCAAACGGCTCGGGAAACCGGGCCGTTTCGTTTTGATACAACCGACGCTCAGTCAAGTTGTAGGAATATTTGACAGGTTGCAGGACTTAATGCATATAAGCGTCCATGTTCTCGCCGCTGATAATGGCTTTGGCGCCTCGGCTTGTGCTGTTTGCCGCTGTCGCTGCAGGCCTCCTCGCTCTCGCATTCGGTTTGCGTCCGGTCCTTCCGGCGGCCAATGGCGCGCGGGGCGGCGAGCGGGTGTCCTCCGGTCCAGCGCCGCGGCGGATGGCGGGACCCTATCGAGCAGAAGCCATCCGTGTCGTGGATGGCGACACGTTCGAGGCGAGGTTGCGCATCTGGTTCAATCAGGAAGTCACCGTTCTCATCCGCCTTGAAGGCGTTGATGCGCCCGAGTTGAAGGGCCGCTGTCCGCAGGAAACTCGCCTTGCGCAGGAGGCGCGCGACGCTCTGACCGCGATCCTTGCGTCCGGCGCCGTATCGGTGCGCGATCTTCATGCTGATAAATACAATGGCCGCGCCGTTGCGCGCGCCGTTGTTTCATACGCGTCCGCGCTGGACGACGACGTCGGCGCGCTTCTTGTGGCGGGCGGATATGCGCGCGCTTATGACGGGCGAGCGCGCGCGCCGTGGTGCGGGGCGCCGTCTGCCGTTGTTGCGGACAGCAAGCGGGCCCGATAGCTTCTTTTGCAAGGGGTCTTATGAACTTCCCACAACGCCTCGGGATCGATGAAGTGAGCGCCCGTCGTGCGATCAAGGGTGGCATGAGATAATCGCCTGTACTTTCGAAGAACGTAATCGCCCGATTGAGACCGCCTTCTTTTTTCTGCCGTCATCCGTAAACTGTCTTCGTTATTGTCGTCGTTAACGACGTCGTTTACTGGGATGCGCAGCCATGCGGCAGGAAGTTCTCGTTGGCGTTGAGCGTCGTCGTC
>JANPPJ010000055.1:0-13551 GCA_031428455.1 Hyphomicrobiales bacterium | reverse complement strand
CCCGCCGACAAGGGCGCCGAGGAGGATGCCGCGCAAGCCGCTTTCATAGCCGATGAGGTGGCCGATCACTTCGGCCGGCACGATTTGCGAAATGAAGCCTGCGGTAAGTAGCGCAAAGCCTATACGCGGAAGAATTTCGAGGAAACGCAACGTGGCGTTGCGGAAGGCGCCTCGCACCAGCGTGGGCGAGCGACGCCACGCAATGACGCAGAGAATGAGCGAAGCAACGCCAAAGAACGCGAGCGACCCCATTAGCTCGCCTTTTCCTCGGCTTCAGTTTTCGGCAGGCGTTCAGACAAGAGCGCGGCGACAAAGGGCAGCGGCAACGACGCGATGAAACGCATGGCCGTCAGCTCAGGCCCGAGCAGCGGAATTTCCCAAACCATGATCCGCTGGAAGCCCAGCGTCTCCCACGAGGTGAGATAGGCGATGAGCGAGGCGCGGCCCGCGCCGGCTTTGGCAAGCGAGGCGACAAGCGGAAATGACATCATCGGCCCGCCGGGCGTGACCGCGCCGACCGCGGTCGCCAGCGCCACCCCCTTCACGCCTGATTTTTCGCCGAGCCATTTGGCGATCGTTGCGCGCGAAATGAGTGCGGTTACGAGAGCGGCAAGCAGAAACGCCATCGCCATCTTGGGCACGAGATCCAGAAACGTCCGGACGTCCGTGTGAAGGCTTTCAATGACGGCGTCGACGCCTTTCAACTGCCAGCACAGGATGCCTGAGAAAAGCGCGAGTCCGGCAAGCACCAGCACCGATCTGTCGAAGAACGCAGCCTTGAAGTCGAAGTGATCGCGGCGGAATGTTTTTGTTTCGACAGGCATTGAGCCATGTTCCAATCAGGCGCGAAGCGCTGTCAGCATTGCGGTGATGTAATCGGCGTCATGAGCAATGACGAGCATTCGCGCGTATGGCCGAAGATGCGACATTGATGCGGAAACATCAGCGTCGCTGGCGTCCTCGCCGGGGACGACGAGCGCCAGAAGCGTCTTGTGATGCGCCGTGCATGCGTCCGCGATGACAGAGACGGAGCGGGCATCTTCGCCCGCCGCCGAGACGACAACGATGAAGTCAGACGACTCGACTTCGCTCACCAGATCGAGCGCGCGGCCAGCCAGATCATTGAGCCATGCGCTGAGGCCTGCGTCGGTGTTGCCGGGCTCGGCGTCAGACGCGAAGGACAACGCGCGGAAAAAGGTCGCGCCGTTCCAGTCCTTCTTGGCGAGTTCGTCGATCATGTCGGCGCTGGGGGGATCGAGCGCGATCACCTTCACCGCGCGCCGCCTGGAATTGGGATATTGCACCCGGTAACGGGATTCCTGCGCCGTGGTCACCCGTGCGGATTCACTTTGCATCACATCGCCTCCAGGAGCTGACGCCGACCTCGCATGCGTGGACGCCGAATAGGTAAACAACAATGGCCGGCGCGCGAGGGCGCTATCCAGAAAGCAAGCGGCGGGCCGTGAGCCCGCCGCTTTCATTGCAACGTCAGACCGAGGTCTGGCGGACGCCCTTCTTGGCTTTCAGGGCTTCCTTCGCGCCGTCCTTGTACTGGACGTCGCGCGGCAACAGAAGCGCAGCCTGGCGCACCTTGTGGTGCTCAGGGTCGACGCCTGGCGGAACAACGCCCTTCTCGGCAAGCGCCTTGGCGGAGCGCATCAGGCGATGGCGCGCCATGATGATGCCGTTGTCGGTGCTGACGAGGTTTTCCTTCGTGCGATCACAGATCGGACCCATGCTTTCCTGAAGCGAGGCGTCCTGCATGCCGATGCCTTCAACGCCTGAGAAGGTCCTGCCGGCCTTCTGGGCGGCGCGATCCATCAGGTAGTCGTTGTCCTTGTTGGCGAGCGGGCGATAGGTGCCCGGCACGTAACGAACATGGATGCCCTTGCCGGCCTTCATCGAGTCCACTTCGTGGTCGGTGAGGGCGCGGGTGGGGTGATAATCATAGCTCCACGCCCAGCAGGAATGATCGTCGATCGGCACCCAGAAGTGGCCGTGCATCGGGTGATCGCCACGCGGCGGCACGCCCGTGTAGCAGGGCATGACCCACGGGGTGATGCGCCAGTAATACTGGTCATCTTCCGCGTTGCGGCGCGCGCCGATGAGGAGGCCGCCGTCGCTCTCGGTCACTTCGAAGACAGGCGAGAGATCCTGCATGTTGTACTTGTTGCCGGCTGCGCCCTTGAACAGCGGATCTGTGGAGAGATCGCCGCGATGCAGGAAGGATACGTGGCTTGAGTCGATGCCGCCTTCCATCGCCTGCAGCCAGTTGCTCTCCTGCAAACGCTTCGTCATGAACGTCTGGTTGAGCGGCACGGTGCAAAACTCGTATTCGGGCTCCGGCGGCTGCTTTTCCGGCGGACCCATGTAAGTCCACAAGACGCCGCCCTTTTCGATGAGCGGATAGGACTTCAGCTTGACCTTCTTGGCATACCCGGATTCAGCGGGCTCTGAGGGCACGTCAACGCACTGGCCAGTCGTGTCGAACTTCCAGCCGTGATAGGGGCAGCGCAGGCCGCACTCTTCGTTGCGTCCGAACCACAATGAGACGCCGCGATGGGCGCAGAACTCGTCGATCAGTCCAAGCTTGCCTTCCGAGTCGCGGAACGCGATGAGCCGCTCTCCGAGCAGCTTAAGGCGCACCGGCGCGCAATCGGGCTCGGGCAGCTCTTCGCTGAGCAGCGCGGGCATCCAGTAGCAGCGAAACAGGGCGCCCACGGGGGTGCCCGGGTCTGTCTGCGTCAAATAGTCATTCTGTTCCTTGCGAAGCATGAACGTTCTCCCCTTGCGCCAGTCCCCTGCTCTCTTTCGCAGGGTAAATGGCTGTGCGACCGAAGGCCCGTTGGCCCAAACCATTTGTCTTGATCATTGACCGGAAGCCTGCGGCTTGCTATCCACCGCTCGGTTCCTGTATGCGGAACGTCGTTCCGCATAAGATCACATGTAGCGTTTATCACCGGTCCGCAAAGGGCGTCAATTAGAAGAGGAGACTGACGGTGTCCGCGCAGAAGATTGAGTTGTGCAAGACCTCTGACGTAGCGGAAGGCTCGGCCATCAAGGTGGAAACCGGAGACCTCATCCTGGCCGTGTTTAATCTCAATGGCGCTTTCTACGTCATGGATGACACCTGCAGCCATGGCCCCGGATCGCTGTCGGAAGGCCCGATCTGCGGGGATATCATTGAGTGCGATTTTCACAACGGCGCCTTCAACATCAAGACGGGGGAAGTCGCCGAGCCGCCCTGCATGATTCCGCAAAAAACCTACAAGGTCGCGGTTGAGAGCGAGACCGTATTTATAGAGGTTTGACAACGGTGGCGACGCGCGCAGGTTCCCATTCTGACGTCCGCAGGGCGGCGCCAAGTCGCACTGGCGCGCCCGCTGTGCGAACCGCGCCGCCGACGCCGTCGGATGCGGAGGGTGCGCGTATTCCCCGCCCGATGAAAACAGCGACAAAGGGCGGCGCCGGTCTTCCCCAAGCCGTTGCGCCCGCGCCCAAAGGCTCGAAATCAAAATCGCAACGGCTGTCGTCCGTGGCGACATCCGTGCGGCTTTTGAAATCCTTCAGCGAAGGCGAGGCTGAGATCGGCGTCACGACGCTGTCAAAGCGGCTTGGTGTGGCCAAAAGCACCGTGTATCGGCTGGCTTCGACGCTCGTCTCCGAAGGTATGCTCGAGCAAAATCGAGAGAACGACAAATATCGCCTCGGGCTGGCGCTCTTTGGCCTTGGCGCGCTTGTGCGCCAGCGCATGAACGTGTCGACCGAGGCGCGCCCGCACATCTTTGCGCTGCGCGAAGCGACCAATGAAACGGTGCATCTGGCGGTGCCTGAAGGCAGTCAGATCATTTATGTCTACGATCTGGAAAGCACGCAAGCGATCCGCCAGCGCGCGAACCTTGGCGAGCGCAAGCCCGCGTTCTGTTCAGCCGAAGGGCGCGCCATGCTCGCCTTTGCGGCGCCGGGCGCTGTGGATGCGATCATCTCCGCTGGATTGCAACCGCGCACGCCCTTTACAGATATCAACGCAAAGCATCTGAAAGCTGCTCTGGAGGACGTGCGCCAAAAAGGCTATGCACGCGAAGACGAGCAGTGTGAAATCGGCATGCGGTCGCTCGCCGCTCCCATCCACGACGCCGAAGGGCGCGTGGTGGCGGCGGTAGGAATTGCAGGCCCGACACAACGGCTTTCAGAAGACGTGCTTGCGCGCTTTGCGCCGCTCGTCGTGAACACGGCGCATCTCATTTCCGCGCGACTGGGCTACCGCTCCGTCGCCGGGTTCTGAAACGAACAACAACGGCTGGACACATGGCGAAGATCACCATCCCTGCGGCAAACATCGAATTTGATTGCGTCAACGACACCATCATGCGCGCAGCTACGCGTATCGGGCTTGGCTTTCCGTACGAATGCAACGTCGGCGAATGCGGCAATTGCCGCTTTGAGCTGATTGAAGGCGAGGTTTCATACCTGCGCGCCAATCCGCCGGGCGTGACCGAGCGCGATGCGCAGCGCAAACGTTATCTGGGATGCCAGGCCCTGCCGCAAGGCGACTGCACCATCAAGGTGTCGCTGCGCGATCACTACAAGAGCAAGTTTCTGCCGAAGAAGACCACCGGCGAATTGTTCGAGGCTTTTGACGTAACGCACGACATTCGCGAGTTTCGTTTCCGCCTGTCGGAGAACGCCAAGTTCATCGCTGGCCAGTACGGCCTGATCACTGCGCCAGGCGTTGAAGGCGCGCGCGCCTACTCGATGTGCAACACCGGCGAAGACGGCGACGAGTGGCACTTCCAGATTCGCCGCGTGCCCAACGGCGCCGCGACAACATCGCTGTTCGATCATCTGAAGGTCGGAGACAAGGTTGGCCTCGATGGCGCCTATGGCATGGCGTACCTGCGCGAAGATGCGCCGCGCGATATCCTTTGTCTGGCAGGCGGTTCTGGCCTCTCCCCAATGGTCGCCATCTCGCGCGCAGCGGCTAAAAGCTCTGCGCTGAGAGACCGCAATATCCACTTTATCTATGGCGGGCGCACGCCGCGCGACGTGTGCGGCGAGGCGATGCTGCAGGAGCTGGAAGGCTACGGCACGCGCATCCACTACATCGGCGCCATCTCGATGCCTGATGATCCTTCGTCAGCCAACTGGATCGGACAGGTCGGCTTCGTGCACGACATCGCCGAGAAGATTTTCGGCGACAAGCTGAGCGAAATGGAAGTTTATTTCGCTGGGCCGCCGCTGATGTCGCAGGCCGTGATGAAGACGCTCATCAAGTCAAAAGTGCCTGCGGCGCAGATGCATTTCGACCAGTTCTATTGAGAGGGGACGCGCCCGCGCGCGTCTTTCTCCTTCGAAAAATATTCAGGAAACGTCCAGGAAAGAGCCATGTCCAAATTGAATCTCACGTTCGGCTGCTGGAACTACGATCGCACGCGCGCCATCCAGGACGGCTCGGTGCAGCCCGACGGCATCGACATCAACTATCTCGACATGCCGGTGGAAGAGACCTTCTTCCGCATGGCGCGCCATCGCGAGTTCGATGTGTGCGAAATGTCATTCTCGTCGTATTGCGTGTCGCTGCACAAGGACCCCAAGCCCTTCGTCGCGATCCCGGTGTTTCCGTCGAAGTTTTTTCGCCATTCGTGCGTTTATGTGAACGCAAAGTCGGGCATCAAGGAGCCGAAGGATCTCATCGGCAAGAAGATTGGCGTGCCTGAGTTTCAGATGACGTCGCCTGTGTGGATTCGCGGCATCCTGTCTGACTTCTATGGCGTGCCAGTCGACTCGTGCGAATATCTGACAGGCGGCGAGGAAGAGGCTGGGCGGCCCGAGAAGATCAAGCTCGACCTGCCCGCCAACCTCAACGTCAAGGCGATCCCCGATCACAAGACGCTCTCGCAGATGCTGGGCGACGGCGAGATCGATGCGCTGCACACTGCGCGCAAGCCCTCCACCTATGACGGCGTGAACGTGACGCGCCTGTTCCCCAACTATCGCGAAGTTGAACTCGACTATTATCGCAAGACGAAGATCTTCCCGATCATGCACACCGTGGCCATCCGCCGCGAAGTGTATGAGGCGAACCGCTGGATCGCGATGGCGCTGTTCAAGGCCTTCCAGCAGGCGCAGCACAAGACTTACGAAGACCTCAAGGAAACGGCGGCTCTCAAGGCCATGGTGCCCTGGCTGATGCACGACGTTGAAGAAGCGCGCGAATTGATGGGCGAAGATTACTGGGCCTATGGCTACGAGCAGAACATGGAGACCTTCAAGGTCTTCCTGCGCTACCACCAGGAATGCGGCCTCTCGAAGCGCTTGCTGAAGCCCGAAGAGCTGTTCGCGCCCGAGACGATGGAAGCGTTCAAGATTTGATGGCAAGGGATTCTTCGCCTTTACGACGTCATGCGCGGGCTTGACCCGCGCATCCAGGAACATGCTTGCCGTTTGAGACTGGATGGCCGGATCAAGTCCGGCCATGACGTAACGCTGGTTGCGCTACGCGATAAAACCAATCAATGCGAATGCCCAAAGTGCCCCGTGGACTCATCATGGTCATGCCCGTGATCAGGCTCCATGGAGTCAGCCTCTGCGTAGCCATGCATCATGGCTTCCATGACGCGGCGGAGGGGATCGTCGCCCAGCGACAAATGTCCAGCCATCAGTCCTGCGAGCCGCGCGAAGACCAGCGGTTGCATCGCCATCATGTCATAGCTGCGCGAGGGGTCGACGACGCCTTCGCAATCGCGCGTTGCGCGGGCCAGCGCGTCGGCGAACAATTGATCGATGACGTTGACGACCGCGTCGTCGGATGACGCTGCAGTCCTCTGGCGTTTGGCGAGGATCAGCCGGGCGTGATGCAGAAAGCGGTTGTAGTGGGCTTCCTGCACGTTTGTCGGGCCTTCGTCATCGAGTTCACCGCACATGTGTCATGCTCCTGTGAAAGCAGCGAACGGCAAATTCCAGGACGCCGCCGTTGGCCCAGGACGCCGCTCTTGAAACGAATGAGCGCGTCGGGATGAACCGACGCGCCAATATTCAGACCAACTGAAACGACAAAGGCGATCAGAAGCCTTCAGCGTTTTCCAGTTGCTCGAACCAGTCAAAGCCCATGGCCTTCACGATCCGGCTCGTGCACGAAATGATGCGCGCCTGATTGTTGGGGTCCGAGTTGAAGTGCTTATGGGCGCAATAGGGCGGAATGTAGATGAAATCGCCAGCGGACCATTCGTACTTCTTGGGCTCGCTCTCCCATTCGAACTCCATCACATCCTTGCAGTCAAACTTCACGTCCCAGTGCAGGTCGTAGCCCGAGCCTTCAACGACGTAGATCACTTCTTCCGACAGATGGCGGTGCGTGCCGGAGGCCTTACCCGGCGCAAGAAACTGCATGTAGATATCGAGGCAGTATTCCTTGGTGTCCATCTGCTCGTGGATGATGTGCTTGATGAGACCGTGGGGCGAACGCTCCAGCGGCATCTCGTTCCACTTCACCACGCCGATCTTGCTGTCATAATCCTTGCGGAACTTCTCCGACGCTTTCAAAGCCTCGGTGTAGAAGTTCACTTCCGGCGCGTGGCCCTCTGCGCGTTCGCGCTCGCGGGGGTCGACAAAGCCCATAATTCTCTCCTGTAGCGGACAAGCGCGCGCCCCAGGGACGCGCGCGGTTATTGCTTGAGCGAACTGCTCTTACGCAACCTTGGGGGGAAGCGTCTCGAGTTCCTGCTTGTAGGCCTCGTCCATCTTCGGCTCGACGCCGTTCTTGGACAGTTCGCTTGAGAAAATATCGCGCACAAGCTTGGACTCGTCCGCGTAATCGATCTGGTCGCCGCCGATGCGACGGCTGATCCACGCCTTGGGCACGCCCTGCGCGTTACGGATCGAGACAACCTCGTGCTTGAACGCGAGGTAGCGGGCCGGGGTCGTGCCGGTGTTGAAGTGCTGATGGAACCACATGTTCGGCGGCACGATCATGGTGCCCACTTCCCAGTCGTAGCGCTTGGGCTCCTCGCCTTCCGGCCACATCAGGGAGTAGCCTTCGCCCGACAGGATGATGACGTGCGCGCCGGGACCATGGCAATGGCCCTTCTTGTAGGTGCCGATCGGGAACTGCGAGATGTGCGAGTTCATCGAGCCCTTGGCCATGTTGAAGCGGATGTGACCGCCGCCCGCGCCGCGCTCCTTGGCGGAGATGAGCGGCAGGTTGACCGCGTCCGGCACGAAGTTGGTTTCGAGCAAGAGGCCCTTCTGCTCGCCCTTGTTGGAGAAGTAGTCAGGCTCGCCAGCGAAGCGGGACTTGAAGTCGTGCGGCGTGTTGAAGATGAAGTCGATATCTTCGTACAGGTTGATGACCGGGGGCGCGTTCGTCACCGAGCAGAAACGCGCGGGCTCGGAGCCCGAGCCGTTGAAGTGCTGGTGCCAGGCGTTCAGCGGAATCGCGAACAGCGCGCCGGCTTTCCATTCGAAGGTGATCTTCTGGCCAGCGTCGTTCCACACAGCGGTGGAGCCACGGCCGTCGAGCACGAGAATCATTTCCTCAAAGAGCTGGCGCTGGGGCTCAAGCTTCTTGCCGGGCGCGATTTCGCACACGTAGCAGTCGTTCGAGGTGCGCGAGGCTTCGTGGTTGATGTAGATGCCCTTGCCGCCGCGGCGGGCCCAGGGCTTCAACTCAACGGTGCGCAAGTTCTGGATGTAGTGGGCCGAGATGATATCCAGGCCTTCATCGCGCACCCAGCGCAGGTAAGGCGTGTCCTTCTCGGTCGCAAATTTCTTGGCAAGGTCGTCCGATACAATTGCGTCTTTCGCCATATTTTCCTCCTTGGACATGAGGGACGGCACGCAAGATCCGCGCCGTCCAGTCGTGGTTGAGCCCTATAGATCAGATTGCAACGCCCTGATCAATGCGGCGCTCAGCTTGTCTTTTCTGCGGGCGCGGCATGGTTGTGTCCATGGGCGCTGGAATGTCCGCGGGCATGATCATGTCCATCATGATGGTGGTGATGGCCATGCGAATGTTCGCCAGCGCCATGTTCCTGCTCGCGATGGTGAATGATTTCCTTCGAACGCGGGCCGCGCGGGTCTTCGTTGAACACAAGCGACTTGATCGTGACGGGCACGGTGTATGAGGGAATACGCACCTTGCCGAGGTCGATGTAATCAAAATCCATGAGCATCACGCCGTCGATGACGAGGATCTCGCTCTGGATGCCGCAATCTTCGCGGATGACGGCGCCGAGCGTCTGGGCCACGTCGCCGTCGAGCATGACGTAAATCGGGTTTCCCGCCGCGATCTTGTCGGCGAGCCCATCCACGATGCCCTTTGCAAAGGCGTGAATGCGCTCATAGGCGGGCGCGCCGGTCCAGCGCAGGGCGAGTGCGATTTCAGTGTCGGCGCTTTCCAGTTCAAACGCCTTGCGATGGCTGATGATCGCCTTGGCCAGCGCGGCCGGATCGACATCCTCGCCAGCCTCGAAGGGCGGAGAAAGCACCTGAAGATTGCGCTTGGGCAGCAATACGCCGGGGTCCGAGATGTAGCTCGTGTTGCCCGACAACTGCACGGAATATTCCGAGGCGCCCAGCGCAGTGGCGCGAATGCACTCGCGCGCAGGCAGCAACGGCCACGGGAACTTGCCTGCATCGACCTTGCGGCGGATCGCAGCGCCAAGCCGCTTGCCCAAGTCGTTGAAATCGCGCTGCTCGCGATCGTAGACGTATTCCGCGACGCCGCCCGAGAACATCATCCCGCCCAGATCGCCAAAATCGAGGATCGGATCGGTCAGGTAAAGATGCGCGACGTCGTGGGGAATGGGGCGCGCCGTCAGCGCAGAAACAAGCGTGTCCGCCATCACGTCTGCAACCTTGTCGAGATCGTCGGGGTTGATCGTGTCGCCCAGATTCCAGTCGAAACCCGCGCGGCGGGCATGGGTGCGTCCTGCCGGATCGAGGCGCATGATCTTGCCCTCTTCGGTCACCTGCAGGCGGCCGCCGATATGCACGGCAGCGGTCACCAGCACCTTGCCGCCTTCGATCAGACCCAGCTTTGTCGTGCCGCCGCCGATGTCGACGTTGAGCACCCGCTTGCCGAGATCGAGCGAGGCCTGCGCGGCGCCTGAGCCGTAAGCCGCCAGCATGGATTCCATGTGGTGACCGGCCGTGGCGCAAACGAATTCGCCGCCCGCTTCCGACAGCATCGCGGAGATGGCCTGCGCGTTTTCGCGGCGCAGCGCCTCGCCGGTCAAAATCACGGCGCCCGTGTCGACGTCGTCCTTTTTCAGGCCAGCGCCTTCATACGCTTCGAGCACGATGTCGCGCAGTTTGTCCTCGTCAATGCGAGTGATGCTGGCGTAGGGCGTGAGTGAAACGGGGGAGAGATAGAGCTGTTCGCGGGAGACGACGTAATAACGGCTCGTCAAATCCTCGGAGAGGCGGCGCAGGTGGATGCGCGAGAAGATGACCTGCGTGCCCGAGGAGCCGATGTCGATGCCGACGCTGGTGAGATGCACGTTGTCCTGCATCCAGAGCGGGTTCTCTTCAATGGGCCCGTCGTACTGGAACTGGTCGTGTTCGTGGTCAGCCTCGTCGTCGTGTTCGTGGTAGAAAAACTGGCCGACGTTGTGTTCCTGCAATGTGTGGTCTGCGGCAGCCTTGATCGCATCCTCGACAGTCCTGCCGGATTTCTCGTCACCGTTCGCCATCGATCTCCCCGCGCGCAAGGGTCTCCCGCTTCCTCCACGCATGGGGCGCGTCTCGCGGTCTTGTCGCCATCGGGTTTGAGTCGCGCGAACGCGCCCGACTGTCAACCCCGCAGCGATGGCTTCAGGAGCGCCGGCGCAGCCAATCCGCGATGTAGTCAAGCGAGCGGGCCATCGTGTCGCCAAAGCGGCGGCCAGACCCTCCTGAACAGCTGTGGCAGGGGCTGAGCCAGTGCGATGCGCCCTCTACGCCGACCAGTTCCTTGTCCTTCGATGCGGCGACGTCGAAGATCATCTCGGCGGGCCTCACGCCGTAATGGGCGGTGTTGGCGACAACCAACAGCGGGTCCGTGACCCCGGCGAGGTTTGGCATGGAGCTGGTCGCAGAAGACGCCCAGAGGACGCCGGTTATGTCGTCAGCGGTCACATCGTAGTCCGGCGTCGTCTCAATAGCGTGCCCGGCGAGAAAACCGCGCGCGGAAAAGGCCACTGCGGTCCGGTAGCTGGTCGCCTCGCGCGGATTGCCCGTGGGAAGCGAAATGGACTCAAGCACGCGGACGGGAGTTGTTCCGTCCGCTGCGAGCAACTTGTGCGGCTTTTTGGTGCGCAAGAGCAAACCAGGATCAACCTGCCAGAGCGGCGTCGTGCGCACGCCGGCTACGAACAGCGGCATGTCGTCGTTGAATGAATCTCGCTCGCGGGACGCCACGGCGGAAACGAGCTTTCGCGCCTCGACGTTCAGCCTCGCGTTGCGCTCCGCCTGTGCGGTGAAAAACGCCTTGCGGAAAACGACAGGGTAGCGCCCCGCGTTCTGGCCGGGATCGAACCCGTTGCGGGGGTCGTACATATCGAGACCCGGATAACGCTGCGTGGGCGCGCTTTCGACCGCAATCGCCGGATCGAGGCCGGCCAGGGTCGAAAAGGCCTGTCCGAGATCTGGATCGACCAGCGCAAGTCCGGCGGCTGGCAAAAGCCCCGAGAGGCGGGCGCCGTCGCAGGGCGCGGTCTTTTCGGCGCCCTGGCATACAGCCGGGCCGTTTCGCGAGACATTTTGATAGAAGGCCGCAAGAGCCCCGCCCTCGCCGTGCCCAGCAAGAATGACGGTCTGCACGCCGCGCTCCTGACGGACGCGCGCAATGGCGGCGCTCAAAGTCTGGGCCTGGGACTCGTAACCGCCAAACCGGAACGCCCGATTGGTGGTGGGCGGATCGGCGCAGAGGACGAAAAATCCTCGCTCGGCAAGGCCCGCGCAAAGCGGATTGCCAAGTGAGCTGGCGAATGGATGAACAAGAACGACGGCCGTTTTGGTCGAACCGCGGATGTCTTGGCCGCGATTCTGCGGGGCCCAGAGCAGACCCTGACCAAGATGGCCCAGCGACACGTAGGTTGACGATGCGGACGCCCGGGTGGGAGCAGCCGCCGCCGCCGTAGGCGTTTCCGGCGCCGCCACGTCCTGCTGCTGTACGATGCCTTCCTGCGCCATGGCGGCGGCGCTCGCAAAGCCAAGCAGCGTGGCTGCTAATCCTCTCCCAAAGATCAAAAGATGGTCCTCCGCCTGCGCCTCCGCCAGATTTCGCAGTACTAGCGATCATGGCCATGCTCTCGACGCAAGAGCGCGGGCGCAAGGGTTCACGCCCGGACATTGCCTTGTGAACATGGCGGCGGTTTGGCGAGCATGACACAAATCAACGGTCCAAAGTTGACACGCTTGTGCGTTTGCCTGATTTACCGACGGGAGAGCGCCCCGATGCGGCGCGACGCGAAGGCGCCGTGGGCGCCCGCCAACACGGAGGATCACCATGCCACATGATGCGAAGGACGGCACCCACTGGCACGAGCCGGCCGGCACGAAGAAAGCGGGCTTCGGCGAGTTCAAGAAGCAGCCGACGCCTTATGACGCTTTCATGGAATCCGAAGGCGTTCCGGTCTTCCGCGATATCGGCATCTCCTCGGTCGCGAACCTGCCGCTCCACAACTGGAAGCGCAAGGGCGGCAAGGGCCATTACATCCAGCTGTACGGAACGGAAACGAAGTGGGGCTGCTACGTGGTTGAAGTGCCGCCGGGCGGCGCGCTCAACCCCGAAAAGCACATGTTCGAGGAAATCTACCTCGTTGTCGAAGGCCGCGGCACGACCGAAGTCTGGCAGGAAGGCGATTCCAAGAAGCACGTTTTCGAATGGCAGAAGGGCTCGATGTTCTCGATCCCGATGAACGCCTGGTTCCGCATCGTCAACGCCACATCGGGCGGCGCGCTGCTGCTCGCTGGCAACACGGCGCCGAACGTGATGAACATGATCAACAACGTTGAAGGCGTGTTCAACAACCCGTTCGTGTTCCGCGACCGTTTCTCGGGCGCCGACGATTTTTTCAAGCCCAAGGACGACATCGAGCCCGATCCGGTGCGCGGCCTCGCCATGCGCAAGACGAACTTCATCCCGGACGTCGTCAATTGCGAGCTGCCGCTCGATAACCGCCGCTCGGTTGGCTATCGCCGCGTTGAGCCGTTCATGACCAACAACCAGTTCTATTACTGGATCGCCCAGCACGAGAACGGCCGTTACTCGAAGGCCCACGCGCACACGTCCGCCGCCGTGCTCGTTTGCCTCAAGGGCAAGGGCTACACCTACTCGTGGCCCGAGCGTTGCGGCCCGACGCCGTGGAAAGACGGCTTCGGTCACGAGGTTCGCCGCGTTGATTACGGCCAGTTCGGACTGGTGACGGCGGCGCCGGGCGGCGCACGCTGGTATCATCAGCACTTCTCGGTGTCGAAAGAGGACTTCCGCCTGTCCGCGTGGTTCGGACCGCATAATCCGGGCCGCGATCCGGGCGCTCCGGGCGAGAAGCACACCGACTACACCGCCAT
>JANPPJ010000054.1:0-11403 GCA_031428455.1 Hyphomicrobiales bacterium | reverse complement strand
GATGGACGATGGCGGCGTAGTCGTCATGTCTGTGCCTGCGAATCCATATCGGTGTCCGCCGGGGCCTTATGAGCGCGCGGGGCTCATCGCGCATTATCTCAAGAATCACAAGCCGAAGTCGAAGCTCATTGTTCTTGATTCAAAGGATACGTTCTCCAAACAAAAGCTGTTTATGGCTGCGTGGCAGGAGCTTTATCCCAATCATCTTGAGTGGGTGTCGCTGGCCAGCGGCGGCAAGACGGTGGAGCTCGACGTCCGCGACATGACCATCGTGACGGAATTTGCCCGGCAAAAGGCAGCCGTCGCAAACGTCATTCCGCCCCAGCGCGCAGGCGCCATCGCCCAGGCCTCCGGCCTGGCGGATCGCAGCGGCTGGTGTCCCATCGACCCGGTGAGTTTTGAATCGCGCCTCGCGCCCCACATTCATGTCATCGGGGACGCGGCCATCGCTGGTGCAATGCCCAAGTCCGCGTTTGCGGCCAATTCGCAGGCCAAGCATTGCGCGCTCGCTGTTGCCGCGATGCTGCGCGGGGAACCGGCGCCGTCGCCCAAGCTTATCAACACCTGCTACAGCCTGGTCGCGCCTGACTACGGCATATCAGTTGCGGGCGTTTATCAGCCCGCGAAGGGCATGCTGGCGGATGTTGAGGGCGCGGGCGGCACAAGCCCGGGCGGCGCGTCGCGCGAGTTTCGCGCCCGCGAAGCAATCTACGCGGACGCGTGGTTCAAGGTCATCACGGATGGCGTTTATGGATAAGCGATTCGTCGCTGCCATCCTGACGTTGGCCTGCTGCGCGCCTGCGCTTGCGGCTCCGTTGCAGTCTTATGAAATTGCAGGCGACGCCATTGTTGCTCCACTCGGGGCGGCGCCGGGCGATCCGGCAAAGGGCCGCGCAATCATTGTTGATCGCCAGAAGGGACTCTGCCTGCTTTGCCATACGGGGCCGTTTCCCGAGCAGCGTTTTCAGGGCGACATTGCGCCAAGCCTCGCGGGGGCAGGCTCGCGTCTGTCCGAGGGGCAGTTGCGCTTGCGCATGGTGGACAGCACGCGGATCAATCCAGACAGCGTGATGCCGTCGTATTACCGCATAGACCATCTATCCCGCGTTGCGACCGCGCAGCGCGACATGCCCATTCTTGAAGCGCAGGATATCGAGAACGTGGTCGCGTTCCTTGCTACCCTGCGCGAGGAGCCGTCACCGAAGGAAACGAGATGACACGCAGTCATTCACAGCAGCCTTCACACTTGCCGTCCGGTGCGCCAACGCGGCGGCATGTCCTCGCCGCAGGGGCCGGTTTCGCGGCTCTCATGCTGGCGCCAAACGCGCAGGCGACGCCGCAGGAAATGGAAAAGGCGATCCTCGCATTCACCGGCGGCGTGAAGCCAAAGGAAGGCCGCGTCACGGTCGACATTCCAGTCTTGCTCGAAAGCGGCGCTTCCGTGCCCACCAAGGTGAGCGTGGAGAGCGCCATGCAGGGCGCTGATTTCGTCACGTCGCTGGCCGTGTTCAACGAAAAGAATCCGCAGCCCAATGTGGCCGTTTTCCATTTCAGCGCGCGAACTCCTCAGGCGACGGCGCAAACACGCATCCGGCTGGGCGACTCGCAGAAGATCGTAGCTGTCGCAAAAATGCGGGACGGTTCCTGCTTCATGGGCGCGATCGAGGTGATCGTGACATTGCCCGCATGCGCAGAGGACGCCTGATATGGCTGGAAACATGGGACGCGCGCTCATCAGCCTGCCGGCCAAGGCGAAGCGTGGCGATGTGATCGAAATCCGCGCCATGATCGCGCACCCGATGGAGACCGGATATCGCCCGGACTCTCAGGGGCGACTTGTGCCACGCGATATCGTCAATCGTTTCGAGTGCCTGTTTGCAGGCGAACGCGTGTTCGCTTGTGATCTCTACCCGGCCATGTCCGCCAACCCCTATGTCTCGTTTGCGATGCGTGTCGATGCGAGCGGCGAGCTTGTGTTTCGCTGGCGCGACGACAGCGGAGCCACGGCTGAAGAGAAGCGGCGGATCGAGGTGGAATGAGGCGCGCGCGCTCTCTCCTGATTGTGGTTTGCGCGTGCGTTGCGTCATGGGCGAATGCGGAGATTCCGCTAGATCAACGTAAATCCGGCGCGGACTTTATGAGCGCAGCGACCCGCGCTATGCAGGATGACGACACCGCCAATCCCGCCATGCTTTCCACGCTCGATGGCGAAAGCCTTTGGCATGAAAAGGCGGGCGGCGCGCAGACGTCCTGCGGTGATTGCCACGGCCCCGCGCCGCAATCCATGAAGGGCGTCGCCGCGCGCTACCCGGCTTTTAACGCTTCGCGCCAGGCGCCGCTTGATCTGGCCGGACAAGTCAACGCCTGCCGCACTGATCAGCAGAAGGCGGAAGGCTTCAAGCCCGAGAGCGCGCAACTTCTCGCACTAACGGCGTACATCGGCCTGCAATCGCGCGGCCTGCCTGTGACGCCTCCCGATGACGCGCGACTTGAGCCGTTTCGTGCGCAGGGCGAGGCCCTGTGGGGCCAGCGGATCGGTCAACTGAACTTCTCCTGCGCCCAGTGTCACGACGACAATTGGGGCAAGCGCCTTGGCTCAGCGCTGATCCCGCAGGCGCATCCCAACGCCTATCCCATCTATCGGCTCGACTGGCAGGGAATGGGATCGCTGCAACGGCGATTCAGGAACTGCATGAGCGGCGTGCGCGCGCTCGCCTATCCCTATGGCGCGCAGGAGTTCATCAATCTGGAGGTCTTCCTCGCACACCGCGCGCGGCAGATGCCGGTCGAGACGCCCGGCGTGCGCCCTTAAGGCGCCCTAGGGGCAGACCAGCGCATCACAGGTCTTCACGGCCTCGACCATCCGCGCGAGCGACTTTGGGCCTGGATGACCAAACATGCCGATGCCGTTGAGCACATAAGACGGCGTGACGGAGAAGCCGACGGCGTTCGCCAACTTTTCCTGAGCGTCCAGAGCGGCGTTCGCCTGTTTGATCCACTCAGGGTCCGCTGCGGCCGTGTCGACGCCCAGTTCGCGCGCTACGTTCGTGGCCCGGGCGCCGTCCACCACGCCGCGCATGGCGAAAAGGCGCTGGTGCAGCGCGTAAGCCTGCGCCGGGCCTGCGATCCGCAGCGTCAGCATCACGATGCGCGCCGCCTCGCGAGAGGAGGCTGACAGAATGGGATTCTGCACAAGGCCGAGCCTTAAACCCTTTACCGAGCGCACCAGCGTGTCGAGATGGATGGAAGCCTGCTTGCAAACCGGGCAATTGTAGTCGGCGAATTCGAACAGCGTCACATCTGGGGCCGTTGGCCCAACCCAGAGCACGCCGGGTAGACCGAAAGGGTCCAGCTCGGCGGGTACGCGCAGGTTCGGAATCGGCGCGCCTGCGTCGTCGTTCACCTCGACCCATTGGTCCGCGTGCGCGAATGTGGACAGCATCGTGGCGCAGGCTCCTGATAGCAGAAGAGCGCGCCTCGACAGGCGCGCTCCATTCATCTGCAAGATGCGCGGGCGCTCCGGCCAACGCGTTCTCATCAAGCTCACGAACCGCTCTTCTTCCCGTCAGCGTCAAACTGCTTGAGGAACGCCGTGAGATTGGCGATCTCCGCTTCGTTCTTGATGCCGGCGAACGCCATCTTGTTGCCCGGCATGAAGGCGCGCGGATCAACAATGTACTTGGCGAAAGTCTCTTCCGTCCAGGTGATGCCAGAGCTCTTGTTCGCGGCGGAGTAGTTGTAACCCTCAACAGTGCCGGCGATGCGGCCGAAGAGGCCATTAAGCTTCGGGCCGACGCCATTCTTGGCGGTTTCGCCGACCTGATGACAAGCGCGGCACTTGGCGTAAGACTTCTCGCCCGCCGCCACGTCCTGAGCGGAAGCCGAACCCATGCCAGCGACCATGATGGCTGCTACTGCTGCAAACGTGAACTGTTTCATCTTCTCTTCCCCTCATACCCGGCTGTTCGCCCGGCTCGAAACGATGTTGATTGGTTCCGCCACGGCTAGATAGCGAGACCCTTCGCTTTTAGCCAGTGCTGAACTGTAAAAACCCGTTTCCAACGCGACCGTGCGGCTCAAACTTCAAGAAGATCAACACGCATGCCCGACTTAAGGGGTGCGCGACGCGTCGCCGCAGGACTTGCTCGCTGGAGCTTGCGCGTCAACCACGCTCTGTGCAATTCATTCCTGGACGCCGGGAGGAACAAGAATGGCCGCCAAGAACGTGCTGTTCATCATGTGCGACCAGCTGCGGTGGGATTATCTGTCCTGTGCGGGCCATCCGTTTCTGCAAACGCCGCACATTGACGCGCTGGCGAGCCGGGGCGTGCGCTTCACCCGCGCCTACGTTCAGTCTCCGGTCTGCGGCGCGTCCCGCATGAGTTCCTACACGGGAAGATATGTCAGCTCGCACGGCGCCTCCTGGAACGGTTTTCCGCTCAAGGTCGGCGAATGGACGATTGGCGATTACCTTCGCCCCATGGGCGTGCGCACAGCCCTTGTTGGCAAGACGCATATGGAGGCGGACGCCGACGGCATGGCGCGGCTTGGCGTGGACCCTTCGTCCATTATTGGCGTGCATGTATCAGAATGTGGCTTTGAACCTTTCGAGCGCGACGATGGCTTGTGGGCGGAGGGGCCTGACGGGCGACATGACGCGCGCCAGCCCGCCTACAACGATTACCTGAACCAGAAGGGCTATGGCGGCGCCAACCCCTGGCACGACTGGGCCAATTCTGCTGACGGCGATGAGGGGCTCGCCTCCGGCTGGGCGATGCGCCACGCCCGCAAGCCCGCGCGCGTTCGCGAAGAAGATTCCGAGACGCCGTACATGACGCGCCGCGCCATGGATTTCATGACGGAGGCTGGCGACGCGCCGTGGTGTCTGCACCTGTCCTACATCAAGCCGCATTGGCCTTATGTCGCTCCCGCGCCTTACAACACAATGTATTCGGCCACCGATCTCATCCCGGCTGTGCGCGCGCAGTCGGAGAAGGAAGACGCGCATCCGGTGTTTCGCGAATTCATGGAGAACCGGGTCGGCAAAAATTTCTCGCGCGACGAAGTGCGCAATGAGGTTGTGCCCGTGTACATGGGCCTGATCAAGCAGATTGACGACCAGCTTGGGCTGCTTTTCGCGTTTATGGAAAAGCGCGGTTTGATGGAAAATACGCTGATCGTGTTTACGTCTGATCACGGCGATTATCTGGGCGATCACTGGCTTGGCGAAAAGGATCTCTTCCATGAGCCGAGCGTGAAGGTTCCGCTTGTCGTCGTCGATCCGTCCACCTCCGCCGACGCTGCGCGCGGCACGGTTTGCGACGCTCTTGTCGAGACGATCGACCTTGTTCCTACTTTCATTGATGCGCTGGGCGGCGACGCGGGCTTGCACTCGCATCGTCTGGAAGGCAGATCGCTCATGCCGCTGCTGCGCGGCGAGGCGCCTGCGGACTGGCGAGAGTTCGCAATCAGCGAATACGACTATTCAATTGCGCCAGCCGCCTTGAAGCTGAAAGTCGCGCCGCGTGATGCGCGCCTTTTCATGGTGTGTGACAAGCGCTGGAAGTACATGCACGCCATCGGCTTCCGTCCCATGCTTTTTGATATGGAAGCGGACCCGCAGGAGTTGCGCGATCTGGGAGCAGATGCAGCCTATGAGGCGCAGCGCCAACGCATGGCGCAGGCGTTGTTTGTCTGGTCCTTGCGGAACGCCCAAAGGACCACTGTGCCGGAGGCGGCGGCGCTCAACATGCGGGGACGCGCCATGCGCCGCGGCATTCTTGTTGGCGTGTGGGATGAACAGGAATTGCCGCCGGATTTGTGGAGCCGCTATCGTGGCGCCAACAATGCGTTTATGAGTGAGGGCTGAGTATGCTCAGCGAAGCCAAGAACAAATTGCTTACACAAGTCGGCCCAGGCACGCCCATGGGCG
Source organism: Hyphomicrobiales bacterium (assembly GCA_031428455.1). GTDB lineage: Bacteria > Pseudomonadota > Alphaproteobacteria > Rhizobiales > Beijerinckiaceae > Terripilifer. The sequence goes on along the minus strand of JANPPJ010000054.1, from coordinate 5,471 downwards.
ATTATCTGCGCCGCTACTGGTTTCCCATTGCAGCTGCCGCCGAGTTTGACGCCAGGGACGTCAAGCCCATCCGTCTCATGGGCGAGGACTTGACTCTCTACAAGGACTTGAGCGGCACGTTCGGGCTGGTGGATCGTCATTGTCCGCATCGCCGCGCCGACCTGTCGTATGGTTATGTTGAAAAGACGGGCCTGCGTTGCAACTATCACGGCTGGCTGATGGACGAGCGGGGCGCCTGCATCGAGCAGCCGTATGAAGACACCGTCAATCCCAACAACAAACTGAAAGAGCGCTGCTCCATCAAGGCCTACCCCGTGCAAGAAATGCGCGGCCTCCTGTGGGCCTATATGGGCCCGCAACCCGCGCCGGAATTGCCCGTCTATGAAGCGTTCACGTGGGAGAACGGCTTTGTTGAAGTCGTGACGGCCGATATTCCCTGCAACTGGTTTCAATGTCAGGAGAACTCCATTGACCCGGTGCATTTTGAATGGATGCATGACAACTGGAGCATCCGGCAGAAGGGCGAAAGCGGTCCCTACGCTTCACAACATTTGAAAGTAGCGTTTGAGGAATTCGAACACGGCTTCACGTATCGCCGCGTGCGCTCGGACTCAGATGAGACAAGCGAGATGTGGACAGTGGGCCGCGTTTTCCTTTGGCCGATGGGGTTTTATCTCGGTGAACATTTTGAATGGCGTGTGCCGGTCGATGATGAGAATACGCTTAGCATCGGCTGGTTTTACGCACGCGTTCCAAGTGATCGCGGCAGCTATCAACAGCCCGGGATTCCTCATTGGCCTGCGCCGACCAGGACTGCCGACGGGCGCTGGATATCAAGCCATGTGATGAATCAGGACATCATCGCGTGGGTGGGACAGGGCGTGATTGCAGATCGCACCAGGGAAAATCTCGGCGCCAGCGATCGCGGGATCGCGATGATCCGCAATCGTTTCTTCGACGACATGGAAAAGGTGGCCGCAGGCGCTGAGGCCAAGGGCGTGATCCGCGACAAAGATGTTGCCAAGTGCGTTGGGCTGCCAATCGCCGAGCGCAAGTCGTTTCTCGCAGGCAAGCCGCTCATGGATTATTACACGCATCCTTATTACAGGCGCAGGCTTGCGGACTTTCCCTGGCACGCTGGCCAGCCAGCGGATATTCGCGCGGCATTCTGCGAGGCGATGGGAGTGGATTTGCAAGGCAAGCCACTGGCGCGGGAGCCTGCGGAGTAAATCAACAGTCGCGCTGAGCGCAGACGCGGGCGACTGTGACCTGCGTGTCAGCTGATGCGTCGAGCGTCGTCCAGTCCATGGCTTCGCCCGACGCACGAAGCTTTGCGTCCTGCGCTCGCATGACTTCCGGAGTTGCGTCCGATGGGTCACCCTTACGCGCCCTTATGCGCGCGTCGAGCAATTGCGCAGGCGCCTCCAGCCAATAACCGCGAAAAGACACGCCTTTTAGCGCAGCGATTTCCGTCAACGCGTCCCGGTCAGCACGTCGATCAAAAACGGCGTCGCAGATCACGGCCCATCCGGCCTTCAGGCAGCGGCCCGCCTGCTCGCGCGCGCTGGCGTAAACCCGCTGCGAGACCTCGGGCGCATAGGCTTCAGGCGGCAAAGCTTGCGTTGGGGCCAGGCCAAACATCGCCTTGCGAATGCGATCACTTGACAGAATGCGGGCGCCGGGGATTGGAGGCAGGCGTGGCGCAAGCGCGGATGCAAAGGTGGATTTGCCCGAGCCGCTCAGGCCGCCGACGCCAATCAGCGTGGCGGGGCCGAAGCGCATCGCATCGGCGGCCAGCGCCACGTAAGCGCGAGCTTCAGACTTCAGGTTATTCTGCGCGTCGCCCTCAGCGTCTTGCGCCATTTGTGCGGTCACATGCCCACGGATGACCGCCCGCATGGCGATGAACAGGGGAAGCAGCGCTAGCCCATCAGTTTCGTCCGCTGCGTCGAGATATCGGTTGAACAAGACGTTGGCGAGATCCGCGCGATCTCTGTGCCACAGGTCCATCAGCGTGAACGCGAGATCGTAAAGGATATCAATTGTTGCGAGAGCCTCGTCGAACTCAAGGCAATCAAACGGCGTCGGTTCGCCATCAATCATCGCAATGTTGCGCAGCGTGAGGTCGCCATGACAGCGACGAACCTTGCCCGCCGCCTTTCGCGCATTGAGCAGCGCGGATTGCGCGGCGAAAGCTTCGCGCATAGCGGAGGAGAGAGGGGACAGGTCTTGTTCTTCTGCAAGAAAAGACAAACGAAGCACGGTTTCATTTGTCGCCAGGATAGCGCCGACCGCGTGCGTGCCGCTGGAGGTTTTGTCTATCGGCGCATTCGCATGGAACGCTGCGAGGCTCGCCGCGAGTCGCTCCAGGTGCTGAGATGTCAGCGCGCCACTTTGCGCCATGGAGTCGAAAAGGTCGCCTTGGGCAAACCGGCGCATTTCAACAATCGCGTCGATGGTTTCGCCGTCGCCGTCCAGTGCGAGCCCGTGCGCGTCGCGTGTAATGTGGCGAACGCCAAGATATAGCGAAGGGGCCGTGCGACAGTTCAGCTCGAACTCGTTATGACAAGCGAGAAGGCGTAGTTCCGGCGTTGAGAAATCAAGATAGGCGGTGCGGACCGCGCGCTTGAGCTTGTAGACAGTGTCGCCCGCGAAAAAGATGCGTGAGATGTGTGTGGACATAGGCGGGCTTGTGTCGCCAGCGCGTGCGCACAGCTCGCTCAGGAAACCGATTGTCGCGTGTTGCGCCTCTTCGCTCATGCGGCCTCCCCGTGCGGTGGTTAGTGGCCTCCGCCCTCGACCTGCACAAAAAGATCATCCACGTTCATGCGGCGGTCGGTTACATATTGCTCGTGCAAATATGTGACGAGCGCTTCCAGCGTAGGCCGGTTCGCCTCGATGCCGGACGGCCACGGATCGCCGCCGAAAACCTCCTCGATCTCGTCAAGTTGCTCGGCCATCCACGGCAGCATGTAGCGCAGCGCTGCAAGGTTCTTCATCTTTGCCAGCGAGACGTTCTTGGCTTCGTCGAAGGCTTTATAGAGGCTGGTGGCGACGAAGGGATAGCGTTCGTGAATGCTCTTCTTGATCGCGACGAGATGCATGACGGGAAAGATCTGCGTGCGGCGATAATAGTCGGCCTCGACTTCATGAAAGTTCAGGAACAGACGTCTTACATGCGGCACGCGGCGAAGCGACGCTGGCAGCGTGGTGCCAACCACGGCATCAATTTCACCGGCTTCGAGCAAATCGCCAAGCGTCTTGCCGCTTGTATTTTGTTCAATGGGCACAGGCTTTACAAGCGGCAGGATGGTGGGCGCGCCATGACCGCCGGTCAGGTTGATGGCGCCTTGCACCCATTGCAGTTTCGACAGGTCGACGCCGTAATCGTGCTTCAGGAATCCCTTGATGTAGATGGCCGCCGTCATCGTGTAGAGCGGCACGCCAATTCGCTTGCCTTCAAGATCCTTTGGCTTGTCGATGCCAGACTTTGTATTGATGGCGACAAGGCCATGCCTGAACTGACGTGACGGGAAGATGGGGATGGCGACATAATCGCACTGTCCCGCAGCTGTGCGCGCAACGTATTCGGAGCACGACATTTCCGCGACGTCGAATTCCTGACGAGCCGCGAGCCGATCAAAAATTTCGCGTGGGGCGTCGATAGGGATGAAATTGAGGTCAACGCCATTGGGGCGCACGTCGCCTGTGTAAATAGGCAGCATGCGATCATAAAGACCACATGCGAAGCTTAGTTGCAGTCTCGCCATCGTCGAGTTTCCTCAGGATTTCTTGTATTCGAGATAGTGGGAGCAATTGGCCTTGCGGGCCCAGTAGTCGAGCGCGCGTTGCAGTTCGCGCCCACCAGGGCCGAAGGAGTCGCGTATCTCCATTTCGCCGCGCGTGAGCGGTTTGATCTTGCCGCCAAGACGCAACGCGTCGAGATAGACCTGCGCATTTTGCGGCAGGTAGATCGAGATTTTCAGCACCTCGCCGAGCGAGCGGCCGACGGCTGTGAAGCCGTGTCCGCGCATCAACGCCACGCGGCTCTGCCCTAACGTGCGCGCAAGGTCGCGGCCCTGTTCGATGTTGGAGACGAGCAAGCCAGTGTCGCCGAAACGATCCTGACTGTCCCACACGGGGATGCACGCGCCCATGTGGCTTGCGGTGTGAATGACCGTCTGCATCGGCACGTCTGAAATGCTGAAGGGCAGGACGGCCAGCGCGTGGCTGTGCACCACCGACATGACTTCTGGATTTGCTTCATACGCGCCGCAATGAATGAAGCGTTCGACGTAGGCGCCGTCTTTGCGTCCGTCCGCGGGTTCGCCGTCAAAGCGGAATGTCATGATGTCGTCGGGCTCAACCATCTCCGGGCTACGCGAGCGCGACAGCAGGAAGAGGTTGGGATCGTGAGGGTGGCGCACGCTGATATGTCCGAACGCATCGACGACGCCCTGATCGGCGAGGATGCGGTTTGCCGCGACGAGTTCGCCAATCACCTTGTCGAGATCTGACACCAGCGTTTCCCTTTGCTTCCTTGAGAGTGCAGAACGCTTAGCCGACTGTCAACGAAGGCTCAACGCGCGCCGCGCACGATGTCGATGATGTGCAGCGGATCATCAGGTTGCGCATCGCCGCGCCATGCGACGTGGCCGTCCGGGCGCACCAGTACGAGACGCTTTTCGTAAGCCTCCGCTGCAGCCGCATGGGTCAGGTCCACAACCTTCAGCGGCGCCCCGCGCAACGCTGCAGCCTCAACAAGGCCTGACACATCTGGCGGGGCGCCGAGAAAGCGCAGCAGGACATAGCCTTTGCCGAAGAGGTCCAGCGTCGAGTGCGTGCCCTTCAGCCAGACATGCGGAGCGCGGTGGCCGGGTCGCGCTGATTGCACATAGCGATGCACCTCTTGCGCGGGGCCTTCGCCGTCTTCGCGCACCACGATTGGCGAATGTTCGTATCTGAATCCAAGTTGCACGCCGATGGTGAACCATTCAGGCGCCATCAACCTCGTGTACCAGTCGCCGTAGGCCTTGCGCGCCTGATCGCCTTTGGCGCCTTGTGTAAATATAGCTTCCGGTGGGCGTTCCTCGCGGGGTTTGAGCATGCGCGCCAGATTGCGCGCTGCTTCTGACACGTTGAACGTGGCGACGGGTTTGCGTTCGATCTCGTATGATTCAAGCAGGCGTGGACCGCCCCAGCCCTCCACTGCGCCTTGCAGTTTCCAGGCGATGTCCACGGCTTCCTGAATGCCGGTGTTCATGCCGAAACCGCCTGTGGGCGAGAGTTGATGCGCGGAATCGCCGATGAGAAACACGCGCTTGACGCCGTAGCTTTCTGCTATCAGCTCAGCCCTGCGCCACGGCATCGTGGAGAGAATTGTGAACTCCACGTCGCAGCCAAGTGCGCGCGCGATGGCGGCGCGAATGTCGGCCTCGCTCATCTGTTCGCGGTTGCGGCTGCCGACGAAC
>JANPPJ010000053.1:0-2080 GCA_031428455.1 Hyphomicrobiales bacterium | reverse complement strand
AAGCGTCCGCGATAAATTCGCCCAGCTTGCCAGCGTCAATGGTGCCGTTGGGCAGGAAGGGCGTCAGCATGATGGGCGAACGCCACACGATGCGGCGGTCGATGACGACGAAACGGCTCATCTGTCCATGCTTGCAGATTGCTTCGTAGGGCTTGAGACCGCGCAGCGTCTTGAGGTGGCGCGCGAAGTTTTAGGCGGCAACAAAGTCGCCGAGATGCTGTCGGAGTTGGTTATGGGTTTCGTAATGGAAGCGCTTGACGGTCGCTTCCTTGATGGTCCGGTTCATCCTTTCAATCTGGCCGTTCGTCCATAGATGACGCGGTTTGGTGAGACGGTGTTCTATGTTGAGGTCGGCGCAGGTTGCTTCGAAGGCATGGCAGCGAAAGGGCAGTTTCTGTGCCCGCATCTATTTGATGTTCCCGGGCCGTCCAGCCATCGCCCGTAGGTCGATGATATGCGCCCCTTTTTCGGTAAGCACCCTGTGGATCCGGTATTGCACGACCGGGGCAGCGTCGCTAAACGAGTACTCTTTAAGGGATGTATCGTTCATCCTGCAGAAACAGTTCTCTTGGAACGTGGTAACCAAGCCCCTTTTCTAGGCAAAGTTTGTAAACTAGGTGTCCAACGGCTGCGAACTGGACTCCATCGCCACGAAGCACCAGGCCAGTTATTTGCTCGTCGGATGTTCGCCCAGGATGCGCTCCTGAAATCACATCGCCGAGCAGCGGCAGTTGGTCCCACAGGATGCCGCTCGGCTTAGTGTACTGATCTCGTCCATGCTCCGGTATGACATCGGCGCCGTCAATCGCGTATCTCATCCAACGCCTGCCGTGTCGGTTCATTGTGAGCAGGTCGCAACGTTCCCATGCGGCCATCTCCAGCTCGACGTCCGACACGTTGCTTACAAACTGGCCAGGCTCCAACCAGTCCGCGAAAACCACCGGGTCTTTTGAGTTCGTCGCCATGTAAACGATGTCAGCTCCTCTTACAGCATCGCGAGCCGTGTTAACCGGAATCACCTCGATGCCCGCTTCAACCGACATCTTTTCCGCGAACGATTCCTTTTTACCCGGCGTTGGACTAAATACTTTGATTTGTTTCAGGGTGCCCAACGCCGCAAAGCAGTGAACTGCTGCTTGAGCCTGCCACCCTGTACCTAGAAGGCCTACTGAAGAGGAGTTCTTGCGGGCAAGGTGCCTCACGCCGACCGCCGCCGTCCCAGCTACCCGGAACTTTTGCAGAAAGCCGTCATGAATGATCGCCAAGAGCTCACCAGTTAGGGAGCTATATAGAAAAATGAGCCCGCAGAACATCCGGTCGGGTGTGCCCGGAACACGGCGCTGATTTACCCGACCATCACTCTCCAGGTATGTAATGATGTCGGAATCGACGCGGTCAGCCGTGACGTCAAGACAGGCGATCGCCCCGGTAAGTGATGTGAAAGCGTGATGCGTGGGACTGCCGCCGCTCGGGAATTGTGAGCCGTAGTCGCTCTCCTTTCGAGGCGTGAAAACGCGATAGGGCGGCGCGTTGATTGCTCCTCCCGTAGCTAGCTCACGGGCACCTAACTCGAGCGCCTCAATAACTTGTCGAGGCTGAAGAACTTTTTCGACCGTCAAGTTGTCTATTATCAATGTCATCGCGCTCTCCCTCCCACGAGGCTAGCTCGCAGGTAACCGCAGCACAAGAGGCTGGTAGAAGTCCCCCAGCCACGAGCGGTCTCCATCCATTTGATCTACTCCACTCTGGACTCCGGCGCATGCTTTAAAAGACCTCGCGTTCGCACTTTGCAGCTCACATGCTTGCAATCACGCAAACGCCGTTCCGGCAGATAGCCGCTCCCGCCCGGCCACCAAAAAGGCACCGCCTACAAGTTGACACGCTTGTGCGTTTGCCTGATTTACCGAAGGGATAGCGCCCCGATGCGGCGCGACGCGAAGGCGCCGGGCGGCGCACGCTGGTATCATCAGCACTTCTCGGTGTCGAAAGAGGACTTCCGCCTGTCCGCGTGGTTCGGACCGCATAATCCGGGCCGCGATCCGGGCGCTCCGGGCGAGAAGCACACCGACTACACCGCCAT
>JANPPJ010000052.1:0-24616 GCA_031428455.1 Hyphomicrobiales bacterium | reverse complement strand
CTACAACACCTGGCCGCTGATGGACGGGGCGTGGGCGCCAGCATGGTCAGCAATGACCAGCATGGAGCCCGCATGGCGCAACTTCTTTGAGAACCATGCGACAGTTCAGTTTCAGCACCGCATCGGCGCCTACCTGCTGCTTGCGTTTGTGCTGTGGCATGCGTGGACTGCACGCAGCGTGGCGCCGGGGTCAAAGGCGGCGAAGCGGGCGGTTGTCATTGTCGGGCTGGTGCTTCTGCAGGGAAGCATCGGTGTAGCGACGCTGCTCTCCGTCGATGGCGAAATCCCGCTTGGCTGGGGCCTGCTGCATCAGGGTTTCGTCATTGTGGTGTTGGGCATGGCGACTGCTCACTGGCGTGCGCTTTCAGTTCGATAATATTTGAGGTTTTCCAATAGATTGGGGCGGAATCCTGAAAAAAGGATTCCGCCCCTGCATGTTGTGATTCAACCGTTACAACAGGACGCGCACGCCAATCAGCGCCTTGTGAAAGGCGAAGAACGCTAGCCATGCCACTGTTCCGGCGCCGATGGCGATCCAGTCGCCCGTGCCGAACGATGCAGCTCGCGGGCCGGTGTCGCCGCGCTTCTTGACCATGATGCGATCATAGACCGACCAGGCCAGAAACGAGCCGAACAGGATCATGGAGCCAAGATCGCCATTGGCGAGCAGATGCGCCAGCGCCCACGCCTTCACGCCGACGAGCATGGGATGCTTCAGCGTCGACTTGATCTTGCCATTGGGGGAATAGGCCGCGGCAAGCGACACGAAAGCAATCCACGTGAGAGGCGCCGCGACATACGCCATTGCGAAGGGCGGGCTCCAAACCGGAATGTAGCCGCCAGCGCGGTAGACGCCGAACCCGTAAACAATGAGGACGAGGCCAATCAGCGAGGCGATGGAGTAAGCGGCTTTATAGCCGCTGGCTCCATACTTTTCGATCAGCCCCGTGCGCGTTTCGCGGAACGTGGTGAGCGTGTGGACGCCAAGAAAGATTACGATACCCAGTATCAGCAAAAACATTCAACAGGCTCCATCAAGTGGGCAAGGCGGACAGCGCCTGCGCCAGATCAGCTATAATGTCTTTCTTGTCCTCAATGCCAATGGATACGCGCACAACGTTGGGGCCAGCGCCCGCCGTTGCTTTTTGCCCGGCGCTCAGTTGGCGATGGGTGGTCGAGGCGGGATGGATAACCAGCGACCGCGTGTCGCCTACGTTGGCAAGATGCGAAAAGAGTTTGAGGTTTTTCACGAGATCGAGCCCTGCGTCGTAACCGCCCTTGAGGCCAAACGTGAAAACCGCGCCGCAACCGCGCGGGCAATAGTGCTTGGCGCGTTCGTGGTATTTGTCCCCCTCAAGGCCGGGATAACTCACCCATGCGACAGCAGGGTGGCCTTCCAGAAAGCGGGCGACGGCGAGCGCATTCTGGGAGTGGCGCTCCATGCGCAGGGGCAGCGTCTCGATGCCGGTCAGCACCAGAAAGGCGTTGAACGGCGAGAGGGCTGCGCCAAGATCACGCAGGCCGAGCACCCGGCAGGCAATGGCGAATGCGAAATTGCCGAACGTCTGGCCCAGCACCATGCCGTTGTATTCGGGCCGGGGCTCGCTGAGCATCGGATAGCGATTGTCCGCCAGCCAGTCGAACGAGCCGCCATCGACGATGACGCCAGCGATGGAATTACCGTGGCCGCCGAGGAATTTTGTGGCCGAGTGAACCACAATGTCTGCGCCGTGCTCGAATGGGCGCACGAGGTAGGGCGTCGCGAGCGTGTTGTCGACGATGAGCGGGATGCGGTGCTTTTTTGCGATCTTCGAGATCGCTTCAATGTCGCAGATCACGCCGCCCGGATTGGCGATCGATTCGATGAAGATCGCCTTGGTGCGCGGGCCGATGGCGGCTTCAAGCGCAGCCAGATCGTCTGGGTCAGCCCAGGTCACGTTCCAGCCGAAGTTTTTGTAGCTGTGATTGAACTGGTTGATGGACCCGCCATAGAGCTTCGTCGATGCGATGAAATCGTCGCCGGATGTCATCAGCGTATGCATCACGAGATGTTGCGCCGCGTGGCCAGAGGCGACTGCCAGCGCAGCCGTGCCGCCTTCAAGCGCCGCGACGCGCTCCTCAAGCACGGCGTTCGTCGGGTTGGTGATGCGCGTGTAGATGTTGCCGAAGGCCTGCAAGCCGAAGAGGCTCGCCGCGTGGTCTACATCCTGAAACACAAAGGACGTCGTCTGGTAAATCGGCGTTGCGCGCGCGCCTGTTGTGGGGTCGGGCTGGGCGCCCGCGTGGATCGCGAGGGTCGCGAAGGAGGGGGGAGACACAGAGTGGTCGGTCATTTTGGCGTCCTTTCCACTGCTCTGGTGGGCCTGACCGCAGAAAACGGCTGTCCACTGAACTGCGCCAACCTAGTTTGCTTGGCGCCCGGAGAAAAGGCGCCACTGGCATCCAGCGTCAGGTGAGGCTATGAAACCGCGGCTGCGGTGGCCCCAAGAAGGATTGCGCGGCACGGACGGCTCAAAATTCGCCAGAGGGGCGCAAATGGATAATGACGTTCTCGACCGCATCGCCATTCGTCAGCTGGTGGACAATTGGGTTCTCTGGCGCGACGCCGGGATGTGGGAGCAGTTTCGCACCGTGTGGCATCCGGAAGGGCGGATGCTCGCGACCTGGACGCAAGGAACGGGCGACGAGTTCATCGCCATGAACAAGGAAGGCTGGGCCAAGGGCGTCAGCATCCTGCATTTTCAAGGCGCGCACACCGCCGAGATTCGCGGCAATCGCGCCATCTCCATGACAAAGATGCATATCAATCAGCGCGCCAAAGTGCATGACGTTCTCGTGGACGTCGTCTGCACCGGTCGCTTCTACGATTTTCTTGAAAAGCGGGACGGCAAGTGGGGCTTCATCCTGCGCCAGCCCATCTACGAGAAGGATCGCATGGACCCGGTTACTCCCGGAGCCACCGTGCCGATGGATCAGGAACTGCTGCAGAGCTTCCCGGAAGGCTACCGTCATCTGGCATATCTGCAGCACAAGATCGGTTACCCGGTGAAGAAGAACATGCCGGGCCTCAAGGGCGAGCGCGTCGAGGCGGTTTACCGGGCAGGCGCTTCATGGCTTGCAGGCGAGCCGCTGACTTGGGGTCACGATTAAGCTGAGGCCCGATGAACTGGGGCCACGACCGAGGCGAGCTGAGGCAGGGGAACACCATGCGCAATTTCAACGAGCAGAGCATTACTGACGCTGTTATCGAGCGTTTCGCCACCTCCACTGATCCGCGCGTCAAAGAGGTTTGCGCCTCGCTGGTCAGACATCTGCACGATTTCGTGCGCGATGTGCGCCCCTCTTATGACGAGTGGGAGTTCGCCATCGATTTCCTGACGCGCACTGGCAAGATGTGCGACGGCGCGCGGCAGGAGTTCGTTCTTCTGTCCGACACGCTTGGCGCCTCGATGCTTGTGGACGCTGTGAACAATCCGGTCGGCGGCAACATCACGCAGTCGACTGTGCTTGGACCGTTTTACGTTGACGACCCGCAAGTGTTTCCGCTTGGCGCGGACATTGCGGGCAAGATGCGCGGCACGCCTGCTTATGTCACCGGCAGCGTGTCATCGGAAGACGGATCGCCGCTGGCGGGCGCGCTTGTCGATGTCTGGCATTCGGATGACGACGGCTTCTATGATGTGCAGCAGCTTGAAAAGCTGGACGGGCACGCGGGGCGTGGGCGCTTCATTGCGGATGCGAATGGCAAGTTTCATTTCTGGACGATCAAGCCGACCTTTTATCCCGTGCCGACAGACGGTCCGGTCGGCGAGATGTTGAATGCGCAGGGGCGCCATCCATGGCGACCGGCGCATCTGCATTTCATGATCCACGCGCCGGGACATCGCAAGCTCGTGACGCACGTCTTCGACAGTGCCGACAAATACCTCGACTCGGACGCCGTGTTTGGCGTCAAGGACGAGTTGGTGCGCGATTATCCAGAGCATCCTCCCGGCGTTGCGCCTGATGGATCGAGGCGCGACAGCGTTTGGGCCACCATCGAGTACGATTTCGTGATGGCTAAACTGCCCGCGAAGGCCGCCTGATCAGGCTGGAGGCGAAACGCGCAGGCGCAGCGCCTCCACCTTGATGCACAGATCCATCACCACCTTTACGCCGCGCGCCTCGGCGCGCCGCGCAGCCTCATCATTGCGCACGCCCAGCTGCAGCCAGATGGCGCGGGGCAGCGCGGAAAGCGCCAGCGCCTCGTCGACCGTTTCTGCCGCAGCATCAGAATTACGGAATACGTTCACAATGGCGATGGGGCCGGGAACGTCGGCGAGCGTTGCATAGACCGGCGCGCCGCCAATCTCCTTGCCCGCTAGACCTGGGTTCACCCCCACGGCGCGAAAACCCATTCCCAGCATCGCCAGAAACACGCCGTGCGAGGGGCGCGAAGGATTATTTGACAGGCCGACGACAGCCACCACGCCCCGGCCAGTCAGCACATCGCGCAGATGCTCGTCCGAATAGTCATCGTGATCCATTTGGCGGCTCCAGAAGGCCTTGTTCGACCAAGGTTCAGTTTCAGGCGGATGCGGGAAGGCTTGTTATGGGGCGCCCTGCGTGTCAATTGGCGCGGATGACCCAGCCGCTTGCTCCTCACGCCATCAACGCGTTCTTCGCCGATCATTTCCCGCAGATCGCGCCGGGGCGTGATTTTATCGTGGAGGAAACCGGCGCCCGGTTCGCGCGCATGCGGTTGATCTACAGCGAGCGCCGTTTGCGGCCGGGCGGCACGATTTCGGGCCCATCGATGTTCGAACTCGCGGACCTTGCGCTTTATGCCGCCATCCTCGCCGAGCTTGGCGTTGGCAATGATCCAGCAAGCGCCAACACATCGCGCGGCGCGCTGGCTGTGACGACCAATCTCAACATCAATTTCCTGCGCAAGCCCGAGCCCGGCGATCTTATCGCGGAGGCGCGACTCATGAAACTGGGACAGCGCCTCATCGTCGGGGAAGCCTGGCTTCATGCAGAAGGTGGTGGCGACGCGGTCGCCCACGCCACAGGAACCTATTCCGTGCCTCCGCCCAGGGGCTGATCTGCTAGGTTGAGCGCATACGATTCGAGATTTCGGAGTATTGGGGCGCATGGCGGGTTTTCCTTATCGCAGCGCGCATTTCATCGGCGTGGGCGGCGTCGGCATGAGCGCGACCGCGATGCTTCTGCGCGATGCTGGCGTCATGGTGACGGGCTCCGACGAGGCCGTGTATCCGCCCATCTCAGATGTGTTGCGGGCGGAAGGGCTTGAGGCCCGCACGCCTTATGGAGCCGCCAACATTCCCGCGGGCGTCGAGGCCATCATCATCGGCAAGAACGCCAAGCTGGCGCCGGACACAAACGCCGAAGTGGCGGAGGCCTTTGCGCGCGGTGCGCCGATCCTGTCGTTCGCGGATGTGCTCGGCATGCTCGCTGCGCAGCGCACGGCCATTGTTGCTGCGGGCTCTTTCGGCAAGACGACCAGCGTTTCCCTGCTGGCGCATTGTCTCATCGAGGGCGGGATTGATCCATCGTACATGATCGGCGCTGCGCCACTTTCGCCGCCGCGATCAGCGCGCCTTGGGGCGGGCGATCTCATGTTACTGGAGGGGGACGAATATCCGTCGTCCAACACCGATAACCGATCCAAGTTTCTGCACTACAAGCCAGCGCATCTGCTGCTGACGCCGCTGGCGCATGACCACGTCAATGTTTTCCCCACCGTCGAGAGCTACCTAGCGCCGTTCTCGCAACTGGTCGATCTTGTGCCTGCGCAGGGACTGGTTCTGGCCGCCACCAGCGGGGAATTGTCAGCGCGGTTTCTGGCCAGCGTAAAGCGGCCTGTGATCACCTACGGCGTGAGCCATGGCGAGTGGCAGGCGCGCGATATTGTCTGGGGCGAGCGCACGCAATTCACCATCGTGCGCGGTACGCAGGACATCGTGCGCTGTGAAACAAGCCAGCTAGGTCTGCACAACATCGAGAACATGCTGGGCGTCGCCGCGCTGTCCCTAACGTTGGGACTTGTCACGCCGGAGGGCTTCGCCGCAGCGATGGCCTCGTTCAAAGGCATCCGCAGGCGACTTGATCGCAAGTCCGAGAAGACGCGCATTCCCATGTTTGAGGGCTTCGGCTCATCGGACGAAAAGACCATCAGCGCCATCGCCGCCATGAAACAGCATTTCGGCGACAAGCGGCTGATCGTCGTGTTCGAGCCGCACACGTTCTCGTGGCGCAACCGGGCGACGCTGCACTGGTATGACAATTCCTTCCACGGCGCCGACAAAGTTTTCGTCTGGCCGCCCGCCGAGCAGGGCGCAGGCACCCACGATCAGATAGGCCTTGCGGATATTCTCACGCGGCTGAGGGAAGCGGGTGTGGATGCTGAGGGCCTCTCCACGGACGGTGGAGCGACAGAAGCGATCGGCGCGGCGATGGGCGAAGATTGCGCCGTGCTGTTTTTGTCCTCGGGACCGCTGGGCGGGTTGATCGAGTCCGTACCCGCCTGGGCTGAGGGACGTTTTCCCGCCTGTTTGGCCGGTATAATAATACCGTAGCGTAAAAATGTCCGTTTTATATGGCTTTCTTCATCGCTCGCGAAGCGGAACGCTGTTGACGCGCGCGGGTAGGGCGCCTATAAGGCCGCATTCCCTGATGGGGCGGCTTCGGCTGCTCCTCGAGAAACGGACATCCTATCATGTATGGCAATACGACCTCGACCAAGCCTGCCGACGTCGAGAAGAAGTGGGTGCTGATTGACGCAGAGGGCCTTGTTGTGGGCCGTCTTGCGACGATCATCGCCATGCATCTGCGCGGCAAGACGAAACCTTCCTTCACGCCTCACGTCGACGACGGCGATAATGTCATCGTCATCAACGCTGACAAGATTGTGCTGACTGGCCGCAAGCTCGACCAGAAGATGTACTATCATCACACCGGCTTCATCGGCGGCATCAAGGAGCGCTCCGCCAAGTTCATTCTCGAAGGCCGCTTCCCCGAGCGCATCGTCGAGAAAGCTGTCGAGCGCATGTTGCCGCGCGGCCCGCTGGGTCGTCAGCAGTTCTCGAACCTGCGCGTCTACAAGGGCGCCGAGCATCCGCATGCGGCCCAGAGCCCCGTGACGCTCGACGTCAAAAGCCTCAATCGCAAGAACGCCAGGAGCGCCTGAACATGGCCGAGACTCTCTCCTCCCTGCAGGACCTGAAGGACGCCACGTCCAATCCGGCGTCCGAGGCTCCCGTGTATGTCCAGAAGCTGGACAAGATGGGCCGCGCCTACGCAACCGGCAAGCGCAAGGACGCTGTCGCCCGCGTATGGATCAAGCCCGGCGCGGGCAAGATCACCATCAACGGTCGCGCGTTCGATGTGTACTTCGCCCGTCCCGTGCTGCGGATGATCGTCCAGCAGCCGCTGGTGATCGCCAAGCGCCTCGGCCAGTATGATCTCATGATCACCTGCGCTGGCGGCGGTCTTTCGGGTCAGGCTGGCGCCGTGCGCCATGGCCTGTCGAAAGCCCTCACCAACTTCGAGCCGGAGCTTCGCCCCGCGCTGAAGAAGGAAGGCTTCCTCACGCGCGATCCGCGCGTCGTCGAGCGCAAGAAGTACGGCAAGAAGAAAGCCCGCCGCAGCTTCCAGTTCTCGAAGCGCTAAATTTCTTGCGCTGCAAAAGCGCAGAGATCGTTATTCCCTCAACTACGAAAAGCCCCCAGTTTTGGGGGCTTTTTTGTTGCGCGTCGGTCACGCCAGTTGCTTCAGAACCAGACAGCAGTGTGGCGAGCAATCCAGGCCGCCTTTCTCCAACGTAGGCAGAGCGTCCGACAACAGGCCACGGGTAGGTCCTCACACATGGCTGGCTTTACCTTTCCTTCTTCGCGCGACGACGCGCTCCATCGGCTCGCCCAATTCGTTCCGGCCGCAGGACGGCAGTATGACTCCGGCCGAAATACCGATGCGGGCCCGGACCAGTAGGGCGCTATGTTGAGGCTCCCCGCCTATTTGCGTCACCGCATGAGCATGGATCGAGAAGACGCGCCTCATAGCAATAACAATCCGGCCTTCACCGATGGTCGGGCCACGCTGCATGAGTGCGAGGATTTGAAGAACGTTCTCTGGCGATTCCGCATGACGAGGAAACAGCTGCGCGATTAACGACCTCACACGCGCGCTGGATGCAAGCGATTCTTATGGCTAAAAGACGCTGGGGTAGAAAGTCGCCAGTCGTTCAATTCATTTCTAAGCAAAGAAAGGAAAGTTTTCTGGAAGGGCGTCGGTAGCCAGTTTCTCCTGGAAGTAATTCCAACAAGGCGAGGCGTGTGTGGGACAGGAGGAAGAAGAAGTTCTACGAGACCACTTTCATCACCAACATGCCATTTTGAAAGAATAGTAATTCGGTCAGTCGACAGAAGCATTGAGATCGTCGTTAGAAGGCTGTCTGTTTCGATTTGCACATTTGCTTCGATGTCCCACGTTCGTTGCAATGCGTCTATTACCGAACGGCGCGGGAGTGAGTCGCTAGGGTGGATCCAGCCGAATCCCCTTAAGTCTGTGGGAGAAAGATTTGATTTGCCTAGAAGTGGATGATCGGAGCGACATACTACAACATAGGGATCTTCAACGAGGCGTTCTTGTATGAGATCCTCATCCGGCTCGTGCGTAGGCAGCGCTCCAAACAAGATATCAAGATCTCCGTTCTGGACCTGCTGCGAAAGAGTAGCAAAAGAGCCTTCAACGATCTCGATCTTGCGCTTCGCATCTTGGTGCAACGCAGTTTCTGCCGCCGACGCCAGCAAACGTCTGGGAGTTAAGGGAAGGACGCCCAGGCGAATTGCGGGTCGCGGAGTTTTCGAAATGCCTATTTCGTCTTGGGCTGAATCAAGTTCAGACATTGCGACTGCGAAGCGGCGGGCAAGCTCTGCGCCAAGGGATGTTACAATTACACCTGCCACCGAGCGCTTATATAGTTTTATTCCGACAATGTGCTCAATCTCACGCGCGGGCCTGTGGAGGCTTGACTCCGAGACCCCAAGATCTTTGGCCGCCGCGCGGAACGACCCAAAGCGCCAGATTGCGAGTAGGCTACGAATGTGAACGCTGCGGATCCTGAAAACGCGTTCGGCGGCAAGTCTCTTACCAGTGTTCGGCAAATCCAGAGATGCAGCGAGCTGACTAATGAACCGAATTACGCGCCGTTCAAAAATGAGGCCGCTTTCGTTTGGAAAGGTGCCAGCTGCTCCTCTTTCTAGAAGAGGGGCGCCTAACGAGCGTTCAAGTTTGGCGATCGATCTTGACAGGGCAGGTTGGGTTAGTCGCAGCTCCTTCGCGGCCTCCGACAAAGATCGAAGCCGCGATACTGCCTCAAAGGCCCGCAACTGTCCGATGCTTAAACTAGCGGTTTTTCTCATAGGCCGCTGACCCCTTGTGTGTCGCGTGCGAGCGGCTTCGATAAATGATAAAAGAGTAGCGAAGCCAAGCTTGGCTTCGCTATAAACACATTACTTAAAGGCCGTCGCTGCCAGATCTATGATATGCTTTGGAGTTGTAATGATCGCGTCTGAGATCGCCTGAACCTGTTTGCCTTGGGTCGGATCCAAAACAAGGTTACGTTTTTCTGACATAGCCTTCATTTCCGGATCGCGGGTCATGCGATCAAAAGTTTGCCGTAAGTATTCAATGCGGGAATCTGAAACTCCCGGGGGCGCGATCAGAGCTCGTCCGATTGCTGTGCCTGCGCTGACGAACTCAATAGCCTGCTTCGCGCCAGGGTCAGTTACTAACTCTTGCATTAGAGGGGTGTCAGGAAGTTCAGGGGTTCGCTTCAAGCCAATCTGAAAGACAGGAACCATCTCGCCGCTGGCGATCTGAGCCTTGTGGGTGACACGCCACGTAGCCCAAGCGGATGAAACCATGTCGATTTCTCCTCGCTCCAGTGCAAGCGAGTAGCTTTGCGCTCCCGTATATCCGCAGATCATTTTGAATTTATAGCCGCCGAGCGCAGCAAGCATAGCTGGAAATTGATAACTTTGGGCGTTGCGGCCACTGCAGCCTACGATTATTTCACGCTGCTTCATCTCGTCGAGAGATTTTGCACTCGAATTTGCTCGACGTAAAACAGCAGAGTTCACAGATGCAAACGAGCCAATATATTTGAACTGGCGAACATCCCAGTTTGAATTAGACGGCTCCATCAACTGAGTGTTCGCGATGGTGTCGGGCAGCACACCAAGTGTTAAGCCATCCTTCGATCCCTGTCCGTACAGAAAATTCGTCGCGACAAGACCGCCCGCGCCTGGTTTGTTTTCAACAATCGCGGAGTCTAGACCGGGTACATGCGCTTTGAGCATATCCGCCGCCAAGCGCGCATAGAAGTCATATGCGCCACCTGGCGGAAAACCGACAAGGATTCGGATGGTCTTTCCTTTGAAGAAGGAACCGTCCTCCTGTGCTTGGACTCCGTTTGTGCAGGTTATCCCGAGGGCTAGCCCTGCAATGGCAGTTACAAAACGTCTCATAAGTGTTCCCTCTCTCTGGCTCTTTTTTTTGCACGGATGGAAAACTGTTACTCAAACTGTTCGCCGATAATCTCCCGAGCACTAGCGAACAGGTCATCTACTTCAAATCTTTTTGGTATCAAGCGCTGACGGTACGCTAAATCGATCACCAACTCGAGCGAGGGGCGTATGTTGTTGCAGCCGATTGGTTTCAGGTCTGGCTGTGAAGGCGGAGCAGCGCCCTTGCTGGCGCGGAACAGGGCGAACGTTTCTCGAACAAGATCTGGGCGTTCATTGGCAAGCTTTTCTGTTACCACAAGCATGTGATTAATAGGGACTAGGCCATGCCTGTTGAACCATGCCTGCCCTGCAGACGCGGCATTCGGGATTACCGCTTTGATGTTTGGATCGTTCGGAAGATCATTTCCAAGAATAGCAGCGTCGACGGCGCCGGACATAAGACTTGGCAGCAATCGTGTTCCAGCAGGTGCTCGTGTGACAAAATCTGGCTCACGATACTGTTCTAAATGGCCGCCTTCAAATGTAATCCAGCGGACAGATTCAAGATCAAGGTCATGCTCATCTGAAAGAATGTTGCGTACCCATGCGCCCGTCGTTTGAGAGTACGCGCGGACTCCAACCTTCATGCCTGGGAGCATTTCTGGTGTGAGCTCTTTGTGATAATTTGTATTATAAACAATACAGGGATGCTGGAATCGTGCTGCCAAGACAAGCGGCAATAGGATTATTGGTTTTTTATAGGTAAAAGCTTGCAAGCAGGTGAAGATCGCCATCTCGCTTACATCAAACGCTTGGCGTTGCGCCATCGGTTTGAAGGCGTCATGAATAGGTTCAATCTCATGAAACTCGAAATCCATGAGAGGCGAGGACACTGCGCCCGACAAGAGCGCTGCTGTCTGAGGGTATCGTTTCAGGGCAATTCTGAGAGTCGGCTTATCTAATTGCATTTTCAGCTCCTGCATCAGGCCAGTTTCGGATACAGGCGCAATGCGGTTCCGGACAGGATATCTGAACGATCTCTCTCATTCAGATACTGAAGCACAACCAGCGTGTCCCGCAGAATGTTTGACAGCGTGTCATCGTGCGCCGGGTAGTTGGAGCCCCAAAGCATTCGTGACGCACCGAAACGTTCAATCGCCAAAGGCATAAATGTTTCAGCGCTACCTAAACCACTGAGGCACTGCTCAACGACGCGGCTAGTCAGTTTCAGATAAACATTCTTGAACTTGGCAAGTGAAAATAGTACTTGAGCGCCAGCATACGGGGGCCCATCCTCAAGCGAGATACGCGCGAAATGATCAAGCAGGAAATTGGTTTCCGGAAAAGCCCTCACGATCTTTTCAAGAAGTGGAATTCCCTGCGGAGTCATCTGGATCGCCACAGGAATCTTAAAGTCCGCTGCAGCTTGCCAAACCGGATAAGCGGCTTCATCTGCAAGCCATGTTTGTTGGCCTGGCATGGTCGTGCCGGTTGTGAAGACGCGCAAACCTGTCATGCCTGAGCCGGTCCAGCGCTTGAACGCTTCCATTGCGTCGGGGGCCAATGGGTCAATCGAGAAGATGCCGGTGAGTCGATCCGGGAAACGAGCGATAGCATCGGCCAAATAGGAGCTGTCGTGGCCGTAGGCTGTCGAAGCCTGAACCACGGCTGCTTTTGTTACGCCAGCCTTATCCATCGCACTTAAAAGCTGCTCCGGGGTGAGCGAGCGTTTGGCTGACCAGTCGCTTTGTGTGCCCCCTATTGGCGCAAGAGGGTATTTTTTGCGATCCGGCGAAATGACGTGACAATGAACGTCGATGACATTTTCTGTCAGCTTCAAGACGAGCCCTCCCGATAAATGTTACAGTAATGAGCGTAAGCGCGATTGCGAAGTCTGCAATATGACTTCGAAAAAAATCATGGCTTCCAGCAGCTTTTGTATGGGCCCGAGACAAAGGGTGCGCTCAAGTCTTTGAACTGCTTTATGTAGACGCGCTTTCGCCAGCTGCTAACGTAGTGAAAGCGCTTCTGCCGTAAGTGCGTTCTTCCCACCGTAGCTTCCAGCGCTCAAACAGATAGGGAGGATATGTCTGGCAGATCGGCTTGATCGCTTGGCGGGCTTATGGGAAGCCCTGAATGGCAGTCCTGTCCGCCGGAGAATAAACAAATGCCGAGTGCGATCGTAGATATCCACCCCCACGTGATTTCAGCCGATGAGGCGCGTTACCCGCGTGCGCCGCTGGGCGGCATTCTCTCAGACTGGGCGCGCGACCGGCCAATTACCGCGGACATAATGGTCGCGGCCATGGATGAGGCTGGCGTGGCGCGCTCGGCGCTGGTGCAAGCGTCGACCTGTTACGGCTATGACAATTCGCTCGTCGTCGATGCGGTGAACGCTTATCCGGACCGGTTCGCAGGGGTTTTCTCGGTCGACATGCTAGCTGACGACGCGCCTGCACAAATCGCGAAATGGGTCGATCATGGACTTTTTGGTCTCAGGCTTTTTACGACCGGCAGCACCATGCCCCAGCAGGCAGGCTGGCTTGATGATCCGCGGACCTTTCCCGCATGGGCTTGCGCTCAGGAAATTGGCATTCCTGTTTGCGTGCAGATGCGCATGGAAGCGGTCCCGCAGCTGAGGACGCTGCTGGACAAATTCCCGAAAACCGTTGTGATCCTTGATCATTTAGCATCTGCATCAGCGCAGGGAGGCGCGCCGTTTGCCGCCGCTCAGCCGCTGTTCGATCTTGCCGCCAATCCGAATGTGTATCTCAAGATGACAATCAGAAATGTCCGCATGATTGCGGAAGGCGGGGGGCCTTTTGGGCCATGGTTCCGCAAAGTCGTCGATGTTTTCGGTGCGCAGCGGATCGCATGGGGTTCGAACTTCCCCACGTCTGATGCATCTTTGAAGCGCATTGTTGACGAAAGCATCGAAGCTTGCTCCATCTTGTCTGAAGACGAAAGCGAGTGGATATTCAGGCGTACGGCAGAGCGACTGTATCCAAGGATCGCACGCTGACTGCGCTGCGAGGAAATTATAAAAAGGGGGGGCTAAAATGAAGAAGTGGATATCCCGACTGGGAGGCGCTGCGTTAGTTCTTGCAGCATGCGTGGCTGGTGTATCAGCCCAGCAGATTAACAAAATCATCGTGCCTTTTGCGCCCGGAGGCGGGCAAGACGTTCTTGCGCGCGTGCTTGCGCCGGAGTTGGGCCGCTTGCTGGGGCAGACTTTCATTGTCGAAAATCGCGTTGGCGCTGGCGGAGCTGTCGGCGGTTTGGCGGTCGCGCGCTCCGCCCCCGATGGCGCAACGCTGCTCATGGCGGCGTCCGGTCTGAGCATCGCGGCGGCGACCAATGCTAACGCTAGTTACGACCCGATAAAGGACTTCACCCACGTCGCGCATGTGGGCAGCGGCGCCTATTTGCTTATGTCTAGTGCACGGCTCCCTGCCAAGTCCGTCTCTGAACTCATTGCGCACGCCAAAGCCAATCCGGGCAAACTTAATTATGCTTCTGCAGGCGCGGGGAGCGCAACGCATCTTGCGACAGCCTACTTTACAAACCGGGCTGGCATAGATGTCGTGCATGTCCCGTTCAAAAGCAGCGGCGAGGCTTTGAACAGCGTTCTTATGAATGAAACGCAGTTCATCATCGTGCCCACGCTCGGGTCGCAGAGCTTTCTTGATAACAAGGATATCCGTGTCCTCGCAGTCGTCTCAAAGAGCCGCCTGCCTGCGTTGCCCCACATTCCAACTGTCGATGAAAGCGGGCTTCCCGGCTTCGAGTTTCTATCGTGGTTTGGACTGCTTGGACCAGCAAATATGCCCGCAGATGTAACGCGCAGGATCAACGAGGCAATGATCAAGATACTCGCGCAACCGGATATCGCGGCGAAGATTGATCGGCAGGGAATTGATCCCAATCCAATGGAGCCGGCTGCTTTCACCAAGTCAGTTGCTGACAATTTTGAAATGATCAAAAGGATCGTTGCAACGTCGGGCCTTGGCGCAAAATGAATCGGGTGCAAAATCCTGGAAGGGATCGTTGCCACATGGAAGTAATAGGGGCGTAGTTCAGCATGCGTTTATTATTAACTTTTTTTCGATCCAAAAATATACTGTCATGCGGCGGAATTAATACGGTTGAAATTCAACGAGCAGAGGCGTGCGTCGCTGCAGAAGGGGCTCGACGGGCCAGCCGTTCAAAACGGCCCGTGGTTGGGTCTGTATCCGCGATCGCAACTGCCAGTTCTCGAAGCGCTTACACCTCTTGCACCGGGGGATTGTGAACGACAGCTCACCGAACAAGGAAAAAGCCGCCAGCTACGGCGGCTCTTCTTGTTACGCGCCTGTCAGCGTTTTTCGGGAGGCGGCACTTCTTCGTTTTGAAGCGCACGCATGCGTTCCTGCACATCTGGCGCGAACTCGGATGCGCGCTTGATCATCGCCAGGATCTCTTCGCCGTCCATGGGCGTCACATCCAGCGTCAACTTTGTGGCCTCTGCGCGATAAGCTGCGTCCTTTGAAGTTGCACGAAAGGCTTCCCGAAGCGCCTTGGCGCGATCAGCAGGAATTTCCGGCGGCGCAGCCCACGGCCAGGGCGCGCGGAATGGCATGTCGGCAAGATCGACCAGATCCTTGTCTTTAGGATCGGAGACGAGTTCTCGCACCAATGGAACATTCGGGTATTGCGGCATGCGTGTGTCGCGTCCCATCACCACCATGACCTGCATATTGCTGTCCGGCTTCAGCCAGTCGGGCTTGGTCGAAAAAAGCGAAGAAAATGTGGTCGGACGAGCATCAACTTCGCCCCGATCAACCGCCAGATTGATGTCGTTGCCGCTGGGGTATCCGGACAGGATCTGAACATTCAGGCGCACGACGTCACGCAGAAGTTTCGCGACCTCGGTGTCGGTGGCGCCTTTTGCAGTCACGCCAATCACTATCCTGGGGCCGCCTTTGCGACGTATATCGTCAAGGCTTTTGGCCTGCGCGTCCTTTCTTGTCATCAGGACGTAGGCGTCGTCAGCGCCGTTTGAGGATGAGCCCAGCCAGGTGAACTTCATCGGGTCGAACTGAACGTTCGGGTTGCTGTTCACGACAGCCATCAATGGCAGGCTTCTGTCTATTATGCCGAAGACCGTGCCGTCGCGTTGCGCTCTGGTGTAGATATAGTTGGCCGCAATAAGGCTCCCGGCGCCTGGCATGTTCTGGACGACGAGGTTGGGATTGCCGGGGATGTATCTGCCCATGTGCCGCGCGAGCATGCGAGCGTAGACATCGTATCCGCCGCCCGGGCCATAGCCGACGATAACCTGTATTTGCTTGCTTTTGTAGAATGTGGCGACCGGATCGGCGTGCGCCTGCGTTGTCAGCAGAGCCGCCCCCGTGGCGACAAGTGTGCATAGTCCTCTGAGCATCAATTCCTCCCCTTATGAGCCCACCTGCCTAGCAAGCAGACGGGCCTTCTTGTTCTTAAAAGCTAAATCAGTCCGGCAAAACGATCCATGCCGTATTTCGCTTATATCGCATTGCTTCGCTTAAGCGCAGGGCTATCACGCCCGCTCGACAATGCTTCGTACTCTAACTGCGGTATTTACGCAGGTTGAACGCGCGCGCCGCCCTGTTTAGTCCTAACGTGGGGCCTCCCGGCGCGCTTCTTGCCTTGTTGGCGAAACGCCGGGAGCGGAGGGGCAATGGACCAGGCAGGCGGTTCGGTGGCGGAGACGCCGCTTGTTGCGATGCGCGCCATCGTGAAAACTTTTGGCGCCCTCGTCGCAAACGATCACGTGGATTTCGATATTCGCGAGGGCGAGGTTCACGCATTGCTCGGCGAGAACGGCGCGGGCAAGTCCACGCTCGTCAAGATCCTCTATGGTCTTCTCCAGCCGACATCGGGCCAAATTCTGTGGCGTGGTGAACCTGTCGTTCTGCCGGACCCGCAGTCCGCGCGTCGCAGGGGCGTCGGCATGGTGTTCCAGCACTTCTCCCTGTTCGATGCGCTGACAGTCGCCGAGAACGTTGCGCTGGCTCTTGATGACGTGCTGCCCGCGCGGCAGATGGCTGAGCGCATCGGCGACGTTTCGCGCGCCTATGGGTTGCCTCTGGAGCCCCGCCGCGAAGTGTGGAGCCTGTCGGTCGGTGAGCGGCAGCGCATCGAGATTGTGCGCTGCCTGATGCAAAATCCGAAACTGCTTATCCTTGACGAGCCTACGTCCGTGCTGACGCCGCAGGAAACCGTGGGCCTGTTCGAGACGCTCGAACGCATTCGCGCGGAAGGCCGGTCGATTCTCTACATCTCCCACAAGCTGGAGGAAGTGCGCGCCATATGTGAGCGCGCCACCATCCTGCGCCACGGCAAGGTCGTGGCGGCGTGCAATCCGCGTTCGGAAACAGCGGCAGCGTTGGCGCGCATGATGGTGGGGGCCGAAGTTGGCTCGGCCCGCAGGAAACCGTCCGCCGGGGATGGTCCGGTTCGGCTTGCTGTGCGCTGTCTTTCATTGCCGCCGCCCGATGAGCATGGCGTGGCGTTGAGGAACATCAGTTTTGAAGTGCGCGGCGGCGAGATTTTGGGCGTCGCGGGCGTGGCCGGGAACGGGCAGGGCGAGTTGTTCGACGCCTTGTCTGGCGAGCGGATGGCCGCGCAAGCGCAAGAGGTTGTCATAGACGGCGCCGATGTGGGGCGCGCCGACGTGAACGAACGGCGCAGGCGCGGCGCCGCGTATGCGCCCGAAGAGCGACTGGGCCACGGCACAGCGCCTGCTATGAGCCTGTCCGACAACGCGATTCTGTCAGGCCACGCAACAAATGGCTTTGTGAAGCGTGGTTTCATTGACCGCTCCGCGGCGCTGGATTGGGTGGATCGCGTGGTCAAAACCTTCGACGTGCGCAAAGGCCCTCGCGATCCGGCCGCGCGCGCTCTTTCAGGTGGCAATCTGCAGAAGTTTGTGATGGGCCGGGAGCTGTTGCGTCAGCCGGGCGTACTCGTCGTCGCCCAGCCGACGTGGGGCGTCGATGCAGGCGCGGCGCAGATGATCCGGCAAGCTCTTGCAGATCAGGCGCGCGCGGGCGCAGCTGTGCTGGTGATCAGCCAGGATCTCGACGAATTGTTTGAGATATCCGACCGGATCGCCGTCATGTTTCACGGACGGATGTCCGAACCCGGGCCAGCGGACACGCTTACGCGAGAGAGTGTCGGTCTCCTGATGGGCGGCAACGGAATTGAGGCGACTGAAAAGGCAATCCCATGCGCATCGTGATGTCCCGCAGGCAGGACGTTGGCGTCTGGGTGCAGTTCGTCTCACCGCTTTATGCCGTGGCCCTCACTTTGACGTCTGGCGCGCTGATGTTCGCGCTGCTTGGCGTGGCGCCGCTGACCGGCCTGTACACCTATTTCATCTCGCCGCTGACCGATGGCTGGGCGCTTCAGGAGATTGGCGTCAAGGCGACCCCTCTCGTGCTCATCGCGGTTGGCCTGTCCCTTTGCTACCTTTCCAATAACTGGAACATAGGCGCCGAAGGACAGCTCGTGATGGGCGCCGTCTTCGGCGGCGGCGTTGCAATTGCTACCCATGGCGTGGTGAACGGCCCCTGGGTCTTGCCGGTCATGATGCTTGCCGGAATGATCGGTGGCGCGTCGCTCGCGATGATCCCGGCTGTGTTGAAGACGCGGTTCCGGGCCAACGAAATTTTGACGAGCCTCATGCTCGTCTATGTCGCAGAGCTGTTGCTGGACTGGCTGGTGCGCGGACCATGGCGCGATCCGCAGGGCTTCAACTTTCCGCAAAGCGTGATGTTCGAGCGCGAGGCGCAGATGGTGCGCCTGTTCGACGACGGGCGTCTCCACATTGGCGCTCCGCTGACGGTGCTGATTGTCATTGCCGTCGCGATCCTGCTGGCGCGCACTCTCAAGGGTTTTGAAATGCGCGTGGTGGGCGACGCGCCGCGCGCCGCCGGTTTCGCGGGGTGGGACGCGCGCAAGCTGACTTGGACTGTGTTCGCCATATCCGGCGCGCTTGCGGGTCTGGCTGGCGTCATCGTGGCGTCGGGCTCACTCGGACAGCTGCAGCCGGGTCTGTCGCCTGGTTATGGCTTCACAGCCATCATCGTCGCATTTCTCGGCCGTCTGAATCCGATTGGCTGTCTGATCGCGGGGATATTTCTCGCCATCACGTTCATTGGAGGCGAAAACGCGCAGATCGCGCTGCGCTTGCCGCTTGATGTTACGCGGGTATTTCAGGGGATGCTGCTGTTCTATGTCCTCGCATGCGATGCGCTCATCACATATCGCTTCACCATAGAACGCGGCGCGCCGCAGGGGTCGCCCGCATGACGTTGCTCGAAGCAATCCTGCTCACGGTCATCACCGCCTCGACGCCGCTCATCATTGCCGCTATCGGAGAGCTTGTGGTCGAGAGGTCTGGCGTCGTGAATCTCGGCGTTGAAGGCATGATGATCATGGGCGCGGCGTGCGGGTTCGCTGCTGCGATCCTGACAGGCAGCACAAGCATCGGAGTGCTCGCTGCGATTTTAGCCGGTGTGGCGATGTCGCTGATCTTCGCGTTGCTGACGTTGGGCCTCGTCGCAAATCAGGTTGCTTCTGGTCTTGCACTGACCATTTTTGGCCTTGGCCTGTCGGGTTTGATCGGAGCGTCCTTCATTGGCGCCAAGCGCGAGCCGATGCCGAAGCTCGATCTGCCGGTGCTTACCGACATTCCTTTCATCGGTCCGGTCTTGTTTGGGCACGACCCCTTTGTCTACGTGTCTATCGCGCTGGTCGCCGGAGTTTGGTGGTTCCTCACGCGCACGCGCGCCGGGCTTGTTCTGCGAGCCTGCGGAGAAAATCACGCATCTGCTCACGCATTGGGCTATTCGGTGCATAAAACGAGGCTTCTTGCCATTGTTTTCGGCGGGGCATGCGCCGGCTTGGCTGGGGGGTATCTATCGCTCGCGTACACGCCGTTCTGGTCGCCGGGCATGACGTCGGGACGCGGCTGGATTGCGCTCGCCATTGTAGTCTTCGCTTCATGGTTGCCGTGGCGCATGTTGGTCGGCGCCTATCTATTTGGGGGCGTGACGATTTTGCAGCTGCATGCGCAGGGCATGGGCGTTCGCATCCCGTCACAGGTTCTGGCGGCCTTGCCTTATGTGGTGACGATCGTGGCGCTGGTTGTGATTACGCGGGGCCGTGGCGGACGGCACACCGCGCCGGCGTCACTCGGCGTCCCGTTCGCGCCCGACAGATAAATAGTGTAGCAACGGCATTAGTTTTGCCTTGTTGAAACGCATGGGTGAACTGCTTTGTACTAATCCATCGGTAGTATTACTGTGATCATAACGGGAAGGGGAACACGAATGACAATCAATCGACGCGACGTCATGAAGGGCGCGGGCGCAATCGCTGGCGCCGCCGCTTTGGGAACCGGCGCACAGGCGCAAGCGGGCCCGCTGCAGGTCGGCTTCATCTACGTTGGACCGGTCGGCGACTTCGGCTGGTCAACAATGCATGACGTGGCCCGCAAGCGCCTTGAAGAAGTGATGGGGCCAGCCGTCAAAACGACCCCGGTTGAGGCAGTTGCGGCCACCGACATGGAGCGCGTCGCGACGCAGCTTTCGCGTCAGGGTCATCGCCTCATTTTCACGACCTCATTCTCGTTCTTCCAGCCAACCATGCGCGTCGCAGCGACGCTGCCGCAGACGTTCTTCGAGAGCGCCACGGGCACAGCCACCGCAGCCAATGTGTCCCTCTACAATGCACGCTTCTATGAAGGCCGCTATTTGCAGGGCGTCATCGCCGCCCGCAAGTCCAAGTCCAAGACGATTGGTTACATCGCAGCCTTCCCGGTGCCGGAAGTTATTCACGCGATCAACACAGTCATGCGCGGCGCATGGTCTGTTGATCCGTCGATGAAGATTCGTGTCGTGTGGGTGAACGCCTGGTTCAATCCGGGCCGCGAAGCAGACGCCGCGCGCGCTCTGATCGATCAGGGTTGCGATGTGATCTGCCAGCACACGGACAGCCCGGCGCCGCTGCAACTCGCCAACGAGCGCGGCGTGTTTGGCTTCGGCCAGGCCTCCGACATGACGAAGTTCGCTCCCCGCGCGCATCTCACATCCTCGATTAACAACTGGGGCGACTACTATGTCGAGCGCGCGCGGGCCGTCATCAACGGCACTTGGAAGCCCGGCGACGTTTGGGGCGGGCTGGGTTCCGGCATGTTCCGCCTCGCGCCCTTCACGAACATGACGCCTGAAGAAGCCTCCGAAGCGCAGAAAGTCGCGGACGCTCTCTCGTCCGGTAAACTGCACCCGTTCGATGGGCCCATTGTGCGCGCTGACGGTACAGAAGCCGTTGCTGCGGGCGGGCGCCTCACCGACGATCAGATCCGTTCCATGAACTATTTCTACAGGGGCGTGGACGTGACGCTGCCGGGCTGATCTCGGCGTTGCTTCTCATCGCCAGAACTGCCGGAAATCTGTGCCCGTGCAACTCAGCTCATAGGAGAAGCCGCCAGCGATGGCGGCTTTTTCATTGATGCGACGCTGGCCAATGGTTTGCCGGGCGCGACATGACTTCAGTTCCACAAGGGGCTTGCACGAGCGATATCAGATTGGAGGGCGATGGCTGGCGTTGCCCGCCGTGAGTTGGATGTATTAGAGGAAGCTGATGTCTTTTCAAAAGACGACGCTTTACATCAAGGCGTCGCTGGCGAACCGCTAAACGTCGTCAGAGCATCGGCGCGTTCGTTCGGCAATGGTATGCGCGCCGAGTATCAAGGACTCAGCGCGTCATCTTCTGGAACTCCGGATCACTCGACAACGATGTGAACGTCCTGGACCGCGCCAACTGGCCCTTTTGCGCCGGGTTTGACGCGATCGCCCGCTGAATGGCCTTGAGCGCTTCGGCCTTTTGGCCCTGACGCAGATTTATGTCGGCGATTGCGACCAGCGCCATGTCATATTCGGGCGACATTGCGAGCGTCTCCTGCGCCACCTTCATGGCTCCAGCCAGATCATCTTTTTCGATGAGAGGACCGACGCGGCTGATCGTTTCCATGGCTCGCGTCACGCCCAGAATGCGGCGCAGTTCGACGAGCGGTTGCTTGTGATCGTCAACCCGGATGTCGAGCAGGGTGTCGTCAAAGTCCGCGCGCACAAGGGGCTTCACGACCTTGAGCATGGCGCCCTGCATGCCGCGCCTGTCGCCGCCAGCCGCTTCGCCAGCGTCCAGCGCCGCAAGCAGGCGTTCGGCCATGGGGCCTTGAGCTGATTCGTAGGCCTTGGCCATGGCGTCGATGACGCCTTCGCCCGCGAGCGTGTTGCCCTGCACGCAATAGGCGTCGGTGCAGCGATGCCCCTTCCAGTCGGGAATGGTTTTGCTCGTCCACGAGGCCGATCGGCCCTTGATGTCGATGACGGAAACCTGACGCCTGTCCGGGTCCTTGTCCGCCCGCAGCGCAAATTCAAGCGCTTGCTGTGGCGTCATCCCACGCTCGATGCCGTCGATGATGAGCTTGCCATACATGGGATTGGATGATGACTGGTGCGCCACAATGGCGACGCCGCCCTTGGCGGTGACGACACGGTTGCCAATCGAGAGCGCGCGCGACTGGACGCCCAGCCCCAGCAGTCCCGTCTCACGGTCGAGCGCGATGATCGAGTAGGTGCTGTCTTTTGGCGAGTATTGCTCTGTCGGCGTTTCGTCGCTCATCGCCATGGTTGGGCACGATAGGGTCAGGGCGAGCATTGGCGCAATCCACTTGTTTTTCACGTTGGCGCTCCCGGGTGAGCCAAGCCGCCTTGCGGTCTGGCAATCCACTTAAGACGAGATGGGCAAACGTGCTTCAGCAGGCAGACTTTGGCAAGTTGGCCGTGCGCAGCGCGTGACATGCCAGCGTGTGGCTCAAACAAAAACGCAGCCCCGAAAGGCTGCGTTTTCCAATGTTGCCACTGATTGATAAATCAGGCGAGATCGAAGCGATCAGCGTTCATCACCTTCGTCCACGCGGCGACGAAATTGCGCACGAACTTCTCGTGTGCGTCGTCTTGCGCATACACTTCCGCCAGCGCGCGAAGGATCGAGTTCGAGCCGAACACGAGATCGAATCGCGTCGCCGTCCATTTCACTTCGCCGGTTGACCTGTCACGGCCTTCGAAGGCAAGCGCCGCGTCCGACGTCGGCTTCCAGATCGTGCCCATGTCGAGCAGGTTGACGAAGAAGTCGTTGGTCAGCGCGCCGTGACGTTTTGTGAATGCGCCATGCTGAACGTTCGCATGGTTGACGCCCAGCACGCGCAGTCCGCCGACAAGCGCTGTCATCTCGGGCGCACTCAGCATCAGCAGTTGCGCGCGATCAACCAGCATCTCCTCTGGCGAGATCGAGAATGCCTTCTTCTGGTAGTTGCGGAAGCCATCGGCTTCCGGCTCCATCACTGCGAAGGACTCAGCGTCGGTATCCTCCTGCGAGGCGTCGGCTCGGCCTGGCGTGAAGGGGACGTCGAGGCTCATGCCTGCGTCACGCGCCGCCTTTTCAACGCCCGCGCAACCTGCGAGCACGATCAGGTCAGCAAGAGAGACGCGCTTCTCGTCAGTCTCGCTCGCGTTGAAGGCTTTCTGGACGCTTTCCAGCGAGGCCAGCACTTTCGCCAGCTGCGCTGGCTGGTTGACCTCCCAGTCCTTTTGCGGGCTAAGGCGGATACGGGCTCCGTTCGCGCCGCCGCGCATGTCCGACCCGCGGAAGGTCGACGCAGACGCCCACGCTGTCCCAACAAGTTCGGAAACACTTAGGCCTGTCGCAAGCACTTTCACCTTCAGATTCGCGATGTCCTTGGCGTCGATCAGCTTGTGATCGACGGGCGGGACGGGATCTTGCCAGATCAGCGTTTCAGACGGCACTTCCGGCCCGAGATAACGCACGCGCGGACCCATGTCGCGGTGGGTGAGCTTGAACCATGCCCGCGCGAAAGCATCCGCGAAGACCTCCGGGTTCTGGTGGAAGCGCCGCGAGACGGCCTCGTAGGCGGGATCAAACCGCAGCGAAAGGTCAGCGGTCGTCATCATCGGCGCATGCTTGATGGAGGGATCGTGCGCATCAGGAATCATGTGCTCGGGCCGCACATTCTTCGCGCGCCATTGATTGGCGCCTGCCGGGCTCTTCACGAGTTCCCAATCGTAGCCAAAAAGCATGTCGAAATAGCCCATGTCCCATTTCGTGGGGTTGGGCTTCCATGCGCCTTCGATTCCGCTGGTGATCGTGTCGCCGCCCTTGCCGCTTTGGTAGGTGCTGAGCCAGCCGAGACCCATCGCCTCGATTGTCCCGCCTTCCGGCTCGACGCCGACGTTGCTCGCCGGGCCCGCGCCATGGGCCTTGCCGAAGGTGTGGCCGCCAGCGACGAGCGCGACAGTTTCCTCGTCGTTCATCGCCATGCGCGCAAAGGTTTCGCGCACGTCGCGACCGGACGCCACCGGGTCAGGGTTGCCGTTCGGCCCTTCGGGATTCACGTAAATGAGGCCCATTTGCACGGCGGCTAACGGGTTGGCGAGTTCGCGGTCACCCGAATAGCGCTTGTCGCCAAGCCATTCGCCTTCCTCGCCCCAGTAAATGTCTTCGCTGGGGGCCCATACGTCGGGCCTGCCGCCGCCATATCCAAAGGTCTTGAAGCCCATGGACTCCAGCGCGACGTTGCCCGCAAGGATCATGAGGTCGGCCCAGGAAATACGATTGCCGTATTTCTTCTTGATTGGCCACAGAAGTCTGCGCGCTTTATCAAGATTGCCATTGTCGGGCCATGAGTTTAGAGGCGCGAAACGCTGCTCGCCGCGCCCGCCGCCGCCGCGTCCGTCGCTGGTGCGGTATGTGCCCGCGCTGTGCCACGCCATGCGGATGAACAGGCCGCCGTAATGACCCCAGTCGGCGGGCCACCACGCCTGCGAGTCCGTCATGAGGGCGTGAAGATCATTCTTCAACGCAGCGTAATCGAGTTTTGCAAATTCTTTGGCGTAGTTGAAGGTCTCGCCAAGAGGATTGGCCAGGGGACTGTGCTGATAAAGGACGCTCAGGTCAAGCTGGTTCGGCCACCAGTCCCCGTTTCTTGCGCCGCGCGCTTT
>JANPPJ010000051.1:0-3282 GCA_031428455.1 Hyphomicrobiales bacterium | reverse complement strand
GTTCAAGACAAAAGCAGGGCGGCCTAACGATGCTTCCTTCGTGGAAAGAGACGTCGAATTCTAGAGTAGGCGCCTGCTGATTGACCTTGCCCCCGAAAAACGTCTCCCAAAGCCGATGATGTATAATCACGGCCACTGGAGCCATTTTGATGAAAAGACCGAGAACGGATTACACGCTTGAGTTCAGGCAGGAGGCGGTGCGTCTTGTCCGCTCCGGGCAACGTCAAGCGGACGTGGCGGCGTCGCTGGGAATGGCGGGGCAAACGCTGAACAACTGGCTGAAGGCCGACGCGGCGGGGCGGTTGTCCGGCGTGGGGACGGTCAAGCCGGTGAGTGTGGAGCAGATGGAGATCAGCCGGCTGAAAGCCGAACTGTCGCGCACGCGGATGGAGCGCGACATATTAAAAAACGATCCCGGGCTGGGCCCGCCTGTGCGCGGTAGAAACAGCCTGTGCTACTCTTTGCCTGGAGGGTAGCGGCCGTCAGCTTATTGGTGGTTTTTTCCCCCGTTAAAAAACGTGGTCCATGGGCTCATGCGCACTTGAGAGTGGTGACGCTACCAGCGAAGTCTCTGGAGGCGATCCCGGTTAGGAAGATGACGAATTAGCAGAGCCCAGACCCTCCTGTCCCAAGTGAACGGAGGAGTTGTAATGATCAAAAAGATAGCTGGTAGCCGTGCAGATCTCAGGCCAGCTTCTGCTGGCGCGGCTGCGATCGATATCGGTTCAAGAATGCACATGGCGGCTGTGAACCCTGACAGCACGGACGATCCAGTGCGGGCGTTTGGAACTTTCACTCAGGACCTGCACGCTATTGCGGACTGGTTCAAGACGTGTGGCGTCACCAGCATCGCGATGGAATCGACCGGGGTTTACTGGATCCCGGCTTACGAGATCCTTGAACAGCGCGGCTTCGATGTCATTCTGGTCAATGCCCGTTACGCGAAGAATGTGCCCGGGCGTAAAACCGACGTGAGCGATGCGGCCTGGCTGCGGCAACTTCATGCCTATGGCCTGTTGCGTGGTAGCTTCCGCCCCAATTCCGAGATTGCCAAATTGCGTGCCTATCTGCGTCAGCGAGAGCGGTTGGTGGAATATGCGGCCGCCCATATCCAGCATATGCAGAAGGCATTGATGGAGATGAACCTGCAATTGCATCACGTCGTGTCAGACATAACGGGCGCGACAGGGATGCGGATCATCAGGGCGATTGTTGCAGGCGAACGGAATCTTGATGTCCTGGTGGGCTTTCGCGATCCCCGCTGTCATTCATCGCCTGAGACAATCCGGTCTGCCTTGACCGGCAATGATCGTGAGGAGCATGTCTTCGCCTTGACCCAATCTCTGGAACTGTACGACTTCTATGAGGCAAGGATGTTGGATTGTGATCGCAGGCTGGAAGGGGTCATGGCGGAATTGGAGGCCAAAGGCGATGAGCAAAAGGGCAGTTTGCCCCCAGCACGGACAAGGACAAAGCAGGTGAATGCGCCGTCCTTTGATGTCCGTGCTGCACTATATGGCGTTCTTGGCGTCGATCTGACGAAAATCCACGGATTGGGGCCATCTCTGGCACTCAAACTGATCGGGGAATGCGGCACAGATCTGAAGGCATGGCCGAGTGCCAAGCATTTTACCTCATGGCTGTGTCTGGCGCCGGGTAACAAGATTTCTGGCGGCAAGGTATTATCGTCACGAACGCGACGATCCTCCAGTCGAGTGGCGGCGCTGTTGCGTCTGGCTGCCACGACCATCGGCCGAAGTGACACCGCGTTGGGCGCCTTTTATCGCCGGTTATCCGCTCGCATTGGCAAAGCAAAGGCCGTCACAGCGACTGCCCGCAAGATCGCAGTTCTGTTTTACAACACACTGCGTTTTGGCATGGCCTACAAAGATCCTGGGGCCGGCCAATATGAGGAAAGGTACCGCAGCCGTGTTCTCGGCAATCTGAAACGCAGAGCAAACTCCCTCGGCTTCACCTTGTTGCCTAAACAGGGGCCGGACCTGGCTGTTTCTTAGGAAGCGGCGGCGTATTTCGCGAAGGAGTCGTCGTGAGATACGCCTTCATCGAGCGGCATCGCGAGGTCTGGCCGATCGTGGTCCAGTGCCGGGTGCTTGAAGTGAGCGCCAGCGGCTATCGGCGACATCGCGTGCGCCGGACCGCGCCGGCGGCGTCGCCTGGCCAGCGCGTCGGCGACGTGGCGCTTCTGGTTCACGTGCGCGCCATTTTCCACGAGATGAAAGGCGCTTATGGCTGGCCGCGCGTGTGGCGCGAACTCCGCGACCGCGACATTCGCGCCGGCAAGGAACGCGTTCGCAAGATGATGAAAGCGGACGGTCTGCGGGCGCGCGGCAAGCGCAAGTTTCGGGTGACGACGGACAGTTCGCACGAACTTCCCGTCTCGCCCAACCTGCTCGATCGCAAGTTCGTCGTGGCCGAGCCGAACCGCGTGTGGACGGGCGACATCACTTACGTGTGGACCGACGAGGGCTGGCTTTATCTCGCCGTCGTCATCGATTTGTTCAGCCGCCGGATCGTGGGCTTTTCGATGAACGAACGCATGACGCGGCAACTTGTCATCGACGCGTTGCGCATGGCCTGGTTCCAGAGGCGTCCGGCCGCTGGCCTGATCTTCCATTCCGATCGCGGCAGCCAGTACGCGAGCGGCGACTTCCAGAAACAGTTGAAGGACTTCGGCATGAAAGGCTCGATGAGCCGGCGGGCCGATTGTTGGGACAACGCGGTCACTGAAACGCTTTTCGGATCGTTGAAGGTGGAGCGGCTGCACGGCATGCGTTTTCCCACGCGCAGACAGGCAAAAGACGAAACGATGGACTGGATGCGGTTTTATAACCACAAGCGGCTTCATTCGACGCTGGGCTACGTCAGCCCGATGACGTTCGAGGCCAACCGGAAGGTCGAAAGAAAGGAGTCTGGCGAGGAAGAAAGACACGCTGCATAATCGCCCGGCCTTGGGAGACACCAAACAGGGGCAAGTTCAGTTCGCATTCCTGACGACGGACGCTAACGGTGTTGTCGGGCCAATCCACCCCAAGGCAATGCCGGTCATTTTAACGACGCCGGAGGAAGTAGAAACGTGGCTCACCGCTTCCACTGTCGACGCCCTCGTTCTACAGCGGCCTTTACCTGACAACGCTCTCCGCATCGTTGCACGCGGCGAACGAATGGATAATTCCTAGGCGGCTGCTGTCTCCTTGAGCAGCGCCATTTCCAACCTTCCACACGCCCGGCAGTTTTCCCCACCTTCCTCGTCCTCACGCTGGA
>JANPPJ010000050.1:0-3214 GCA_031428455.1 Hyphomicrobiales bacterium | reverse complement strand
GCTGTGCGTGCGAGCGTTGCGCGCATACGGGACGAGCGCTGCAACAGAGCGCCGCTCGACTGCGTCTGCCGGCCATGTCAGCTGTTCTGTCATGAGACCTCTACGGGCAACGGTGGCTCTGTGGCCGTTTCGTTTTTTTGGGAGGACATGAGCCAACAGTTAGCTCGTCCACGCGAGCAAGATGTCTTTGCGGTGCAGCGTTTTTTTCGCGAGCAGATCGCCGCACAAGCGCGCGACCAAAACGAAACGAAATGCGATTTTTATTCTGTCGCTAGGAAAGGCTCGCGCTGGCAGCCCCCCCTCATTGGTTCACGGCGCTGGAAGGACCCGCGCGATTGCGCTTGACTTCCTTTGGATGCGCCGGTGACCGTGCAGGCGACTTGCTCGCCGGCGCCTGATATCGCGCATGATTGCGAGGCGGTGAATCAAAACGCCCGCAGTGGTTAACTGCGGGCGCATTTCTGAAACTAGAATATCGGAACTCTATGCCCCTAGTTGAATCGTGTCAACACCGAAACACGCGCGCCAACGCATTCAGCGCAGCGCGAAGATTGCCGATGTCACTCATCGACCACAACGTCGTGTCCTCATCGACGCACACCACACGATACAGCAGCAGCGACGGTCTTCGACCCGGCCCCATACGATATGCGTGATCGCAATCATCGATGGCTTTCGTCGCGGCGCCGAAGCGGGCGAAGATCGCGTCTGTCCTGATCTCGATGCGCATGACAGACCTTCCGAATTCCCCACTTGTCGCCTGCGACGACCTGCGACCAAACACGCCATCACACAATCGTTTTAGCCGTTGATAATCGCGACGGATTACGCATGTATCAGCTGCTACGAACGGAGGCGATCATGCAGACTTCAGCGCGCAGGGCCACAGACAACAGCAAGGCGGTCGCCGCCTTCATCGCCAAGAAGGCCGAAATCGACGCCATGCTCGAGCGCCTGACCGCGCTCAGCGAGGATCATTTCAACATCGATCCGGAGCGCCTGTATTGGGGTCACGTCGGGGAACTCGAACACTACGCCAGCCTCCTGAAGCGCATCACCGATAGCGCCTTCCGCGAAGGCGAACACGCCGAGTAGCGTGCAAACATTCGCTTGAGGCTCAGCCCCGTCCGCATGCGGGGCTCAGGGTCATAGCAGGACGGCTCAGCCGCGATCCTGCGATCCTGAGAGGAGCCAACCATGACCAAACTCACTGACACGCAGCTCATCGTCCTCAACGCCGCCGCGCAGCGCTCGACGCTGCTGGCGTTGCCGCTGCCTCCCAATCTCAAAGGCGGCGCCGCGCACAAGGTCATCCATCCGCTGATCGAAAAAGGGCTGCTCGAAGAGGTCGACGCAGATCGCCGCATTGGCGAGCCTGTGTGGCGCGAGACCGGCGATGGTCACGGCGTCACGCTCGCCATTACGCCGGCGGGACTCTCGGCGCTCGGCATTGAGGCCGACATTGCCCCACAGGCGTCCCACAGCGGCGATGAGCCTGCGGAGGCGACCGACGCTGCGCCTGATCTCGAAAGCCCGCCAGCAGCCGCCACAGAGGCTTCCGCCCGCAAATCCCGAGGCGGCACTAAACAGGCGGCCCTCATCGAAATGCTGCGCACGCCAGAAGGCGCCACACTCGCCGAGATCGCTGCCGCCACGGGCTGGCAGAGCCACACTGTCCGAGGAGCGATCGCTGGGGCGTTGAAGAAGAAGCTCGGTCTTGTTGTGATGTCCGAGAAGGTCGAGGGACGCGGAAGGGTGTATAGGCTTCCAGCCGCCTAATACCTGCCCTCCAAAGGCCGCCGCTCTGACCGGCGGCGGTTTTTCGTTTTGGGCTGGTAAAGTCGGTGACGACCGACGCAGGGCCGCTAATTTTTTTCGACGTCGATCCGGTCGGCGATTTCACCGTGGATCAGCCCGGAATGGTGCGCCAGCAGGATGAGCTGCGCATCGAGCGATTCGCCGGCGACAATTGCCCACTCCAGCCGTCCCTCGGCCCGGTCGGCAGCTGAAACGCTGTTCGCGTCGATGAACTGGTCGCGACCGAGCATGCAGAAAGCGAAGAGCCGGGCCGCCTCGTCGAAGGCGTCTTGACCGGTCCGCGTTTCCGGTCCGGCTTCGGTCCCGTGGAGCCGCAAAATCGTGAGCTTCACAGACTCCGGAACGAGGGCCGGATGGAGCCCGGCCGTGCGCAGCGCGCGATCAACCGCCTTCAAGGCGGCCGAGCGGCCGAAGAGATTGAGCAAACCGAACATCGATGCAGGGTAACAGGTCTGGTCGAAGGGCGCAGCTGGCTATCAGCGAATGAAGTCTACGTTCGTATCGCTTACATGTGCCCCAGCGTCGTATTCAGGCTGAAAGCAATGCGGCGGACGATGTGGCAATGTTGCTCTGCCTCGTAATATCGATGAGGCAAGTACGAAGACCGAGCGCTCAATTCGGTCTGCGCCTGCGTCTCGAATTTCCGCTCTATTCAGATGAGCCTTCGCCTTGCAGTCCTGACGCGCGACGCAGAGCATCGTTGATGCGATCCTGCCAGCCCGGACCATCTGCCTGGAAGCGGGCGAGCACATCCTGATCAATACGCAGAGACACTAGCTCTCTGGCTCCGGGCGTGATGGCCGGTGCCTCGGCCTTCGGCGCTTGCTTCTTAAAAACTGCCTCGGCAACCTTATGGGGGTCACTTGATGGTTTGCGGGTAGGCGGTTTCGACATGTATTCCTCCAGAATGGCCATCGTGCGCTCGCGGGATGTACTATGTTTCGCATGTTGCCGCACGCCGGACGGGCGCTTCTGCAGTTTAGCGCGGAGCTCAGGTGGTAGAGCCGAACAGTTGGCGGAGCGATCGCCGGGGCGCTGAAGAAGGGGCTCCGGCTGGACGTAATGTCCGAGAAGGTCGAGGCGCGGAGCCGGGTGTACCGTATTTGTCAAATCGCATCCAGCCGCGACCCCTTATCGCGTCCAATAATGACCCCCTTGGAGCGCGGGAATCCTGGATGAGAGACGCGGCTTATTCAGGATGGCGTTTTCAATCCGCCTGTCGGTTCCGGGATTGCGGCGACGACCGGTTCAGGTACGGTTCTTGAAGCGCCAGCTCGTGTTGCCGGTCTCGATAATATCGCAATGATGCGTGAGGCGGTCGAGCATCGCGGTCGTCATCTTGGCGTCGTTGAACACCTGGGGCCAATCGGCGAAAGCGAGATTGGTGCTGATCAGC